>JBBRYC010000077.1:0-30592 GCA_038238025.1 Chthoniobacterales bacterium
ACAGCAGCGATTCGTCGGACAGCAGCGATTCGTCGGACAGCAGCGACTCGTCGGACAGCAGCGACTCGTCGGACAGCAGTGACTCGTCGGACAGCAGCGATTCGTCGGACAGCAGCGACTCGTCCGACAGCAGCGACTCGTCGGACAGCAGTGATTCGTCGGACAGCAGTGACTCGTCGGACAGCAGTGACTCGTCGGACAGCAGTGATTCGTAGGACGTCTGAACTGCCCGCTGGCGATCCTGTACGACATGCAAGCGCTTTCCCAGCCAGGCAGCCAGTCGTGGCTTTCCCCCAAAACAAGGGCTCGCGCAGGACGAATAATCAGTCTGTCCCTTGTTCTGATATTTTATATATGATAATGCTCGGACACCTCTCGAAATTGCTTGCTGCCTGGCTTCTGCTGTTCTCTTATGATAAGGCCGCAGCCGAGCAACCCGATAAAGTTCTTTTTCAGCAAATCGTTCCGAGAGTGCCGACGCATTTGGTAGCTGAAGTGATCTTGGCCGGTCGGCCAGACTTGATGGTTCTGGACACAGGGTCAGAATTGACCACAATTGATTTGTCACTGAAAGATTCCGTCGGCCCAGAAATTGAAAAGCGCAATATTAAGAT
The DNA here is from genome assembly GCA_038238025.1 of Chthoniobacterales bacterium. Classification (GTDB taxonomy): domain Bacteria; phylum Verrucomicrobiota; class Verrucomicrobiia; order Chthoniobacterales; family Chthoniobacteraceae; genus SXWH01. Next base: position 615 of record JBBRYC010000077.1, read on the forward strand.
ACCGGGTGTCACAGATCGTATCACGAAGTGTTACGCAGGCCCTTCGCTGAAGATTGGAGCCATATTGGATGAGCGCCCCGAAGTTAACATGTTTGACCTCAAAATGCTCGCTCGAACGGCCGGCAGGCCATTCGTTGGAATACTTGGCATGAATGTGATGAAGCGGGGAAAGATTTTGCTCAATTATGACGAGCGAAAATTTCTTGTCCATGTTGGCCCATGGACTTTGAACAGGGGTGACTTTCATGAAGTCGAGCTCAACAAGGAAACGGGCATTCCTGAATTCAATGTAAGACTTCAAGGTCATTCTATCGCCTTCGGTGTAGAAACAGGTTATGATGGATGTATTGGATTGAAGTCATCGATTTTTGATTCTCTGGTTGAAAAAGGGATCATTGAGCCTTCAAAGTTGAATGATCGTCCTGTGTCCTTGGGGGGGATCAGTTCCGCAAAACGGGGGTGGTTCCTCAAAGGCGAGTTGATGGGCAAGGATCTTTCCGGTGTCTCGGTAGGTTCCGAAACTAATTACTCTAGACTTGGTTTAAAATGGCTATACGCATTTAACACTGAGATAGATTCTGCTGGTCTTAAGCTCCGCTACCAGTTGCGTAGCGATCCTAAGCGGCCGTGCTGGACCCAACTCATGGTTGGGGCGATTCTGTCTTTTGACGAAGAGGGTGCATTTGTCGAAAAGTTGCGGCCCGGTGGTGGTGCGGCTGAGAATGCAGGGATCAAGCCGGGAGATGTGATTCAAGAATTTGCCGCGTTCAAAGGCAAGGAACTGAATGAGGATACTATTGCCGAAACGGTGGCAGACGAGGCAGGAAAGGAGATTAGCATACGCTATTTGCGCAAGTCTGACGGCACGCAGGTTTCCGCGAAATTAAGACTGCCTTCCGTCATTTCAGATTGGGATTTTGCTGGCAGGGACATTTTCAACGGCAAGTGAAATGGACGCGGTATTGGCTGTGGGAATGATGATGCCCGCAGCCATGCGAAAACTGATCCTCAGCAACCGGCAGTCGCCGGGCGACATCGAGGAACAAGGGACAGACTGATTATTGGCCTTTGAATCATGGATGAAACGCCTGAAAACAACCTTGCCTCCTCGAAAGTCCGCACGACATTGCCCGTCTGCTGACGTACGATTTCACCCCGATGTTTCCATTCCCTACAACATACAGCAGGCACATGACCGTGAACGGTCGCATCGCAAACTACAAGGGAAACGCGCTCAACCAATACGCGAAACGCGACGGGACGGGGAATGCTTCGCCGAGGGGTGACGGTGTCAATAATCAGTCTGTCCCTCGTTCCTCTTAATTTTAATAAAATGAAACCCGCTTGTCTCTTCAGGAAAGCTTTTGCCGTTCTTTTTTTTCTCTCTTTTGTCAGGGCCATTGGTGAGCATCGCGATACGATCCTTTATGAGCAACGTGTACCAAGAGTCCCAACCCATTTACTCGCCGAGGTTAGCTTGGCTGGCAGGCCGTGCTTGATGCTCCTCGATACCGGTGCAGGGTTAACCGTAATTGATTCCCTCCTTAAGGACTCCATCGGTCCAGAAGTCGAGGACCGCAGAGTGACGATGCTGGGGGGCACACAGCGTATCATGAAGTGTTACGAAGGCCCGTCGCTCAAGATTGGAACCATACTGGATGAACGCCCTAAAGTGATGGTCTCCGACCTAAGAATGATGGTTCGATTTGTCGGGAAGCCGATTGTTGGAGTGCTTGCCATGGACGTGATGCAACGCGGAAAAATATTGTTAAATTATGACGACCGTACTTTGAAGATCCATGCCGGCTCATGGATATTGGACGGGCCAGATATTAAAGAGGTCGAATTGAACAAAGAAGCCGATGTCCCGGAACTCCATGAAGAAATTGGGGGCCATTCTGTCCTATTCGGGGTAGATACGGGTTCGAATCACTGCATTATTTTAGAGTCAACGGTCTTTGATGCACTGGTCAGCGATGGAGTCATCGAGCTTTCGAAAATTACTGCGCGTCAGATGGCTGGCGGAGGAGTAAGTTCGGCAAAGCAAGGGTGGTTCCTTAAAGGCGAGTTGATGGGGAAAAACCTAGGCGGGGTAGCGGTGAGTTCCGATCCCAGAAGCTCCATTCTTGGTTTGGAATGGCTATATGCATTCAATACCGAGATTGACTTCTCAACTCGCAAGCTCCGCTATCATTTGCGTAGGAATGCCAAGCTGCCGTGCGATACGCAAATAATGATTGGTGCGATTCTCCTCTTTGACGAATATGGCGCAGTCGTAGAGAGGTTGCGACCCGGTAGCGGCGCCGCCGAGAACGCAGGAATCAAGCCCGGAGATGTAATTCAGGAATTTGCCTCGCTCAAAGGCAAGGAAATGAATGAAGCGACCATCGCTGAAACAGTATCAGATGAAGCCGGCAAGGAAATCAGCGTCCGTTACTTGCGCAAGGCTGACGGCAAGCAGGTTTCTGTGAAATTAAGACTGCCGCCCGTCATTTCGGATTGGGATTTTGGTGGCAGGGATATTTTCAATGGCAAGTGAACAGGATGCAAATTCGCATGGGGGAACGAGGATGCCCGCAGCCATGCGAAAACTGATCCTCAGCAACCGGCAGTCGCCGGGCGACATCGTGATGCTCACGGCGGCGGTGCGCGATTTGCACCGGAGCCATCCGGGGAAATTTGCGACGGATGTGCGCACATCGGGCGGCGCGCTGTGGGAGAACAATCCGCACCTCACGCCGCTGCGGGACGACGATGCGGAGGCGGAGCGCGTGGAGTGCCGGTATCCGCTCATCCATCGGAGCAACACGGGGCCGTGGCATTTCATCCACGGCTTCACGCAGCATCTCGCGGAGCAGCTCGGCGTGGAGATTGCGCCGACGGATTTCAAGGGCGACATCCATCTCGCGGCGAAGGAGCGGCGGTGGATTTCGCAGGTGCAGGAGGTCACGCGCGAGCCGGTGCCGTTCTGGATCGTGAATGCGGGCGGGAAATTTGACTTCACGGCAAAGTGGTGGGAGCACGCGCGCTACCAGGCGGTGGTGGATCATTTCCGCGGGCGCGTCCTCTTCGTGCAGGTGGGGGAAAAGGGGCACCGGCATGAGCCGTTGCGCGGTGTGCTCGATCTGCGCGGGAGGACGGATCTGCGGCAGCTTGTGCGGCTCGTGCATCATGCGCAGGGCGTGCTTTGCCCGGTCACGCTGCTCATGCACCTCGCCGCTGCGGTGCCCGTCCGCAGCGGGATGCCGCGGAACCGTCCGTGTGTCGTCGTCGCCGGGGGGCGCGAGCCTGCGCAGTGGGAGGCGTATCCGCACCACCAGTTCATCCACACGAATGGCGCGCTGCGCTGCTGCGACAATGGCGGCTGCTGGAAGTCGCGCACGGTGCCGCTCGGCGACGGGGACAAAAAGGATCAGCCTGACGCGCTCTGCACGAATGTCGTGCATCTCCGCGATCCCGCGCTGGGCTACGTGCGCGGCGTGAAGGATCCCGTCCCCGCGCACGCGGCGGCGGAGGCAACGGGACGGCGCGCGGAGGATTTCCTGCCGCGCTGCCTCGACCTGATCACGGCGGAGGAAGTGATCCGGCGCATGAGCATGTACTTCGAGGGCGGCGCGGTGCGGCATCTCACCGCGCAGGAGTGGCGGACGTGCGGGGAGACGATCGAGGGGCTTGCGGTCAAGAGCGTAAGCGCGCGGGTGAGCGCGACGTGACCTTCCGCTCACGCCTACGGTTTGCGCTCGCCCACGACCTTCTTGGCAAACGGCACGACGACCTCGTTCATGAACTGCACGCCGACCTCCGGTTTGTAGTGCAGCGGATCGCGCGGGTAGAAGTTCGACGCCGAGCCGTAGGGACTGTCGGTGAGGTTCACCACGTTTGGAAAAATCGCGCCCACCTCCGCCAGCCACGCGTCGTAGATGTCGCGCCTGTCCGCCTCACCGACGTGCCGGAACACGGCCTCGTGAATCGGCGGCATCACGACCACGCACGGGATGTTCCGTTCACGCAGCAGGCTGGCGATTTTCTGGTAAAGTGACAGTGTGCGCTGCGGCGTGAGGATGTTCTGCACCGTGTGCTTTTTCATGTCGTCGAGGTATCTTTTCCCGGCGGTCGGATCGTCTTTTTTCCCGGCCTTCCCCCATTCCGGCGCGGCGAGCGAGCCGTCGGGCAGGTAGCGGCTCGGCTGGCCGCCCCAGTGGGAGAACATCGTCTTGAGCGAGTATTCCGCCGTCTGGAGATTCACGAGGTGCTCGCTCACCGCGGCGAAGTCTCCGCGGCGGAAGATGTCGCCTTTCAGCGCGGTCGGATCCTGCATGCCCATGTCAATGCCGAGCACGACGAGTTCCTGCCGGTGCGCGTAGTGCTCCAGAAAATAGTAGATCTCCTCGGCGTTCGCGGCGGCGAACGAGGCGTTAAAAAAGCGGAAGCCGCCCACCTTCGCCACGGTAATGGACGCGATGCGGCTGTTGCCGATGAGCAGCGCGTTGTGCGGAAAGCGCATGACCTCGGAGGGCTTCATCTCGCGCTCGGCCATGATGAAGACGCCCATCGTGTTGTTGCCGAAGCGATCATAGGGATCGACGAGCCAGTTCAGCAGCACCGGCCCGCCGACGAAGAGCACGGACACCGCGAGCATGATGAGTGTGAAGCGGCGGGCAGGGGACTTCATGCGAGACTCCGCAGAGTGGGAAACCACGAATGGACACGAATGGACACAAAGAAAGCGGAGTGCAAAAGTGCCGCCACACTCATCGGGCGACAGTCGAGCGGAGACACTCCCACTCGTGCCGATTCGTGTCCATTCGTGGTTCCGATGTCGGTGGCTCTTGGGTTCATCAGAAGTTGTAGTAAAGGAACTCGCCGGTCTTCGAGAGCGAGAGGATCGCGATGCCGAGGAGGGCCGCGCAGCCGACCGCGCGCGCAGTGCTCATGCTCCAGTGATACCACCGCGGCTCTGCATCCGGATCCGTCTTCACGGCGTCCGGATACGGCTGGTGTCTGCTAAAAATTTCAGCCGTATTCGGCAGCAGCCACACGAAAGCAAGCAGGCCCGCGAGCCACGGCCACACGTTCATCTTCAGCAGCGACGGCGTGGCCGGCGCGGGAGTGGCGCCGAGCCCGAACATCGCCCCGAGGATGCGTCCCGCGAAGTGCAGGTCCGACGCGCGGAAGAGTACCCAGCCGATCACGATGAGCACGAAGGTAAACACGCGCGCGGTGCCGCCCGCGAGCCACGGCGGCAGCAGCGAGCGACGTGTGCGCTTTTTCCAAAAGCCATGCCAGAGATGGTTCACCGCGAGGCATACGCCGTGGAATGCGCCCCACACCGCGAACGTCCACGCCGCGCCGTGCCAGAAGCCGCCGATGAGCATCGTGAGCACGAGATTCAGGTAGCGGCGCGGCTCGCCGTGGCGGTTTCCGCCGAGCGGGATGTAGAGGTAGTCGCGCAGGAATCGCGAGAGCGTCATGTGCCAGCGGTGCCAGAATTCCGTGATGTTCGCGGCCTTGTACGGCGAGGTGAAATTCAGCGGCAGCACGATGCCGAACATCCGCGAGAGGCCGATCGCCATGTCCGAGTAGCCTGAGAAATCGAAGTAGAGCTGGAACGTGTACGCGAGCGCGCCGCCCCACGCGTCGTGCATGTGCAGTGCGGGCACCGTCGCGCCCGCATCGAAAATCCTGCCCGCCGAGGCGCTGATGCGATCCGCGATGACCGCCTTTTTGAAAAGCCCGACGGAAAAAATCGCGAGGCCCACGGCGAGATTGTTCCAGTCGAACCGGTACGTCTTCGGGTCGCGGAACTGCGGCATCATCTCCTTGTGATGGATGATCGGCCCCGCGATGAGGTGCGGGAAAAATGTGATGAACAGCAGGAAGTCGCCGAGGTCGTATTCGCACACCACGCCGCGCCGCACATCCACGAGATACGCGATCTGCGTGAAGGTGAAGAACGAGATGCCGAGTGGGAGGATGATCTGCCCGAGGTGCCAGTGCGTGCCGAGGACGGCGTTCACATTAGCCACGAAAAAATTGGCGTATTTGAAATAGCCGAGCAGCAGCAGGTTCGCCGTGACGGCGAACACAAGCCACGCGTGGCCGGAACCGGAGCGCCCCGCCTTCACCTCCGCACCGATGCGCCGGCCGAGGGAGAAGTTCACGAGCATCGAGGCGGCGATCAGAAACGTGCAGGCCGACACCGGTATCCACGAAAGCCAGAACGGGATCTGAATCCCGGGGAAGTGCTCGTGAATCCAGCGGAAGTGATCCCGAAAGAAATTGCCGAGCGGAACCACATCCCACCACCCGTAGAAAACCAGCGACGCCAGGATGAGTGACGCCTTCGCCTGTCTTGGCCCCGCGTATTTTGCGAGCAGGCAGAACCCGCCGAGTGTCAGCGGCAGAAACAGGAACAGGAAGATGTGGGAACTGAACAGCATGGGTGCGCGGCGCGCGGCTGCGATTCAGTGGCAGCGCACTCGCCGGGGCGCGGCGTGAATCGGAGAAACGGGCGCGCGCTGCGAGTCAAAAATTCCGCAAGCTGGCGCGCGAAGCCGGTAGCCTGGACTTTCCAGTCCCGGCCTGCCCGTCGTGCCGGTAAGTCAGTCGCGTGTGATCGAGACCGAGCAGGTGCAGGATCGTCGCGGGGATGTCGTGCGCGTGTGTGCGTTCTTCGACGGCACGCAGACCGACGGCATCCGTCGCGCCGATCACTTGGCCGCCCTTCACTCCGCCGCCGGCGAACCGCATCGAGAAGCCATGCGGGTTGTGATCGCGTCCGTTGCCGCCCTCGCTCATCGGTATGCGGCCGAATTCGCCGGCCCACACGATGACCGTCGAGTCGAGCAGGCCGCGTGATTTTAAATCCTTCAGCAGGCCCGCAACGGGCAGATCGCTCTGCGCGCAGAGTTTTGTGTGATTGCCATGCACGTCGCTGTGGCCGTCCCAGCAGCGGCGACTGTGCGAGGAAGGCGCGGGAACTTTGCGACATGAACGCCACTGCCCGCCAGCCTCGATTGCACTGAAGCTCAGGGAAGCAGGACGGGGTGCCTCAGGTAGGCTGGGCGTCTCGCCTGCCGTGCGGCGCATCCTGCGCAGCACCCGGCGGACGTCCACAGGCAATCAGTTCGCCAGTGGTCTGCGGATGTATTCCGCGGGACGCGGAATACGGCAGGTGGGACGCCCAACCTACCCGAGGCATACCTCTCGCGCGGATCCCCAAATATGTTCGGGGTGACATCGCCCGCCTAATCGAGAAACGCCTGCCGCGGATTTTCGCGGAGGTGCTTGATGATCGCGTCGAGGAACTGCGCGCCGAAGTCCTCGAGTTTCTTCACGCCGACGCCGCTGATGTTTTCCATCTCGCGCTCGGTCGTCGGGTAGTCGCGCGCCATTTCGCGCAGCGAGACGTCGCCAAAGACGATATAGGCCGGGACGCTGCGGCTGTCGGCGATCTCGCGACGGAGCTGGCGGAGTTTTTCGAAAAGCGGCTCGTCGCACGCGATGTCGCCTTTGCGCGGCGCGCGCGGTTTGGCTTCGTGCGCAGCGTCGCCTTTGCGCGTGCGCTCGGGCTTTGCGGGCGGGCGCGTGAGCATGAGCGGCGGGCGGGCTTTCAGAAATTGCGCGCCTTCGTCGGTCAGCTCGACGGTGGGGAATTCGCCAGTCGCGAGCCGGAGGAATCCGAGGCGCACGAGTTCGCGGCCGATGTGCTGCCAGCCTTCGCGCGGGTGCTCCGCGCCGATGCCGAAGGTCGAGAGCTGATCGTGCTGCCACTTGCGGATGCGCTCGGTGTCCGCGCCGGTGAGGACTTCGGCGTGATGATTGATGCCAAAGGTCGCGTCGCCGCGATACGAAGCGGTGCGCGCGCGGAATACGGAGGAGAGAAACTTCAGCGCGGCGGTCGAGCCGTCGAAGGTCTCGCGCGGCGTGAGGCAGTTGTCGCATGCGCCGCAATTTTGCTCCGCAGAGGTCTCGCCGAAATAGCCGAGAAGTTCCGCGCGCCGGCACGTCGCGCACTCGGCGTAGTGCACCATCTGATGAAGCTGCGCGCGGGCGATGCGGCGCTCGTCAGAGCTCGGCTTTTCGTCAATGAAGCGCGTCTGCTTCATTGCGTCGCCGGGATTGAAAAGCAGCAGGCACTCGCCGGGCAGGCCGTCGCGTCCGGCGCGCCCGGTTTCCTGATAGTAGCCCTCGATGTTCTTCGGCAGCTCGTAGTGGATGACGAAGCGGACGTTCGGCTTGTTGATGCCCATGCCGAACGCGATCGTGGCGCAAATCACCCGCACCTCGTCGCGCAGGAACGCCTCTTGGTTTTCCGCGCGCAGCTTGTCGGAGAGCCCCGCGTGATACGCGCTCGCAGCGACGCCGTCGGCGGTGAGTTTTTCCGCGAGCGACTCGGCGGATTTGCGGCTGAAGCAATACACGATGCCGCACTCGCCCTTGCGCTCCTTGATGAAGCGCAGCGTCTGCCGATAGCCATCCGACTTCTGCACGACGCGATAGGTGAGATTCGGCCGGTTGAAGCTCGCGACGAAATGCGCGTGCTCGTGCAGGTGGAGTTGCGCGGCGATGTCCTCGCGCACGCGCTCGGTCGCCGTCGCCGTGAGCGCCATGAAAGGCACGCCGGGAAATTTTTCGCGCAGCGAGGCGATCTGCCGGTATTCGGGGCGGAAATCGTGACCCCATTCCGAGATGCAGTGCGCCTCGTCAATCGCGATGAGCGTCACATTCCACTCGCGCAATTTGTCGAGGAAGCCGGGCAGCATGAGCCGCTCGGGCGCGGCGTAGAGCATCCGGTACCGGCCATTCCAGAGGCCGTTCAGGCGATCCTTCGCCTCGCGCTCGCCGAGCGTGGAATTCAAAAACGTCGCCGCCACGCCCATCGCCGTGAGCGCGTCCACCTGGTCTTTCATCAGCGCGATGAGCGGCGAGACGACGACCGTGAGGCCGTCGCCGAGCAGCGCGGGAAGCTGGAAGCACAGCGACTTTCCGCCGCCGGTCGGCAGCAGCGCGAGGACGTCGCGGCCGTCCATCGCCGCGGTGATGATCTCCTCCTGCAACGGGCGGAACGAGTCGTAGCCGAAGACGCGCTTCAGCGTGGAGAGGAGTTCGTCGCGGGTGGACACGCGGGCCTTCATGCGCAGGGAAATGTGCGCGGGCAATCCCGAAGCGTCCGTGAGCGGAACCGCAGATGCACGCAGAGGAACGCAGATTTTTGGAAGTCATCCGTCTTGGTTCGCATTCATCCGCAGTTTGAAAATGTAGGGTCAACAGCGAGTCACGCGGCGCGGCGCAGCCGCCTCCCGGGTGAAGCACGCGACTCGCGTGCTGTCTGCGGCCACTGGCCGCAGACACCCGCAGGAACGGTGTTTGCAGATTGCGCTTCGGACGGCCGAGCGTGTTCCAAATCTGCGGACGCAGCCCGCTTCGGCACACCGTCGGTTGTTTCCGGCGAGTCGCCAGAAACAGCACGCGAGTCGCGTGCTCCACCCGGGATGCGCTCGCCGCCGTCCTCGAAATTCCCCGATCTTTCCGTTTGACCCGAAGTAGCTTTTTTGGAACATATCATGCAATCATGATTCGTGAGTGCGTTTCTTGCATCCGCCGAATCATGCCAAACGAAAACCCACAAAACACACCACATGTCCCGTAGCTTCATCTTCTCCTCAGAGTCCGTCGGCGAAGGCCATCCTGACAAAGTCGCAGACACCATTTCCGACGCCGTGCTCGACGCGTGCCTCACCATCGATCCCACGAGCCGCGTCGCTTGCGAGACTTTCGTGAAGAGCAACATCGTCGTGGTCGGTGGCGAAATCACCATCCCGAAGCTCGGGGGGAAGCCGATCGGCAACGTCATCAACATCGACAAGACCATCCGCGACGCCGTGCGCGGCATCGGCTACGTGAATGACGACGACGTCTTCCACGCGGACAAACTTTTCATCAATAACTACCTCACCACGCAGTCGCCCGACATCGCGCAGGGCGTGGACGCGAAGAAAGCCCACGGCAAGAAGACCGCCGAGCAGGGCGCCGGCGACCAGGGTATCATGTTTGGCTATGCTTGCGACGAGACGCCGGAGCTCATGCCCGCGCCGATAATGTTCGCGCACCGCCTCGGCCGTGAACTCACGCGTATCCGCAAGGCTGGCAAAGCCGCCACGTGGCTGCGCCCGGATGCGAAGTCGCAGGTGTCCGTCGAGTATGTGAACGGCAGGCCGACGCGTATTGTGAATGTGGTCATCTCCACGCAGCACGCCGCCAGCGTGACGCACGCGGAGATCGAGAAGTTCTGCATCGAGAACGTCGTCAAGAAAGTGCTGCCTAAGACGATGCTGACTAAGGACACCGAGTATCTCATCAACCCCACGGGTAAGTTCGTCGTCGGCGGACCTCAGGGCGACAGCGGCCTCACGGGACGCAAGATCATCGTGGACAGCTACGGTGGCAGTGGCCGCCACGGCGGCGGCGCGTTCTCCGGCAAGGATCCGAGCAAAGTGGATCGCAGCGCCGCCTACATGGGCCGCTGGGTCGCGAAGAGCATCGTCGCGGCAGGTCTCGCCTCGCGCGTCGAGATTCAGTTCGCCTACGCCATCGGCCATCCGCTGCCCGTGAGCGTGCATGTGGATAGCTTCGGCACCGGCACGATCAGCGACGAGAAAATCCTCGCAGCGGTGAACAAGGTCTTCTCCTTCAAGCCCGCCGACATCGTGAAACAGCTCAACCTGCTCCGCCCGATCTATTCGAAGAGCACGAACTACGGCCATTTCGGCAAAATCAACGACAAAGATATCACCTGGGAAATCACTAACAAGGCCGATGCACTGAAGAAGGCCGCAAAGTAACTAACTAACAAAACACCGCACCACATCATGGCTAAGATCAAACTCTCACCGCCCCGCGCCAAGAGCGCGAAGGCTCCCGCTAAGTCCAACGGCTCCGGCAACGGCGCCAAGCAGGACTACAAGGTCCGCGACATCACCCTCGCCGCATGGGGCCGCAAGGAAATCGTCATCGCCGAGCACGAGATGCCAGGCCTCATGTCCGTCCGCCGCAAGTATGCGAAGGAGAAGCCGCTCAAGGGCGTCCGCATCACCGGCTCGCTGCACATGACCATCCAGACCGCCGTGCTCATCGAGACCCTCGTGGAACTCGGCGCGGATGTCCGGTGGGCGAGCTGCAATATCTTCTCCACGCAGGACCACGCTGCCTCGGCCATCGCGGTCACGGGCGTGCCCGTATTTGCCTGGAAGGGCGAGACGCTCGAAGAATATTGGGACCTCACGTTGAATGCCGTCATTCACCCCGGCGACAAGGGCCCGCAGCTCGTCGTGGACGACGGCGGCGACGTGACGCTGCTCATCCACAAAGGCTATGAGCTGGAGAACGGTGACAAGTGGGTGAACACCCCGAGCGGTTCGCACGAGGAGCAGGTCATCAAGAACCTCCTCAAGCGCGTCGCGAAGACGCATCCCGGCATTTGGACTAAGATGGTGAAAGACTGGCGCGGCGTCTCCGAAGAGACCACCACCGGCGTCCATCGCCTCTATCAGATGAAGGAAGCCGGCAAGCTGCTGGTGCCCGCCATCAATGTGAATGACTCGGTGACTAAGTCGAAATTCGACAACCTCTACGGCTGCCGCGAGTCCCTCTCGGACGGCCTCAAGCGCGCCACCGACGTGATGATCGCCGGCAAAGTCGCGGTCGTCTGCGGCTATGGCGATGTCGGCAAGGGCAGCGCCCACTCGCTGCGCGGCTTCGGCGCGCGCGTCGTTGTCACGGAGATCGATCCTATCAATGCGCTCCAGGCCGCCATGGAAGGCTTCGAAGTCACCACCGTCGAGGACACCCTCGGCCGCGGCGATATCTATGTCACCACGACGGGCAACAAGGATGTCATCACTCTTGAGCACATGCTTAAGATGAAGGACCAGGCCATCGTCTGCAACATCGGCCACTTCGACAACGAGATCCAAGTCGAGCGCCTCAACACGCACAAGGGTGTGAAGAAGGTGACCGTGAAGCCGCAATACGATTCCTACACGCTGCCCAGCGGCCGCACCATCTTCATGCTCGCGGAAGGCCGCCTCGTGAACCTCGGCTGCGCCACCGGCCATCCGTCGTTTGTGATGAGCAATAGTTTCACTAACCAGACCCTCGCCCAGCTCGACCTTTGGCGGAACCAGGACCAATACAGCGCCGAAGTCTATCGCCTGCCCAAGCACCTCGACGAGGAAGTGGCCCGCCTGCACCTTGAGAAAATCGGCGTGAAGCTCACCAAGCTCACCAAGTCCCAGGCCGAATACCTCGGCGTGAGCCCGAACGGCCCTTACAAGCCGGAGCATTACCGCTACTAAGTAGGCGCGCTCGGAAGAGCGCGGACGCGGGCTTTCCGCCCACGCCTACCACATAACTCCTGCAAATAGTGCCCTAACCCTGCACGGTAACACCAAGGCGCGCGGTCGAAAGACCGCGCGCCTTTTGCTGTTCGAGAGCCTGCCTGATGCCCGGCCCTGCCCGTGTGATCAGGCGTGCGATCCGCGCTATTTTCCGTCGAGCTTCAACTGAACGTCGGCGATTTCGCAGGAGCCGAGATATTGATCGAGCTCGAACCGGAACTCGAGGATCGCGAGGGTCGTCGCGTCGAGCGACTTGATGGTCTTGTCCCGGAAGTGGACGGTGAAGGTCTTCTTCACGGTCTTCCACTGCGCGCTGTTGCTGAATTTTTCCACTTCGTAGAGTTCCTCGTGGGCCTCGTCCTTCACGGCTTTCACGCCGCGTCCGGATGGGGTGAACTTGGTGGGCTTGTTTTCGTTTGCGCCGAGATAGGCGACGGTGGCCTGCGAGTCGCGCATGCCCGCGCCTTTCATCGAGAAGCTCAGGGTATAGCTGCCGCCGACTTTCAGCGGGGTGAGCGTCTGGCGGATGATGAATGAATTCGTGACGCGCCCGCCGCCGGCCCAGTTCGCGGGCATCGCATACCACTGATCCAGCCAGTAGCGGAAGAAGTCGGTGGAGTCCGCGCCGTCCACCATGAGCGGGACCATCTTGATGTATTTGTTCGGTGTGGGGAAGTAGCCGGACTTGAGCACGCGGCCACCGCCGGGGCCGGTGGTTTCCTGCACCGAGGTGTAGGCGTAAAGGTTGCCGCGGGTGTTGCCAGAATCGAGTGTCCAGCCGGTGGGGAGGCGGATGTCGTTGCTCCAGAGGTTGACGCCCTGGATTTCGGTCGCGGGGCCAAATTTCGGCTCGGTCTTCGTGCCGATGTTCAGCGCGACGGCGATGCGCCCATTGGCCTTGCCGAGCAGCAGATCGATCAGCCCGTCGCCATTGAAATCGCACGCATGCGGCGCGACGCCGGAACCGACATTTTTTGCACCGCCAAAGGTGATCATCTCCGCGAGCGGCAATTCGGTGCCGGGCTTCCATTTTCCGGGGTTCGCGTAGATGCCCACGGTGCCGAGGCGGTCGCCCACGAGCACGTCGGGTTCGCCGTCGCCGTTGATGTCCGCGACGGTCGGCACGAGCTGCTCGCGGCCGTCGCCGTAGCAGAGGTAGTGGCGGTGCTCGTCGGTGAATTTCGGCACGGATGCGCTGGACTGGTTGAGCAGGACGAAGACGGAGTTGGCGGAGTAGGAGCCTTCGCCAATGAGCAGGTCGGGCCGGCCGTCCTTGTTCCAGTCCACCACGCAGGGTGCGAAGAGGTTGCCCCACGGCTTCGCGCCGACGGGCACGCGGATGTTCGCGTATTTGCGCGGCTGCGGGAAGACGGGCGCGCTGGCGTTGCCGGTGTTGTGGACGATGCAGATGTCGCCGTCGTAGTTGCCGAAAGTGAGGTCGGGGGCGCCGCGCTTTTCCCAGTCAAAGAGGGTGATCTTCGGAATGCTGTGCGGCCAGGTGGCGTAGCCCCGGCGGTTCCCGATCGGCTCCTTCGAAACCTGCGGCGGGAAGATCGGCACGATCTCCGCGTGGGTGAATTTCGGCTCGGTCAGCGTGCCGCTGTTGAAATGCACGCGCACGATCCCCGTGGGATCGCAGCTCACGATGTCCGGCTTCTTGTCGCCGTTCATGTCGGTGAAGTGGACCGTCATCGGCATCTGAAGGCTGCCGATTTTTCCGCTCTCGGTCACGGCGTAGGCCCCGACGGGATTGCCGGCGAGGAAGCCCTGCGCATCGATGCCGTCCCAGAGGTTTTCCACCGCGGTGAATTTCGCGAAGTCGCCGTTCACGACCGCATTGCCGTTTGCCGCGGGCGCGGGTGGGGCAGGTGTCTGCGCAAATGCGAGCACCGTGAGCGCGAGGCCGCTGGCGAGGATGGCGCGGATTTTCATCGGAGGAATCACGGATTGCTCGTCATCGTCGGGGCAAAGCGCAGGTGCGTCTCCCATCGCGTGAGCAGGTGGATGACGATGTTTGTGCCGAACTTGTAAGTGTCCATGAGCGCCTTCGGCTCGATGTTGCGGAAATAGATGCCGCGCCGGTTCCACATCGGCTCGTTGATCGCCACGAGGCGGTGCTTCTCGTCGCGCGAGAGGTCGAAGTCGCCTTTTTCATCAATGCCGAACTGCCACATGTCGCCGTAGTCGTTCGCCGTGTAGATCACCGCGAGTTCATTCGCGAATCCCTTCAATCCGTAAATCGGCTCGTCGTAGAAATTCATCCCCGGCGGCACACCTTTGATCTCGGTGTAGTACGTGTTCGTGTAGATCGGGTGGCTGGTCGGGATCGGCTCCCACCGCTTGTTGAGTTCCGGAAGCAGGCGGAGCATCTCGCGGCGGAATGCGATGTCGAACCGCGAGCGCTGCCCCGGCAGCGAACTGTCGCCCCAGATGCACCCGCCCGCGCGCAGATACTCGCCGAGGTTCACGACTTCCTGATCGGTCAGCACAAAGTCGCGGTGCCCGGTGAACCAGATGAAGGGCGGCTTCTGTTTGAAAATCTCGTCGCTCGACAGATCCAGCGGCACCGGCTGCGGGTTGGCGTGGATTTTTTTGTGCGACATCCGGGACATGATGAAGAGCAGATTGTGCAGGCTGCCGCCGCGCACGCTCTCGCCGTCGAGCCACACCGTGGAATCCCAGTCGCCGCCCGCATACTTCGCGAGGTAGGCGGTGAACTCAAACGCGCGGCTTTTCAGCGGCTGTCCCATCGCGGCCCGTCCGCCCCTTGCCCAGCCCCCGGTGAATGCCGCGATGCGTGTCGCCTGGAGCTTGCTCAGCCCCGTGCCGACGGGCGCGGATGACGGGAGCACGCCCGTCGAGCCCGGCTTGAGATTTAGCGACACTTCGGGCGTGGCGAGCGATGCCATGTTGAGGGTGTTCGACGTGGCCGCGGTCGTGGTGACCAGCGCCATCTGCGCCGATGTCGTGGCCGCGGTGCTCGCGGCCGCCGCCGCCGCCGTGCTCGTCGTGGCAGTCTGCGAGAGGTCTGGATTTTGAATTTGCATCGCCGCCGTCTCCGGAGTCGGCGCAGGGACGTCATCCGTGACCAGTCCGGCTTCCGCGGACGTGAAGTCCGGCGGTTCCACATAATGCCGGTACAGCACCGTGCTTCCGAGGATGATGACGATGATCGCATGCACCAGCCCGGAAAATGCCGCGTAGCGCATCCGGCTCACGAATGCGATGACGCCGCTGATGAAGGAACGGCCGCGGGAACTGGGAGGTGCGGTTTCGGGGAGCATGGGACGGAACAGCACGGCGATTCGCACTGCATGTATATCCGTTCATGGATGACACCGCATGACGCGCAAAATTTGAAGAAAAATGGGCGGCGAATGCTTCAGAGTGTCCGGTGGTGAGTGACGTGGCTGCGCGTCGCCAAACCGTCACACACTCGGATAAACCCACGGCCCGCGATACGGACGCGCGAGCAATGCGTTGGCATCCGCATCGCCGATGATCTGCTCCTTGTCCGCGTCCCATGCGAGGCTGCGTCCGGTGCGCCACGAGATCATGCCGAGGAGCGGGAGCACGGAGGAGCGGTGCGCGAGTTCGATGCCCGCGACGGGCGCGCGACGCTGATCGATCGCGTCGAGAAAATCCGCCCAGAGAAGCTTGATGTTGTGTCCGTCGGGTTCCTGGAGCTGCGATTCCTCGTGCTCGATCTTTGCGCCTTTCGTGCTCGGGTAAAATGTCCAGCCGTCGCGCCAGCCGATGTGCAGCACGCCTTTTGTGCCATAGTAGTAGGAGCCGATTTTGTGCTTCTCGGTGTCGTTGCCGCCGAAGCGCCGGTGCTCCCAGACGCAGGTGAATTTCTCAAACTCATACGTGGCGACCTGATGATCCGGCGCGTCACTGGTCTGCTCCTTTTCATTCAGCACGGGCGGACCTGACACGGGCCTGCCACCGCTGCAGAAGACACGCTTCGGATACTTTTCGCCGCTCCACCACAGCACCTGATCGAGCCAATGCACGCCCCAGTCGCCGAGCGTGCCGTTCGCGAAGTCGAGCGTGTTGCGCCAGCCGCCGGGGTGCAGCTTTTTGCTGAATGGCCGCTTCGGCGCGGGGCCGCACCACATGTCCCAATCCATGCCGTCGGGCACGGGTTCGTTCGGCACCGGCTTCTCGATGCCACCGCCCGCGCTGTGTGCAAAAAGTCGCACCATGCCGACATCGCCGACTGCGCCGGACTTCAGGAATTTCATCCCGCTCACATGGTGAGGCCCGATGCGCCGGTGCAGCCCGACCTGCACCATGCGTCCACTTTCCTTCGCGGCTTTCAGCATCGCGCGGCTTTCGTTGACGGTGTGGCCGGTCGGCTTTTCGACAAAGACATGCGCGCCGGCCTTCAGTGCCTCGATCGTGTTCAGCGCGTGCCAATGGTCGGGCGTGGCGATGATGGCGACGTCCGGCTTTTCCTTCGCGAGCAGCTCGCGGTAGTCGCGATAGAGCTTCGGCTTGTCGCCGCTGAGGTCCTCCACTTGATCGCCTGCGACTTCGAGGACGTTTGCGTCCACATCCGCGAGCGCGACGACTTTGCAGCGGCCCGACGCCATCGCCTCTTTCAAAATATTCTTGCCCCACCAGCCCGAGCCGATGAGCGCGGTGCGGAGCTTCGCCGGCTGCGCGGCGCGGAGGAATGGCGTGCCGGCGAGTGCTGCGAGCGCGGTGGCGTGGAGGAAGGTGCGGCGTTTCATGTCGGAGGAATCGTGGTGAATGTGTCGCGCAATGACGCGAAGGCGCAAAAGTGCCGAAATGGTGTCTTGCTTACAATCCCTTTGCGCCTCCGCGTCTTTGTGTGAGTCGCATCAGCTTTACTTTGCGCGCAGATCGATCACGGCGATTTCACCGCGCGAGTTGCGGCAATAGACGAGGCCATTTGCGAGCACGGGCGCGGTCCAGCATTTCGGGCCGAGCACCTTCGCGTGCGACGTGGGCTTGAAGCCGGACGGCGATGCAGGCGCGATGCTCAGTTCGCCGTCACCGCTCAGTGCGATCAGTTTTCCATCCGCCACGATGACGCCGCCGTTTCCGAAACCGGGCTGGCTCCATTTTTCCGCGCCGGTGGAGAACTCGATGCACTTCAGCGCGCCCTTCTCCGTCGTGTCGCCGTCCACGCCGAAGAGGTGTCCGTCGTGCAGCACCGCGGCGTTGAGTTGCGTGCGGAGCGCCTTTGTTTTCCAGAGCTGCTTCGGCTCGTCCGCGTTGAGTTGGAGCAGCGTGCCGCCTTTTCCGTAGCCGGTGGAAATGAACACGCGGTCACCACTCACAATCGGATCCGCCGCATTTACGCCGTACTGCGTCACCCAGCGGAAACGCCACGCCTCCCTGCCCGTCAACGGGTCCACTGCGATGTAGTTGGTACCGTTGCCGAACATCGCGAGCGTCGTGCCGCCGAGGCAAAATGGCAGCGGCGTCGAGTAGCCCGCGTCCTTCGGCGCGGATTTCCACACGACCTTGCCGTCGTTCTTGTCCACGCCCACCCCAGCCTCGCCGACATTCAGCACGAGCAGATTCCCAGCGACGAGCGGCGCGCCCGTGAAGCCCCACATCGGCAGCGTCGCGCCGGTCTCCTGATGGATGTTTTTTTGCCACACGATTTTCCCGCTCTCCCCGTCGAGGCACATCAAGTCGCCCCAGCGGCCCAGCCAGAAAAGACGCGCGCCGTCCCACGTCGGCGTGCCCGTCGTGCCGCCCTCGAAAAATTTGTCGCCGAGTTCCGCCACGTAGCTGTGCTTCCAAAGCGGCTTCCCCGTCGCTGCTTCGAAGCAGAAAATCGTGTCCTTGCCATCCGCATGGCCCGCGGTCGCCGCACGGCCATTCGCCACGACGACCGAGGAAAAGCCGAGCCCCACCTGCGCCTTCCACGCCACTGGCGCATCGCCGCTCCACTCGCTCCGCCAGCCTTTCTCCACCGACACTCCATCGCGCGAAGGCCCGCGGAAATGCGGCCAGTCGTCGGCGAGAGCAACACAGGTGAACAGCACGAAGAAAAGGCAGCGCAGCATGGCCGGGGAAAATGACACGCTCCGAGAGACCGGGCAATGAAAGTAGTCATGCGCTTCGGCGCTTGTCCGCGACGGGCTTCCTGCGCTATTCCGCCCCGGCAAGGAATTCGGGCCGTGAGCCCGGTGCAGGCGCCTTCGCCATTGCACATGCGTTTCCAGATGGCTACTGAGCATCGCTTTCACCCGAACCGCATCCATGCTTCGCACCTCCGCGCTTCTCCTCGCCACGCTGCTCCCCGCCTCCGCATTTGCCGGCGGCTTTTCCTTTCACGATGAGCCGGGAAAGCACCTCGATGTCCTCCGCGATGGGAGGATCATCGCGCGCTACATGTATGCGTATGACAAATCCACGCCCGCGCGCCGCGAGGAGACTTACAAGCCATACCTCCATCTCTTCGACGCCGATGGGAAGGAACCTATCACAAAAGGCGCGGGAGGATCCTTTACGCATCACCGCGGCATCTACATCGGCTGGAACAAGCTCGGCGTCGCCGGCAAGACCTATGACCGCTGGCACATGAAAGGCGGCGAACAGGTGCATGAAAAATTCACCGATCAAAAGGCGAACGATGACGGCGCGACTTTCACCTCGCTCGTGAAATGGACAGGCGACGGCCCCGAGGCGATCCTGGAGGAAGAGCGCACGCTGAAATTCCTCCCCGCGCCCGCGCCCGCGTATGTCGCGGTGGAGATGACATCCAAGCTAAAGGCGGTCGGCGGCGAGACAAAGCTGGAGGGCGACCCCGAGCATTCCGGCCTGCAATTCCGCCCGTCCGATGCGGTGGACCGAAAAGTGACGGCCTATTTTTTCCCCGTGGAAAAGCCCGACCCGCGCAAGGATCGCGACTATCCCTGGGTGGGTGAGACCATCGGGCTGGGTGGGAAACATTATAGCGTGCTCTATATCAATCACCCGGATAACTCGAGGGACGCCGTCTTTTCCACCTATCGCGACTATGGCCGTTTTGGCGCGTGGTTCAAGGGGACGATCCCTGCCGGCGGCACGCAGACCTTGCGCGTGCGGATCCTCGTGGCAGAGGGCGAGATGCTTCCCGCCGCGGTGATCCAGAAGGCTCGCAATGACTTTGCAGGCACCAATGATCCGCTGCCGACGGTGACACGCAAGGGCGCCGAAATCAAAGCCGCGCCGAAGCCGAAAGATCCCGCAGCCGCGCCCAAGAAATAGATGCGCCGGACGCCGCATCACTTTCCGCACCGCCAACCATGCTTCGCGGAGCTTGCCAACTCATCGTCGCGGGGGCAGTAGGTGCGAATGCACATCGCCTGACAATGAGATGTTCCTAATCCCCCTGCGATGCCGCTCCCACGAATAGCGAAATCCGTCATCCTTCCGGTGCTCCTCCTGTGCATCGGGTGCCACCAGCGTCCTGTGTCTGCCGAGGAGAAGGGCAACTGGCCATCCTTTCGCGGTCAGAATGCCTGCGGCGTATCGGACGGCATGAATCTTCCGGACAAATGGGACGGGGTGACGGGCGAAGGAATCCGGTTCAAAGTCGAGATCCCCGGCCTTGCTCATTCGAGTCCCGTGGTCTGGGGCGACAGGCTGTTCCTCACCACCGCGGTGAGCAGCAAAGGTGACGCCTCATTCAAGCCCGGGCTCTATGGCTCGGGCGAGGCATCCGAAGATCGCTCGGTGCATGAGTGGCAGATCCTGTGTATGGACAAGAAGACCGGGAAGCCGCTCTGGAACAGGACTGCGACCACGGGCATCCCGAAGGACAAGCGGCACATCAAGGCGACCTATGCCAATTCAACGCCGGCGACTGACGGCGAGCATGTCGTTGCGATCTTCGGCTCCGAGGGGCTTTTCGCTTACACGGTCAAAGGCGAGTTTCTTTGGAAAAAGGATCTCGGGCGAATGGATGTCGGAGCCTATGATCTCCCGAGCTATGAATGGGGCACCGCGAGTTCCCCGATCATCTACGATGGCAAAGTCATCGTCCAATGCGACCAGCAGAAAGGTTCCTTCCTGCTCGCGGCGGACCTAAAGACCGGCAAAACGGTCTGGAAGACACCCCGGGAAGAGCTGCCCTCGTGGGGGACGCCCACCGTGTATCCCGGCAAGGATCGCGCGGAACTAATCACCAACGGCTCCAATTTCATCCGGGGCTACAATCCTGCGACCGGCGAGGAACTCTGGCGGCTCGGTGGCAGCTCCAAGATCACCGCGCCAACCCCCGTGTTTTCCGACGGCGTGATCATTGTCGCGAGCGGACGAGGCCCGGAGCGCCCGGTCTTCGCCATCCGCCCTGGAGCCACAGGCGACATCACCCTGCGGGACGGGGAAACCAGCAATAAGTCCATAGCCTGGAGCAAGACTCGGCGGGGCGGTTACATGCCCACTCCGCTCATCTATCGGAGCGAAGTCTATGTGCTGAATAACGATGGCATCCTTGCATGTTTCGATTTGAAAAGCGGAACCGAACACTATGCCGAGCGCGTGCCGCACCGGTCATTTGGCTTCAGCGCCTCGCCAGTGGCGGCCGATGGAAAGATCTATCTCGCAGGTGAGGATGGGGTGGCCTTCGTCCTGGAGGCCGGCAATAAGCTTAAGCTCCTCGCCACCAACCTGCTCGGCGAACCGCTCATGGCCAGCCCGGCGCTTTCAGAAGGCACGCTCTATCTCCGCGGCAGCAGGCATCTGTTCGCCGTCGGCAAATGACAGGCTATCTCACCCCAAACTTATAACCGCATATTTCTGACTCATGAATCGCTCCCCGTCCGCCCTGTTTCTCCCCATCTGCGTCACCATCCTTCTCGGCTTTTCCGACCTATCCCGTGCTGACGATGCAAGCCTGAAGACGGGAACGCCTGCTACGACTGATGAAATGCTGGTTTTCAACACCGCATGGAAAGGTGAGCGCATCCAATTGCCGCCTCCATTCGCGCCCGCGATGAAGCTGAAGGGCATCGAGGAAATCCGCTTCGCACCGGGGATGTTTGACGCGAGTTCCGACACGTTTTTCAGCTATGCATTCGTGTTTTCGGTCCCGAAGGACCAGGAACTCACACAGGAAATCATCCAACGGGAAATCCTCGAATACTATCGCGGCTTGGCCGGCGCGATCCTGAAGCGCAAGGGCGTGGATGCGGACACCGGCAAGTTCACATTCAAGCTCGAACAGGCAAAGGAGGCGACAGGCACGCCCGAGAAAGTCCCGGCCTCCGCAAGGGCCATCCAATACCACGGCGAACTGACCTGGGTGGAGCCCTTCGTCACGGCAAAGCCACAGGTTCTGTATTTCGAAATCCAATCGTGGGCCGATCCCGTGAGGTCGCGGAACTATCTTTTCGTTTGCACTTCGCCGAAGGCCATCGGGGATTCCGATGCGACCTGGAAGGAACTGCGCACGATCCGCCGCACCTTCGAGGTGAAGGGTACGCCGGGGAACTAGAGCACGGGCCCGGCTCTGGGAGGCTGTGTAAAAAGTCCCGCGTTTTCCATGCATCTGCATCCGATTCAGGGAAGGCGGATACGGCACGAAGTAAAATGGGAACACACGCTTCCAGCGTGTCCTTTGCGGCATCCTGCCGGAAAGATCCGCCGGACTGCGGGACTGCGGCTGGCTTTGTGATGAGCGGGGATCCCCCGCCGCCTTCGCCCTGCGCCCGGCAGGGATGCTGGACGCGGCACGCTGGAAGCGCGCGCTCCCATTTTCCTGCGCGCGTCTGGGCGCGACCGTGACTTTTTACACAGTCTCTAAGACGCTCCCGATCACCGAAACGCTGATCTCCCGCTGATGCGCAGCGGCGCGATGTTCGAAAAGGAATATTCCCTGCCACGTCCCGAGCGTCATGTGCCCGGCGGCGATGGGGATCGTCTCGCTCGTGCGGGTGAGCACCATGCGGAGGTGCGAAGGCATGTCATCCGGCCCCTCGGCGGTGTGGACGAAGTAGTCGCTGTCCTCCGGCACGAGTCGCTCGAAGAACTCGTGCAGATCCGTGCGCGCGGAAGGGTCGGCATTTTCGTAAATGATGAGCGAGGCGCTCGTGTGGCGGATGAAGACCGTGACGACACCCGTCTTCACGCCGCTGTCGCTGACAATCCGCGCGACCTCCCCGGTGATCTCGCTTGTCCCCTTGCCGCGGGTGCGGATGGTGAATGATTCAGTGTGGGCCTTCACCGGATGCAACTCAGTCGAGAGATTGGAACGCATACCGGTGATCGACTGCGCGGCTCACTTTTTC
Organism: Chthoniobacterales bacterium; assembly: GCA_038238025.1. Lineage (GTDB taxonomy): Bacteria > Verrucomicrobiota > Verrucomicrobiia > Chthoniobacterales > Chthoniobacteraceae > SXWH01. Next base: position 23,272 of record JBBRYC010000077.1, read on the forward strand.
GTCTTCAGCGCCTTGTGCTTCGCCTCGATTGTCTCGGTCTGAGTCTTCAGCACCGCGGCGACTTTTTCCGCCCACGCCTTGAGGTCGGCATCCTGAGCGGCCTTCGCCCCTTTTTCAGCTTCGGCCGCGCCCTTCTTCGACTCTTTTGCGAACAGTTCGAAGAATGCCACGAGCCATTTCTTCTCGTCCTTGTTCATCGCGTTCACCTTCGCGAGCGCCGCCCTGTCGGCGGGCGTCATGTCATTCGGGATGGTTCCGGTCTTCGTCTTCTTGTCGATGCTGCCGGGCACGCCGTGCTCCTGCGCCATGTTCACGCCGGGCGTGTAGAGTTCCGTGATTTCCCTGCCGAGCTTGCCGGCCAGCGTGACCATCTCCGGGTCGCCCTCCTTCATTCTCCCGCGCAGTGTGTCGGAGGCTTTCAACTGAAACTGCATGGCCTCCGCGATGGTGATGTAGATGTGCGTGTCCGGCCCGGCAAAGGCCTTCGGTTTCGCAGGGGCTGTCGGCGCGGTGCCGGGGGCGGGCTTCACGGCGGGGGCGGGCTGCGCATTTGCGCCGACGGCGAAAATGAGTGATGCGGTTCCGATGAGGATGAGGCGGAGCGTTTTCATGGAGGTGTGGTCGTTGAGGGTTCGCCATATTTGAGGACAATGCGGCGTGCGGCGCAAGCGGGGAGCGGCGGTGAGTGGATTTTGAACGCCACAGGCGTGGCGAAAAATAAAAGCACAAAACACAAAATCCAAAGGGCAAGCTGTGGCCTTCGACGGCCAGAGATTCCGGCTTTTGCAGTTTGGCTTTTGAAATTTTGATTCTGTAATTTGTGTCCTCCCCCGGCACCGCATCCGAAAATCCCCCGATTTTTCCAACGCACGTCTGAACGCTTGCCATACGGGCGTCAGACAGTAGGGTTCGCGCGAGTTTTCCCCCGGATATTTTCTTACATGAGCGCACTTTTTTTGAAACGATTCCTCCGAAGCCCGTTGAGCGTGGCTTCGATTATGCCGAGTTCCAAGACGCTCATCCGCAAGGTGTCCGACAAGATGGATCACAGCGTCCCGCGCGTCATCGCGGAATTCGGCCCCGGCGAGGGCTGTCACACCCGCGAGATCGTGCGCCGGATGCACGCGGATTCGCACCTGATGCTCTTCGAGATCGACGCCGAACTCTGCGAACACCTCCGCAAACAGTTTGCCCACGAGCCGCGCGTCAGCGTCCACAACGAGGACTGCGTGAAGCTCCCCGATGTGCTCTCGAAAAAGGGCCTCCAGCACTGCGACTACGTCGTCTCGGGCATCCCGTTCAGCATCTTGGACAAGGCGAAAAAGCGCGAGATTCTCGACCACACCTATGCGGTCCTCGCCCCGCAGGCGCACTCGGCATTCATCATCTATCAGGTCACGAATGAGCTGCGCTCGCGCGGCCACTGCGACCATTTCGCACGCGCCGAGAGCGAATACTGCCTGATCAACATGCCGCCGATGTTCGTCACGAAATTCTTCAAGACGAAGGGCGAGAAGCCGCTGAACGGCCATCACAAAAACGGCAACGGCAATGGTCGCGCCGTCGGCAGCGGCACCGCCCGCAACGGCTCGCACTGAACGAGCCCGGCTACGGCTTGCGGAAGCGGTAGTGCGAGACGTGCCATTCGTTGCCGTCGCGGTAGCCCCAGAGTTCCGCGCACGCGAGGAAGAAGACGCGCCAGTAGGTCCACCAGCGTTTGGTTTTGTCGGCGCCGTACGTTTGCTCGAAGAGCGGCCAGATTTCGGCGCGATGGGCGTCCATGTTTTGCAGCCAGGCTTCGGCGGTTTTTTCGTAGTGGGTGCCGCTGACGCACCAGTGTTGTTCGATGCGGAGGTCGTCCTGGAAGTAGAGCAAGAGGTCGTCGGAGGGCATTTGGCCGCCGGCGAAAAAGTAGCGGGTCATCCAGTCGTCGGGGCCTTTGTCCACGTAGTGGTAGGCGTAGCGGCGGTGCGTGAAGATGTGGACGAAGAGCTTGCCGCCGGGCGCGAGCCAGCGGGCGACTTTTCCGAGCAGGAGTTGGTAGTTTTTCATGTGCTCGAACATCTCGACGCTGACGACGCGGTCGAATTGCGCGGCAGTGTCGAAGACGTTCATGTCGCTTGTGACCACGGTGAGATTTTTGAAACCGCGGTCGGCGGCTGCGGCGTCGATGTGTTCCTTTTGCGTTCGCGAATTCGAGACGACGGTGATTTGCGCGCCGGGATATTTTTCCGCCATCCACAGCGAGAGCGAGCCCCAGCCGCAGCCGAGTTCGAGGATGCGCTGGCCGTCGGCGAGGTCGGCTCGCTCGCACGTGAGGGCGAGCATTTTTTCCTCCGCGGCATCGAGGGTAGTGATGCCGTCGGTCCACAGGCCGGAGCTGTATTTCAGGCGTTTGCCGAGGCAGAGTTGGTAGAAGCGCGTGGGCACTTCGTAGTGCTGTTCGTTGGCGTCGCGCGTCTGGATGGCGATGGGGCTTTGCTTCAGCTCGGCGATGTGCGCGAGGAGTGCGGCGCGCTGGTCCTCGACGTTCGCGCGGCGGTGTTCGCGGAGCGTTCCGGCGAGAAGTCGGCGGATGCCGGCGCGGATCAGGGCGTCGGGGATGAGATTGGTTTCGAGCAGGCGGTCGAGTGAGATCATGGTTTGGAAGTTTTGCGGAACCACGGGACGAACGCGCTCGTGGTACGCTGATACTCGCGGTAGGCGTCGCCTTTGCTGCGCACCGAGTGCTCCTCGGTGAGCGGGATGCCGGTCACTTTCCACAGGAACCAGAACATGAGCAGCGGGCAGATGATCGTGACCCAGCCGTAGGGTGAGCCGAGTGCGACGAGGAAAAATGCCCACCAGATGAGTGACTCGAAAAAGTAATTCGGATGACGCGAAAGGTGCCAGAGTCCGGCCTGGCAGACTTTGCCGCGATTCGCGGGATCGGCTTTGAATTGCTTGAGCTGCCGGTCGGCGAGCGCTTCGCCGCCGAGCGATACAACCGCAAGCGCGAGGCCGGCGATTTCGAGTGCGCTGAGTTGCGGCGCGGTGTTGAAACTTACGATGAGGAATGGCAGCGAGAAGATCGCGACGAGCACGGCCTGCATCTGGAAGAAGACGTAGAACATGCCGGTGCCGGGCCAGCGTTTGCGAAGCGTTTCGTAGCGCACGTCCTCCACAGGATGATGCCGGACAACGCGGATTAGAATGTAGGTGCCGAGCCGCAGGCTCCACAGCACGCCGACGATGACGACGGGCCATTTGTGCGCTGAGATGCCGGGTGAGTTCAGCGCGTAGAATGGCGCGAGGATGGCGACGCCGTACGACCATGCGACATCGAGGAAGCCGTAGTTTTTCACCCGCACACTAATCGCCCAGGTGACGCTGAAGTATGCGACTACGATGAGCAGTCCGATGCCGAGGAGTGGAATCATGACTCGATGTGTGTTTGCAAAGCGCCATCGAAAGGCATTCCGAAAACTCCAAAACATCGCGGATTGGAGGCGATATCCTTGGAGCAATTCTTGAGAAGCAGACGCGCGGTGTGCGGGTAGGGTGGGCGTCCCGCCTCCCGTGTTCCGCGTCTCGCGGAATACTTCCGGACGTCTTTGGTCGTAACGACGTCAAGAGAGTTCCGCCGGGTGCTGCGCAGGATGCGCAGCACGGCAGGCGGGACGCCCACCCTACCCAAAAACCGCTCGTTTTGCAGGCGGATGCGACCGGTGAATTGGAGAGTCATGGGCACCGCGTTGTCGTGGCAGAGCGTCCGTTGCTCCGCGCGAGCTTTCGCAAAAGCGGGCGCGTGGTGAAGTAGAGCGCGGCGAGGAGAACCGGCGCGAGAATGCACCAGACGACGATGCCCTGCACGGCGATCATTCCGAAATCGCGGAGGAACTGCCCGAAGTCCGCGCGGAAGCGCTCGAAGATGAGCGGGATCGAAAGTGGGATTGGCGGCTTGCGGAACAGGATTTCGCCTGCGCGGTAGATGGGGATGATCAGCGCGAGTTGCAGCGGATACGCGATGTAGTTCATGAGCTGAATCACCGGCTGATTCAACCGCAGCACGATGGCGGCGAGCGCGCAGAGGATTGTGCAGGAGCCGAGGATTGGAAATATCCCAAGCGTGAAGCCGAGCGCCACGGTGAGTGCGAGTTTCTCGGGCGTCACGCCCTGCTTCAATTGCGCGAGAATAGGCGTGACGACGCGCCGTTTCCAAAACGATTCGCGCGCTGCCGGAGAGATCTGGATTGCAGTATCGGCGCTCATTGTTTCCGCAGGAGCAACTGCTCCATCGTGGCGTTCGCGGGCAGGCGGAAGAGCTGGTTCAGCATGTAGATCGCCATCGCGATATTGCCGAGGAGCAGGATCGCGATGAGCCACGCGAAGCGCGCGACCTTGCTCGTCTCCTTGTATGCGACCCATGCGTAGAAGGTGAGGAAGGCGAAGTAGGTGTCGAACAGCGTGGCGATGAACCACGGGTGCGTGGCGACGGCGCGCGGCGTCTTCCACAGCGCGACGACGCTGCTCGCCCAGCCGGTGACGGCGAGCATCGAGATGAGGACGCCGATGAATGCGATGCGGAGAAACCAGATCATGCGGAGGCGCGGAGGCGCGGGTTGTTCGGGCGCGTGTAGATGGCTTGCACGACGCTGATGTTTCGCATCGAGAACGCGGCCTCGCAGTATTGGAGGTAGTAGCTCCATTTGCGGATGAAGCGGTCGTCGAAGCCGAGTGCGCGCACCTCGGTGGCGCGGGCGTTGAAGGTGTCGAACCATGTGCGCAGCGTGCGCGCGTAGCTGAGGCCGAGGTCTTCGAGGTGATGCAGAAAAAGATCGCCGGTGCGGTTCAGTGCCTGATTCACGCGGCCGATGCTCAGCAGCAGCGAGCCGGGGAAGATGTGCTTTTGAATCCAGTCCACACCGCGCTTCAGCTCTGTGTGGCGCGAGTCGGGGACGGTGATGTATTGCACGCCGACGAGGCCGTCGGGCTTCAGCAACGAGTGGATTTTTGCGAAGTAGGTTTCGAGGTAGCGGTCGCCGAGCGCTTCCATCATTTCGATGGACGCGACCTTGTCGAACTGGCCGGTGATGTTGCGATAGTCCTCGAGCTGGATGTCCACTCGCGCGGCGACGCCCTCGCGCTTGAAGCGCTCTTTCGCAAAATGAAACTGCTCGGTGGAGATGGTGACGGTCGTCACGCGGCAGCCGTAGTTGCGAACGGCGTGGCACGCGAAGCCGCCCCAGCCGCTGCCGATTTCGAGAACGTGATCGCCCGGCACGAGGCGCAGCTTGCGGCAGAGCGCGTCGTATTTGGCGGTCTGCGCGGATTCGAGCGTCTGATCCGGCGCGGTAAAAAGTGCGCTGGAGTAGGTCATCGTCGGGTCGAGCCACAGACGGTAGAAATCGTTCCCGAGGTCGTAGTGTTGGGCGATGTTTTGCCGCGCGGTGTTGATGCTGTTTGGGCGGAGGAGATGCCGCGCGCGGTTGTAGAATTTGAGGAGGTTCAGCGCGAAGGCGCGGGACTTCGAGCCCGACATCGCCGGGGAGTTTTCGACATTGAGGATCGCCCATGTGATGACGCGCTCGATGGAGTCGGTGTCCCAGTCGCCATCCACATAGCTTTCACCAAAGCCCACGTCGCCGAAGAGCATGCAGCGTTTGAAAAATGCGGCGTCGCGCACGCGGATGACGGCGCTGATTTCCGCGCCGGGCGTGCCGATGGTTTGCACTGCGCCGCCGGGCAGTTCGATGCGGAGACAGCCCGCGGTCATCTTGCCGAGCGCGTCGAGGACGAGGCGCTGGTAGAGGCCGGGCGATTCTTTCGCGGGAAGCGCAGTGGAGGCGGTGAGTGTTTCGTTCATGGATTTTTACCGGCGATGGATGAGTGCGGTCGGAGCACGTCCCGCTGAAGATCGGGATTCGCGGCCTTGCGGTGGAAGGGCAGTTTTTTCAACCAGAGCCGGAAGGCGTGCCAGTGGATGAAGAAGATCACTTTCAGCGTGATGAGCGGATACTTCAGCGTGAACCACAGCAGCCGCGCGGTGGTGAGCGGCGCGCGTTTTCCGGTGAGCGCGGTGAGCAGCACGCGGCGTTCGCCGTCGCGATCATCTATGTGGATGTCGAGTGTGTCGCCGGGGATGCGGAGTTTGAAATCAAACGCGAGATCGAGGGCGGAGAAGGGCGAGACGTAGAAGTGCTTCGGCGTGATGAGGCGGAAGTTGCCCTCGCTGCCGCGCTCGCGCAGCAGGTAGGGCTTCATTTCGCGGAAGGTGTTGCCGACTTCGACGACGGCGCAGAGCGGGGTGCCCGCGGCGTCCGAGCAAAAGTAGAACGACACGGGATTGAAAATGTAGCCGAGCACGCGGGGCAGCGTCACCAGCAGGATACGCCCATCGGCGGGGAACCGGATGCCGTTCTCCGCGAGGTAGGCGACGAGGTTTTCCTTCGCTGATTTGGTTTCGCCGCCAGCGAGAGTGAGGTGATCGCGGTCGCGGAATGTGTAGAGGTTCCAGCGGTTGAGGCTGAAAAATGGGAGGCGTTTCGCGAGCGCGGGCAATTCATCGAGATCGAGCGCGAACATGAAGATGAGGTAGCGGAAATGATGCTCCTTCGGCTCGAGCCGGTGGTGCATCACGGAGCACTCGTAGAGGCAGGAGTTCATGACCAGATGGGCTCGCCGGTGACGGCGCGCGCGCATTCGAGCGCGCTCGTGAAGCCGTCCTCGTGGAAGCCGTATTTGAACCACGCACCGGCGTAGTAAGTGGTCTGTTCGGGTGCGATGCGATTGAGTTGCGGCAGTTCGCGCTGCGCGGCGATGGCGGCGAGATTGAAAAGCGGATGCTCGTATTCGATGCGGCGCAACACGCGATCGGGCGCGATGCGGTCGTGGCAATTGAGCGAGACGAAGTAGTCCGCGCGATCGGAGACGCCCTGGAGTCGGTTCATCCAATAGTGTGTGCTCGGCGTGCCGTCCGCGGCGATGCGGTAGTTCCACGACGCCCAGCAGCGACGCGTGCGCGGCATGAATGACGTGTCGGTGTGCAGCGTCGCGGTGTTCGGCTGATACTCGAAATTGCGCAGCAGCCGCGTCTCCATCCCGGTCGGGTCGGCGAGCAATGCGAGCGCCTGATCCGCGTGACACGCGAGGATGACTTTGTCGAACTCCCGCGATGCTCCGTCCGCTGTGAAGACCTTCGCCTTTCCCGCGCCACGCTGCACCCGGACGGCTTTCTGTTTCAGCGCGACGCGGTCGCGAAATGGCGCGGTGATTTTTTCCACATACGACTTCGCCCCGCCCGTCACCGTGAACCACGGGTGCTGCGTGTGCAGGCCGAGGA
>JBBRYC010000078.1:0-30331 GCA_038238025.1 Chthoniobacterales bacterium
CGGCATCCGCCTCGCGCCGCGCAACGCGCAGGCGCACGCGCTGCGGGGCTTCCTGCTCGCCGCAGAAAATCACATTGGCCGTGCGCGGCAGTCCTTCGAGGAAGCCATCGCGCTCGACGGCGCACTGGCCAATGCATGGCTCGGCCGCGGCCTCACCTCCATCCGCGCGGGCCACGAGCGGGACGGACGCCGCGACATGCAGGTGGCCGCCGCGCTCGAGCCGAACCGCTCCATCCTGCGCAGCTATCTTGGCAAGGCCGCCAGCCAGGTCGGCAGCAATGCCAAGGCAAATTTGGAATTCGACCGCGCCAAAAAGCTCGACCCGAACGATCCCACCCCGTGGCTTTACTCCGCCATCCAGCGCAAGCAGGAGAACCGCTACAACGAGGCCGTCGCCGACCTCGAAAAATCCCTCGACCTCAACGACAACCGCCGCGTGTACCGCTCGCAGTTCCTCCTGGATCAGGATCGCGCCGTGCGCGGGACGAATCTCGCCTCCATCTATCTCAAGGAAGGCATGGAGGAACAAAGCGTGCGCGAGGCCGTCCGCGCCGTGAACGCCGACTATGGCAGCGCCGCGGCGCACCTTTTCCTCGCAAACAGCTACGACGCCCTGCGTGATCCAAGTCGGGTCGTGCTCCGTTATGAAACTGGGACATTTAATGAGCTGTTGCTCTCCAACTTGCTTTCTCCTGTCGGCGGCGGCTCGCTCTCACAGTTCGTATCAGAACAGGAGTATTCGAAGCTGTTTGAAAAGGACGGTGTGGGCTTTAGCTCGCTGTTTGAGTATCGCAGCGACGGGCGGGTAAGCGAGACGTTGTCGCAGTATGGGACGCTCGGCAATTTGTCCTACGCGATTGATGCCGGCTACCTGTATTCGCGTGGGACGCGGCCGAACAACGGTTTTTCAGAGTCGAATTATACAGGAACTTTTAAGCTCCAACTAAATCCCGCCGACTCGCTCTTTGCGCTGGTGCAACTCGGCGACACGCGGGCCGGCGATGTTTTGCAGTACTACGATCCATCCTCGGCGAGCACCATGATTGCCCAGGTGCTGGATGAGAACACGGGGGAATTCGTTCCAAAGAAGGTGCCCAATCTTGCGAATCTGACCAGCCGTTCGCGAGTGGATGAGAGCCCCGGTTTGGCGCTCCTCGGGTGGCATCACGAGTGGAGCCCCGGCAACCACACGCTCCTGCTCCTCGGGCGGCTGGCCAGCGGTCAGGATGTAAGGGCAAGTCAAACCTCGCAGTTATTTGTCGCACGCGACCTCGGTGACAATGCACCGGTGGAAGCAATTCCGGTTCTAGACGCCAATGGAAACTTTGTCCCCAATCTCGACGCGACGCGGAGGCTGGCCGGGCAGGGAAAGATTCTGGATGCAGCCGCCAGCCTGTTCGATTTCACTTATCACTCAAAGCTCGAAATCTACTCCGCGGAGCTTCAGCAAATCGCGAGCCTTGGCCGGCATTCTCTTGTCTTAGGAGGTCGCTATCAAAGCGGCCGTTTCGATACGCGGGCGACGCTGGACAATTTTGGAGGCGACCCAATCCTGACTCCGCTTTTCGGCACTCCTCCCTCGCAACAGGCCGAGTCCGTGAATTTCGAACGGCTGAACATTTACGCTTACGACACATGGAGGGTGACACGGTGGCTGTTGCTTACCGGCGGCGTTACTTACGACCGGATGCGTTACCCTGACAATTTTCGGAATCCGCCGATCAATGGGCGTCAGATCACGCTTGAGCAGGTGTCGCCAAAGGCAGGCTTGATCATCACACCATGGCGGGGAGCAACGATCCGGGGTGCGTACGCGGAGGGGATCGGTGGGACGAGCTTCGATGAAAGCATCCGGCTTGAGCCTACACAGGTAGCGGGGTTCCTGCAGGCTTTTCGAAGCATCACCTCCGAGTCGCTCATTGGCTCGGTTGCGGGAAGCAGATATCGGATTTCCGGCCTCAGCTTTGAACAAAAACTCCCTTCGCGCACTTATTTCGGATTCGAATACGGCCAGCTTGCCCAGAACGTGGAGCGCACCCTCGGGACGTTTGACATGCTCCAGGCAAACTTCCAGATCCTGGGCATTGTGCCATCGTCCGCAAGATCGAAGGATCGCTACCGTGAGGATTCGTTCACGGCCACGATTAACCAGCTAATTGGGGATGATTGGGCGTTCGGAGCGAGATACCGCTACACGCGTTCAAAATTCGATCATGATATTCCTGAACTGACCGGTGCGCTCGGCAATCCGGAGGATCCGGTTTCATTTGACGATCTCACCCGTATCGCACGGCGTGAAATGTCGGAACTGCACCATCTGAGCCTTTATGCGATCTACAACCATCCGTGCGGATTCTTCGCCCGGGCGGAAGCGAATTGGTACCGTCAGGAAAACCAAAGCATCGTGAGGGACGGACTTCTTTCGACACTCGACGATACATTTGTATTCCATCCAGTTCTTCGGGCCGAAAGGCAGGGTCCGTTGCCATCTGATTTCTGGCAATTTAATGTCCTGGCAGGTTACCGGTTTCACCGGAATCAGTGCGAAATTAGCTTCGGTATGCTGAATCTGACTAATCAGGATTACCGACTCAGTCCGTTAAATCCTTACGAGGAACTGCCCCGCGGGCGCACGGTCGTCGCTCGTTGCAAACTGACATTTTGAGCTTGAAAATTTTCCCGCGGAATAGAACGCGGGCCTGAGCGCCCTATGGCGGGCGTCTGCTACGCCAACGGCGTTAGCTCCGTCAGCCGCCGATTGACGCGAGGCACGGGTGCCTACCCTGCGTCCGCAACATCAACCGCAAGACGCATTCCCAGGGTAGCGCGCAGCGCGCAACTCCGGGCTGATCGATGGAACGCCTTTGGCGTTGCAAACGCGGTTTTCCGAACCGGCTGAAAATACCGCCCATCTGTCGTTTTGATTCAGCGAAGTGGCATAAAACCCCAATGACCGCAGGAACAAACCGTCCGAACATTTTGACACAAACTATCGTTCAATATGGAAGCGTAATTAATATTGCACCAAAGTCTTGACAGGGACTTCGGAAAATCGCCTGATAGCATCCTATGAAAACCTTGCCCGTGCTCATCTTCATCGCGGTGGCGTCTTTCGGTATCGGCGGTTGCTGCATCACTCCCGGCCTGCACACTCCGCAGCATCCGGCTGTTGTCATTGATTATCCTGAAAAGAAACCTAACGCCCACGGGGGTGGCATCCTTGACGTTAAGCTCACCCGGCACTGCCTGTCGCTGGATGCGGTTCGCAATGCAAAATATTGCCTCGACGGAGTGATGCGTCCGTTCAACTCATTGGTCGCACTGAAATGCGGTGAACATCACCTGACCTTTCCACGGATGGAAGGCCGGGTGACGCCGCCTCCGACGACTGTCGTGGTCTCCTCGACAGGGACAACGACGGTGACAGTGACATACAATCTGACACCTCACCGCACGGCCAATCAGAAGGGTCAGGCAACGGGCAATCGGAATCATCAAGGACAGGCTGGGCGTCCGGCGGGAAACGGCGCGGCCCTCGCAAGCGCATTCACCATTGACCCTACACCGGGCACCGTGTCCCTGAGCAACCAGGCCAACGGCCTGACGATCGCAAGGCTCAGCGTCGTGCCAGGCGTGCCTTCGTCCAATTCGTCGAAGTGGTGGCTGAATCCGACCAGTCAAATTCCATACCCTTACTACAACATGGGAATGGGAACGGGCGGCAATCCTACACTCTATTTTGGCGCATTGACCGGTTACAATCCGCCAAATCCGACTCAAGTTGCCCTCGCGAGAGGCAAGACCACGACAGTGACGGCCTATTACCACCTCCAGTAGGCCCTGAATTGCAGTCACCATCCGCATATGCTTGACTTCACGGGCGTGAGGCCTGCCGCGCATGGATTGATGATCGTGTGGATAGCCCGCCTTTCCGAATGGCGAAATACACGCGCGGGCCGGATACGCCGGCGATGTCACGGTCCCATTCCGCGAATCCCTCGCTAAAACGGTAGTCCGCGCAGGGAAAGCGCCTGTGGGGCCGCGCCACGCACGCCGGTTCGCAGAGGAGAGGTGGAAATCGGATGGCAGCCGATGCCTCCGCACGTTGTTCACGGTGTCGCCGAGGCATAGGCAAGGGTGTGCCAACGTTACCTGCGTGCCTGCGTGCTGGTTTGGGAATGCCCTATTTCCCGAGGACGGGGCCGATTCGGATTGCGAATTCGACTGGCTGCGACGGTTGCTGCGACTGCCTCGGGGCTAGCTCATGGCGCTTCATCGGGACGAAGATTTGCTGCCCGGCGTGTTCGAGTGTGACTCCTCCGTCCTGGACCGACTTGAGGACGACCTTCAGGCGTTCACTGCCGAAGACCACCGGGAGGATTTCGCCTTCCGCGAATGCGCGGCCATTGATCGTGGCGAGGGCCGGATGCCCGAGCAGGACGCTCGTGAGATTGAAATGCGAAGGCTCGATGCGGATTTTTGCGGCTGAGGCGATCGGCGCGGCGAGCGCGCCTTTGGGCTGGCGCTGGAATCCGATCGGCCAGAAAGGGATCCTCCCGTCTTCCGGCGCGTGGAAGGCGGAGCGGTTTTTCAGCTCGTAGCCCTTTGTTTTTTCCGGCTCGGCCTGCGCGTGCACGGAGAGTGCGACGGCTGCGGCGGTGAGAATGAGCGGGGCGATTTTCATAGGCGGACGATGTTTTGCAGGGTGATGGATACGCGCTGGAACTGGACATCATCGCGGCCGGCATCCACCTCGAGAGCCTGAATCTCCATGAGCGGCTCGTCGTTTTCCATCGCCGAGAGCGCCCTGCCGAATGCGATGAATTCCACCCGCGGCACCTCGACGCTCCACGAGTATCTGCCAAAGCCGGTGAGTTCCTTTTCCGGCAGTTCACCTGCCATGCGGGCCGAGATTTTTTCCACGCCCTCCCGCCTGAAAAGGTCCGAAATCTTTGTGGGAACCCAGGCGATGGGCGCGCCCTGAGGGATCATCGACTGGACCTGCTCGATCAGGCGGAGTGACGCTGGCGCCTTCTTCTCGATGCCCTCGGTCTTTGTGATTTGCGCGTGGGCGGCGCTGATCTTCGGGGTGAGTTCCGCGGTGTCCTTGATCGCCTTCTCCCGGCTGGAGCTGAGCGGACCGAGGAGAAATGCGGAGTACGAGTAGATGACGCCGCAGAAGATCATCCCTCCGAGCACGATTTTTTGAATCTGGTCCTTGCTGAGCTTCATGGTGTTGGGGCTTCGTTTTTCGCCATCCGCTTGCCGGGCACAGGGGCTGGCGCGGGGTCGGGTTCGGATTTGAATGTGACGTTAATCGTGAAGACCACGGCGGCGACCCGCTGGCCGTTCACCACGGGGTGTTCCGTGCTGTCGTCGAGATTCTTGAATGTCGCGACGGCGTTCGGGTACTTCGTGGCGATTCGCGCCACGACTGCCTTGCGAAGATTCTCGGCGACCGCCCGCGGTTCCACGTCCGCTGCGATTCCCTCGATGCTCATCGCGCTCGTGCCGCCCTTGTCGCGGCCCGCGTCACAATGCAGCCTTGTGAGCTGGACATTCGCCGGCACGGCCAGCATCACATTTTCAAAGAGCGGCGCCCAGTAGATGCGCTTTTCCATCCGCTTGGTGAGCTTGTCGGCGAGATCGATCTGCTTGTTCAGTTCCGCCTCCTTTTTCTCAGCCTCCTTTGCCTTCGGATCGAGCTTGTCGAATTCGGCCTTCTGCGCGTTGTACGCCCCGCGGACATTGCTCGTGCGCTTGAGCTGGACACCATAGTAGCCGGCCATGCCGACTGCGACAACGATGAGCGCGAGGAGCGAAAGCTTGAGCGGATCGAATTGTTCCTGGCGCTTTGCGCGGATGACTTCGTGGTAAAGATTGATGCGTAGGGCCATGGTGGTTCAGGCGTTGAGGAGTTGGGCGGCGGCTCCGCAGGCGATGCTGTAGTCGAGCATCTCCTCCGCGAGCTGCGCGCGTTTGGATGAGGAAACATTCAGTTCGCACCGCTCGAGCGCGACCCACGTCTGGCACGGCATCCGGAGTTCCTCGCCGAGCAGGCGCAGGAGCGTCGCATTCCGTGCGAGGCCGCCGGAGACCCATATCTGCGAGATCGTCTCCTCACGCCGTCCCTCGTAAAATCCGATCGAACTGCCGATTTCGCGCGTCAGCGCCATCAGCGCCATCCGGGCGTATTCGACCATCACCTCGTCCTCGTTTGCCAGCGCGGAGAGGACGGTCTCGGCACCCTCACCGCTCAGGCCGCAGAGCGATTCCACGAATGACTTGCCGCCAAATTCCACATTCCGGATCAGCGACAGCTCGCGCCGCGCGCCGATCATCATCGTCGAGGCCGCATGGCCGAAATCAATGAGGAAGAACGCCTGGCTGTTGAAGGCCTCCGGCTGAGCAAACTCGAAGGCATTGAAAACCACGAGCGGCGCGAGCTGGAGATTCGTGACATTTCCCAGTCCGCCGATCTCGAAGGACTGCGTGAACTGCGAGATCTCCGTGCGCGGCAGGCCCGCGACGAGGTAGCGGCGTTGCGCGACAGAAGCGTTAGCTGCCGGCGCCTCGGCGGGCAGTTCGCAATCCACGCAGTCGAGGACAAAGTTTCTGCAGTCCTGGTTCATCAGCGCCGCCCCGTTCAGGCGCAGCGCATCCCGCAGGATCTCCGGTGGTGTCTCGGGCTGCTCGATGATCCGCATCAGCGCGCCGGGGCTGCTCACTGCGACCGCGCAGCCTTTTGCGCTCCCGCCCATTTGATTCATCAGCGCCTTGATTTCCGAGCCGAGCATCTCCGGCGTGCGCTCCACCGCCTCTGTCACCGGCATGGATGCGAAATGGGTGACGACATACCGGTCGCCGCTTTTCTTTTGCAGGAGCACCGACTTGAGGGAATAGCGTCCGAGGTCAACGCCGATTGCGGATGTGAGGGTCTTGGCCATTTGAGTTTTGAGAAAAGCAGTTGTTGTACCCGGTTCTGGTAATTCTCAGCGGGCGCGCTCCACCGGCTGCGCGCTCGCATTTTCCTTCCGATCGCCGTGCTGCGGGCGCATCTGGTCGAGCAGCACCGTGAGCATCCACAGCGCAAACGCCGCGCCCGCTACGATGATGAAAATCCCGACGCTCCCCGCGTGGCCCCGGCCCGCCTCGCGCGCAGCCCGGCGCTCCCGCGCGGCGGCCACCTGCGACTCGATGAGCTTCAGGAGTTGCTCGGGATTTGATTCCTGTGTCTGGTTCGCGAGCATGGATTTCTTTTCCATAAAATGAGTGGTGTACGATCAGACCGGGTAGCTTATCTCGGGCCTTTCCTCGTTTTTCTTGCATTCCTTTTCCTCGAGGCTGCGGTGCGGAAAGTCGGCGAAGGCTACGCGCACTGGGCGCTCTCCCAGCCGCGATACTGGATCTTTCCGCTCCAGACATTGGTCTGCACCGCGATGCTGTGGCGCCTGCGCAGGCGCTTCGTGCTTCGCCCCCTCGCGGGATTCGGCTTTGCCACGTTCATCGGCCTGCTCTCGCTCGCGGTGTGGATTTCGCCGCAGGCGCTTTTCAAAATCGCGCCGCGCACCGATGGCTTCGATCCCGGTTTCTTCGCTGCCTCGGGCTGGCCGTACTGGGGCAGTCTCACCGTGCGGCTTTTCCGCATGGTCGCCGTTGTCCCCTTCGCCGAAGAGCTCTTCTGGCGCGGCTTCCTCCTGCGCTGGCTCGTTCGCGAAGACTTCGCCTCGGTGCCATTCGGCACCTTCACCTGGCGCTCCTTTCTCATCAGCGTCGCCGGATTCTGCGCCATCCACAATCAGCCCGACTGGCCCGCGGCGATCGTCACCGGCGCGCTCTTCAATCTTGTAGCCTACCGCACCCGCAGCCTCGCCGCGTGCGTGTTCACCCACGCCGTCACGAATCTCGCGCTCGCCCTCTACATCCTGCGCACCGGCCAGTGGGGATTCTGGTGACGCTGGCCAGCGATCTGCTTTCCGATGCAGGCATGATTAAGAATTCATTCCTGCAAAAGGTCTTCATCACCATGTTTTGGGGACTCTGCGCCGCGGGGCTGATCCAATTTTACAAGCACATGATCTGGCAGGCCAACGAGGACATCAACGGCGACAAGGCCGTGAGGGCACTCTACGACGACTCCCGCCAGGTGGCGCATCCCGCAAACAGGAATTCCCAACTGCACTGAGGGCAGGCCGCGGACTGGTGCGCCGGAAACTCCCTGCGTATCCCCAGTTTTCCATTCCGCATCCCCGCATTGGCGCGAAAACTTTCCGTACGCACCCGGTGGCCGCACGGGGGAAAAAGTTTCGTTTCTGCTTTGCCAATCGGCGCGAGACCGTCAGCCTCGCGCTTCCATGAAACTCATTCATTCCATCCCACTCATCATTGCCACCGCCTGCCTCGCCATCACCGGTTGCGACAAGAAAATAGACGAGAAAACCGCCATCGCGAACTTCAAGACCGATGTCGAAAACTTCAGCAAGTGGGCCAAGGAAAAGAGCGCGGCGGCCAAAACCGATCCAGTGGCAGGGATAGCGATGATGGGTGAACTCTCCAGCAAGTTCAAAAGCATCAAGACGGACGGACTTCCGACCGATCTAAAATCCGCATGGACGGAAATGGGCGGAGTTCTCGGTGAGATGGCGGATCTTTTCAAGGACCTCAAGATTCCCAAGGCTGAGAAGCCCGAGGACAATGAGAAGGCGATGGCCGCTCTCTTTCCGAAGATGATGGAACTCGCGCCGAAAATGGAAGCGATCAAAAAGAAAGGCGATCCCATCATGAAAAAGCTCAAGGAAGTTGGCACCAAGTACGGCCTCGACATGTCGAAGGTCGCGCCGGGCGGCAAAGGTGGTGGGGGCGACAAGCCCGAGGGCGACGAGAAGCCGGTGAAAGTGGAAGAAAAGCCCGCCAAGTAAACTTTCGCAATATTTCAAGGCAGCCGCCGGCCCGCATCACGCGGCCCGGCGGCTTTTCTTTTGGGGTGAAATATGCGGCTACCCCGCGCATTTCCACAGCACCGTACAGATGCCGCTTCCAGTCCCCGCAAAAACACTCCAGCCTGCACGCGCATGAAACTCCACCTGCTCACCTCCCTCGTCCTCGCAACATCCTCCCTCGCAATTGCCGCCGGCGACAACGCCGCGCCCGGTGCGAATGCAGCGCCCGCCGCAGCCGCTCCGGTCACCGCGGAGGAAAAGGCGGCCCTCTCGAATTTCAAGACGCAGATCGACGAAGCCAGCAAATGGATCGAGGAGAAGCAGAAGGGTTCGCCGGCAGATCCGGCGGCCGGGATTGCGATGGTCACAAAAATCATCGCGAAGCTGAAATCCATCAAGGGCGACGGACTCCCTGCGGATCTCAAGGGTGCCTGGGGCGAGATGACCGTGGTCCTCGGCGAGATGGGCGAAGTCTTCAAGGGTATGCCGAAGTTTGACGGTGCCAAGCCCGAGGAATCGCAGAAGGTGATGCAAGAATTCCTGCCCAAGATGATGGCCATCCAGGGCAAGATCGAACCCATCGGAAAAAAGCTGAAGGAACTCGGCACGAAATACGGCATCGAGATGGGGAAGGTCGCGCCGGGAAACTGAGCGGAGACATTTTCAAGAAGCCGCCGGTCCGCGTCACACGGACCGGCGGCTTTTCATTTTCCGCAGACGCGCACATGGCGCAGCCGTCATGCGTGAGTGCTTGCCAGCAATCCGCATGATGCTTAGTTGCCTCCGCTTTCCATGACAGCCCCGCGCCAACATCTGTCCGGCATCCCGCGTGCGATGGGGCTCGCCGTGCTGCTGAATTTATTCGCGGTGCTGTGGCTCGCCGCATCCCCCGCCCTGCACGCGGCGGCGCACCCGGATGCATCGGAGCCGGAGCACTCGTGCTGCGTCACGCTTTTTGAGGCAGGGAATTTCCACGCGCCGACGACGCTCGCGGACTTCACGGCAGCGCCGGAAATTCTCCTCGTGGAGCGGGTGCCGACATTCGCCGGGCGCATCGGCGGAATCCGTTTTTCAATCGGGGTCTTGGAACACGCGCCTCCGGCGACGGCCTGAAGTCTCAGCCGTTTCGTCGTTGTGCGAATCGCCGTGTCGGCGATTCGCCGTGTCTCCACTTCCAACCCCATTCCACACATTGAAAAAACAGATCATGCTGCTCGCAGCGTGCGCCCTCTCGGGCCGCGCGCTCGGGCAGGAGCCTTCCGTCCAACAGCAGCTCAACGCAATCCAGCAGATGATGCGCGAGATGCAGACGCGCCATCAGCAGGAGCTTGATGCGCTGAAAAAGGAAATCGCAGACCAGCACTCGACCATCGAGGATCTCAAAAAGAATCCTGCGCCCGCAACACCTGCCCCGCAGCCGGCGACAGCGCCATCCGCGGCAACACCGCCTGCACTGCCCACGGGAAAAACACCGCCAGCCGGCACGCCGCTCTTCCCGACGACGGATGACAGCGTGCTCCTGCCCGGCACGCTGGCAGCTCCGCCTCCGCAGCTCGCACCGCCCTCACCCGGCAGCACGCCTGCGATTCCGACGACGGACAGCTCCATCCTCTCACTCGGCACCGCACCGATAACTCTCGCGGGCGGCGGCAAGACCTACCTGAATATCTCGTTCGACGCGATCATCGCAGCCGCCGCGTCCTCGGCGCACGATCTGGGTTCGCTCGAAGTCGGCGATCACGATCCGCACACGCGCGGCTTCAATGCGCGCAACCTCGAGATCGCGCTCGACGGCGCGGTGGATCCGTACTTCGAGGCGTTCGCGAACATCGTCTTCAAGCTCGACGCGCGGAATCAAACCTCGGTCGAAGTCGAGGAGGCGTTCGCGCAGACCACAAGTATGCCGCTCGGCCTGCAGGTGAAGGCCGGGCAGTTTTTCGCGCCCTTCGGCCGCCTCAATCCGATGCACCCGCACACATGGGATTTTGCGGATGCGTCACTCGTCCACGGACGCCTGCTCGGCGCGGATGGCCTGCGCGGCATCGGCGCGCAAGTCTCGTGGGTGCTGCCGACGCGGTGGTACACGCAGCTCATGCTCGCCGTGCAAAATGGCGAGGGCGGCACGGCGGCATCGTTCCGCAACACCGGCGAAAACGGCACGCAGTTCGGACGGCAGACGATTGACCGGCAGTTGAACCGCATCAGCGACTTCGCAT
Source organism: Chthoniobacterales bacterium (assembly GCA_038238025.1). Classification (GTDB taxonomy): domain Bacteria; phylum Verrucomicrobiota; class Verrucomicrobiia; order Chthoniobacterales; family Chthoniobacteraceae; genus SXWH01. The sequence goes on from JBBRYC010000078.1 coordinate 11,156, forward strand.
TCATCCCGCGGCTGGAAATGTCGTTCGACCTCAGCCCCACACGCACGCTGCTCGTCGGCACGTCCGCCGCATTCGGCCAGAACGACACCGGCCCAAATTCGCGCACGCAGATTTACGGCGCGGATGTTTTTTACAAATGGAAGTCCCCGAAATCCGAAGGCGGCTGGCCGTATGTGAAGTGGCAGACCGAGGCGATGCTGCGCCATGCCAGCGCCGGACGCGGGCTGAACGACTCCTTCCCCGCGAGCGAGACATTCACCGACTGGGGCGCGTATTCGCAGGTCGTGTGGGGCTTCGCGCGTGGCTGGGCCGCCGGCGTGCGCGGCGACTATCTGCACATGCAGGACTCGCCGATCACGATGGATGCCGAGCGCCAGTCGCGCTGGAGGATTTCCACGAACCTCACGTGGTATCCGTCGGAGTTCTCGAAGCTCCGGCTGCAATACAACCACGACTTCCTCCACTCCTCATCGTTCCTGCCGGCGCGCAACGAGGACTCGCTGTTCCTTCAGTTCGAATTCGCGCTCGGCGCGCACGGCGCACACAAATTCTAAATCCAAATCATCGCATGAAAATACCCGCAATCATCGCAGCCGCGCTCGCCGCACTGCTCACCGCCGCAGAGGCAAAGCTCAACGTCGTCGCGACACTGCCGGACTACGGCGCAGTCGCGCGCGACATCGGCGGCGACAAGGTGGACGTCACCGTGATGGCGAAGCCCACCGAGGATCCGCATTTCGTGGACGCGCGCCCGAGCTTCATCGTGAAACTGCGCGCCGCCGATGTGCTCATCGAGGGCGGCGCGGAACTCGAAGTCGGCTGGCTCCCGCCGCTCCTGCAAAACGCGCGCAACCCGAAGCTTGAAACCGGCAAGCCCGGACGCGTGATCGCCTCGGAGGGCATCCGCATGATGAACGTCCCCACGACGCTCACGCGCGCCGCGGGTGATGTTCACGCGATGGGCAATCCACATTTCATGATGGACCCGATCATCGTGAAGGCCGTCGCGAAACACATCGCTGACGCATTTGCCTCAGCCGACGCAGCGAATGCCGCGACGTATCAGGCGAACTACGCGAAGTTCGAGCAGGCCATCAATGCGAAGCTCCAGGAGTGGGGCGGCGCGATGCTGCCGTTCAAGGGCCGGCAGATCGTCGCATATCACGACTCATGGCCGTACTTCGCGCGCCGCTTCGGGCTCGTATCCGAGATTTTCCTCGAGCCGAAGCCCGGCATCCCGCCGTCGCCGTCGCACCTCGTGAAAGTGATCGCCGACATGAAGACGGCGCACGCGCACGCGATCATCGTCGAGCCATTTCACAATCGCAAAACCGCGGAGAAGGTCGCCAGCAGCACCGGCGCACACATCGCGGACGTCGCGCAGTTTCCCGGCGCGCTGCCGAACACGGAGAGCTACGCGGCATTCATGGACGTGATCGTCGCGCGCGTCGCAGCCGCACTGAAGGAGTAACATGAAGGAAATCCTCGAAGTGATGCTGTGGCCGCTCGTGGCCTGCGTGATCCTGCCGCCGCTCCTCGTGTATCTCGGCCTGCACGTCGTGCAGCGCGGGATCATCTTCATTGATATCGCGATGGCGCAGATGGCTTCGCTCGGCTTCTGCGTCGGCGCGCTCTGCGGCCTCGAGCTGGACGACCCGCTCAACATCGCCATCGCGCTCGGCTTCACGCTCATCGCCGCGGCACTGTTTTCATTCACGAACAAGAGCGGGAGCGAGGTCCCGCACGAGGCGACGATCGGCATCGCGTACGTCGTCGCCGCGGCGGCATCCGTGCTCATCCTCGGCCGCGCGGCGCACGGTGATGAGGAAATCAAGAACATGCTCGTGGGGAACATCCTCCTCGTCTCAGCCGAGGACATCTTCCGCATCGGCACCTTCCTCGGAAACTTTCTGCCCCCGATGAAAATCCTGAACGAGCCCCCGGCGGAAAACATGCACGGCGGATTCCTGCCCGGCACCGCATGGTGGTTCCTGCTCGTGGGCCTCGTGCATCTCATCTTTCGCCCGCAGCTTTGCGGCGTGTCGTTCGCGCGCGAACAGTCGCACTCGCAGGGGATGCGCGTGCGCGCGTGGGATTTTCTTTTCTACGCGCTGTTCGGTTTCGTGGTGACGAGCTTCGTGCGGATCGCCGGGGTGCTCCTGATCTTCAGCTATCTCATCGTGCCCGCCGTCTGCGCTGTGCTGCTCGCGCGCACGATGCGAATCAGGATGCTCATCGGCTGCATCATCGCGCTCATCGGTGGCGTCGGCGGGATGATCGGGAGCTTCTACGCGGATCTCCCGACCGGCGCGGCCATCGTGTGCGCGCTCGGCGTCCTGCTCGTCGCCACGGCCCTCGTCGCGCCGCTGATCCACAGGATGAAACGCGCACAGCGCTGAGGTGCCGCAGGCTTTCACTCCGGCATTGCGCGGTGCATTTCCACGGGCAAAATTTGGGGTTCCACTCCACACCATGCGCTTCTTCCATCCTGTCTGCACAATCCCCGCACTCGCCATCATCGCTGCATGCCTCTTCGCGCCGCAGCCCGTGCGCGCGCAGAAATCCATCAGCACATCCCCCGCCCCGGCGGTCGCGCTCGATGCGCTGATCGCCGGTGACAAGCCTTGGGAGCTGACTCCCGATCAGCTCGAAGCCGCGATGAAGCCCGCGCAGACACAGTGGCTCTCCGTGCAGAAGGACAGCGCGCGCTACTTTGGCAACTACGCGATCTGGAATGGCGCGATCCCGGTGAAGGAGGCGGTCGTCGAATTTCAAAACGGGAAGCTGTTCCGCGTGAATCTCTCGATTTTCAACCGCGGCGACAACGACAGCGCCAGCTTCGCGAGCCGCGCGGAATTTGAAAAGCAGCTCGAAACATGGAAGGCCGCGATCACTGCGAAGGCTGGCGTGCAGCCCGTGGATCTCGGCAGACAGAATGCGAGCGCGGTGAAGGCGATGGGCTTCTCATGGTCGAAGGCACCGTCGGTCTATCTCCTCGAATTCAGCTACCAAAAGGATGCGAAGGCGACGGGCGTGGCGTTCCGCCCGGAATTCGTGCGGCTGCGTATGTCGGCGATGACGAAGCAGCTCGGCCTCGGCACTTCGGCGGCGACGATGGCATCCACCGGAAAACGCGTGAGCAAGACCGCGCTGCTGGCGAACATCACCAAGGAGCCCAGCGGCGACGTGTACCTGAAAAATGTGCCGATGGTGGACCAGGGGCCGAAGGGCTACTGCGCGGTCGCCACAGCGGAACGCGTCTTCCGATACTACGGGACGCCGGTGGACCAGCACGAGATGGCGCAGGTGGCAAACACCGGCGCGGGCGGCGGCACAAATCCCGACGCAATGCTGAAGGCGCTCACCGCATTGCAGGGCCGCCTGCATGTGCATGTGCGCGCGATTTCGAAATGGGAATACGCGGAGTTCACCCGGATGATTACGGACTACAATCGCGAGGCGAAGCGGAACAAGAAGCCGGAGATCAACATCGCGGGCATGCACACGATTGATATCGGCGCGATCTACGGCTCGATGGATCCCGCATCGCTGAAAGAATCGAAAACGGTGAAAAAGAAGGGCGACTTTGACAAGTTCAAGCGCGAGATCGCGGAGAAAATTGACAAGGGAATCCCGGTGATGTGGGGCGTGGAGCTGGGCCTCTACCCCGAGGCGGAAATCCCGCAGGCACACGGCGGCCACATGCGGCTCATCATCGGCTACAACAACAAGACGAACGAGATCATCTATTCCGACTCGTGGGGCGAGAAACACGCGATGAAGCGGATGCCGAGCGACAACGCATTTCCGATGACGACCGGGCTCTACTTCATGGAGCCCTTCGAGTAGGCGCACTCGGGAGAGTGCGGACGCGGGCTTGCGCCCACGCCTGCGGTTCACTGCGCGCTCCACTCATGCTCGCCGTCGGCGAGGCCGAGGCGCACGAGTGCTTCGCCGGCGAGGAACAGTGAGCCAGCGATGAGAGTGCGAGCGCTCCCGGTGCGCGCTTCCGCGAGCGCGGCATCGAGCGTCTCTGCGACGCTCACGGGCATCGCGGGCGACTGTGCGCGGATGAGCGTGGCGAGTTCCGCGGGCGGCAGTGCGCGCGGGCTGCGCACGGGTGTGCAGATGATGCGTGCGGCGATCGGCAGAAGTGCGGCGATGACGCCGGGCGCGTCCTTGTCCGCGAGGATGCCGAGGATGAGCGTGGCCTTCCCGTCGTGAAATTCCTCGCGCCATGTCGCGGCGAGCTGTTCGGCGGCGTGCGGATTGTGCGCGCCGTCGATCACCGTGCGATCATCCGCGCGCTGGAAACGCGCGGGCCATTGCACGCCCGCGAACGCATCGCGCACGATGCGCGGATCGGGCCTCATGCCGGACTCGATCAGTGCGGCGAATGCGAGTGCGGCATTCCAGCGCTGGTGGCTGCCTGCTAGCGCGAGCGGCCAGTCGGCACCGAGCGGCTGGCGGATGAATTGCAGCCGTGCGCCCGCCGCCTCTGCGGCGGAACGGATGACAGCCTCGGCTTCCGGTGCCTGCGGCGCGGAGACGACGGGAACGCCGGGCTTGATGATACCCGCCTTCTCCCCCGCAATCGCGGCGAGCGTGCCGCCGAGGTGCTGCATGTGGTCGAGGCCGATCGGCGTGATCACCGAGACGGCGGGCGTGACGATGTTTGTGGAATCGAGCCGTCCGCCCATGCCGGTTTCGAGGATCACAATTTCTGCGTTTTGCTGCTGGAACCACGCGAGCGCGAGCACGGTGGTGATTTCAAAAAACGTCGGTGCGTGCTCCCAATCAGCGATGATCTCGCGGATTTTCGCGAGCCACTCGGCGACGTGATCCTCGGGAATCTGATTCGGTCCAAGCCGGATTCGCTCGCGGAAACTGACGAGGTGCGGCGACGTGCAGAGTCCCGTGCGGCGCTTCGCCGCGACACACACGGCGGCGAGCATCGCGCACACGGAGCCTTTGCCATTCGTGCCGGCGACGTGGATGAAGCAGCGCTTTGCACCGCTCGCCGTCCCGATGCCGAGCGCGTCGCAGAGACGGCGGGTTTTTTCCAGGCCGAGCGTGATGCCGTGGACCTGCAGCCCGTAGAGCCAGCCGAGCGCCTCGCGGTAGTTCATCGGAATATTTCCGTAGCGCATATTTCCAAATCTGCTGTTTCGCGGATTTCCAAATCTGCGGACGCTCCGAAATCCGCGTAATCAGCCGGTTCGGAAACCGGCGATACAGCAGACTTGGAAGTCTGCGCTACGAACGGCATCACGCCACGGCGGGCGCGAGATACCCGAGCAGGCTGGCGAGCGTCTCTTTCATTTTTTTCCGATGCACGATCATGTCCACAAGGCCGTGCTCCACGCAAAATTCGGCGGTCTGGAATCCCGGCGGCAATTCCTGATGCGTCGTCTCGCGGATCACGCGCGGGCCGGCGAAGCCGATCATGCACTTCGGCTCGGCGATGATGATGTCGCCGACGCTCGCGTAGCTGGCCATCACGCCCGCTGTCGTGGGATCGGTGAGCACGGAAATGTACGGCAGCTTTGCATCCGAGTGGCGCGCGAGTGCGCCGCACGTTTTTGCCATCTGCATGAGCGAGAGCATCCCCTCGTACATGCGCGCGCCGCCGCTGGCACTGACAATGATCATGGGGAGCCTCTGCGCAGTCGCGCGCTCGATGGCGCGGGTGATTTTTTCACCGACGACACTGCCCATCGTCGCGGCGAGGAATCCGAAATCCATCACGGCGATGCTCACCTTTTTCCCCTCGATACTGCCGAGGCCGGTGATGACGGCGTCGAGGAGGCCGGTGGCCTTCTGGTATTTTTTCAGGCGGTCGGTGTAGGTGGCCTGGCCGGTGAATTTCAGCGTGTCCACGGAGGTGAGCTTCGCGTCGTGCTCGATGAAAGTACCCTCGTCGAGCAGCAGTTCGATGCGGTCGTGCGCGGTGAGTGTGAAGTGGTGATCGCACTTCGGGCAGATGCGGTCGTTGCCCTCGATTTCGAGGTTGTGGATGATCTCGCCGCAGCCGGGGCATTTCGTCCAGAGGCCGGCGGGCAGTTCACGTTTCTTGCCGGAGGTGAAGACCGGCTTGGAGAAGATTCCCATGGGATTGGAAGGGTCAGGCTCTTGCATGGGCAGCGGTTGCGTTTCGGTGGGCTGCCGTGGTTTTGGATTTGCGGGCGTTCATGTTTTTGCGGGTCTAGCCGCGGGCGACGGTGATGACTCGCACCGAGGCGGCGCCGGCGCGCAGCAGCACGCGCGAGCACTCCTCGACGGTCGAGCCCGTCGTGAAGACGTCGTCAACGAGGACGAGGTGTCGTTCTTTCACGCCGGCAATGTGGCGCACGCGGAAGGCCCCGCGCAAGTTTTCCATTCGCTCGGCGCGATCGAGTTTCGTCTGCGTGGAGGTGTAGCGGGTGCGCTTCAGCGCGTGCAAAACGGGGACGCCGCAGCGCTGCGAGACGAGCGTGGCGAGCTCGGCGGCCTGGTTGAATTCGCGTTCGCGGAACCGGATGTGGTGCAGCGGGACGGGCACGAGCGCGTCGAATGGGCGCGAGGAAATGCGCGGATCTTCGAGCGTGTGCGCGAGCCAGTCCGCGAGCGGGCGGCGGAGGTGAAACTGGTGCTCGTATTTGAAGGCGTGGATGAAATTGCGGACGACTCCGCTGCTGAGATACGCGGCGGAGGAGCACTCGAAGTGGAGTTCGCGGTCCGCGCAATTTGCGCAGGTGAACTGCTGGGTGATCGCTCCTTCGAACGGCTGCGAGCAGCACTGGCAGAACGGCGGCTCGATGCGCTGCGCAGTTTCCGCGCACTCCGCGCAGAGGTGGACGCCGGGCTCCGTCGCGATGCGGCACGCCGCGCAGTGCGGCGGGAAGCAGAGCGTGCCGAGCGCGGAAAAAATCCTACGCGTGATCGTCGCGACGCCCATGTGCGAGGACGGCGCGGCAGAGCGCGCCGGTGAGGATGACGGTGGCGAGAGGCGCGAGGCCGATGCGGATATCCGCGCCGATCCACGGGAGCTTTCCCGGCGCGAACAATGCGAATTTTCCAAATCCCTGTGCGCAGAACACCCAGCCTGCGTGCAGGCCGATCCCGAGCCACAGCGAGCGTGTGCGCTGCATCGCCCAGCCGAGCACGCAGCCGACCGCGAGGAGCGTGCTGAACGATGCGGCGACGAGCATCGGGGTTTTCCACTGGCCGAAGATGCCGGGAATCAGCGCGAAGCCGGAGGCCCACGTGACATCCGCGGCCGCGACAGCGCCCGCGGGCGGCTGGAGGAAATGCACGACGGCGAAGAAAAGCGCGCTCGCGAACAGCGCGGCGGTGCGGGGCATCGAGCGCTGGAGCAGGCCGAGGATCGCGCCGCGGAAGATGCATTCCTCGATGAAGCCGACACACGCGGCGGTGAAGACGACCTTTGGCAATTCGCCGGCGTGCCGCTGTCCTGCGGGCAGAAAAATGACTCCGCCAAATGCGAACAGGATCGCCGCCATCACCGCCATGAGCGCGACCGCTGCAAAAAAACCGAGCGCGAGGCGCTGCGGCCAGCGCGTGTCCCATTCGAGTCCGAGTTCGGCGAGCGAGCGCACTTTCAGCGAGCGTGCGAGCGGCCACAGCAGGAGGATGGCGGCGATCTCGACGGTGCGGCTGAAGTAGCGGTGGAACCCCTGCCCCGTCACGCTGGGAAAAATGCCGCGCGCCGCGAACGGGTGCGCGCACTGAAACAGCAGCGGCGCGAGCAGTGCGCCGAGCACAAGCGACGCGGCGAGCCAGAGCAAGAGCTTGCGGAAATCCTTCAAGGTGGTGTCTATCTCTCAGGGCGCGCGGTGAAAGTCACTGCCGCGCTGCGCCGTTTCTTCATCTTATTCTTCATCTTATTCTTAATCCTCTGCCGCGGATCCGCGGTGCGCTCCGCTCGCGGACTAAGAACAAGATTAAGAATAGGATTAAGAGTGAGAACACGCTGATTTTTTCCACTCCAACTTTTGAAAACCACGAAACTGCCCTGCTAAAAATGGGATCACGAAACATCCACGTTTGGAAACACACGACCGAAGACGGCGAAAAGCGCGAGGTGCGCGCGGAGAAATTTGGCGGCAAGTGGCGCGTCCAGGCGAAGCTGCGCGACGACGCGTCGTGGACCTACTACGATGTGCCGCTGATGGACGATCTGCTCGAATTGCGACGCGTGCTCTGGAACAAATACCAGCGGAAACATCTCGCATTCGAGGATGTCGCGGCAGTGGACAAGGTGATCCGCGATGCGGGCGGGACGGTGCCCGGTTCGGGAGACGAATGACGGAGGCAAGAACCGGACCTTCGTCATCCGACACTCCCGCTCACCCGAAGATGCGTTTGTAAACGGCCGGGGTTGCGCCGAGCCAGAACCACGCGGCGAGGACGAGCAGCGCGATCACATTCAGCCAGAAGCCCCACGCCGAACGGCGGCGGCCATGAGGCCATCTTCCCACCATGAGGTGCTCGCGGATGGCGAGCAGCGCGACCACGGCGCTCGCCCAGTGGACCGACGCAGCCGCGATGATGGCCCAGAAGGCACCGGTCTCCGATGCGCCGCCAAATGCGCGCACGGTCCCGGTGGCAGCCTCGATGATGAGCGCGATGAAGAGGAGATTCGCGGCGTGGCCCGATTTCCGGTTCAGGTCCTTCGTCTGGAAGGATGCCACGTTGATGATGAGCCCGACGCCGATCACCAAAATCGGCACCATGCCGATCCAGGCGTAGCTCTGATCCACGAACGCGAGCACCGTGCTCATGCGGCGAAGGCATCCATGAATGCGACCTCGACGGCGAGCTGCTCCTGCACGTTGCGGCCGAAATTTTCCCGCAGCCCGCCGATGGCGGCGGCGCGCGTGATCACATCGGGGATCGCGAGGCGCACGGCGAGCGCGGCGGTGTCGGCGGAAAACTCCGGGAGGTCGAGATGCGGTGCGCCCTGCTGCTGGCGGAGGACGTCGGCCCACCAGGATTCGAGCGTGTCAATGAGCACGCCGCGCTCGTTGCGATAGCGGGCCTCGGCGAGCGCCTTGTGGAAGTCCTCGCGGTCGTCAATCCAGCCCCTGTCCACGCCGCTGGCCTCGCGGAAGCGCTTCGCCTCGGCCTTGAACGCGGCCTCGGTCTCGCCGGAGATGGACTCCTTTGCCTCGGCCATGAGTGTCTGCACTTCGCGGACGAGGCCGAAAACTTGCGGCAGCTCGGGGCGCGGGATTTTGAAAAAACTGCGGAGCGATTCGGCGAGGCGGCGCTGGCGGTCGGTGAGGCCGCGGCGCGCGCCGGGCACGAGCGGGATCTCGATGCAGCGAGAGAGGATCGTCTCGAGGAGCAGCTCCGGAAAATTGCTGACGAGGAGGATGTGCGAATTGCGCGGCGGCTCCTCGAGGGTTTTCAAGAATGCGTTCGCCGCCTGCTCCACGAGGCGGTCCGCGTCGAAGATGACCACGACTTTCCGCCCGCCGCGGAGGGAGCGCATCTGGAGACCGCGCTCGAGTTCGCGCACCTGATCGATCGTGATGCGGCGCGACTTTGACTCGGGTTCGGCGATGTGGACATCCGCGTGCTTCAGCGGATCGGCGGTGCCGCCGATGAGGATTCCAGTAAGCCCGGCGGCGACTTCGCGCGTGCCGCTGCCGACGGGGCCGGTGATCAGGTAGGCGTGCGCGAGGCGGTCGTTCGCCTGTGCTTTGCGGAGAAGGGTGAGGGCTTGTTCGGCGGAGAATGCCATCGGGGCGCGACTAGATGCGGAATCCCGGCGGCGCGCGCAAAGAGAAAAACGCGGGCGTGATCCGCGCCGCGGACTGCGCGCTACTTTGTCACCACCGCCGGGGCGTCGCCGGCCGCTGACTTTTTCCCCTGCGCGACGCGCGTCGTCTTGCGGCGCGCATCAATCACGAACGTGTTGTTCTCGCCGAAGCGCGACCACGGGCCGGCGGGGACATCGCTGTATTCGACGAATTTCCAATCCGCCACATCCATGCCACCCATGCCGAGGTAGTCGCGCACAGCGGGCGAAATATCCAGCCCCGCCCCGCGGTTGAGATTCGCCATCGGGCGCTCATTTCCGAAAACATACTGCCAGTGGTCCGTGCGGAATGGCCCCACGTCCGACCACTGCGCGTAGCAGGCGCGCATCCCCTTGCGGATCATGATCCAGCGGTCGCGGCAGACGGATTTGCCCTCCTGCTCGAAGGTGGCGTTGAACCATGGGATGACCTTGCGCGCCTCGGTCTTGTGGCGGCCACCGGTCACGTCGTTATAGGGCAGCGCAAAATAAAACGGGTTCTGCTGCGGGATGAATCCGGCGGGAACGGTGCCACCATCCTCCAGCTTGCGCCGGCCATCGGGGCCGTCAATGCCGCCGTAGGTGCGCCACCAGTTCAGGTCCCAGCAGCTTGAATAATTATGCACCGGATTGTTCTGCCCGGCCGACTCGCCGACCCAGAAGACGGTCGTGACGATGTTCAGTTTCCACGGGTAGAGACCGCGCCCGCCACCTCCCGCGTGCGATTCCGTGGGCACGATCACCTGCGGCTCGATCCGGAGGATGGATTCCTCACGGAGCTTCATCGCATAGCGGGCAAAATCCGCGCTGCTCTGGTAAGTCGGCTGTGGTGCTTGCGCCGTCGCCGCGCCCGCTAGGACCAGAAGTCCGGCAAAGACGGCGAAGGCCTTGGTGATCGTCATTTGGAGATGGGGGAAGGTAGGAATGGAGGACGCAGGCGCAAGCTGGAAGTTCCCCGCGGGAGGAAGAACGGGCGTGACAAGGGGAGACATTTGCAGAGAGACAAAGCAGCGACAATGCCGGAATCGCATTACGCGCCTGTTAATCGAATGGGCCTCTAATTTTCCCGGCGAACCCCGGCTTGAACAACCGCCGGTTCGATCTGTCGAACTGCCCTTTACACCATGCTCCATCACTCCATTTCCGGTTTGCAGCCTGCGCCTTTTGACTGGCTTCCGCGCAGCAGAATTGTCTTTGGCCCCGGCTCTCTGGGCAGCGTTGGCGCACTCGCCGCGGAAATTGGCGCACGCCGCGCGCTTCTTGTCACCGACAAGGGAATCGCCGCCGCCGGTCATGCTGAGCGCGCACGTGTCGCGCTTGAAGCGGCGGGCGTCGCGGTGACACTCTTCGACAGCGTCCGCGAAAATCCCGACACCGACGATGTGCGACGCTGCGTGGAAGCCGCGGTGGCGGCGAAGGTGGATCTTTTTGTCGGTCTCGGCGGCGGGAGCAGCATGGACACGGCGAAAGGGAGCAACCTCCTGATGACCAACGGCGGCGCGATGAAGGACTACTGGGGCGTCGGCAAGGCGACGAAGCTACTGCTGCCACTCATCGCCATCCCCACGACCTCGGGCACGGGCAGCGAATGCCAGTCCGCCGCCCTCATCGCGGACGAGGAGACGCATCAAAAAATGGCGTGCCTCGATCCGAAAATTTCCGCGCGCATCGCGCTCCTCGACCCGGAACTCACGCTCAGCCAGCCCGAGCGCGTCACGGTGTGCACGGGAATGGATGCGCTTTCGCACGCCGTCGAGTCCGCCGTCACCCGCAAACGCACGACGCTGAGCGCGATGTTTTCCCACGAATCGTTCCGGCTGTGCTTCGACGCCCTGCCGCGCGTACTCGCCAATCCCGCCGACCTCGACGCCCGCGGGCGGATGCAGCTCGGCGCGGCGTTTGCGGGCGCAGCCATCGAGGCCTCGATGCTCGGCGCGGCGCACAGTGCGGCCAACCCGCTCACCGCGCGGCACGGCATCGTCCATGGGCAGGCCGTTGGCCTCGTGCTGCCGGCCATCGTGCGCTTCAACGCGTGCGAACACACCGCCGAGGCACGCTACGGCGAGCTGTGCCGCGCAGTGGGACTGCCGGACGCCGAAGCACTCGCGCAGGCGCTGGAGGAGATCATGCGCCTCACCGGCCTCGCCGCACCGCTGCGGAGTTTCGGAGTGAATGAAGCGTCCATCCCCGCGCTCGCCGAGGAGGCATCACAGCAGTGGACCGCCACTTTTAACCCGCGCAAAATCACGCCCGCGGATTTCGCGCGCATCTACGGGTCGCTGCTGGATGCGTAGCCGTTGAATCTGTGATCCTCGATGCTGCGAGCAGTCCTCGATACAAATGTGCTCCTTTCCGCCCTGCGCTCCCGGCATGGCGCATCGCACGAGTTGTTGCGCCTGTTGCGTGCCCGCCGCTGGAAGCTGGTGCTCAGCAATATCGTGCTAACTGAATACGAGGAGGTGCTCAAGCGCGAGGCCTCCCCGCTTGGCCTGACACTGCCGGAGGTTGACCGCTTCCTCGATGCGCTCTGCCTGCTCGCCGAGCAGTGCCATCCGTCCGGCGGGTGGGTGCCGTTGCTGGCCGACCCGGATGATGAGGCATTCGCCCATCTCGCCGCCAATGTGCGGGCGGATGCGCTCACGACTTTCAACGTCCGCCATTTCATCCCCGCCCGCGACCGTGGAATCCCAGTGATGACACCGGCGGCATTCCTCGCTATGCTGCGCGCAACGCCATGACCACCATCGAAGCTCAAGTGCCCGACTACCTCGCCCGCCTCGCCCGCGAAGCGGCGGAGAAGGAAAACGTCTCCGTGGATCAAATTGTGGCGCTCGCGCTGGCCTCGCAGGTTTCCGCATGGCGCGTGCGCGACGACATGGCCACGCGAGCCGCACGCGGCAAGCTCGTGGATTTCGATCTCATCATGTCCAAAGTGCCCGACGTTCCACCGCAACCCGGCGACGAACTTCCCTCCGGCTACGTGTCCCCGCTCATGCAGAAGTGACTTCCCGCTGGGCTGATTCATGCGCTTGCCGTGAATCTAACGGGCAACTACGTTTGCGCCATGCTCAGGGAGTTGATCCCCAATTTTGCCGAACTCAGTTCATCCGAGAAGCTCCTGCTGCTGGAAGAGCTGTTGGACGAGCTCGCCGACCAGCCTCCGGAGGTTCCTGTGCCGGACTGGCAGAAGCGTGAGTTGGAAAAGCGCTTCAAGAAATACCTCCGCAGCCCCGCCGAGGAAGCGCCGTGGCATGAGGTGCGGGAGCGGCTTCGCCAGATGCGCGGCTTTCTGCGCGGAATGGACACCACCATCTACCGCGAGGACTTTGATCGCTTCCTCGCAGCGGTGCCGCACCGAAAGCCGGAGGAAACCGACCGGTTGCCGGAATGACCGCAGCGCATCAACGGCTTGCCACTTTCAACCCGCGCGAAATCACGCCCGCGGATTTCGCGCGCATCTACGAGTCGCTGCTGGGTGCATAGCGCACATGATCTTCGTGAATGACAACGGCCCGGCGAGTGCGGAATCGCTTGCGGAATTTGAATCCAAGCTCGGTCGTCTTCCAGATGACTATCGCGATTTCATCACTGCCCACAACGGTGTCGAATTGAGCGGCACTGCAATACTGCGCGACCCGGACAAGTGGGCCGTGCAGACCATCGAGGGCATCCGGGATACCGAGTTCTGGCACGAAGATTTCCCGAAAGGCTCCATGCCTGTTGCAACCGACGGAATAGGCAACAGTTATCTGATGGGAATTGTCGGCGCATCACATGGACGCATATTCTTCCTCGATCATGAGCGCTCCTCCGAAACCCAAGAACCCCTGGCCAATCTTTCTCTGGTAGCGGAGTCGTTCGCCGATTTCATCTCACGTATTCAGGATTTCGATTTCGAAGACCCAGAGGCTGAGGATCTGTTTCACATCCTCGTCGAACGCCGCCGCAAGACCGAGGCGCAGCGCCAAGCCATCCTAAACCCAAAGAAACCGTGGTGGAAAATCTGGTGAATAATGCGCCTATATCGACTGATGCACATGAACACGCCAAGATCAGGCAGCAAACTTTACCGACTCAGCATCGCGATCAGCTTCCTCGCCGCGCTCGCCCTTTCCAAAAGCATCGCGGGCGACTGGCCGATGCACCGCGGCGGGCCGGCGCTGAACGGGCGGGCGGATGAGGCGGCTCCGGCGCAGGTCGCGCTGCGGTGGACTTTCAAGGCCGGCACCCCGGTGAAGGGCGGCGCGGCCATCGTGGGCGAACACGTGTTTTTCGGCGACGACGGCGGCACGATCCACTGCGTCTCGCTCGGTGGCGGGAAGGAGGTGTGGAAGTTCAAGACCGAGGGCAGCATCGAGGCGACGCCGCTGCTGCTCGACGGCGTGTGCTACATCGGCGTGTCGGACGGTTTCCTCTACGCGCTCGATGCGGCGACCGGGGCGCTGAAATGGAAGCACGAGACGGGCGACAAAATCATGGGCGGCGCGAATTGGACGAAGGCGCCGGACTCGGATGCAAAGTGGGTGGTCGTGGGCAGCCATGACTTTTCGCTGTACGCGCTGGATGCGAAGACCGGGAAGCCCGTGTGGAAGCTGGAGACGGACAATTTCATCAACGGCACGCCGGCGATCACCGGCAGGGGCGAGACGATTTTCGGCGGGTGCGACGCGATCCTGCACGTCGTCTCAGTGAAGGACGGCAAGCAGGTGCGCCAGATGGAGGTGGATGCCTACGTGCAGGGCAGCGTGGCGGCGGATGGCGCGATGGTGTATTTTGGAAATCACAGCAACCAAGTCTATGCGTTCGACACGACTACGGGGGCGAGCCTGTGGAAATATCGAGGGCGCAATTTCCCCTACACGGCGTCGCCGGCGATTGACGACGAGGTGGTGCTCATCGGCGGGCACGACAAACGGATGCACTGCATTGACCGCAAGACGGGCGACGCGCGCTGGACTTTTTCCACGCGCGGCCATCTGGAAAGTTCGCCCGTCCTGTGCAAGGACGGGGGCATCATCTTCGGCAGCGAGGACGGCAGCCTCTACTGCGTGAACAAGGCCGACGGCAAGGAGCGCTGGGCCTACGAAATCGGCTCGCCGATCACCGCGAGCCCGGCGGTCGGGCACGGGGCGATCGTCATCGGGGCGGAGGATGGGAATGTGTACTGTTTCGGCGCGAAGTAGGCGGGGTTTTCAACCTCGCCGGGAGGATGGGCGAAGGCGGCGGAATGGTGCGGAACGAATGCCTCCTGATTCCGCACACCCTGCCCACCACCTCGCTGCGCTCGCCCGCGCGAGGTTGGAAAACCTCGCCTACTTTGCCAGCCGCCGTTCCTTTCGCCGTGTGACAAAATAGAATCCCTTGCACCTGCGCCTTGCGCAGAGACGTTTTGGCGCTTACATCCCGCCGCCCGTGCAACCCACCATCCTCATCGTTGACGACGAAAAGCATACCCGCGAAGGGTTGCGCGCGTCGTTGGAGGATTCGTTCGACGTTTACATCGCGCCGGACACAGCGGGCGCGCTCACAGTGCTGGAGTCCGAGCATGTGGACCTGATGCTCACCGACCTGCGGCTCGGCGGCGAGGACGGCATGGTGCTCATCGAAAAGGCGCTCGCACGCGCGCACCCGCCGGTCGTGATTATGATGACGGCGTACGGCGGCGTGGACACGGCGGTCGAGGCGATGAAGCGCGGCGCGTATGATTTTGTCACGAAGCCGCTGAACATTGACCGGCTCGAAATTCTCATCCGCCGTGCGCTGCGTTCGCGGCATGTGGAGAAGGAAGTCGTCGAGCTGAAGCAGAAGGTGGAGACGAAATACGGGCTGGAAAAACTGATCGGCCACTCGCCCGTGATGGAGGAAATTTTCGACACCGTGAAGCAGGTCGCGCCGAGCCGCGCGACGGTGCTCATCACCGGCGAAAGCGGCACGGGCAAGGAACTCGTCGCACAGGCCGTCCACGCGCTGAGCGGGCGGGCGAAGGAAAAGTTTGTGGCCGTCCACATGGCGGCGTTTTCCGCACAGCTTCTCGAGAGCGAGCTCTTCGGGCACGAGAAGGGCGCATTCACCGGAGCGACGGAGCGGCGGATCGGGCGCTTCGAGCAGGCAAACGGCGGCACGCTCTTCCTCGATGAAATCGGCGAGATCGACAAAAACACGCAGGTGAAACTGCTGCGAGTGCTCGGCGAGGAACGCAGCTTCGAGCGCGTCGGCGGGAATGCGCCGATCAAAGTGGACGTGCGGCTCGTCGCCGCGACGAACCGCGAGATCGAGGACATGGTCGGCAAGGGCGAGTTCCGCGACGATCTGTATTTTCGCCTCAGCGTCATCCGCATCCACATGCCGCCGCTGCGCAAGCGCACGGAAGACATCCCGCTCATCGCACACCACTACCTGCGCGTCGCCGCGGAGGAAAACGGCAAGCCCGTGCGCGAGATGACCGCCGACGCGATGGAACTCCTCGAACGCTACCCGTGGCCCGGCAACATCCGCGAACTGCGCGGGGCCATCGAGCGCGCAGTCGTCATGGCTGGCGGCGCAAAAATCACCGTGCGCGATCTGCCGCAGTCGGTGCGCGACGGGGCGTCCATGATTCCGACGAGTGTCCCAGGACTGAAGCTGCCCGCATTTTCAAAACCCGGCCAGCACCTGAACCTCCAGGAAACCGAGCAGCGCATGATCATCCGCGCGCTCGACGAATGCGGCGGCAACATCACCAAGGCCGCGCAAGTCCTCGGCCTCAGCCGCCGCACGCTGCACCGGCGGCTGAGGGAATTCCGCGACGCGGAGACCGCGGAGCAGGCAACCACCGCGGCCGCAGCGCCCGCGCACAGCTCACCGAATGGCCGCTGAAATCAAAGCCCAGGAACTGGTCCACACGCTCGAACACGGAAGCGGGCGGCGGTGGGTCGTGATCCTGCTCATCATCGCCTTCGCGCTTTTCCAGTCCGTCGCGCACGTGCTGATCAATCCGATGAACCGCCTCGGCGGGCAGGCCGCGCTCTTCATCGGCATCACGCATCCGAAGGGCCAGGAGCAGGCCGTCATCGCGCGGGAGATTACACGCGGCCACGGGTTTTCCACGCAGGTGATCAAGCCCGCGGCCATCGCGCTCATGGAAAAATACCGGGGTGCGAACGGCTTCTCCGCCTTCCTCGATCCCGAAGGCCCGACTGGCGGCAACATCCCCGACATCTACCACGCGCCGCTGCACCCGTGGCTGAATTCGTGCGCGCTCTTCACCGCAGTCCGCATCAGCGATTCGCTCAAGCTGCGCACGGAAGCGAAGGGTCGCCCGGATTTCTGGGGCTTCCACAAGGGCGAATACATCCACCCGGCCGACCGCATCATCGCCGGCGTGAGCGTGCTCTGCTTCCTCGTGGCGGTGTGGGTGAGCTTCCTCGCCGTCCGGCGGCTCTTCGATGAACGCCTCGGAGCGATCACCACCGTGCTCATGCTGCTGTGCAACGAATTCTGGCGCTACACCTCCACCGGTCTGCCGCAGATGCTCATGCTCATGCTCTTCAGCGTGGCGATCTACTTCTCCACGCGGGCGCTCGGCGCGAGGGAAAATGAGGAGCGCACGTGGCCATGGCACGCCGGTGCGGGGCTCGCATTCGGCCTGCTCGCCCTCGCACATCCGCTCACGATCTTCATCTTCATCGGCGCCCTCATCCACACCGTCATCGCATATTCGCCGAGAGGGCGCGATGCGGCGATTATGTTCGTCACCTTCATGGTCTGCCTCACCCCGTGGCTCGTGCGGAATTCAAGGATTTGCGGCTCGCCATTCGGCATCGCGGGACAGGCGCGTCTGGTCGGCCTCCGCGGATCGGAATCGCAGATCATGCGCACGCTCAATGATCAGGACAAAAAGATCCCCGTTCATTTCTTCCGCAGCAAAGTGCAGTCGGAACTGCTCAATTCCCTCGACTCGCTCCTCGGCCGCTTCGGCAAGATCCTCGTCGCCCCGCTCTTCTTCCTCGCGCTCCTGCACCCATTCAAAAAATCGGAAACGCGATCCTTCCGCTGGGGCTTCCTGATCATGATCGTCTCCGGCATGCTCGGCATGGCCGTCTTCGGATTTGCGGACGCTGATCTCCAGACCGATCTCGACTCGAACAATCTCTTCCCGCTCTTCATCCCGCTCGCCACCGCGTACGGCTTTGCGCTGCTGCTCGTCATGTGGAGCCGCGTGCAGGTCGCCGGACGCGATCTCGCCTCCATCCGCCAGGTGAATATCGCCTTCCACGGCACCGTCATTTTCCTCAGCTCCCTCTCGCTGGCGAATGTGTACACCGATCCGCCGAAGCTGCCCTTCGTCTGGCCACCGTACTTCCCGCCGGCCATCAGCGAACTTTCCGACTGGTACGGAAAGGACGACATCATCTGCGCCGACATGCCGTGGGCCGTCGCATGGTACGCCGATCGCAAGAGCCTGTGGCTCCCGCTCACCATCGCCGATTTCAACGACCTGAACGAATTCCGCTTCCACGGAAAAATCACCGGCCTCCTCGTCACGCCCATCACCGGATTCCGCGGCCTGCTCAACGAAGTCGGCGTTGGCGAGTTCAAGGAATGGCACTCCTTCATCATGCGCGAGCCGCGAGCCGCGCAGAATTTCGTGCTCAAGGTCACGCACCCGATCTATTTCATGAGTGCGTCGTATTATCTGCTCTTCGCCGACCGCGATCGCTGGACGGAACGCAACAACTGAGCGCGGAAAAAATCCGTTGACGGAGCGGGCGCGACACCTATCGTCGCGCCCTCTCTTATCCAGAGTGGCTGAGGGTTCTGGCCCTGCGACGCCACGGCAACCGCTCCGATTCAAACCGGAGGACCAGGTGCCAAATCCAGCTCTTGGCCGCATGGCTTGGGGACAGATGTGAGAGCGAAGCAGCGACCCTCCGTCGCCCTCGCCACTCTGGGAAGAGCCATTCAGATCCGCATAACCATGCAAAAAACAGCTCCTTCCTACTTCTCGAACCTCAAGTGCCGCGAGTGCGGACGCCTCTACCCGAAGCAGGCCATCCACGTCTGCGATTTCGATTTCGGCCCGCTCGAGGCCGCGTACGACTACGACGCCATCAAAGCCGCGCTCAACCGTGAAGTCATCGAGTCCCGCCCGAAGAGCATGTGGCGCTATCGCGAACTGCTGCCGATTGACGGCGAGCCCACCGTCGGCACGCAGGTCGGCTTCACGCCGCTCGTGAAGGCGGATCGCCTCGCAGAGAAGCTCGGCATCAAGGCGCTCTACATCAAGAACGACACCGTCAATTACCCCACCCTTTCGTTCAAGGATCGCGTCGTCAGCGTCGCGCTCAGCCGCGCGAAGGAGCTTGGTTTCACGACCGTCGCCTGCGCCAGCA
>JBBRYC010000079.1:0-28010 GCA_038238025.1 Chthoniobacterales bacterium
CGGTCGTTGGCGGGCGGGGAACGGTCGTTGGCGGGCGGGGAACGGTCGTTGGCGGGCGGGGAACGGTCGTTGGCGGGCGGGGAACGGTCGTTGGCGGGCGGGGAACGGTCGTTGGCGGGCGGGGAACGGTCGTTGGCGGACTTCCGTCAGTCTTCGCCGGTCAGAAAAATCGCCGTTTTACAAGGCTTTCATCTGCGTTCAAAAATGCGGCTGACGCGGAGAATTTGTCCCAGCTTCCATACTCGTTCTCGACGAGTTCGAGATGGGCATGTAGCCATTCGTTGATGCGCAACGACAAAGCCTTTCATGAGCCGCTTCGTGCAGGAGACACGCTTGAACAGACGGTGGGATGTCGCCACACGAATCCAGACATCTGTGCAAAAAATCAAACCCCAAAGATTTGCGCTTTCGTTCGCACTGACGGAATTTGCCATTGTCCGCCGCGCTCATGGGCAAAACAGTTTTACGTTTTGAAAGGCGAACAAAGACGATGATCAAACTTTCGGTCATATCGCAGGAGCAAGTTCGCCGCCGGAACTATTGGGTCGGTGAAATCAAGAAACTCAGCGGAAATTTCGGCGATGATTACGACCGGCTAAACGCGGAGTTGGAGACCGAAATTAAATCCAAAGGCGTTTCGGCGCTGCTCTCACACCTCCGGCTGTGCGGAGCGATCCCCGAGGACTATGGGCACGATAGCAGCGAGGAAAAGCTCTACTCAAAATACACGGACGCCCTGCTTTCTCAGACCTTCCGAAGCATGGGTTTCAAAAGTCTCGTGCTCCAAGAACGTGCAGATGCTGCCGATGTCGAGTGCGTGACCGACGGTTTCAGCTTTGTTGCAGACGCAAAAGCGTTTCGACTGAGCCGCACGGCAAAGAACCAGAAGGATTTCAAAGTGCAGGCGATGCATGGATGGAAACGCGGGAAGGCATTCGCACTGGTCGTCTGTCCGGTGTATCAGTTGCCCGCGCGGGCGAGCCAAATTTACCAGCAAGCAATTGCCCATGACGTTTGTGTGTTCACGTATTCGCATCTTGCCGTGCTGGCGCAGCTCGCGCAGGCGCACGGAACGAAGGTAGCAATCGAAGCGTTGAAGTGCGTGTTCGGCTGTGTTGCGGCGCTGAATCCCGTGAAGGATGCCGGGCAGTATTGGCTCGCCATCAATCGCACAATGCTAGCCGCGCATACCGCGATTGCGGGCATCTGGAAACAGGAAAAGATCGCGGCGCTTGAATCGATTGAAATCGCCAAGGAAGAAGCCCTCACCGTTCTGGCACAGGAGCGCGAGCGGATCTTGAAATTGTCGCATGAAGAAGCAGTGTCAGAACTCATCAAGCGGCAAAAGATTACCAGCCGGGAAGCAAGCATTCGCGCGGTAAGGGACACGGGAATCCTATCGATGCACTAGCACATGGAACTCGACCGAATCACCAACCAGACTGCGGAAGATTTTTTACGGGAACTGCCGGCGGAATCTGTCCACTGTTTCCTCAGCGATATTCCCTACGGCATTGGCGCGGAAGAGTGGGATGTGCTGCACAACAACACCAACTCCGCGCTTCTTGGATCAAGTCCCGCCCAGCTCAAGGCGGGCCGCATCTTCAAGAATCGCGGGAAGCCTTTGAATGGCTGGTCGGAAGCGGACCGGCGCATCCCACAGGAATACTACGAGTGGTGCTCGGCTTGGGTGCCACTATGCCTGCGCGCGTTGAAGCCCGGAGCTTCTGTGCTGATTTTTGCGGGGCGCAGGCTCTCGCATCGCTGCATCTGCGCGTTTGAGGATTGCGGATTCACTTTGAAAGACATTCTCGCATGGATGCGACCGCGTGCTCCGCACAGAGCGCAAAGGATGAGCGTCGTCTTCGAAAAGCGCGGCGACGAAAAAATGGCCGAGAAGTGGAAGGGATGGCGACTGGGAAATTTACGTCCTGTCTTTGAGCCAGTCCTATGGTTCACGAAACCATATGCAATCGGCACCACGATTGCCGACAACGCGCTGACCCACCAAGTCGGAGGATATAACGAGGAGGCGTTTGTCCGCTACAACACGGAACCGAATAACGTCTTGGAATTTGGTTTTGTTAGCAATGAGTCTGGGCTGCATCCAACTCAAAAGCCAGTGCTGCTGATGCAGGCTCTGGTCGAACTGACTACGCAGCCCGGTCAGATTATTGTTGATCCGTTCTGCGGCAGCGGTTCCACGCTTGTGGCTGCCCGCAATACTGGCCGGCGCTTCTTAGGGTGCGATATCAGCGAAGAATACTGCGCCATCGCAAAGAATCGGCTCGAATCCGATCTGTTTTCTAGATCGATTGGCACCTCTCAGACTCAAGCTCCGCTTCTAACCGGCGATTAGAACGGAGACAAGAGACTGATTATTGGATTCGTCACCGATTTTTCTATCGCTCGGGCGGTAACTCGGAAAGCAGCTCAGTGAGCTTTTCCAAGCCCGTGATTTTCCCCAGCACCTCACGCAGCAGAGTGATGGCGGCGGGGATGTGGGTGAGGAAATGGGTGCGACCGTCGGTGTGGCCGAGTTTGCCGTAGGCGCCGAGGGCTTGCATGAGGCGTTGCATGGCGCAGAGGTCGTAGAGGGCGCGGAAACGGGCGGGGTTCTCCGGCTGTGCGAGGGCGGTGTAGTGGGCGAAGAGGGCGTCGCGCTCGGAGGCGGGGAGGCTCACGTAGGGGTCGAGCAGGAGGGAGGCGAGGTCGTATTGCGCGAGGCCGGGGCGGAGGCCCTGGAAATCTATGAAGGCGGGCTGGCCGTCGCGGATCATCACGTTCTGGCTCTGGAAGTCGCGGTGGACGAGGCAGCGCGGTTCGGCAGCGAGCTGCGCGGCGATTTCGCGCAGGCGCGTGCGGTCCACGTGCGCGGCGATGTCGGCGGCGGTCATTTTGAAATGCACGCCGAGGCAGTGCTCGATGAAATAGTCCTGCTCCCATGTGTAGAGCGTTTCGTCGAAGCGCTGCTGGAGCGGCGGGCAGTCTTCGGCGAGGTGCGCGCGGGTGTGGAGGAGGGCGGCTTGCGCGAGCGTGAGTTCGTAGAGGTGGCGGCGCTCGGGCCACGGCGCGGCGCGGAAGGAGAAGAGGTCGTCGCTGCCCACATCCTCCATGACCATGATGCCCTCGTCGGCGTCGTGGAGCAGAATTTCCGGCACGCGGACGCCGACGCGTGTGAGGAAGCGGGCGATGTCGGCGTAGCCGGCGTTATCGGCGCGATCGAGGGAGTAGCGGACGAGGATGCACGAGCCGCCGCCGGTGCGGACACGCCAGAACTTGCGGCCGGAGCCGCCTTTCTCGATGGACTTCACGGTGGTGGACATTGCGCGGAGTGTGAACCGTTATCCGCCGGCAAAGTCCACATCCGCGTGCTCGCCGCATGCGGTCGCACCGTCGGCGACGATGCAGCGGGTGAGGCGTGCGCCGGGGGCGACGGTCGCGTTTTCCCAAAGGATGCAATCGTGGAGCACGGTGCCCGCGCCGACTTTCGCGTCGGCGGCGATGGCGGTTGCGCGGGTGATTTTTGCGTCGGGTGAAATCGATGCGCTGGGCGAAATCCACGGCGCACTTTCTGTCGCTCGCGCGGCGAGGGCGGTGTGGACGGCGAGGTATTCCGAGCGCGAGCCGAGGTCCCACCAATCGCCGTCGTCGAGGACGATTCCGCCGAGATTTGCGCCTGCGCGGATCATTTCGTGGAAGACCGGGACGACGGAGAGCTTCTGCGCGGCGGGGATGCGCGCGATGAACTGCGGCTCGACGATGTAGATTCCGGTGAAAAGGTGCCGCGGCTCGATGTCCGGGCGCAGCGCGCGGCGCAGGTCGAGGATGCGCCCGCTCGCGGTGTCGCAGGCGACGTTCGTATTGCCGCCGTGCGAGCGGAGGATGAGCGTGACTTCGTTGCCCGCGGCGCGGTGTGCTTCGAGTGCCGGTGCGAGCGGGAGGTCGCTGAAAATGTCGCCATTGTACACGATGAAAGGGCCGTCGCTGAGATGTGCGCGGGCATTCGAGATGCCGCCCGCAGTCTCGAGGACCTCGGGCGATTCGAGGATGAAGGTGATCGGCCTGCCGCGCCATTTTCCATCGGGAAAAAACTCGGCGTAGCGTTCCGCGCACCAGTGCGTGTTCACGACGAAGCGCTCGACGCCCGCGGCGATGAGGTGGTCGAATGCGTGCGTGATGAGCGGGCGGTTTGTGACCGGGATGAGCGGCTTCGGGCGGCGCTCCGTGAGCGGACGGAGCCGCGTGCCGAGGCCGGCTCCGAGGACGAATGCTGTGCGCGGTGCGCTGTTCACGGCGGCACGATGGCGGGGTGGTGGCCGGATGCCAAATGCGGAATCGGGCGGGCTCTTATTCTTATTCTTAATCTTATTCTTAATCTCCTCTGCGCTGTTCGCCAGGGTGAGGGAATAAGAATAAGATGAACCTGCCGTCGTCGCTGAAATCCACCATGCAAATCGCCCCCTAATTTCCCCATCCCTCACCGCTTTCCTTCACCGAGAACCATGAATGTACCGATGCACAAAACCGCACTCAACACCGCCGCTTTTTTCGGCCTGAGCCTGGCCGCCTTGCTCGGATTGAGCGCCTCCGGTTTCGCTCAGACGAAGGTGACCTACGCCGACCAGATTTCGCCCATTTTCCGCAACTCCTGCACGAACTGCCACAACCCCGACAAGAAGAAGGCCGGCCTCGATCTCACGACATATCAGGCGACGATGGCGGGCAGCGAGAACGGGCCGGTGCTGAAGCCCGGCAATGCGGATGGCAGCCTCATTTTCAAAGTCTGCTCGCCGAACGGTGACCCGAAGATGCCGCCGAAGGGCGACTCGCTTTCCGAGGGCGAGATGGCGCTGCTGAAGGGCTGGATCGCGGGCTTTGCGCTCGAGAATGCGAACAGCAAACCCGCGACGGTCTCGGCGAACAAGGTGGACGTCGCGGTCGTCACGCTCACGAAGCCTGACGGCCCGCCGCCGATGCCGGGCGACATGCCGCTGGAGCCGTTCGTGAAGACGCGCGCGAACAACGCCATCATCGCGATGGCCGCGAGCCCGTGGGCGCCGCTCGTGGCGATCGGCGGGCAGAAGCAGGTGCTGCTTTACAACACGGAGACGCTCGACCGCGTCGGCGTGCTCGCGTTTCCCGAGGGCTACGCAAATGTGCTGCGCTTCTCAAAGAATGCGAAGCTTCTCATCGCGGGCGGCGGGCTCGGCGGAAAGCTCGGCAAGGTCGTGATGTGGGACGTGGCGACCGGCGAGCGCATCGGCGTCGTCGGGAACGAGGCGGACGCGGTGCTCTCGGCGGACATCAGCCCGGATCAGCAGTTCGTCGCGCTCGGCGGGCCGAACAAGCAGGTGAAAATTTTCAGCACGAAGGACGGCAAGCAGACCGGCCTGATCAAAAAGCACACCGAGTGGGTGATGGCGATCGCGTACAGCCCGGATGGAAAATATCTCGCCACTGCGGATCGCAATGGCGGCATCGAAGTGTGGGAGGCGGGCGCGGATCCGAAGCCGTTCAACACGCTCGCCGGCCACAAGCTCGCATGCACGGCGCTCGCATTCATGCCCGGCGTGCTCGCGAGCGCGAGTGAGGACGGGAAGATTGCGCTGTGGAATGTGAAGGAAGGCACGGAAATCCGGAGCTGGGCCGCGCACGCGGGCGGCGTGCAGTGGGTGGATTTCACGCCGGACGGCCGCATCGTGAGCTGCGGTCGCGACAAGATCGCGAAGGTGTGGGATGCGACCGGAAAGCAGATCGTCGCGACGGAGGCGTTTGCCGATCTCGCGTTGCGCTGCACGCTGAACAGCGACCGCGTCATCGCCGCGGACTGGACGGGCGACATCCGCGTGTATTCGATCGAAGGCAAGAAACTCGGCACCCTCACCGCGAATCCCGGCGGCATCGCCGAGCAACTCGCGCTGGTGGAAAAGACGCTCACGGACACGCAGGCCGCGCTGCCGAATTTGCAGAAGGCCGTGACGGATGCGGAGGCGCGTGTGAAAGCCGAGGCCGAGGCCGCGGAGGCAAAGCGCAAAGCCGATCTCGCCGCTGTCGAGCAGCGCAAGGCCGCCGCGGTGAAGGCCGTGGCCGACGCAAAGGCCGCGCCGGGCAACGCGGAAAAAGCCGCTGAGGAGCAGAAGGCGCAGGGTGCGAAATTGCAGGATGGAATCGCCGCGCTGCGCAAGGCGGCCGCGGACTTGGAAACCGCCGCGGCGTCCCGCCAGCGTACGGATGCCACGAATGCGGCGACCTCGGCGCAGACTGCGCTCGATCGCGTGAAGGCCGAGCTCGCGAAGCGCACGGAGGTTCGCGCGAAAGCCGCCGCAGGCTCGCCGGAATTTGCGAAGGCCGAGGCGCAGGTGAAGGAATTTGAGCCGCAGGTGGCGAAGGCCGAGAAGGCGCTCGCCGATGCGAAGCGTGCCGTGGAAGCCGCGCCGGTGCCGCCGGGCCGCGACAAGGTGGACGCCGCGAAGGCCGCGGTCGCCGCCGCGCTGAAAAACATCGAGGACACGCGGGTGCAGTATCAGAAGGCGCTCACCGCGCTCGGCAACGCCAAGGCCGCCGCGCCGAAGCAGATCGCCGATGCGGAGAAGGCCGTGGTGGCGGTGGATGCCGACATTGCGAAGCTCCAGCCGGGCAAATTCACGCCGTCGCCCGAGGCGATTGCGAAGGTCGGGACATTGCAGAAGAGCTACGATGCGATTGCCCCGCAGCTCGATCAGCTCCGCGCCGCGCGTGCGAAGCTCAAGGACGGGACGCCCGACTATGTGAGGGCGACCGCGGCTGTTCAGGCGAA
Source organism: Chthoniobacterales bacterium (assembly GCA_038238025.1). GTDB lineage: Bacteria > Verrucomicrobiota > Verrucomicrobiia > Chthoniobacterales > Chthoniobacteraceae > SXWH01. The sequence continues at coordinate 6,800 of JBBRYC010000079.1, forward strand.
GAAGGACGAGCTGGCGAAGGCTGAGGCCGACCTCGCCGCCGCAAAGGCTGCGACCGCGGGCCCGGCTCCGACCGAGGGAGAAAAGGCGCTCGCCGCCGCAAAGGCCGCGCTCGATGCGGCGAATGTGCAGCTCACGGCTTCGCAGGGCGGCGTCGCACGCTGGAAGCGCGCGCAACTTTACCAGACCGTCTTCAATGCCAAGCAGACCGTCGCGGAAAAGCAGGCGAAGCACGACGACCTCGTCGCGACGGCGAAGGATGCATTCCGGCAGGTGGAGATGGCGAAGCAGGGCATCGTGAATGCGGAGAAGACCGCCGCCGACGGGCCGAAGAACATCGCGGAAAAGGAGACGGCGCTGAAAAAGCTGAAGGCCGGGGCTGAGGCCGCCGCCGCCGAACTCGCGAAGGACGAGAAGGCGGTCGCGGATCACAAGGCGGCTGCCGAGGCTTCGCTCAAGGCCATCGCGGCCGAGGCGGATGCCGCTGCGAAGAAATTCGCGGATCTCGAGGCACAGGGCACGAAGCTCAAGGACGAGCGCGCAAAATCGAAGGAAGGCACGCCGGAATACGCAAAGGCGAACGAGACCTACCAGGCAAACAAGGGCGAGTTCGAGAAGGCGCGCGTGGCGCTCGAAGCCGCAAAGGCCAAGGCCGCGAAACCGCCGGAGAATCCCGTGCCGGTGGATCTCGCGGAAGGCGTGAAGAAGGCCGAACTCGATGCGAAGATCGCATCGAAAAAGATCGCGCCCGCCGAGAAGTCCGTCGCCGCCGCGAAGAAGGAAGTCGAGGACGCAAAGAAGCAGGCCGCGGAGCTGAAGGGCCGGATCGCACAGATGGAAAAGGACGCCGTGAAGACGAAGGCTGACGCAGAGAAAGCCGCCATCGCCGCCGCGAAGGATCTCGAAGCAGCGAAGGCTGCTGCGGAAAAACTGCGCGCACAATACGAGGCCGGCAAGAAGGCCGGCGCCGCGCCGGCGAAGCTCTCGCAGAACTGACAATGCAGGCGAGGTTGGAAACCACGCCTACTTTGCAGTGCGCATCCTTTACGCCACTGCCCTGAGCTGCTCGTGCGCGCGTGCCGGGAGGGACATCTCGAAGGTCGCTCCGGCCTTGCTGCTGCGGTGCTTGAGCGTGCCGCCGGATTCCTGCGCACAGCTCAGCGCGACCGACAGGCCGAGCCCGGCGGCGTGATTTTTTTTCTTCGTCGAAAAAAACGGCTCGTAGATCCGCGACGCATCCGCGGTGCGGATGCCTGCGCCGTCGTCGCTCACCTCGATCTTCAGCCACTCGCTGTCGCGCGCTGCTGCGCCACCGGGGAAAAGCTCCGGCTGCTCCGCGCCATTTTCGGCGCTCACGCGGATGATGACCCGCGAATAAGCCGCCTCGCACGCATTGCGGACGAGCTCGACGATGGCGAGCTTCACGCGCGAAAAGTCCACACACATGGCCGGCAGATCGCCGGCGCATTCGACGGTGACTTGCACTTTCGGCGTCCGCAGGCCGTCGAGAGTCGGGGCGAGCTGGCGGAAAAAATCGGCGGGATCCACCTCGCGCGGTGAGCCGGACGCCGGGCGGCTGATGGCATTGATGCGGTCCATGAGGTCGCTCGCCTCGTGTGCGCCTTCGCGGACCCGCGTGAGGCCATCCCGCATCACCGGGTTGAGCTTCTGGTCGTCCATGAGCATCCCGAGATAGCCGTGGAAGAGCGACAGAATGTTGTTCATTCGGTGCGCCAAGCCGCGCACCAACTGATCCTGAAATTCGGAGAAAACGAGTTGCATCTTGGTTGAGCTACCCGCGGTGGATAGCAGCCTGTGTGCGAGATTTTGGGTCCGTGAAACTTTTGCGCGCCAAACAGGATTTAGTCTTCGGCTGGCACGGAGGATGGCATTTGCGAACTGACCTCGCCGGCGGTCATCGTGCGCAGCGTGCCGTCGGCGAGGCGGAGGAGGAGGTTGCCCTCGGCGTCGAGAGACTCCGCGTGCCCCTCGAAGAAGGTGTCCGCCGCGTCGAGGCGGATCCAATTTCCAAGGATCGAGCTGCGGCGCGAGGCTTCGGCGAGAATGTCGGAAAAATGCGCATTCACGCCGGGCAGGCGCGCGGAGAGTTCGCCGATGATCTCGGCCGCGAGTGCGCTGCGATCGAGCATGCGCCCGGTGATCTGACGCAGTGATGCGGCGCGGTGCGCGATGTCGGCGGGCATCGCATCGTGATTCACGTTCAGCCCGATGCCTGCGACGGCGAACATGCCGCTCGCGCCGTCGCTCGCGCATTCGGTGAGGATGCCGGCGATTTTTTTCCCGGCGATGAGGATGTCGTTCGGCCACTTCATCTGCGCGCGAAGGCCGGTGGCGCGCTCGACGGCGGCGGCGACGCACACGCCGGCCCACGTCGTGAGGCGGGGCCAGATTTGCACCGGTAATTCCGGCCGCAGAAGCAGCGAAAACCACAGGCCCGCGTGTGGCGCGGAATCCCAGCGGCGGCCGAATCGCCCGCGGCCCGCGGTCTGGCGCTCGGCAAAGACGAGGAGTCCGCCCGCGTGGCCCTCGCGTCCGAGGCGCGCGGCGACGTCGTTCGTCGAGCCAGTCTCCTCGAAGACAAGAATCTCCCTCGAAAGCGCACAGTCGCCGATGCGCGCATGCAGATCATCGGCGATGAGGCGGTCCGGCGACGCGAGCAGACGGCAGCCGAGGCCGGGCTTTTCCTCGATGTCAAAGCCTGCGCCGCGGAGCCGCGCGAGTGCGGCGGCGATTTCATTGCGCGTCACGCGGAGGGCTTCGGCGAAATCGCCAGGGAGCAGGTGCACGGCGGTCGTGCGAAGTTCGCGGAGGAGCTGTGCATCGAGCGGCAGGGCGCTCATGCCCCCGTGAGTTCGAGCGAAAAATCCACCGCGGGCGCGGAGTGCGTGAGCGCGCCGACGCTGATGAAATCCACGCCGGTCGCCGCGATGAAATTCACCGTCGCGAGCGTCACGCCGCCGCTGGCTTCGAGCAGCATGGGGCGATCACCGCGGAGCGTCACGGCTTCGGCGAGCTGCGCGTTGGTCATGTTGTCGAGGAGGATCACATCCACGCCGTCGAGCGTGAGAAAGTCGCGCACTTGATCGAGCCGGTCGGCTTCGATCTCCACGCGCACGCCGGGATGCTCGCTGCGGAAACGGCGCACATTTTCGCGGAGATGCGCGAGCGTCGTGCCTGCGGCGAGGTGGTTGTCTTTCACCATCACCATGTCGAAAAGCCCGATGCGGTGGTTCGTGCCGCCGCCCGCGAACACGGCGGCTTTTTCCAGCGTGCGCAGGCCGGGCGTGGTCTTGCGCGTGTCGAGGATGCGCGCGCGGTGCGGCTTCACGGCCTCGACGAAAGTGCGCGTGAGCGTGGCCACGCCGCTGAGGCGCTGGATGAAATTCAGCGCCGTGCGCTCGGCGGTGAGAATGCCGCGGACTGCGCCGGAAATTTCGAGCGCAGTGTCGCCGGGCTGCAATGCGTCGCCGTCGTTCCGCACGGCGCGGACATCGAGCGTCGCATCCACGAGCGCAAATGCGCGCGCCGCTGTGCCCGTACCCGCGAGGATGCATGCCTGCTTTGCAAAAATGCGCGCCTTTCCGCTGCGCGCAGCGTCCACAAAATACGCGCAGGTCAGGTCACCGCCGCCGATGTCCTCCGCGAGCGCGAGCGCGATGGGATCAGGAAAATTTTGAATTTTGAATTTTGAATTTTGAATTTTGAATTTTGAATTTTGAATTTTGAATTTTGAATTTTGAATTTTGAATTTTCTCGGCCACGGCGGCGGGACGGTTATTCGTGCGCGACGTGCTCGGCATGCCCTTGTGCGTGCAAAAGGCTCTGGCCGCGGACGAAGGTTTCGAGCACGGCGTGCGGGCCGCCGCGGTAGATGCAAAGCGCGAGCATGTCGTCGGGCGTGAGGTCTTCGATCTTCGTCTCCGCGCCGCCGTACGGGAGCAGTGCGGCGAGATCCATCACGGTGATGTCGGCCTCCTTGCCGGGTTCGAGACTGCCGATGATGTCGCCTTTTCCCAGCACCTCCGCCGCACCCTGCGTGGCGAGATACAGCGCCTCGGCAGGCGAGGGGATGGTGACATTCTGCTCGTAAAAACTGCGGGCCTTCTGGCTCTCGATGGCGCTGCGCATGACCTGCCAGAGATTCAGCTCCGGCCCGGCGGCGACGTCGGTGCCGAGGCCGACCTTGATGCCCGCGGCGAGGTGTTCGCCGAGGGGCATGATGCCGCTGCTGAGGTAAAGATTCGCCGTGGGGCAGTGCGCGACGGAGGTGCCGGTGTCGGCGATCTCGGCGCGTTCGCGCGGGGAGAGGTGGACGCAGTGGCCGAGGATCGTCTTCGGCCCGAGCAGGCCGGCTTTGTCGTACACATCCGTGTAGTCCTTCGACTTGGAAAAAAGGTGCCGCACGCGTTCGCACTCTTCGCGGTTTTCGGCGAGGTGCGTCTGGATGTAGCAGCCAAATTCCCGCGCCAGCTCGCCTGCCGAGCGCATGAGCCGCTCGCTGCACGCGAGGGCGAAGCGCGGGCTGAACGCGTATTCGAGCAGGCCGTCCGCCTCGCCGTGCCACTTGCGGCAGAGGCGCTCGCATTCCAGCAGCGCGACACTGAGGATTTTCCTCGGCTGGAGCGTGCCGTAGGTGCCCACGTCCATCATCGTCTGACCCATGATGATTCGCATCCCGGACGCCGCCGCGGCCTCGAATGCCATGTCGCACGAGTCCTCGTAAATCGCCGTGTAAACCGCCGCCGTCGTCGTGCCGTGCCGCGTGAGTTCGGCAAAAAATTCGCCCGACTCGCGCGCGCTGACCTTGCCGGTGAAGCCGCGCTCTTTCGGATAAATGTGCTGGTGCAGCCATTCGAGCAACTGCCCGCGACCGCGTGCGACCACGGGGTATTGCGGCAGGTGCGTGTGGATGTCTATGAGGCCGGGAAAAATAATCGCGCGGTCGGACTGCTGCCAGTGGATGGGCTGCGGGCGGTGCTTCCTGCCGAGGAATTGGAAGCTGCCGACCTCGGCGATGCGCCCGTCGCCGATGATCACGGCCCCGTCGCGCCATGCGCGCAGCTTGCCATATTCCGGGGCGTCGATGACGCAGCCGCGAAGGCCGAGCAGAGGTGGTTTGGAATGCATGAGGGGGCGGGAGGCTACCGGCAGTGCGGCGCGGGGTCAATGGGAGCGGACGGCGGGGCCAGGGCCATCGCATCAAACGTCCTCGTCTCAAAGAGCGAAACTTCAGGACAGCGGAAGGCGCCTGCGGCGGGCTTAACGTCTAACATTTAACACTTAACTTCTAACGCTAAACGGCGGAATCCGATCCTATGGAGCTGATCGCTGTGAACTTTCAGCGTTAGACGTTAAGCCCCGCGCAGCGGCCTTTCGTCAATGCAGCTTCCCCGTGGGTTTTGATGCGATTGCCCTGGCGACGGGGGCTGCCGAACATCCAACATCGTTTCTCCCTAAAAAGATGCCGGGCCGCCCTCGGACTCCCACCGGAGTTCCGCGAGCGGCCCGAACCACCCTAACACTTGTAACGGTATCTATGACCGGGGTGCGGGCGGGACGTTCAAAAGATTTTTCAAAAATCTTTTTTAGCGCGTTTCGAGCGCCAGTTCCGCCGCGCCGATGATGCCCGCGTCGTTGCCCAGCGTGGCCGGGACGACCTTGATCTGCTCGTGGAAAAGCGCGCTCGTCCGCTCGCAAATCGTCCGGCGGATCGGCGCGATGATCGTGTCGCCCGCCGCCGCGATGCCGCCGCCGATCACGATGGTGTCCGGGTTCAGCAGCCACACGCCGTCCGCGAGCGCCGCGCCGACATCCGTGCCGATGGCATCCCACAGCGCGATGGCGATGTGGTCGCCCGCGTCCGCCAGTGCGGCGAGATCAGCGGGCGTGCATTTGTCCAGCGGGCGCTGCTGGCCGGAGGCGGTGTAGAGCCGTTCGGCGCGCTCGGCGATCTGGCGGTTGCCCACGTACGTTTCGAGGTCGCCGGGCGTGCCATACACGCCGCGCGGGCCGTGCGAATCAATGCTCATGTGGCCGATCTCGCCTGCAGCCAGACGCGAGCCGCGGAAAAGCCGGCCATCGAGGATCAGCCCGCCTCCGACGCCCGTGCCGAGCGTCACGCAGATGGCATTGCGCGCGCCTTTCGCGGCACCGTGCAAAAACTCACCGTATGCCATCGCATTTGCGTCGTTCTCGATGGCTGCGCGCAGCCCGGTCTTTTCGTGCAGCAGCGCGACGAGCGCGACCTCGTGCCAGCCGTGGACGTTCGTGAGTTCGTGGACGATCCCATTCGTGCTGTCCACAAATCCCGGAAGCCCGATGCCCACCGCCTCGATCTCCGGGTGCGCCGCGCGCATCGCCGTGATGACGCGCAGCAGTTCGCCGATGATCGCGTCCGCCGTGCCGTGCTTCGCCGTATCAATGACCTCGCCGCGCGCGAGAATCGCACCGCCCTGCACGACTGCCGACTTGATCGTCGTGCCTCCGAAATCAATCCCGATGGCTTTGGCTGAAGTGCTCATGCTCTTTGAAAAAAAATCCAGCCGGAGCGTGCGGAGCGGCGGGAAAAAGTCAACCGCACGCCGGGCAGCATCCGCGTTTGGCGTTAGAAGTTTGACGTTAAAAGTTAGATGTTGAGCCCCGCGCAGCGGCGGAATCGGATTCTGCGCCGGCGCCTTTGGCTGGGACGCGCCTTCGGCGGGATCAACGTCGAACATCGAACATCGAACGCCCAACTTTTAACGAGGACAGCGCCCGGAAAATCCAACCCTCCTCCTGCCGTCGTCCGCTACCGTTTGCCCCGCCACTCGCCACTCGCCACTCGCCATTTTCCCCCAAGCCGGGTTGACTCTTCCGCCATGCGTCCCTCCTTCCTTCTCGCATTCCTCGTCCTCGCCACCTCCACCTTTGCCGGCAACTGGCCCGCGTGGCGCGGCCCGGCTGCCGACGGCACCACGCCCGAGACGGACCTCCCGCTGCACTTCAGCGCCACCGAGGGCGTGAAGTGGAAAGTCCCGCTCCCCGAGCGCGGCAACAGCACGCCCATCGTCTGGGGCCAGCAGATTTTCCTCACGCAAAATGTCGGCACGCGCCGCACGCTGATGTGCCTCGACCGCAAGGACGGCCACACGCTCTGGCAGGCCGGGCCGGAATGGACGGGGCAGGACATCACGCACGGCACAAACCCGTATTGCAGCAGTTCGCCCGCGACGGATGGCGAGCGCGTCGTCGCATGGTTCGGCAGCGCGGGTCTGTGGTGCTGGTCGCTCGATGGCAAGGAGCAGTGGCACGTGGACCTCGGCCCGCAGAAACACATCTGGGGCTACGCCGCATCGCCCGTGCTGCACGGCGACCTGTGCATCCTGAATTTCGGCCCCGGCGAGCGCAGCTTCATCGTCGCCGTGGATAAAAAGACGGGCAAGGAAGTGTGGCGCTTCAACGTGCCCCCGCCCGCGGTGATGGAAGGGCCGGGCGGGCAGCCGGGCTACGCGGGTTCGTGGAACACGGGGAGTGTCGTGAAGATTTGCGATATCGCGGAGTTCGTTATTTCGCTGCCGGGCGCCGTTTTCAGCCTTGACCCGAAAACTGGGAAAGAGCTGTGGCACTGTGGCGGACTGAACCCGCTGGCGTATTGCGAACCAGTCGTCGGGGGCGATCACATGGTCTCGGGTTTCGGTGGATTCGGCGGTTTCAGCATTGGTATCAAGGGTCACGGCCACGGCGACATCACCGACGAGGCGCGTGTTTGGCAGGAACGAAAAAATCCGCAGCGCATCGGCAGTCATGTCACGGACGGCAAGCACGCATGGATTGTTGGCGAGCCCGGCATCATCCAGTGCATCGAACTCGCGACCGGCAAGGATCTCTGGAAAGAGCGTATGACGACGCCTGCGGGCCGCGCGAACACATGGAGTTCGCTCGTGCTCAGCGGCGACCGCATCTACGCCGTCACGCAGAATTCCGACGTGGTCGTCTTCAAGGCTTCGTCGGAAAAATACGAGCAGCTCGCGGTGAACTCGCTCGGCGACGGCCTCACGAATTCCTCCCTCGCCGTGAGCGACGGCCAGCTCTTCCTCCGCACGCACAAGCACCTCTGGTGCATCGGAAAGTAGGCGCGATTTTGCGGCCTCGCGCGGGCGCTGCAACGCGACGGGAGTTCCGGAATCGGAGCGCGGCGTGGGCGTGGCGAGTGAGCGAAACGAAGGGGCGGCGAAGCCGCCTCCCGGGTGGAGCACGCGACTCGCGTGCGGTCTGCGGCGACTCGCCGCCGACACTCACAGGATCGGTGCGTGCGGATTGATTTTGGGATCTGCCAGGGACGTTCCAATATCTTCAGTCAGCGAATTGGCCTGAAGTAGGACTTGACCGGCCATCCGAGCAACCGCTACATCCTGTGCAGTTCTTTGAAAGCAACCACAACATAGTGTGGTTTCACGTGCGAAAAAGTGCCTGTGGCCATGGCCACGGGAGAATAGGGAACCGGGTGAGAATCCCGGGCGGTAGCGCCGCTGTATCGAGCGACGAAAGCCCCAAAATATGACGCCACTGCTGACAGAAACCGGACTGCGAGCCGGACCCAGCGGTAAGGCGGGGCGAGTAGAATGACCTCGGAGCCAGAAGACCTGCTTTTTCGCACTCATCATCGCCCCGCCAACGCGGGGCACACCAACGGTCGCGCCAACGACCGGATGGGATTCTGACCGTCTGATTTCGCGTCCGCTGTTTCCAGCGCGGCGCGGTGCAGCCTTCGGTTTTCCTCATCATGCGGGAGGCAAATTCCGAGGGCATTTTTGTGCCCGGAAGTTTCCCGCGCAACCGGCCCGCGTGATGGCGCACGCGAGCCACCGAAGTCCCAACAATCATCATCCCATGAGCACCGCACTTTCCGAATCGCCTGCCGCGCCCGCCGACGCACTCAGTTTCTCCACCGAAAATCTCGCCGCCCGCGAGGAGGGCGATTTCGTCGTGTATCAGATGGGGTCGAAAACGTTCCGTCTCGACAAGGCGAAGGCGCGTGCGCGGCTCGCGGGGAAGCGCGTGATCAATGGCCTGCGCAGCGCGGAGCTGAACATCCTGCCGCTGAAATACCACGAGGCCTACCGCATCTATAAGCAGATGAAGGCGAACCACTGGGAGCCGGACGTGATCGACATGACGCGCGATTCGCAGCAGTGGAATACGGGCGCGCTCACGGCGAAGGAGCGATGGATCATCGAGATGGGCGTCGGCTATTTTTCCGCGGCGGAAGGAATCGTGGGCGACTCGGTGCTGCACGTCATCGAGGACAACCTCACGGCGGCTGAGCTGAAGCACGCCTCGCTGCGGCAGATCGCGGAGGAATCGATCCACATGGATTCGCTGCTCCACATCATCGGCTCGCTGAACATTGACCTCGATGAGGTGACGGCGAAGTTCAGTGACATCCCGAGCGTGCAGAAAAAGAACGCCTTCATCCAGCGGCAGATGCCCGAATTGAAAATGGGCATCGATCTCACCGTGACGGCGAACAAGCAGAAGTTCGCGAAGGCGCTCTTTGGCATTACGCAGGTCATGGAAGGCACGCAATTCTACGCGCTCTTCGCGATGATCCTCTCGCTCCACCGGCAGAACAAGATGACGGGCATCGGCCAGATGTTCCAATACACGCTGCGCGATGAGTCGAACCACATCGAGCTGGGCCGCTACATTCTCTCGCAGCTCATCGCGGAAAATCCCGACGTGTGGACGCCGGAGTTCCGCGCGGAGCTGGTGGAGTTCATGCGCGAGGGCGTGGAGCTGGAGAAGGAATTCGTGCGCGATTGTCTGCCCGAGGATGGCGTGGGCATGACGCAGGCGGACTTCCTCACCTACGTGGAATACAACGCGGATCGCCGTCTCGCCGGCCTCGGTCTGCCGGCGCTTTCGGGCGTGAAGACGAATCCGTTTCAGTGGCTCGACGAGGTGATTTTCCTGCGCAAGGAGAAGAACTTCTTCGAGACGCGCGTGACGGAATATCAGACGAGCGGAAGCGTCACAAACGCCGCCGAGGACGACCTCATCTAGCGAGGTTTCCGCAATCGCCGCTTACAGCTTGTTGTATTCCTCATGACTCCCGATCCACGTCCAGACAAACGTGCTGCCGTCGTGAAAATATCCCGTCGCGCGATGATGCTCGCCGACGCGGACCGACCATTGCCCATCGCGAAAGGGCTTGAAACGCAGGGAAGGGTGCTGCGGATTGCGCAGCCAGAGTTGGAAATTCTTGAAGGCAAGGCGCTGCGTGGCTTCCGGCAAAGTCGCGAGCCGGTTCCAAAACGAAACCGCGACCTTCGAGATCATGCCTGGCCCGGTGCCGGCCAATCGCGCAGACGGCCTGCCTGGGCGTCCGCCTCGGCTTCGAGCATCAGCTTTTGCAGTTTGCCGCCGGGCTCCGTGTCTGCGCGCATTTGTTCATCCCACGCATCGTCTTCCTGCGGATGGAGCAGCGCGTGGAGTTCATACTGCTCGCGCGGCGAAAGGGCGTCGATCGCCGCCTTGATTTCCTGGACGCTACTCATGGCAAACAGAGTGCCTTCATCCCGCACGTCCGTCAACCGCCCAAGCCCCGGCGCATCGGCATCCGTGCGGTCTGCCGGCGTATCCATACACGCAAACTAATGGGCATCCACGCCGACAAATGGATTCGCCGCATGGCGAAGGAGCACGGGATGATCGAGCCGTTCGAGGATGGTCTCGTGCGCAAGAACGCCGCGGGCGGGCCGGTCATCAGCTACGGGCTGTCGAGCTACGGCTATGACCTGCGCGTGGCGGATGAATTCAAGGTCTTCACGAACGTCCACAGCGCCGTCGTGGACCCGAAGGCGTTCGATGAAAAGTCGTTCGTGGACATGCGCGGCGACTCCTGCCTCGTGCCGCCGAACTCCTTCGCCCTCGCGCGCAGCGTGGAATATTTCCGCATCCCGCGCGACGTGCTCACGCTCTGCGTCGGCAAGAGCACCTACGCGCGCTGCGGCATCATCGTGAACGTGACGCCCTTCGAGCCGGAATGGGAAGGCCACGTCACTCTCGAAATTTCCAACACTACGCCGCTGCCCGCGCGCATCTACGCGGGCGAAGGACTCGCGCAGGTAATCTTTCTCGCCGCCGTCGAGCCGTGCGAGACGAGCTACGCCGACCGCGGCGGAAAATACCAGGCCCAGCGCGGCATCACCGTCCCCCGGATTTAGGAAGCCGATTCATCCTGCCCGCATGAGACTCGCACTCCGCACGAATTGCCACTTGGAAGTGCCAGGATTTATGGCAATCGTTTTGCCATGAGCATTACCATTACTCTGGGCAAAGCTGGCCGTCTCGTCGTTCCCAAGGCCATCCGTGACAGTCTCGGATTGCGCGAGGGGACGCGCCTGCGGATCGAGTCCTCCGCGGGAAAATTTGAAGCCATTCCCGAAGCGGACGATCTCCGGATTCTGGTGCGCGATGGCTTCCCTGTGATCAGCGGCGGCACTCCGCGTAAGAAAGGTGACATCGTCAAAGCCATCAAGGCCGGACGCGAGGAGCGCGCGGAGCGCATTTCCCCCGGTCGCAAGTCAAAATGAAAGCTGCGCTCGACACCTCAGTCATCGTGGCTGCCTTGGATGGCGAAGACCCGGATCACGCCGCCTGCCGCCGGCTGCTGCTCTCGGCGAAATTCACGATCCACGCGCACGCGCTCGCTGAGACATTCGCCACGCTCACGGGCGGGCGGCTGGCCATCCGGGTTCCCGCCAAAGAAGCCGCTTCGATTCTCCGCCAATGGGTTGCCCCACGCCTGTCGGTGATCCCGCTGGAAGCCGATGAATTTCTCCAAGCCTGCGAGGAATCGTCGGCTCGCGGCGTGCGTGGCGGGGCGATTTACGACTACCTCCATCTGACCGTGGCGCGGAAGGCGCGTGCACCCAAACTCTACACCCTCAACGTTTCCGATTTCCGCTCCTTCCATCGCCCCGGCGACCCGGAGATTACCCACCCATAGCCGCCCGCATCATGACCACCACCGCCCCATTCAAACTCACCAACGAAACGCCCGTCGCGGACTCGGCGGAGTTTCCGCAAGTCATCCGCCGCGACCAGCCGGGCGATGGGTCGGGCAAGCCGCGCGTCGTGCCGTGGCTCGGGCACAAGATCGCGAAGGCCGTGGCCTCGGCGTGCCTCGTCGAGGGGCAGCATGAGGAGATCGGCCGGCAGGTGCAGGCCGAGATCGAATTCCGCATGCGGCGCGAGCGGCCGAGCTTCATCCACATCGAGCAGCTTCAGGATTTGGTCGAGGAGACGCTCATCGAGATCGGTCAGCCGCGCGTCGCGCTCGCCTACGGCAAATATCGCGTGAAGCACGCCGCCGAGCGCGCCCTCGGCGAACCGGTCGTGGACGACAGCGCGCAGATGGAACTCGCCACGCGCGAGCAGTTCTCCGACATCCGCTCGCGCATTTCCTTCGCGAAAATCGGCCTGCACCTTTCGCTCTCCGATGAGCATGTGCTCGCGCGCCTGCTCCGCAGCACCTCGATCAATCTCACCGCCGACGAGCGCCGCGACACGATCGTGCTGAATGCAAAATCGCTGCTCGACCTCGATGCCGACGCCCGCTTTTTCGCCGCGCGCATCCTGCTCAGCTACATCTACGAGGAGACGCTGCCGTGGCACGTCGCCGACGGCCCGCAGGCGCTGAAGGAAGCGCACCGTCGCGCCTTCCTCGCCTACATCCCGCAGGGCATCGCGCTGCGAAGGCTCGACCCGCGCCTCGCGGAATTCGATCTGCCGAAGCTCGCCGCCGCGCTCGATCCGTTCGCGGACTTGCAGTTCGATTTCCTCGGCATCCAGACGCTCTTCGATCGCTACCTCATCCATACGCACGACGGCGTGACGGGCCGCAAGCGCCGGCTCGAAGCGCCGCAGATTTTCTGGCTCCGCGTGGCGATGGGCCTCGCCACTTTGGAACAGGATCGTGAGGCGCGCGCGGCGGAATTTTACGCGATCTACAAATCGCGCCGCGCCTGTTCGTCCACGCCCACGCTCTTCAATGCGGGCACCATGCACCCGCAGCTTTCAAGCTGCTACCTGCTCTATTGCGGCGACAGCATCGAGGACATCACCGAGACGTGGCGGCGCTTTTCGCACCTCTCGAAATGGGCAGGCGGCCTCGGCTGCTCGTGGACCGCCATCCGCGCGGCGGGCGCGCACATCCACGGCACGAACGGCGCAAGCTCGGGCGTGATTCCATTTCTCAAAGTCTCCAACGACATCGCCATCGCCGTGAACCAGGGCGGCAAGCGGCCCGGCGCGCTGTGCTCGTATCTCGAACTGTGGCACGCGGACATCGAGGACTTCCTCGACCTGCGCAAGGAGACCGGCGACGACCGCCGCCGCACGCACAACATGAACACGGCACACTGGATTCCCGATGTTTTCATGAAGCGCCTCAAGGCCATCTCCGAAGGCACGCTGCCGAAGGACGCGACGTGGACGCTCTTCCGCACGAACGACGCACCCGACCTCCCGGAGATTTACGGCAGCGCCTTCGAGCTGCGCTACACGCACTACGAGCGGCTCGTGGACGAGGGGAAAATGTGGGGCCGCAAAGTGCGCGTGCTCGCGCTGTGGAAGCGGATGCTCGAAATGCTCTTCGAGACCGGCCACCCGTGGATGACGTGGAAAGATCCCGCGAACGTCCGCAACCCGCAGGACCACGCCGGCGTGATTCACAACTCGAACCTCTGCACCGAAATCGAGCTGAACACGAGCAACGACGAAGTGGCTGTCTGCAACCTCGCCAGCGTGAACCTCGCCGCGCATCTCCGCGCCGACGGCACGCTCGATCACGAGCAGCTCCGCGAGACCATCACCGTGCTCATGCGGATGCTCGACAACGTGATCGACATCAATTTCTACCCCGTCGAAGCCGCCGCAAATTCCAACCGCCGCCACCGCCCTGTCGGCCTCGGCGTGATGGGCATGCAGGACGCGCTCTACGACAAAAAGATCGCCTTCGATTCCCCGGAGGCCGTGGACTTCAACGACGAAGCAATGGAGGCCATCGCCTACCACGCCTACACCGCGAGCAGCGATCTCGCCGCCGAACGCGGCACGTATCCGAGCTACGAAGGCTCGAAGTGGAGCCGCGGCATGATGCCGCTCGACACGCTGAACCTGCTCGAACAGGAGCGCGGCACGCCGATCCTCGTCGATCGCAAATCGCGCCTCGACTGGAGCGCCCTGCGCGAACGCATCGCGAAGCAAGGCATGCGCAACTCGAACTGCCTCGCCATCGCACCGACCGCGACCATTTCCAACATCCTCGGCTGCACGCCATGCATCGAGCCGACCTACAAACACATTCACACGAAGTCGAATCTCAGCGGCGAATTCATCCGCACAAACGATCACCTCCTGCGCGACCTCCAGGCGCTCGGCCTGTGGGACGAGGAGATGCTCGCCGACCTCAAATATTTCGACGGCAGCGTGCAAGGCATCGAGCGCGTGCCCGACGAATTGAAGCGGCTCTACAAGACCGCCTTCGAGATCGCGCCGACGTGGATCCTGCAATGCGCCGCCGTCCGCCAGAAATGGATCGACCAAGCGCAAAGCACGAACCTCTGGCTCGCCGAAAGCGACGCGCGCACCGCGAGCTTCATGTATCGCGAAGCGTGGGAGCGCGGCCTCAAGACGACCTACTATCTCCGCACGCTGAACAAAAGCGCCATTGATTCCGCCAACCGCGAGCGACGTCCTGCCGTCGAGAAGCGCGAATTTTCCACCGAGGAAAAAGACGCCTGCTCGATCGAGGCCATGCGCAGCGGCGGCACCTGCGAAGCCTGCCAGTAGCGGTATTCCGCTCGTGCGATGAGCGCTGAAGCTACCGGGCCATTCGACTACGCGCGCATCTGCACGCAGCCCGCGCATTGCCCCGTGTGCAGCGCGCCAAATCGCTGCCGCCTCGAAACCGGCGAAGCCTACAAAGGCCCCTGCTGGTGCGAGCGCCCCACGCTCTCCGGCCCAGCCCTGCGCCGCCTCCTCGCCGACCTCCCCGAACCGCGCTGTCTCTGCGAAAGCTGCCTGCAAGGCATTGCCGATGATCCGGAAATCACATGGGACGCATTGGTCGCCCGCCGCCAAACCCTCGCACCACCCGCCCCGATCGAAGGCGATTTCTACGTCGAAGGATCGGCTCTCGTTTTCACGGAGCAATACCATCTTCGTCGTGGATTTTGCTGTGGCAGCGGATGCCGGCACTGTCCTTACGGCGAGAAAATACAGGATATTTCCAGCACAGCGCATTGATCTTGAGCACGAAAAAGGGGCGGCCCGTGAAGGCCGCCCCTTTTAGCCGAGAAAGCCAATCGCCGTCTGCGTTGCTGGGGGTTGCTGGTTGGGTTCCATATTCGCAAGTGAAGCAAATCAGAGTTGCCAGAGAAAATTATTCAGAGGCTTTGCTGATGAATTTGAATCGTCGGGGTAGGGACAGAAATTTTCCCACGCAAATTTCCAAGTTGATGATGCCGACGACTCCACCGTTGCCGGTTTCTCCAAGTTTGGGTATCGTCCAACCATGAGCACGCTCACTGAAATAGAAAACGCTGTGGAACGTCTTCCGGCACGCCAGAAGGAAGAGTTCATGGCCTTCCTCTCCAAGCGACTCGGACGGGCCTCGGCAACGCGCGCGAGGACGAAGCGCGGCTTGAAGGCAGCGGGGCGTCCGGCGCTCGAAGGTCTGCCGGCGGATTTGTCCATCGGCACAAAGGAGCGGGTGCGCGCACTGATTGCCAAGCGCCATGTCGCAAATCTTCCGCACGATACACAGGACACCATGCTCAGGATCCAGCTATGATCGACTTGAATTCCGCGGATGCGACAGTGGAGGACGTATTCCTCCGAACACTGAAGCTGATGAAATGCCTCGCTGACGGCGATGCGGCAACTTTCCAGCACCCTTTGACCCGGTGCCCCGAGAATCTTCGGCGAACGCTTGCTATCATCGGCCGCGAGAGTTCCGCAAGGCCAGGGATCCTACGGAGACTCCTGGGCGTTGAAGACGATAGGAACATTGCCAGTCTGCGAGACGGTTGGATACCCGGTGCTCTGATCGAATACGAAGCGAGTGCCGGGGACAAAATCGCTTACTGCGCAATCAACGAGAATGGAAGCGGGCGAACGGAATTGAACGCGGACGAATTTCGCAAATTCGCAAACTATAATCCGAACAAGAGCGCGATCTACCGGGTCGCCGTGTCCGGACCTTTCCCAAACTGTGCGGCCGGCTTGGTAATCGTGGACACCCCGCCCACGGATCGCACGCCTGTACCGGTCATGAATTGGCCAGCCAGCCTAGAATTTAGGGAATTGACGGCCTTGGTGCGGGTAGGCTGCGACGTGGAAACCGACCGTGAAGCGGCCGGAGTAGAGGCAGCGCTGCGGCGATGGGAGCGATTTTGTCCCATTTACCGAGTGTCGGATTCCTCGCCGGACGCGTTAGGCGAACTGTTAGACGCAATGCACCGACTACCGGCTCCGCCAAGTCGCGAGCAACTGCGGGCAAAGATGATCGAGTATCTCACCCACTCTGCCGCCCCGGCACTGCGTTCCATCGCGGAGTCTGCTCACCGCCCGGCGGAAGAACAACGGGAGCAACGGCTCCGTCATGAACTGGGCTGGTATCTCCGAGAGTTCCGCTGTGCAGCGGAAGAGCTAATCCTCGAACAGAAGCGCAACCTTAAGAATGACCTGCGTCTCCAGCTTCTTGCACATCCGCTAACAAAGACCGGACTGATCCTGAAGAGCCGCCGGGAAGCGCTGCTGGGCACCTATTTCGCTTCGCAGCTTGGACCAAGAATTCGATTGCTGATCAAGAGGCAGGCAATCCTGCTGGAGCGGACACTTGGCCGGATGTCATCGTCGGCAAACGACGACGGAACGCTCGATTCGGTAACGCAGCTTTGGCTTGAAAAAGTGACGCAAGACGTTGATCTGCGCGGTGCCACGGCGAGTGTGGCGATCGCCGCATCGCCACTAATATTCGCAGCCGCCGCGTCCACAGCGGCGGACCTCTGGGACATGCCCAAGCTCGCCATGCCTCTCGGACCAGCATTGCCACAACTCTTGGCTCCTAACGGATTTGGCAAGTTTCTCGGGCTAAACAAACTGGTTGGCAGTGTAAACCAGCACCTCGACGGAGTGCTCCACTCGGTGCAGGATCTTGGAAACGTCCTCGTCACGGGTTTTAAGATCCTGCTCGTGCAACAAATCTTTCTCGGAATCGGTCAAGCACTGATAGGAATCGTCAAACTAAAGGAACATTTCGTCCTGCACGAGATGGAGGAGGAAATCGATGGCGTTTTGGAGGATCTTGGAGGCCGACTAGACCAAGCAATCAGCGAGTTCGAGCTCAGGCTGCTTCCGCAGGCCAGGGAGCAACCCGAGCGCGTCTCTCAAGAACAGGAGGCGAGGGCGCTTCTCGACAAAATCAACACTTTGCCGAGGGCGAAGCCATGACGGGGAAAGAGTTACTCGAACAGGGACGCCTCTGGACCGAGAGCGCGCTTGATGAGGCGCTGCACCTCGTTGCACCCGGAGCACCACATCGGCGATTGACCGACGACGCGAGTCGCGAATTGAGGAGAAAAATCGAAGATTGGCTGAAAGACGCGCCTGTCGGTGCCGATTTGAATGCGACGCTCCGCTTAGACGGATCGTGGGACGCAAAAGCGATGTCAGCTAGGTTAGATTGGTTGGGCAATGCCGGGATCATCAAGCACCAGACCGGAGGACAGGGAGAATCCGACTTGGCGAACAGTGCTGGAATTGTTATTGCCGTGCCCGCCAAGGCACCGCCTTCGCATCACCGCGCGCCGCCCACCGAACGTTTCAGTCAGGTGATGGAGGAATCGGGTTTGGCACGAGTTTATCTTGTCGGAGGTTGCATTGAGTCTGCATCCGAGGGTGCGCAGCGCGGGCGATGGAGCGAAATAGTGCTGCATCGCCGCGGCACGCAGGCCAAGCCTGCAACTGATATGATTTGGGTCGATCCAGCCTTGCACGGTAGCCAGAGCACGCTTGGGCAGGGATTGCCTGAATCCGAAGTGATACTCAAGGTCGCCTCCGACTCGGTGGCTCATGTGTGGTTTCAGGGGAAGTCCTTGGGCGAATCACACTTCCCGGACGACTTTGCAAAATGGTGTCTAATTCTCCGTGTTGCACTGGCGACATCGGCGGCGATCGGATGCTTGGAGGCGTCCAAATGGGCTAAATCGGCTCAGGCAAAGAAGCAGGACGATTCCCCGGTACTGTTCGCAAAGCTCGGCGAAATGTTTCAATCGCGCGCAGTCGAGATACTCCGGCTGGCAGTCGAAAACTCAAGCATCTAACAAAGCGATGACGGCCTCCGACACTCTCGAAAATCATGCCATCTCAAAAAAATGAACGACCGAAGGTAGGCTCGCGCTCCCGTGGCAACACAAACCGGCATTTTTTGGCCGTCGGATGTCCAAACGCTGGAAAGACGACGCTACTCGCGACAGGCCTCCGCCGCTTGCAATGCTTGGGAGCTTACTCGCGCGTGGAATATTCGGAGAAATTTGGGGCACAGGAGCTTGAGTCTACAAATCACTATCCGAACTACCGATGCACTGTCCCTTGGAAGCTGGCGAAAGGACGCGCCGCGATCACGGCGTGTGTTCGTTCTGCGCCGAAAGATTGGTGGCATGATTGTGACGGATCCCTTTTCGCAGGTCCCAACGGAACTGTCGGCATGGCGAAACCTCTGCGGAAGGCCGCCAAGCAAGTCTCCGTCGTCTTCTATGTAAGTCCTGCGGATGTCGTTCTCAGGTCGGACGGCCAGCTAAATCAGCAGTGGGTTGACGAGGTGAGGAACTTTGGGAAGAATGTTGGACGCAGTAAGTGGTGGAGCGACATAATGTACCGCAAGCGGAGGTTGTGCCTCGTGATTTCAAAAGCCGAATTAGTGCGCAAGCCGGGGCTTTCCGCGGAGGCGCTGGGCAAAATACTCCAGCAAATCGGCGAAAAGAACGACCTTGCAGAGCACTACGACGCGGCATTTCTCGTTCGGGCAACGACTAACCGATTACGCGAGGAAGCCCTCGATAGAGGAGGATGGGAACCGTGCGTGGAAGAACGCATGAAAGCTGGAAACTTTCTCGATGAACTGAAGTGTATCGGCTTGGCGGACGGCGATCTTCGAATCAAAGATGGTCTGAGTGATGCACGCTTCTGTCCGTTTGAGTCGGCCGTGCCCCTGGCATGGGCCGCCGGATTTGTGAACGATAAGGCCCTGGAGGCTTATCCAAAGTGTTTCAGCAAGTTTTGCTAATCACACCGATGGAGAAGAAAACCAGAGACTTTCCATGTTGGCTAATATGTGCGGTTGTTGCCGGCGGCGATCCCTATTGCGAGAAGATAGTTCATGGCACCGACCGAGGCATTTCCGCGGTATCAGCTCACATATCTGGCGAGCTCGCACTTGGTGCCGTGCATGTTCTCGTCCATCCCAACAACAACGGCTTTATCTTGGTGATTGCTCGCCGCGAACGGGGCCCGATGCGGTTTCGACGAATTACAGTATTTCTTGAAATCTCTGGGGACGACGCGTTTCACCTGAATACCAACGTCGATTCGCTCGCTGGCGATCTTGACGCATGGGAGGTAAACGAATTGTCCGCTCATGACTTGGTGGTGCGAACTGTGGAGAGAATCTCCCGCAACGCTAAAGGTGAATGCTGTGTGATGCTGCTTCCACCCACCAAACAGCAGTCGTGGTGGAGACAACCGGCATCACGAGCACATCTGGCGTCCGCTGTCGCTCTGTTGGTCATATATCTTCTCTATCTTGCGATAGTCACGTTGATGCGCTTTTAATGAGTAGGGACGACTGACAGTTGAGATCGTCGCCGTCTTGCTGCCCTTGTCCCACGCGGTCCAGCGTTCCGAGTGAAAGTCATGTCTGTGTCAGCGTCCGGTGCCCGACACGGGCGGCGATGCCGGATTTAGGTTTGCTTTATCACATTCACTCCTCGCAGACCGAAGAGCCCTGCGGCAGCGAGTAAGTGGCGGTCGTTGGAATGGATTTCGGTGAAGCCGTGCTCGGCGGCGGTCGCGAGGTGGAGGGCGTCTGCAGCGCGGAGGTAGGTGGTGGCGGGGGCGGTGGTGAAGACGGTTTCGACCCGGTCAATGACAGCGTCGGTGAGTGGCAGGAGCCGGATGGTACCGGAGGCGCAATCGGCGCGGAACTGGGCAAAGACGGCCCGAATCGCTTGCGGAGTGGCGATGCCCTCGCGGAGTTTGCGAAATCCTATCGAATAGAACTCGGCCCGGCCATGCAGCGAACACACGATTTCATCGGCGGTGGCGACGCAGGCGCCAACCTCGGATGAACCCGGCTCCCTCCAATGGAGCTTTCCGAGATACGTGGCATCAAAGTAGAGCCTGTTCACCGCGCGTCCCGTTCCTCAGACAGGCCGACTGTGGAATCTATCCCACTGGTGAGCGCACCTGCCTTGAGAGCGGCTTCGTATTCCGGGAGGAGCTGCCGCTTTGCCCAAAGGGAAGTGCCTCCACTACCGCTGGTGGGCGGGGTCTTTTCCTCCGCGGTGATGGCGGCCTCAATAAGATGGATCGTCTCCTGGGTGACGGAACGGCGGTGAGTGGCGGCAATCTGCCGCAGCTTGGCGTGCAGGGCTTCGGGAAAGGATTTGATGACGAGTGCAGGCATGCTTGCAAAATGGTAGCGGCGCACTGCCTTTTAGCAACCCAATGTCAACAGACGCGGGTGCGTTCATCAGTGCTGCGCACGATGCTGCGCACTTTCTCAAGAAAAAGAAAACCCCGGCACCAATGAAGGCACCGGGGTTTCGATTGAATGCTGATTTGTCGGCTTAGTTCGTGCCGGCGGGTGCGGGCGCGGCTTGCGCGGGCGCTCCGTTGCCGGCGGCTTCGTCGCGCTCTTTCATCGCGGCTTTGCGCGAGAGTTTGATTTTTCCGCGCTCGTCCACTCCGAGCACTTTCACCCAGATCATGTCGCCCATCTTCACCACGTCTTCGACGCGGTTCACGCGGCGATCGGCGAGTTCGCTGATGTGGCACATGCCGTCCTTGCCGGGGAGGATTTCGACGAAGCAGCCGAACTCTTTGATGTTCACGACGGGCGCGTGATAGACTTCGCCGATGGTGACC
>JBBRYC010000080.1:0-27955 GCA_038238025.1 Chthoniobacterales bacterium
AAAAGTCGAAGCGGGCACCGGGTTCTACGAGCAGAAATTTGTGCGCGGCGAGATCAAGCCGGAGCAGGGCCACATCACGCTGAAGAAGGTGGACAAGGGCGTCGCGTGGGGCAGCGTGCATTGGCAATACCTCGAGGACATGAGCAAGGTCACAGCTTACGAAGGCACGCCGCTGAAGCTGACGAAGACGCTTTTCACCAAGCAGAACACGAAGAAGGGCCCCGTGCTCGAACCCGTGAAAGGCCCCGTGAAAGTCGGCGATGAACTCGTCGTGCGGATCGTCCTGCACACGGATCGCGACATGGAATACATCCACCTCAAGGACTATCGCGGCAGCGGCACCGAGCCGGTGAACGTGCTCTCGAGCTACAAATTCCAGGACGGTCTCGCGTACTACGAATCCACGAAGGACACCGCGAGCCACTTCTTCATAGATTACCTGCCGAAGGGAAACTACGTCTTCGAATACTCGACGCGCATCGTCCACAAGGGGCGCTATCAGACGGGCTTCGCGGGCATCCAGTGCATGTACGCACCGGAGTTCAACAGCCACTCGGAGAGCATCTGGGTGGTGGCGGAGTAGCGGGGGACGAGCGGGCGCTTCCGGGTGGAGCACGCGACTCGCGTGCTGTCTGCGGCGACCCGCCGCAGACACCCGATGCGTGTGTGTTCGTGGGCGGCGCATAGATTTGAGGACGCACAGATTTGGTGATCCTGTGTGGTTTTCTCAGACGCCACGCGGTGTTCCCGGCGGGTCGCCGGAAACAGCACGCGAGTCGCGTGCTCCACCCGAAAGTTGCCGTCGCTCGCCAGCGTGGTTTTGATGAGTGAGCCCTGCGTGCGGGGAAACGCCTCTTGACCGCCGTGGATTTTCTCCGGCGAATGTCGCGCAGCACTTCCTCCCATGAAAGCACTCGTCAAAGCGAAATCAGAAGTTGGCCTCTGGCTGCAGGATGTTCCTGAGCCGACCATCGGGATCAACGACGTGCTGATCCGCGTTTTCAAGACGGGCATCTGCGGGACGGACTTGCACATTTTCAAATGGGACGCGTGGGCGCAGAGGACGATTCCGGTGCCGATGGTCGTTGGGCATGAGTTTGTCGGCGAGGTCGTGGATATCGGATCGAACGTGAATGATTTCCGCAAAGGCGATATCGTGAGCGCGGAGGGGCATGTCGTGTGCGGTCGCTGCCGGAATTGCCTCGCGGGGCGGCGGCATCTTTGCGCGGATACGAAGGGCATCGGCGTGAATCGCACGGGGGCATTCGCCGAATACATCAGCGTGCCGATGACGAATGTGTGGCATCACCAGCCGGGCGTGGATCACGAGGTGGCGGCGATTTTCGATCCGTTTGGAAATGCGGTTCACACGGCGCTGACCTTCGGTGTGCTCGGCGAGGATGTGCTGATCACCGGCGCGGGGCCGATCGGCTGCATGGCGGCGGCGGTGGTGAAGCACGCGGGCGCGCGTTTTGTCGTGGTGACGGATGTGAATGATCACCGGCTCGAACTCGCGAAGAAGATGGGCGCGGATGTGACGGTGAATGTGTCGCGCGAGAAAATTGACGACGTGGAGAAGCGGCTCGGGATGCACGAGGGCTTCGACGTGGGACTCGAAATGTCCGGCAACGGCCCCGCGTTTGCGGACATGATCGATCACATGGCGCACGGCGGGAAAATCGCGGTGCTCGGCATTCCTTCGGAGCAGATCATCATTGATTGGAACAAGGTGGTTTTCAACATGCTCACGATAAAGGGCATCTACGGGCGCGAGATGTATGAGACGTGGTACAAGATGACGGTGATGGTGCAGAGCGGCCTCGATATTTCACCGATTATCACGCACCGGTTTCATTATACGGAGTTCGCAAAGGGCTTTGAGGTGATGCAGTCCGGCATGAGCGGGAAGGTGATTCTCGACTGGCAATCGTAACGGCGATGATCGGCGATTTTCAAAGTCATGTGCAGGCGCAACTCGACGGCATTCGTGCGGCGGGAACTTGGAAGGGCGAGCGGTTCATCGCGACGCCGCAGGGCGTGCGCATCAAGCTCGCGGACGGACGCGAGGTGCTGAATCTCTGTGCGAACAACTACCTCGGCCTCGCGCAGCATGCGGATGTGCGCGCGGCGGCGCACGCGGCGCTCGATGCGTGGGGCTACGGGCTGGCGAGCGTGCGCTTCATCTGCGGCACGCAGGGCGTCCACAAGCAGCTTGAGAAAAAACTGAGCGAGTTTCTCGGGACCGAGGACACGATTCTCTACGGCTCGTGCTTCGATGCAAACGGCGGACTTTTCGAGACGCTGCTCGGCGCGGAGGACGCGATCATTTCCGACGAACTGAACCACGCGTCGATCATTGACGGCGTGCGGCTCTGCAAGGCGATGCGCTTTCGCTACAAGAACAGTGACATGGCGGATCTCGAAGCGAAGTTGCGCGAGGCGTCGGAGAAAAAGGCGCGCTTCAAGATGATCGCGACGGATGGGATTTTTTCGATGGACGGCTTCATCGCGAAGCTCGGCGAGATCTGCGACCTCGCGGAAAAATACAACGCGCTCGTGATGGTGGACGATTCGCACGCGGTCGGCTTCATGGGTGCGACGGGGCGGGGGACGCACGAGCACTGCGGGGTGATGTCGCGCGTGGACATTCTCACGGGCACGCTGGGCAAGGCGCTCGGTGGCGCGAGCGGCGGCTACACGAGCGGGCGACGGGAAATCATCGAGCTGCTGCGGCAGCGCAGCCGGCCGTATCTTTTTTCCAACACGCTTTGCCCGAGCATCGCGGGCGCTTCGCTGAAGGTGCTCGACATCATCGGCACTTCCACCGTGCTGCGCGATCGGCTCGCGGAAAACACGCGCTTTTTCCGCGAAGCAATGTCGCGCGAGGGATTCGATCTGCTGCCGGGCGAGCACCCGATCGTGGCGGTGATGCTCGGCGATGCGGCGCTCGCGACGCGGTTCGCGGATGCGATGCTGGCGGAGGGCGTGTATGTCGTCGGGTTCAGTTTCCCGGTCGTGCCGCAGGGCCGGGCGCGCATCCGCACGCAGATTTCCGCAGCGCACAGCCGGGAGGATTTGGAGTTTGCCGTCGGCGCGTTTGCGCGGGTGAAAAGGGATCTCGGGCTTTGATTTGGCGGGCGGTCGCAGTGCCGCGGGATGAAATCCATTGCGCTCGCAGCGCGCGGCTCCCTATTCTCGCCGGATGCTGCAGACCAGTGATGTCACGAGCGTGAAACCGCAGACTGACGAACGGCGGGAGCGCTATTTGGCGGCCTTCCGATGGATGCTGCTTGCCCGCGTTTTCGAGGAGAAGCTCGCGAGTCTTTACCGTGGTGGGAAGGTCATCGGCGGCGTCTTTCTCAGCAAGGGGCAGGAGGCTCTGAGTGCTGCGCTCGGCACCGCGCTGCGCAAGGGGGACATCTATGCGCCGCTGATCCGTGACTCCGCCGGGCGCTTTGCCTTTGGCGAGTCGCTGCTCGATGCGGCGCGCACTTGCATCGGCTCACGTCTCGGCCCGATGCGCGGGCGCGAGGGCAACATCCACCGCGGCAAGCCGCGCGAGGGCTATTACGCGATGATCTCGCACCTCGGCGTGATGGTTTCGACGGTGGCTGGCGGCTTGGTTGCGCGGCGATTCAAGGGCGTGCGCGATGTCGTCGGCGCGACTTGCATCGGCGACGGCGGCACCTCGACCGGGAGCTTTCACGAGGGGCTGAACATGGCTGCGGTGGAGAAGCTCCCGCTCGTGGTCGTCGTCGCAAATAATCAGTACGCGTATTCCACGCCGACTTCGCAGCAGTTTGCCTGCGCGGATCTCGTGGACCGCGCCATCGGCTACGGCGTGCGCGGGCATAAGATTGACGGCACGGATCCGCAGGCGTGTTTCGACGTGGTCGGCGAAGCCGTCGCCCGCGCCCGTGGCGGCGAAGGGCCACAGATGGTCGTGGCGGATCTGCTCCGGCTCGTCGGCCACGGCGAGCACGACGACGCCCACTATGTGAACCACGCGCTGAAAGTTTCGCCCATCGGCCGCGACTGCCTCGAGGTCGCACGCGCGCAGATCACCGCCGCAGCGTGGATGAACGCCATGCAGATTGACTCGCTGCGGGATCAACTCCAGGCGGAGGTGGAGTCCGCATTTGCCACCGCGCTGCGGGAGCCGCTGCCCGATCCGAACCTTGAGGACTGGCGTGCCCTTTCGACGGAAACCCTGGCCGAGGGTCGGGCATGAGCCTGCGTGCCGCGGAATTTTTTTCACCCCGCTGATGGCCATCACCTATCTCGAAGCAATCCGCGAAGCTCAGGCGAAACTCCTCGCCGACGATCCGCGCGTGTTTATCTACGGGCAGGACGTGGGGAATTTCGGCGGCGCATTCAAGGCGACGAAGGGACTCGCGAAGGAATTCCCTGGGCGCGTGCTCGACTCGCCGATCTCGGAGGATGCGCAGGTCGGCCTCGCCATCGGCGCAGCCATCGAGGGAATGCGCCCGATCATCGAGATGCAGTTCGCGGATTTTTCGACGTGCGGGCTGAACCAGATCATCAATCACGCGGCGACGATGTTCTGGCGCACGAATGTGAAGTGTCCGATCACCGTGCGCCTGCCGAGTGGCGGCACGGCGGGCGGCGGACCATTCCACAGCCAGAGCATGGAGGCGCTCTACGCACACTACCCCGGCCTCATCGTGCTGAATCCCGCGACCGTCGAGGACGCCTACTCGATGCTCATCGCCGCCGTCCACATTGATGACCCGGTGATCTTTTGCGAACACAAGTATCTCTACTATCACCTGAAGGCCGACTCACTGCCGACCGAGGCGCTGCCCATCGGCAAGGCGCGCGTCGCGCGTGCCGGTCGTGACGCGACCATCGTCACCTACTCCGCGATGCTTCACGAGGCGCTCGCGTGCGCCGAGGAGCTCGCGCAGGACGGCTGGCAGATCGAGGTCGTGGACCTTCGCAGCGTGAAGCCGCTCGACACCGACACCATCCTCGGCAGCGTCGCGCGCACCGGGCGACTGCTCGTCGTCGGCGAGGCATTCCCGTGGGGCGGCGTGACTGCGGAAGTGGTCGCGCGCGTGGCCACCGAGGGATTCAGCCTGCTCGATGCGCCGCCGATGCGGCTCAATGCAAAGGACACGCCCGTCCCCTACCACCCGAACCTCTGGGGCACGCATCGCCCGACTGCGCGCGCCATCATCGGCGCGATGCGCGAACTGCTCCATGCGTGAAAAAGGATGAAGGATGAAAGCTGAAGGACGAAGGAAAACTCGCAGACACCACCGATGCAGCATTCAAAATTCAAAATTCAAAATTCATAATTTAGAATCATGCCTCGCATTCCCATCATCATGCCACAGCTCGGCGAATCCATCGCCGAGGCCACGATCGTCCGGCTGCCGTTTGCCGTCGGCGCGGAGGTCGAGGCAGATCAGGAAATCATCGAGGTCGAGACAAACAAGGCCACGATGGGCGTCACCACGCCGTGCCGCGGCACGCTGCTGGAGCTGAAGGTCGAGCTGGCAAAGACGTATGCCGTCGGCACCGTGCTCGGCTACGTCGAGGTCTCGGAGGAGGAGGCAAAGAGGATCGGTGTCGGCGAGGCCACGGTGGAGAGCGGGCCGATGAAAATGGACGGGAGCCCGAGTCCCACGTCGCACGTCATGCCGGTCGTGCACGGACTGCCGGTGCCGGCGAATGCGGCGGGGCTCGCATTCATGAGCCCGCGGATGAAGGCGCGCATGTCGGAACTGGGGCTGCACCAGGCCGATCTCGCGGGCATCGCCGGCAGCGGTGCGGGCGGGCGCGTGACCATCGAGGATCTCGAGGATTTTCTCTACCGGCTCGACGAGCACAAGCAGTCGCCCGCATCCACGATGCGCGTCGCCGTGGCGGATGCGATGCGCCGCTCATGGACGCGCCCGCTCGCGACCGTCGGACGTCCCGTGCGGCTCGATGCCGTGCTCGCGCACCGCAAGGCGAGCGTGAAGAAATCCGGCCCCGCGCTCTACGCATTGCGCGCGCTCGCGATCGCGCTTGGCGAAAACAGCGCGCCGGCAGGGCGTCTCGTCGGCGACAAGATTGTGCATCCAAAGGCGATTGATGTCGGCTTTGCCGTCGAGGCCGAGGACGGCGTGCTCGTGCCCGTGCTTCGCAATGCCGACACGATCCCGCTCGCCGAGTTGCTCCCGCGCTACGACGAACTCGTCGAGCTCGCCCGCCTGCGCCGCCTGCCCGTGAGCGCGCAGGGCGGCAGCATCGCCACGGTGACAAATTTCGGAACGTTCGGACTCACGTGGGCCACGCCGATCCCGCTGCCGGAGCAGACGCTCGTACTCGGCCTCGGCGCGGGCAGCGTGGTGCCGAGCTGGGACAAGGAGAAAAAGCAATTCGTCCCCGTCACCGAGGCAGAGGTCACGCTGAGCTTCGACCACCGCGTGCTCGATGGCGGCGCAGCGGGGCGGCTGCTGAAAAGGATCGTCGAGCTCCTGCAGGAGCCGGAAAAGCTCTGACGGGCTTTTACGGCGCGGGGCGATCGGTGAATGCCGCGAGGTCGCCCTGCACACCGGCTTGCTTGAGAATGTCGAGCACGGCGATGAGCGTGCCCACCGGCGCGCGCTCGTCGGCGGCAAGGGCGAGCTTTGGCGGATGCGGGAGCGCGAGCAGCTTTTCGAGTTCGCCGCGCAATTCTGACATCTCCAGTTTTTTTGCGCCGAGGATGATTTCCTTCTTTTCGGAAATGGAGAGCCTCAGTGCCTCGTCGCCGCGCTCGGCGACGACGGCGGTCTTTGAGTCTGGCAGCTTGATCGTCACGGCGGGCGTCTCGCTCTTGAACGTCGTGGTGACGATCACGAAAATCAGCAGGATCGCGAAGATGTCGATCAGCGAGACGATGATCACCTCGGGCTTCTTTTTCCGGCGGCCTAGGAAATTCACGCCTGCACCTCCGAGGGGAATTCAAACGATCCGCGGCGTCCCTTTTGGTTGTAGCACTTCGTGAGCAGGCCCGAGATCAGCAGCTCCATGTCGGACGCGAGCTTCTCGACTTTCTTCGTGAGCAGGCCGTGCGCGATGAGCGTCGGGATCGCGATGCCGATGCCGACGACCGTGGTGCTGAGCGCCTCGGAGATGCCCTTGGCGATCGTGTGCGGGTCGCTCTGATTTGCGCTGCCGCCGAATGCCCCGAACACCTGCACGAGCCCGGACACCGCACCGAGCAGGCCGAGCAGCGGCGCGATGCCGATGATGATCTCGAGAACGTGCAGCCCGTTCTCAAGCTGGCCGACCTCATGTCGCGCGACCGTCTGCACGGCATTCTGATTTTCGTCCTTCGGCTGGTGAAGATTCGACAGGCCGACCTGCGCGATGCGGCCGAGCGTGGAAGGATCGTTGCGGACGTAGCGCGAGAGGCGCACCACGGCATCGGGTGTGTCATTCGGCGCGAGGCGCTCGATTTCCTTTTCGAGTTCCTCCGGCACCACGAGGTGCCGCCGCAGCCCGAGGCTGCAGAGAATCGCGACGGTCACGGCGATGATCGAGCACGCGAGCAGCGGGATCATGAAAAATCCGCCGCCGTGGAAGAACTTGTAGATCTGCTCGAAGGACGCGGCGAGCACGGTGGAAAATGGGAGTGCGATCATGTTTTTCAGAGGATGGTGAAGGTGAAGGGAATCTCAAGCTGACCATCCGTGAGCGCGGAGGCGGGCGGCTTTTCAAATTTTGTCTCGCGGACAAATTGCTCGCAGAATTTCGCGAAGGCCGCGTTCGAGGTGTTCGCGGCGACGGTGAATTCCGTGACCTTGCCCTCGGCGTCTAGCTTGAAGGTCACGTTCGTGTCGCCGTGCGAAAACTCGCTCATGCGCGCCGTGACCGCTTCGCCCCAGCGTTTCGCGAGCGCGGCCTTCACCTTCGGCATGTACGCTGCAAACGCCTGTGCAGACGCCTTGCTTTTCACGGGTTTTGCCGCGGGTTTCGGCTTCGTGGGTTCTTCCGGATTCTGCGCCGTCGCGTGTGTTGCGAGCAGGGCGGTGAGGAGAGCGGGGAGGAGTGTGCGTTTGATCATGCGGTCTTGAAAAAATTGGGAAAGGTGGCGGCTCTTATTCTTAATCTTACTCTGGGGGACGAGGTGGAGGAATCGGGGAGGGAATAAGAATATGATTAAGAATAGGAATAAGATTAAGCGGCGCAGCGTGCGCGACTTTTTGGATCATCACAGCAGATGAAAGCTCATGGGGTATTCGAACGTGCCGTTGCGCAGCGCCTCGGGCGGCGGCGCATCGAATTCCGCCTCGCGCACGCACTGCTCGATGAGCGCTGCGTGTGCGCGGTTGGACGTGTTGTCCTCGATGCGGAAGCTGCGCACTTTTCCCCGCGCATCGAGGCTGAATATGACGGTCACCTTTCCCGTCTGGAGCAGGCTCATGCGCTGCTGGATGTAGTAATTCCACCGCGAACCGACGGCGGCGCTGACGGCTTTTTTGTAGCGTCCGAGCGGCGTGGCGACGGAGTCCACGCCGTCCTCGCCCGCGGGCATCGCCGCGCCGTTCACCTTTGTGCGGCGCATCTGCGGCGAGTAGCCGGGGTTCGGCACGGGCTTCGGCTGGAGGGGCTTGGTGGTTTCGAGCTTTGCCTCGATCACCGAGAGCGGACGGGTCGGCGCCTTCGGCGCGGCGTCGGGCGGCGTCGGTGTGGGAAGCTGTGACGGCGTCGGCTGTGCGGTGGAGACGGGCGTTGGTTTTGGCGGCGGCGTCGCGGTCGGCGCGGGTGTCGGCTTTTCCTCCGGCTCGGGCTGCTGCGTCGCGAGGAATTTCGGCGCGTCCGGATCGGAACGGCGGTTCAGGAACATGGGAATCTGATCCGCACTGGCCTCCATCACGGAGAGGATGTTCGGCGGCGGCGTGGCTTTTGCCACGAGCATGGACTGCGGCGTGGGCGTCGGCGTCGGCGCAGGTGTCGCGGCGATTTCGGGTTTGGAGTTTGTGGCCTGTGCGTTCGGATCCACGGGCTTCGGTTTGAAAAGCGGCGAGACGGTGGCCTGCGGGATTTCCGCGGGAACGTCCGGCTTGCCGAGGCTCACGTCGCGGTTTGTCAGGTGCGTGAAATCCATGTTCTCCAGCCCGTCGAGCGTGGGCAGCGGGTCGCTGCCGGTGCCGCGCTTGCGGCTGCCTGCGACGCTGTCGCGCCAGCTTTCGAGGAGCGCTTGCTTTGAGGTGTTTTTTTTCTGCGCGAGACCCTCCACGTCCACGTACTCGCGCTGCTTCTCGGGCGGGAGCTGCGCGAAAAGTTCCTTCAGCAACTGCTCGTCATTTTCGGGCAGTTTCGAGGGCGTCGGCGTCGCCACGATCTTCGGCGGTGGCGTCGGCGTGAAAATGGTGACCTCGAGTTTTTTCGGCGGCGGAGTCGGCGTGGCGGCGGCCTGCGGCGGGGAAATCGGCAGGATCATCGCGAGGTAGTGCATGATGAATCGCACGATGAACGGCCACACCCACGCGACGAGAAATCCCACGCCGTGCAGCAGCACGGCGACGACCAGCGTGAGCGGGAGCTTGATGCGGTCGGGCAGGGCGACGAAAGCATCAAGCCACCGGCGGAACACATTCGGGCTGGAGGCGGCTGGGATCAAAGGCTGCGGATAATCCCTCCATCCATCGCACCAATCGCGCCAAAACGCGAGACCTCAGCGCACCACTCGATCTGGTCCCGCCAGCCCTTCGCCACGAGGGCGTGGCCGTTGCGCGCGGCGAGCAGCCCGTCGAGAGGTGTGGCAAAGCTGCGCGCGGTGGCGACTGCGGCGGCCGCGGCATCCGTCAGCTCCGCATCGGGAAATTCCGCGGCGAGCAGCCCGGCGGCGATGGCGTCCTCAAGCGCGAATGTCTCGAATGTCCCGGCGCACACGAGCAGCACATCGGCGGGGCGTGAGCGCGCGAGTTCGTCGCGCAGCGCGGCGATGTTCAGCAGTGCGCCGACGAGCACGCGGCCGGCGCGTTCGCAGGCGCGGAGGGCGATGGTGCCGTTTGTCGTCGTACTGATGATCCGCTTCCCGGCGAGCGCGGCGTACTCGAACGGATTGTTTCCGAGGTCGAAACCCTCGATGCGCTCGCCGTGCCGCTCGCCGCCGAGCAGAGCGTCCGGCATTTCCTTTCGCAGCGCGCGCGCCTCCTCGATCGTCTTCGCGGGGAAAATTTCCGCAGCGCCATTCGCGAGCGCGGTGATCATCGAGGAGGTCGCGCGCAGCACGTCGAAGACGACGCAGGTGGTCGTGCTGAGGTCGCGTTCGGGCAGGCGGCTGATATCGGAAGGTGAAAGTGCGGCGTCGAATTTCATTTGGATTTGCTCCCGCGCGGCATCGTCGTGCGCGCGTGGTGGAAAAGATACTGCTGCGCGTAGCCGCCGAATGCGCCGAAGTGACGCGCGGAAAATTCGCGCAGGCGCTGCGTCGTCACCTTGCGCTTTTTTGCAAAGTAGATCGTCCGCAGGATGCGCTCGATCCACACATCAATCGGAAACGCCGCGAGCCGCCCGAAGCCGAACAGCAGCGCGCAAGCGGCGACCTTCGGGCCGACACCGGCGAGGCGCTGCAATTCGAGCGCGGCGGCGTCGTCGCCGAGGCGTGCGACAGCTTCGAGGCTCACCTCGCCACTGGCGATCATGCGCGCGGTGCGGAGGAGATTTTTTGCGCGGTAGCCGAGCGCGCAGGCGCGGAGATCCTTTTCCTCCAGTGCCGCGAGCGCGGCGGGATCGGGATATGAAAAGAGCCGTTCGCCATTCCACTCCGCCGCGCGGCCGTAGCGTTCGCGCAGCGTGTGCGAGATCTGCGCGATGTGCGGCACGGCCTTCTGCGCGCTCGTGATGAAAGTCGCGATGCACTCCCAGCGCGGCTGCCGCACGAGCCGCAGCCCGCGGCATGCATCCGCCGCCGCGTTCATCGCCGGGTCGCCGGGAAAAGTGGCGCGCATTTTTTTCAGCGGATGATCGAGCGCGAAGTAGTGCGTCGCGATTTTCTCCATGCCGCGCGGGACGAGCAGTGTCTTGCCGCGCTGCTCCGCGTAGCACGGCGCGTCGCCGATCATCCCGAGCCAGCCCGCGCCGTGCGGCCGCCAGTGGAAGACCTGGCCGCAGCCGAGTGTGAGCGCGAGGTCGAATTCCGGCGCGGCGATTTCCGCGAGCGCCCGGCTCATTTCACAAAATAGCTCAGGTTCTCGAGCTGGATGGCGAGGTCCACGTTGTTCACCGCGATGCGCTCGGGCACGTGCAGGACGGCGGGTGCGAAATTCAGGATCGCCTGCACGCCGCATTCGATGAGCTGGTTTGCGACTTCTTGCGCAACCTTGCCGGGCACGGTCAGGATCGCGAGCTTCACCACGCGTTCGCGGATGAAAGCGGCGAGCTGTTCCATCGGCAGAATCGGAATGCCGATGTCGCGCGGGCGCTTGCGCGACACGTCGGCATCGAATGCCGCGACGACCTCGAAGCCCTCGCGCGCGAAGCCGCCGTAGCGCAGCAGCGCGGTGCCGAGTTGCCCGGCTCCGACGAGGATCACCGGCTGGAGCTTGGCCATCCCGAGGACTTCCGTGATCGCCTTGCTCAGTCCCTCGACATTGTAGCCGAGACCGCGCGTGCCCCAGTGGCCGAAGTAGGTGAGATCCTTGCGGAGCTGCGTCGGCTTCACCCCAGCCGCGGTCGCGAGCGCCTCGGAGCTCACGGTCGCGACGCTGTTTTCGCGCAGCCGCTGAAGCGCGCGATTGTAGATCGAGAGTCGGTAAATCGTTTTCCTCGGGATGTCGCTCTTGTGCATTTGCTCGTGAAAGGCGGCGTGAAAATAGCAGAGTGCCTACGCATCGCCAGCGGAATGCTGTGACGAGCGGGTGACAATGCCGCCCGTCCGAACAGCCGGGGACGGCTGTCTTCCAAAGTGTGATTTCTTCGGGCCAGAAAAGTTCGGTGTTTGCGCCGCGCCGTGCGTCCGCTATGTCCGCCGCATGAGCAATGTCCGCCCCGACCGCACCATCGAGCACGACTGGTCTCCGCGCCGCGTGCCCGAGAATGTGACGTGGGGCGACGGCTTCTACTGCGAGAGCGCGCAGTGCTTCCTGCATTTCAAGGGGAAGCGGCAGCCGGCGATCGAATTTGGAAACCATGTGAGCGTGTATGCCGCGTGCCAGTTTGCCGTGGCGGCGGATGCGCATGTGACCATCGGCGATTTCACGCTGCTCGTCGGCGCGCTGATCACTTCGGACACGCGCGTGGAGATCGGCTCCCACTGCCTCATCTCGTGGGGTGTGGGAATCGCGGACAGCGACTTCCATCCCGTCGGCGCGGCGCAGCGGATGATCGATGCTGAAGCACTGGCTCCCTACTTTGAAAACAAACCCGCGCGTCCGCTCGAGGCGGTGAGATCGAAGCCGGTGAAGATCGGCAACAATGTGTGGATCGGCATGAACGCGATTGTGCTGAAGGGGGTGACGATCGGCGACAATGCGGTCGTCGCCGCAGGTGCCGTCGTGACGAAGGACGTGCCCGCGGGCACCATCGTCGCGGGCAATCCCGCGCGGTTTGCGAAGCGGGTTCCCGAGTAAATTTTGATCATGAAAAAGAAAAAAATCATCGCGATGGGTTTCATGGGGCAGATGCCGATTGCGGGCGTCGTGTGGCAGCACATCCATTACATCCTCGGGCTCCAGCGCCTCGGGCACGAGGTGTACTACATCGAGGACACGCTGAACCCGTGCTACAATCCGCATACTTTCGAGTGGAGCACCGATCTCGCGTACGCGGCGAAGACGCTCGGAAAGCTCGCGGACGAATACGGCTTCAAGGACCGCTGGTGCTTCTGCCAGCGCCAGCTCCCCGACCAGCCGACCGCCGGGCTCTCGAAGCAGCGGATGCTCGAACTTTACCGCGAGGCCGATGCGATCGTGAACATCTGCGGCGCGCAGGAATTCAACGACGACATCCTGCAAAACAAGCGGATCCTCTACGTCGAAAGCGATCCCGGCATCGAGCAGATCCGCGTGGATCAAAAAAAGCCGGGCACACTTTCGTACCTCGGCGGACACCACGCGCTGTTCACATTCGGGGAACTCATCGGCACCGAGCATTTCCCGGTGCCGCTCCACGATCTGAAGTGGCTGCCGACGCGCCAGCCCGTCGTGACCGACCTGTGGAAAACTGACTCGCCGCCGGCCGGTGCCGCCGTCTTTTCCTCGATCGCAAACTGGTCCACCTCGGGGACGAAGGACATGGAGTGGCACGGCTCGACGTATCTGTGGAGCAAGTCGCTGGAGTTCCTGAAATTCGTCGAGGCACCGGCGCGCTCCGGCGAGGAGTTTGAACTCGCGACGACGATCAAGGATCGCGAGACGCAGGATATTTTCCTGAAGAACCGCTGGCGCTTCAGCAGCCCCGTGGAGATCAGCATCAACTTTGACCAGTACCGCGAATACATCCGCGCATCGAAGGGCGAATACACAGTGGCAAAGGATGTGTATGCGCGGCTGAACACGGGATGGTTCAGCGACCGCTCGGCGTGCTACCTCGCCGCGGGGCGTCCGGTGATCACGCAGGAGACCGGCTTCACGAAACTCTACGGCGGCACGAAGGGTCTGCTCGCGTTCCGCACCGTGGATGAAATCGCCGAGCACGTGCGCGCGATCAATGCCGACTACAAGGCGCACAGCCGCGCCGCGTTTGAGATCGCCGCGGAATATTTTGAGGCAACAAAGGTGCTCGGGAGCCTGCTCGATCGCGCGGGTGTCTGATCCAACCGGAGACCCATGCTGTTCCGGATCGCGCTCGCATTTTTTGTCGCAAGCTCTGCATTCGCGCAGGGCACAAAGGCTGACTACGAGCGTGCGGATTCGCTCGCAAAACGGACTGAGGGCAAGGTCTTCCGCGCGCGCGTCGAGCCGCACTGGCTGCCGGACGGTGATTCGTTTTGGTACCGCATCGAGATCGCGAAGGGGCAGTTTGAAAAGGTCTTTGTGGACTGCGTGAAGGGCGAGCGCCGCGCGGGCTACGAGCCGCCGGCAGATGCCGGAAAGCCCGGCGCGATCATCGAGCCGCACGCGAGCCGCGCGAGCGATGAGCAGACGCAAATCACTTTCATCAACAAGACCGACGGCAACGCCGTGTGCTGGTGGATCGGCACGTCGGGCGAGCGAAAAAAATATGCGACGCTGAAACCGGGCGAGCGTTTCGAGCAGCACACATTTGCCGGGCACGTGTGGGTCGTGGAGACTGAATTGCATGAGCGGATCGGCGTCTTCGAGGCGCACGCGGGCGGGGGAGAGGCGGTGATTGAAGGGGCACGCAAAGACGCGAAGGCGCAAAGCGAAGAAAAACAAGACGACGGGAAAAGTCTGAAATCCGAAATCCGAAATCCGAAATCTCCGTGGAGTGGTTTCATCCGTGATTTCAACGTCCGGGTCAGGAACCGCGACACGCACGAGGAAGTGCAGCTTTCGCACGACGGAACGAAGGACGACGCGTTTCGCGAGCCCGTCCTCATTTCGCCGGACGGCACGCGCGCAGTCGCGTTGCGCGTGAAGCCCGAGCAGGAGCACCTCGTGCATTTCATCGAGTCGTCGCCGAAGGATCGCACCGAGCCGAAGCTCCACTCGCACCAGTATCTCAAGCCCGGCGATCGCATCCGTCACGAGCAGCCCGTGCTTTTCGATTTGGAAAAGCGCGCGCCCGTCGCCGTGGACGGCGCGCTTTTCGCGAAGCCGTGGAGCATCTCTGATCTGCGCTGGCAGCCGGATTCGTCGGAGTTCACCTTTCTCTACAACGAGCGCGGGCACCAGGTGCTGCGCATCGTGGGCGTGGATCGCGCGGGTGTGGCG
Organism: Chthoniobacterales bacterium; assembly: GCA_038238025.1. Lineage (GTDB taxonomy): Bacteria > Verrucomicrobiota > Verrucomicrobiia > Chthoniobacterales > Chthoniobacteraceae > SXWH01. The sequence continues at coordinate 14,841 of JBBRYC010000080.1, forward strand.
CGCACGCTCGTCGAGGAAAAATCGGCGACCTTCGTGGACTACTCGCAGAAGACGTGGTTCCGCTGGCTTGATGCGACCGGCGAACTGCTCTGGGCGAGCGAGCGCGACGGGTGGAATCACATCTACCTCGGTAGCCGCACTCGTGAGAGTGCGGGCACTTCATCCGAAGGCGGAACTCGGAGGGCGGAAGGCGGAAGTGAAATCAGCCCGCGCTCTCACGAGCGCGGCTACGGGATGAAACCGATCACGCATGGCGAGTGGGTCGTGCGCGGCGTCGTGCGCGTGGATGAAGCGAAGCGCCAGATCTGGCTGCGTGTCGCAGGGGTGAAGTCGGAACAGGATCCATATTACGTCCATTTTGCCCGCGTGAATTTCGACGGCAGCGGCTTCACGCTGCTCACGGAGGGAGACGGCACGCACGCTTCACGGACTGGCAAGGGCGACAGCGGCGACCTCGTGCTCTCGCCGAATGGCCGCTGGCTCGTGGACACGTATTCGCGAGTGGACATGCCGCCGGTCACGGAACTGCGCGACGTGGGGACCGGCAAGCTCGTGTGCGTTTTGGAAAAGGCGGACGCCGCCGCGTTGAACCCCGCGGGCTGGACGCCGCCTGAGCGTTTTGCTGCGAAGGGCCGCGACGGGAAGACGGACATCTTCGGCATCATCATCAAGCCGTCGAATTTCGATCCCGCGAAAAGATATCCGGTCGTCGAGGAAATCTACGCCGGGCCGCACGGCTTCTTCGTGCCGAAGGAATGGGGACGCCAGCAGCGCCAGCACGCGATGGCGGAGCTTGGCTTCATCGTCGTGCAGATTGACGGCATGGGCACGAACTGGCGCTCGCGCGCATTCCACGATGTCGCGTGGCGGAACCTGAAGGATGCCGGTTTCCCCGATCGTATCGCGTGGATGAAGGCCGCCGCCGCGACGCGCCCGTGGATGGACCTCACGCGTGTCGGCATCTATGGCGGTAGCGCGGGCGGGCAGAATGCGCTCGCGGGCCTGCTGCATCATGGGGACTTCTACAAAGTCGGCGTCGCCGACTGCGGCTGTCACGACAACCGCATGGACAAGATCTGGTGGAACGAAGCGTGGCTCGGCGAAGTCGGACCGTGGTATGCGGAAAACTCCAACGTCACGCACGCCGCAAAACTCACCGGCAAGATCATGCTCATCGTCGGCGAACTCGACACGAACGTGGATCCCGCGAGCACGATGCAGGTGGTGAATGCGCTCGAAAAGGCGAACAAGGATTTCGATCTTGTTGTTGTCACCGGCAGCAATCACGGCTCGGCGGAAAGTGCGTACGGCAGCCGCCGTCGCGCGGATTTCCTCGTGCGGCACCTGCTCGGAGTCGAGCCGTGGGCGCGGTGAGATGACGTCCGTAGCCGCGCTTGTCAAAGCGCGGGCTGATCGGACGGACGACGAAAGTGCCCGCGCTCTCACGAGCGCGGCTACGCCGGAAATTCCCCGATTTACTCCGCGCACTTCGCGACGCTATCTATTCAGAACGATGAACTTTCCCACGACTGCGCATTCGCCTGTTTGCGGAACTTTTTGACGACCGACCCGCATGGACATTTTTCAGACACTCGGCTGGCAGGAAATCGGATTGCGACTCGGCGGCGCGACGCTCGTGGGCGCGGCGCTCGGCTTGAACCGTGAATTGAAAGGCAGGCCTGCCGGCTTGCGCACAAATGCGCTCGTGTCGCTCGGCTCCGCGTTGCTCATTCTCGCGAGCCTCGGCATCGCGTCGGATTCGGACAAGCAGCTCCAGGCAAATGTGATGAGCCGCGTGATGCAGGGCATCATCACCGGCATTGGTTTTCTCGGTGCAGGTGTGATTCTCCGCGACACGAACGGCACGCAGGTGCATGGCATCACCACCGCGGCGACCATCTGGCTCACCGCGACGCTCGGCGTCCTGTGCGGCGTGGGCATGTGGCAAATAGCGCTGCTCGGGGTGGGGCTGACGCTCGCGATCCTGATCGTTGGCAAGCCGCTGGAAAAATTTCTGCATCGGAAATTCCCGAAGCTCTCCGACCACGGTCACGACGATACGCCGCCGCGCGGCTGACCTGCAGGGCTTCGAGCACGGTCAGAGTCCGAGTGCGTGCAATGTCGCGGGGATGTCGCCGAGGTCTTCGAGGAGAATGTCCGGCGTGTGCGGAGTGAGCTGTTCGGATCGGAAGACGCCCGTCGCGACGGCGACCGCCTTTGCGCCGATGGCGCGTGCGCAGGAGATGTCGTGAGGCGTGTCGCCGATCACGAATGTGCGCGACAGCGCGACGGAGTGTCCGCGCTCGAGCGCACGGGAGAGAGCGAAGGGGCCGAGGCGGTCGCGCTCGTGGTGATCGTCGGCGAATGCGCCGAAGCCGAAATATTTCCACACGCCGTAGTGCGTGAGCTTGTGCTCCGCGCCGCGCTCGAGGTTTCCCGTGAGCAGGCCGAGCACGACATCGCTGCGTGGCTGGAGCAGCGGGAGCAGCGCCTCCACGCCGGGCAGCAGGCGGCCCTGCGATTCGCGCAGCAGCACGGGCAGATGGCGCAGGTAGTTTCCGAGGACTTCGGTGATCGCCTCGGCAGTCTCCGCGCGGCCATGCTTGCGAAGGAGTTGACGTGCGATGCCGGTGTCGGTGCGGCCGGCGATTTCGATGTCGTGCAGATCGTCCTCGATGCCAAATGCGTCTCGCACGGCGAGGCGCAGCGCGCGTTCGCCGCAGCCGCCCGAGGTGAGCAGTGTGCCGTCAATGTCGAAGAGGAGCAGGGTCTTTTCCAAGGTGGTCGGTGTCTTATTCGTAATCCTATTCTTAATCGTCCACGTGTGGCTACAGCGCGAGAGTAAGAATAAGAATACGAATAAGAATAAGACGAAGCAGGACACTGCTCTTGCGCGGGGAAAATGTTCCGGCGACAAGCGTGCGCATGAAACGAATCCTCCCCGTCGTCCTCGCTTCCGTGATCTGCGCTGCCGCCGAGTCGCCGCGCGTGCCGGCACCGGCCACGCAGGCGAAGCCGGAATTTCCCGGCCCGCAGACCGATGGCTCCGTGCTGCTGCCGAACCAGTGGCGGCTGCGGCCCGCGGGAAAGCAGGTCATCGTGGGCGACTTTCCCGCGAGCATGGCGCTGCATCCGGACGGGAAACACGCGGCGATCCTGCACTGCGGCCACGGGCAGCACGAGGTGCAGGTGCTCGACATCGCGGCAGGAAAAATCGTGTCGCGCGTGAATCTGCACGAGGCGTTCTACGGTATCGCGTTTTCGCCGGATGGGTCGAAGGTCGTGTGCAGCGGGTCGGGCGACGAGGTGCTGCATATTTTCAAATTCAAGGACGGCTACCTCGGCGAGCCGATTGAGATTCCGCTGCGCGCGAAGACGAAGCGCGGTGTGCCGTGCGGCCTCGCGATTTCCGGCGACGGCTCGACGATCTACGTGGCGAATGTGTGGGGGCAGACGGTGAGCCGCGTGCGTCTTGCGGCGGACGGTGCGGCGGAAATCACCGAACTTCCGCTGGCTGCGCCGGACGAAATCGGCAAGGTCGCGCCCCGGCAAGGTGCGGCGACCGACGACCCGAGCATCACGAAACGCGCCGAGGCGATCCTCGATACGACGGGCAAGGACGCGCCGTTTCCATACGCGTGCATGCTCGATGAGAAGCGCGAACGGCTCTACGTGAGCCTCTGGGCGCAGGCGCATGTCGCGGTCATTGACACGAAGTCGTGGAAGGAAATCGCGCGCTGGAAAGCAGAGGAGCATCCGAACGAGATGGTGCTCGCGAAGGACGGCGCCCATCTGTTTGTCGCGAATGCGAATCGCAATTCGGTCTCCGTGATCGAAGTCGCGACCGGCAAGACGATCGAGACGCTGGTGGCGGAACTCACGCCCGACGCGCCTCCCGGAAACACGCCGAACTCGCTCGCAATTTCACCGAATGGAGAGCGGCTTTTCGTCGCGAACGCGAACATCAACACCGTCGCCGTCTTTGAAATCGAGAAGCCGGGGCACTCCCGATCGCTCGGCTTCATCCCGAGCGGCTGGTATCCCACGAGTGTGCGCGCGACGAAGGGCGGGAAGCTGCTGATCGCAAACGGCAAGGGCGTCGTGAGCCGCTCAAACCGCCATTTTACGCAGCCGGGGAGCAAGCTGCCGCCGGTGGGTGTGAACGAATACATCGGCGGAATTTTGCAGGGCACGGTGAGTGTCGTGCAGCTCCCGACCGAGGAAGATGAACTCGCCGCGGAGCTGAAAAAGCAAAGCGGGATCGCCTACTCATGCATGCCGGAGAACGGGCGGAAGATCGAAGCGGCCGCGCTGAAGGGAAATCCGATTCCGCGGAAGGTCGGCGATCCTTCGCCGATCAAATACGTGATCTACATCGTGAAGGAGAACCGCACTTTCGACCAGGTGCTCGGCGATCTCGGCAGGGGCAACGGCGATCCTTCGCTGTGCATTTTTGGCGATGATGTGACGCCGAACCACCACGCGTTCGCGCGCGATTTTGTGACGCTCGACAATTTCTACGTTGAGAGCGAGGTGAGCGCCGACGGGCACGAATGGAGCATGGCGGCATACGCGACGGACTTCGTCGAGAAGACGTGGCCGCTCAGCTACGGCCACGGCAGCGCGAAGTTTCCGTATCCCGCCGAGGGCGTGTTCCCGATCGCGACGCCTGCGGGCGGCTACCTGTGGGATCGCGCGGCTGAGTCAGGGGTGAGCTACCGGAGCTACGGGGAATTTACGACGAGCCCGAAAAACGGACAGCCGGGCAAGGCGAAGGTGAAGGGGCTCGAGGGGCACTTCGATTCAGAGTACCACACGTTCGACATGGGCTATCCCGATGTGAAACGGGCGGAGCGTTTCATTTCCGAACTGCACCGTTTTGAAAAGGAGGGCGACATGCCGCGACTGCAGATCGTGCGGCTGCCGAATGATCACACGAGCGGCGCGAGCCCCGGCAAACCCACTCCGGTCGCGCATGTCGCGGACAACGATCTTGCATTTGGCATGCTTGTCGAGGCGGTGAGCAAATCGAAGTTCTGGGCGCAGACAGCCATCTTCGTCGTGGAGGACGATGCGCAGAACGGCCCCGATCATGTGGACGCGCACCGCACGATCGCGTTCGCGATTTCGCCCTTCACGCGCAGCCGTGGCGTGGACAGCACGCTCTACTCGACGGCCTCGATGCTGCGGACGATGGAGCTGATCCTCGGCATGAAGCCGATGTCGCAGTTCGACGCGCTCGCGATGCCGATGTTCGCGAGCTTCGCGGAAAAGCCGGACCTGCGGCCCTACGAGCACAAGGTGCCGAAGGCGGATCTCACCGAGACCACGAAGAAGACCGCGTGGGGCGTGAAGGAGACGGGCACGATGGATCTCACGAAAGAGGACGCCGCCGACGATCTGCTGCTGAACGAAGTGATCTGGCGCAACGTGCGCGGTGCGAACAGCCCGATGCCCGCGCCGGTGCGCCGCGCGTGGGTGCTCGCGGGTGATTCCGACGACGCGAAGTAACGCGTTTGCAATTGAGGAAGGCAGTGAACTTCGTTACACCTCAAAAAGCGCCCGCGGCAGGCCGCTCTGGCGGATGATCGCTCCGAGCGTGCCGCGATCCACTTCGCGGTGCAGCGGGACAGGAAGCGAAACCGTTCCGCGTTTCATGATGATGTGACTGCCCCGCTGCCGCACGCGCTGGAATCCCTGTTCCGTCAGCAAATCGCAAAGTTCCGCGCCTGAGAAGACGCGGAGTTTAGGCATGGGAAAGTTCGAGAGGCTTGACCGCAATCCGAGGGCGGCTGAGGCGTCCCGCGATTTCCTCGTCGCTTGCGCATTCGAGCCAGAGTTCGACTGCTTCCTTGATCATCGCCTCAGCGTGCTCCCGTGTTTCTCCCTGGCTCACGACATCGAGTTCCGGACAGGTCGCGACGAACCAACCGTCTTCCCCGGGTTCAATGATCGCAGTCAGCGGCGGCAGGTTCATGTGCTGATCATACGCACTTCACTTCCGCTTCGCCAATCCAAGTTTGCCTGCGGCCACGCTGCGGAGGCGAGCGCTACGCCGGGATGACGGCCTGCTTGCTTCGCTTGAGTTCGCTGCGGAGGTCGCGGCCGCCGCGCTTGCTCCACCAGAGGACGATGGGCGCGGCGATGAAGACCGAGGAGTAGGTGCCGGTGATCACGCCGACGAGGATGGCGAATGCGAAATCGCGCAGCACGGGGCCGCCGAATGCAAAGAGGCCGATGGTCGGGATGAGCGTGGCGGCGCTGGTCAGGAACGTGCGCCCGAGCATCTCGTTCACGGAGATGTTCATGATTTCGTGCAGGCTTCCCGCGCGGCCGCTCTTGATGGTCTCGCGGATGCGGTCGAAGACGACGATGGTGTCGTTGATCGAGTAGCCGCCGATGGTGAGGATCGCGCCGACGGTGACGAGGGAGAGCTCGCGGCCGAAAAGTGCGAAGGCGCCGACGGTGATGATCACGTCGTGCAGCAGCGCGACGATGGCGCCGACGGCGAAGCTGAACTCGAACCGCAGCGTGACGAAGAGGAAGATGCCCAGCATGCCGAGTCCGAGCGCGAGGGCGCTGCTCTTCTTGAGTTCGTTGCCGACGAGCGAGCCGACGGTCTCTTCCTGGCTCACCTTGAATTTTGCATCGGGAAATTTTTCAAACAGCGCAGCCTTCACCTTCAGGCCGGTTTCCTTCTCGCTGCGCACGGAGACGTAGTCGCTTCCGTTCGCGCCTTTTTCACTTTGGACGACGACATCCTGCAGGCCAAGTCCCTTGCAGACGTCGCGCACCTTGCCGTCGTCCGGCTTGGGGCCGTTTGCCTCGAGCACGATCAGGTCGCCGCCCTTGAAATCAATGCCGTAGTTCCGGTCGCCGCGGTAGCCGAAATAGGCCATCGAGCCGACGATGATCGCCAGCGAAAGCAGGAGTGCCGGCTTGCGGTAGCCGAGGAAGTTGATCTTCGTGCCCCGCACGACGGCCATCATTTTGATCCGATCGAGGGCGAACTTCTCGATCGCCCACGCATACAGCGTGCGGCTGACGATGAGCGCGGAGAAGAGCGACGCGATGACGCCGATGGAGAGCGCGACGGCGAACCCTTTCACGGGGCCGGTCGCGAGGAGGAAGAGGATGAACGCGGAGATGAGCGTGGTGACGTTCGCGTCGAAGATGGCCGTGAAGGCTCGATCAAATGCGTGGTCCACGGCGACCTTGAACGACTTGCCGGCGGCCAATTCCTCGCGCAGCCGCTCGAAGACGAGGACGTGCGCATCCACCGCCATGCCGAGGGTGAGGATGATGCCGGCGATGCCGGGCAGCGTGAGCACGGCGTGGAGCATCGCCATGCTGCCGAAGATGACGAGGATGGTGAGGATGAGGCCGATATTTCCGAAGAAGCCGGACAGCCGATAATAGAAGAGCATCACGAGCGTGATGAGGCCGAGGCCGAGGAGGCCGGCGAATTTTCCGCTCGAGATCGCGTCCTGCCCGAGCGATGCGGATGCGGAGCGCTCCTCCTCGATTTTCACGGGGTTCTGGAGCGGGTTCATCAGCTTGCTGGCGAAGTCGTGCGCGCTCTTGTCGGTGTACCTTCCGGTGATGATGCACGAGTTGCCGGCGATGCCACCTTCGACCTGCGTCGTCGGCGCGGAGATGATTTCGTTGTCGAGCACGATGGCGAACCGATCCACGTTCTTCCTCATCGCCCTCGTCAACTCGAAGAATGTGTTCCCGGCTTCCTTGTCAAACTCGACGCTGACGTGCCAGCCTTGGAGGTCGTAACGTGCGGCCGCGGACTTGATGTGATCGCCGGTGATGTCGGGCACTCGATGGACGAGCAGGCGCTCGTCCGGATCGGTCGGTTTCTGTTTCTTGTGGTTCAGAATCGTCCACGCCGGATCGATGATCCCCTTCTTGGCGTCGATGTCGCGAATCTTCGCTTCGCTCTGCGGATCCACCACGCGGAAGTCCAGCTTTGCGACCTCCTGGAGCTGCTGGCGCACATAGTCGAGATCCTCGGTCGCGAGTCCGGGGATTTGCACGATGATGCGATCATTTCCGGCAGGCGCGATGATTGGCTCCGAAGTCCCCATCTTGTCCACGCGACTGCGCAGCACCTCGACGGCCTGATCGATCGCCTGCTGTGTGATCGGGCGCTTCTCGCCCGTCACGGGATCCTCGGCGGGCTGGATGCTGATGTTGAAAGTGGTGCCGCCCTTCAGATCAATGCCGAGCGGGATCTTGCCCTTGTGCTTGAGCACTTCCTTGTTCGTCGCCGGATCGATGACGGGCTTGCCAGTCTGCGGATCCTTCACCGGGATGTCGAATGGCGGCGTGACGTACAAGACCGCGATCATCGCGAGGAAGACGGAGAGCAGCGTGCCGAGGATGCGCTTTGCGCGCTCGCTGCCGGAGATGAGGTACGCGCCGAAAAGCATCAGCAGCACGAGGCCGTAGATGAACGTGGCCTTCGGGTCGGTGAAAAAATCGAGGAGTTGTTTCATGGCGGGAGTGCGGGATGGATCAGGCCGCGCTGTTCGATTCCTTCGGCAACACGGTGACGACGGCGGTCTTGTCCACGGTGATCTTGGTGTTGTCGTCCACCTTCAGCGTGAGCGTCGGGCCGTCCTTCACATTCGAGACCACGCCATGCACGCCGCCGACGGTGACGACACGGTCGCCTGTCTTGATCGCGGCGATGCGTGCGATGAGTTCCTTTTCCTTCTTCCGCTGAGGGCGGATCATGAGCACCCACATGAGGACGGCAAATCCGGCCATCATCACCACCATGTTCATCATGTCCGGAGCCTTGCCGGCAGGGGCTGCCGTCGTGGATGCGTCGGCAAGGAATTGGAAAAACGGGATATTCATAGAGTAAAAAAGGGCGCACATCGTATGCGCGGCGGGGGGAATGTCCATGGTTTTCGCTGGGGCGGAAAGAATGTGCGGTGGTGGCAAAACGCGGGAGCCGCCAGTGAAGTTCAACGAACCGAGACGCGGGGCGCTGCGCTGATATCCGGCGGCACAATTCTTTTACAAACGCCGCACGCCTGCCTGACAACGCGCCGTGACGCCGCCGGATAGTGTGGCTCATCGTGAGACAATGAGCTTTTTCTCCATCGCCAAAGCGAACGAGGCGTCTGCCCGCCTCTAAACGCCAGCGTTGAACACCGCGCACACTCTGCCACGATTCTTCAATTCCCAACCCCACCCGACTCCCGATGAAAACACGACTCACACTTGCCCTTCTTTTTCAGTTCCTCCTGCTACCCTTCACACTGCTGGCCGCGGGCAAGCGTGATGCCATGTGGAAGGAAGTCACCGACGCCGAGGCAAAGGGGCTGCCGAAGACGGCGATCGAGAAGCTCGCGCCGATCATCGAGCAGGCGATGAGCGAGAAGGCGTGGCCCGAGGCGATCAAGGCGGTCGCGCGGAAGATTGCGTTCGAGGGACAGATCGAGGGGCAGAAGGCGGAGGAAAAAATCACGCGTCTGGAGGCGGAGATCGCGAAGGCGCCGAAGGAAATGGTGCCGGTGATGGATGCGATCCTCGCGGACTGGTACTGGCATTATTTCCAGCAGAACCGCCATCGCTTCATGCGCCGCACGGCGACGGCGGAGGCTCCGGGGAAGGACATCACGACGTGGGATCTGCCGCGGATTTTTGCGGAGATTGACAAGCAATTTACGAAGGCGCTCTCGGCCGAGGCGGAGCTGAAGAAGATCCCGATCGCGAGCTTCGACGATCTGCTGCAGAAGGGTGCGGTGCCGGACAGCTATCGGCCGACGCTGTTTGATTTCATCGCGCACGAGGCGCTGGCTTTTTACACGTCGGGCGAGCAAGCGGGGGCGAAGTCGGAGGACTCGTTCGAGATCGCGGCGGACAGTCCGATCTTCGGTGCGACTGCGGAGTTTCTGAAATGGGATCCGGCGACGACGGACAAGGATTCGATCACACTCAAGGCGATCCGGCTTTACCAGACGCTGATGCGATTTCACGCGGACGACGTGGACAAGTCGGCGCTTCTGCACTGCGACCTGCAGCGGCTGATCCTCGGGAACAACAAGGCGTTCGGCGAGGAGAAGGGCGCGCGCTACAAGGCGGCGCTGAAGCGTTTTGTCGATCAGTGGGCGGACCACGAAATCTCCGCGTGGGCGCGCTACGAATGGGCGCACCTGCTGCACGGCGAGAACGAACTCGCCGAGGCGCACAAGATCGCGAAGCAGGGCGAGCAGACGTATCCGAACAGCATCGGCGGAAAGCTGTGCTTCAATCTCGTGCGGCAGATCGAGATGAAGTCGGCTCGCGTCGAGACGGAGCGCGTGTGGAATGCGCCGCTGCCGACGATTGATGTGCATTACCGCAATCTCACGGACATCCATTTCCGCCTCGTAAAAATGGACTGGGTGGATCGCGTGAAGCGTTCGCAGGGGAATCCGCAGTGGCTGAATCAGAACGATCGGAAGGAGCTGCTGCGCGCGAAGCCGGACCTCGAATGGTCTGCGAAACTGCCGGCGACGGATGACTTCCGCGAGCGCGTGGAGGAAATCGCGGCGCCGAAGGATCTCAAGACGGGCTACTATTTTCTGATCGCGAGCCATGACAAGGCGTTCGGTGAGGCGAACAACATGGTGTCCTTCACGGATTTCTGGGTGAGCGATCTTGCGCTCGTGATGCGGTGGCAGTGGGGCGATGAAAAAATCGAGGGCTTTGCGCTCGATGCGGCATCGGGCAATCCGCTGGAGGGCGCGGACATTCAGTTCTGGGTGCAGGCGCAAAATGGGAAGTTCAGCGAGGGAGCGAAGACGAAGTCGGATGCGAACGGGCGTTTCTCCGGCCAGACGCCGCAGGGGCGCGGCGCGTTCGTTCACATGACTCACAAGGATCAGCAACTGTCGTCGGGGAATCAGTATTCCAATCACCGGCAGAATCGTCAGCCGGATGTGCAGGCGCAGACGATTTTCTTCACCGACCGGTCGCTGTACCGGCCTGGGCAGACGATCCAGTACAAGGGCATCTGCATCCGCGCGGATCGGGATCGCGACGACTACAAGACGCTCGGCGGCCAGGCGCTCACGGTGATTTTTCAGGACGTGAACGGGAAGGAAGTCGCACGGCAGAAACACACGGCGAATGACTACGGATCGTTCAGCGGCAGCTTCACCGCGCCGCGCGACCGGCTCGCGGGACACATGATGATCCGCACCGAGGGCGAGCCGCGTGGCGGCGCGGGCTTCAACGTGGAGGAATACAAGCGGCCGAAATTCCAGGTGACGCTCGATGCGCCGAAGGACGCCGCGAAGCTGAACGCCAAAGTAAGCGTGCCCGGCAAGGCGACCGCGTACACCGGCGCGGCGATCGGCGATGCGAAGGTGAAGTATCGCGTCGTGCGCGAGGTGCGCTTTCCGATCTGGTGGGGTGCGTGCTACTGGTGGCGGCCCATGCCCGCGCAGGGTGCGCAGGAGATCGCGCACGGCACGGCGATGACGAAGGCGGATGGAAGTTTTGTGATCGAGTTCGACGCGAAGCCCGATCCCGCGGTGCTGGAAAAGGACGAGCCGACTTTTCGCTACACGGTGCATGTGGATGTGACGGACACGACGGGGGAGACGCGTTCGGGCCAGCGCAGCGTGAATGCGGGCTACACCGCATTGCAGGCATCGCTCGCGGCGGAGGAATGGCAGACCGATGGCAAGGCGGTGGAGGTGAAAATCTCCACGCAGACGCTCGACGGCGATGGCAAGTCGGCTGAGGGCACTTTGAAAATCTACCACCTCAAGCAGCCGGACAAAGTCGTGCGCGCGAGCCTCCACGGGCGCGCGATGCCGATGCCGCGCCGCGGCCTGCCGCGTGCCGGCAAGGCGGTGGCACCCGGTGTGCCCGTGCCGACGCCCGATCCGGCGAATCCGAATTCGTGGGAACTCGGCGCGGTCGCGGCGGAGAGCGCATTCGCGACGGATGGCGCGGGCAAGGCGGCGATCTCCTTCAAGCTCGGCGCTGGGCCGTATCGCGCGATGCTGGAGACGAAGGATCGCTTTGGCAAAAAGGTGACGGCGCAACTGAACGTGCAGGTGCTGAAGCTCGATAACAAGAGCCTCGCCGTGAAGATCCCGAACCTCGTCGCCGCGCCGAAGTGGACGATCGAGCCGGGCGCGGAATTCATGGCGCTGTGGGGCACGGGCTACGATCAGGGCCGCGCATTCATCGAGATCGAGCATCGCGGGAAGATGCTCCAGAGCTTCTGGACGGAACTCGGCCTCGCGCAGCAGCAGGTGAAGCAGAAGGTCACCGAGGCGATGCGCGGCGGCTTCACGCTGCACGTCACGATGGTCCGCGAGAACCGCGCCTACCTCACGTCGCGGCATGTGGACGTGCCGTGGAGCAACAAGCAGCTCACGGTGAAATGGGAGCACTTCGTTTCCAAAATGGAGCCCGCGCAGAAGGAGACTTGGACCGCCGTGATCACCGGCCCCGATGCGAAGAAGGCCGTCGCCGAGATGGTCGCGGCGCTCTACGATCAGTCGCTCGACGCGTATCTCGCGCACCAGTGGCAGCAGGCGTTCGCCGTTTTCCGTCAGGACAATTCATCCCGTCAGGCGCAGTTCGAAAATTCGCTCCGACAACTTCAGCACCTGCACGGCGGATGGCCGATGCCTCAGCAATCCGTGGATATGACCTACCGGAGATATCCGGATGCAATCTCGGCGAATATCTGGAACCATTACATGCTCCAACGGAGGGGAATGGCGTTTGGTGGAGAGATGAAGGCGGCCGGGGCTCCCATGGCGATGGATGCCGCACCGATGAAGAGCATGCGGATGGCGAAGGCGGATGGCTTGGCCGACGAACAGTTCTCGAACGCGCGCGCGGCTGCTCCGGAGGAAAAGCAGTCTGCGGACAAATCGGGCGGCGGCGCTCCTCCGCCCCCGGCTCCGGGGCCGGATCTCGGCAAAGTCTCCGCGCGGAAAAATCTGAATGAGACGGCGTTCTTTTTCCCGCATCTGCTGGCGCGGGAGGATGGGTCGGTGGCGATGGAGTTCACGATGCCGGAGGCGCTGACGACTTGGAAATTCATGGGCTTCGCGCATGACCGCGAGCTGCGCGCGGGGTTC
>JBBRYC010000081.1:0-27935 GCA_038238025.1 Chthoniobacterales bacterium
AAATACGGGCCGGTCGTGTCGGGCCGCGTGCCCCACCACTTGCCGTTCCAATCGTCCTCGCGCGTGGCGAGACGGGCGAGGGTTTTCAAGATGACTTCGCGCGTGCTGGCATCGGAAACTTTTCCGAGGCGCGCGATCAGACCATCAACCGTATGGGCGTCGTGCATCAGTTGTAATGCGCGGCCCGCGCCGGGAACGAGGCTCGCCGAGCCGGGTGAATCGAACGCGCTCAGGCAGACATCGGCGGCGTGCAATCGCGCGAGCATCTGCACCGCGACGTGGGCGACCAGGGCATCGCTGTCTGCGACGAGCGGAAGCATTCCAGACGCAGCTTCTGTTTTGCCAAGACGACCGAGTGCCGTGACCGCTTGCAAGCGCACGCGCGGGTCTGCATCCGTCAGCGCGGCGGCGAACAATTTCGCGGACGCCGTGGCCGCGAGGTTTTTATTGTCCGCGATGGCGCGCAACACGAACTCACGCAAATCGTTCTTCCTCGCCCGGCGCACCAGCGTGTCGCGCGCCGACGCGCCGGCCAATTGTTCCAAAGTGAAAATCGCGGCGACCCGTGGCGCAAGCGGAGCAGGGGAGTCGGCTAGTTTTTCCAATCCGCTGCTGAATTCTGCACTGGTGCCGCGCCGTAGAATTTCCCGTTGCACGTAGAGGCGCGCGAACGCGCTTGGCGAGGCGATGTGCTTCAAAAGCTCGGCATTGCTCGCCTTCTTCAAATCGGGGAACGGCTTGAGCGTCCAGCCCGGCGGCGTGACGCGCGCGACGAACCCGGCGTTCGGCCCGTTGTAGGTGAACGTCGCGCCCTGCCAGCTCGAGATGTAGAGCCGACAGCTGCCGTCCACGTCGAAATCCGTCGGACGCTGGAGCGCGATGAATTTTTCCTGCGTGACGTTAGTTTTGTAGCTCGCGCCGTTCGCCACGAGTTTGTGTCTAAAGATGCCGCCCTGGCCCCACTCGACCGTGTAAAGCCCGCGCCCGAAGCCTTCGGGAAATCCCGGCTCGTCGAGGAAGAGCGCGCCGCACGGAGAGCCGCCGCCGTAGTCGGCGAGGGGCTGAATGATTTCGTCACCGAACTTTTTGAAGAGCGTCGGGTAGCCGTAGTTGCCGCCCATGACGACGTGCGCCAGCCGCACATCCCAGCCGTCGCCGTCGTTCGTGTTGTCGCGCGTGAACAAATCCATCTCCGGCGACACGGCCACGTCGTAAATGTTCCGCTCTCCCTGCGAGACGATTTCCAATCCGCTGCCGTCGGGCCGCACGCGCACCACGCCGCCGCCGTGCATCTGGATGCGTGTGCCGTCTTTGCCGACCGCGTTCGTGCCGCCGTAGTCGCCGCACGCGATGTAGAGGAAGCCGTCGATGGCCATCCGCATCCCGTTGATGGTGTGATCCGCGCCGCGAAATTTCAGATCGAAGCCCAGCCCGCGCACGAGCACCTCGCTGCGGTCGGCCACGCCGTCGCCGTTGTCGTCGTAGAACGCCTCGATGAGCGGCGGGTGCTGGACGTAGAGCACGTTGTTGTCGAACCAGATGCCGCGCGGTGAATCCATCGTGGTGAAGGTCACGAACTTGTCGGCCACGCCGTCGGCGTCCGTGTCGGTGCAGCGCACCACGCGCCCGCGATTCGGCTTGGCGTCGAGCGAGCCGTTCTCGTCGATGCCGACGTAGAGGTCACCGTTGGGCGAAGTGCTGAGGCAGGTCGGATAGCCGACGTTCGTCGGCGCGGCGAACATTGTCACGTTCCAGCCGGGCGGCGCTTTGACGAATTTTGTCGCGTCGGCGGCAAAGGCGGACACCGTCGCGAGAGCCAGCGCGACGAGATATTTGGTGAATGATGGGTTGTTCATCAGGCGCAAGTGGACGTTGTGTTAAGCGGCGTTATTCGCGTCTGGTCAGCGTGCTGCCGGTTTGCAACCGGCAGGTCTGGTGATGACGAAGGCACCGGCAAGATACCCACCTCCTGCGGGGGTGAGCCTCACCTGCCGGTTGCAAACCGGCAGCACGCTCTACGGCTCCAGCGCGCGCGGCGGGCCGAGGATGATGGACGCGAGCACGGCGGCCCGCGCGCCGCGTTGGGTGCGAATCGCGCTCACCGCCTCGAATACTTCCGGCGCTATTTCGCGGCGCACGGTGGCCGTGGTGCCGACCGGGGTTCTCGTGACATCGCTCATGTGGCGGGTGACGCGCTGCTCCAAGGTCATGGCTTCCGCATAGCGCTCCGTCGATTCGGTCAGGCCGGGCAAATGTTGGAAATGCGGCTCAATATTTGGCTGCGGATCGGGAAGCGAAACCTGGATGTGCGGCTCGTAGGCTGGCAGGGGTGGCGGCGCGGACGCGCGATGGGGCAGGGGACGTGACTTGTGAATCATCGGCGGCGGTTCCGAGGGCGATTGTCCGAGCACGCGGCGCAATTCTTCCTCCCAGTTGGAGGCGGCGGGTGAAGCTGGCGGCTGGCCACGACGCGGCTTCAACTCGGGCGGCAGTTCAGATTGGGCGTCCTGCTTGCGCTTGAAGATCGCGGAGAGAACCCAAATTACGACGACGATGATCAGACCGATGAGATTGATGTGGCCGGCGGCGATCATAATGCTCCGAGTGCAAAAGCGTGCCCCCGGCATCCTGCCGGGTCGGGATCGCTACCCGCCAACAACTCGTTTCTTTGTTCGATCACCTCGGCCCGGCGGGGGGCCGGGGCCACGCTGGGCCCGCCGCGCGAAGCCTCGCGATTCGCGACCGTCGGGATATTTTCGCGCCGCATGAGTTTACGAGTTCTTCGGCAATTGCGGCGAGCTGGTGCCGGCGATGTTTTCACGCATGGCGGTGTCGGCCTGCACGTTCTTCATCTTGTAGTAATCCATGATGCCGAGGTTGCCCGCACGGAAGGCCTCAGCCATCGCCATCGGCACCTGGGCCTCGGCCTCGACGACGCGGGCGCGCATCTCGGAAACGCGCGCAATCATTTCCTGTTCGGTCGCCACGGCGGCGGCGCGGCGCACTTCGGCCTGGGCTTGCGCGATGAGTTTGTTCGCCTCGGCCTGCTCGGCCTGTAATTTCGCGCCGACGTTTTCACCGACGTACACGTCCGCAATATCGATGGACAAAATCTCGAAGGCGGTGTGCGAGTCGAGTGCCTTGCTCAACACGGTTTTGGAAATGCGGTCGGGATTTTCGAGCACGTCCTTGTAGGTCTCGGACGAGCCGATGCTCGTGACGATGCCTTCGCCGACTCGCGCGATGATCGTTTCCTCCGTCGCGCCGCCGACGAACCGATCCAGATTCGTGCGCACCGTCACGCGTGCTTTCACCTTCACGCCGATGCCGTCCTTTGCCACGCCGTCAATGGTCGAGCGGCCGCTCGCGGCGTTGGGGCAGTCAATGACCTTCGGGTTGATGCTGGTCCGCACGGCTTCGAGCACGGTCTTGCTGGTGCCCTTCGTCGCGAGATCAATGGCGCAGGTGCGGTTCCAATCGAGCGAGATGCCCGCCTTGTGCGCGGCGATGAGCGAGAGGATGCAGTTGTTCACGTCGCCGCCCGAGAGGTAGTGCGCCTCGATGGGATCAGTCTCGAGCAGCAGGCCGGCTTTGGTGGCCGTGATGCGCGCGTCCACGATTTGAGACACGGGCACGCCGCGCAGTCGCATGGCGATCATCGTGACGATGCCCACGGGAGCATCGGCGACCTTTGCGCGGATCCAGATGCCGAGGAAATTGAAAAGGATCAGCGAGATGCCGAGGAGGACGACGATGATCACGCCGATCGTGACGGGGTGGGTGAGGAGGCTGCCGGCGTCTGCGAGGATGAGCGGGATGTTCATAGAATGGATGGCGGTTCTAGGCGGTTGCGCCGGGAACGGAAGGCGAATCGGGTCGCGTCTGACGATGCACGATCACGCACGAGCCCTCCGCGCGCACGACGCGCACGAAGGCTCCCTTTTCGATAAAGTCACCCCCTGTGATCGCATCCACGCGATGGCCCGCGACGAGGATCGTGCCGCTCGGGCGCAGCGGTGTGACGGCGGTGCCGGTCTGCCCGGCGAGTGCCGCCAGGCCATCGGCCTGCGTGGTGCCGGTGCCGGCGGCGGAGAGCGTCATGCGCCGGCCAAAGCGCGTGTGCTGGAATTGCGTGGCCCAAAACCACCACAGCGCGCCGGTGGCCGCCGCGGTGGCGAGCAGCGTGAGATTGCCAGCAGCAGGGCCGATGTCGCTGTATGCGGTGAAGACAGCGGCGATGAGCAGGATGCCGCCGATGATTCCGGCGATGATGCCCGGCAGGAACATCTCGAGGAAAAGCAGCGCGACGCCTGCGACGGCGAGGGCGATGACCGTGCTGATCATAAAATGCAATCTGTCGCGTCAGTCTCGCACGCGGCTCGGGCGCACATAGTCCTCGTCGGTTCCGCGTGCGGGTGCAGGTGCGGAGCGCGAGCCCTCATGCGGTCCGGCGGTGTTGCGACGGTCGCCCGTGAAGAGGTTGTGGAAGAAATCGCCGAATTGTCGTCCACGACGGGTCATGTGATTTCCCACGCGATCGAAAAATTCCTCCGCCCCGTCATTCGCGCGCTGGAGGCTGGGGCTGAATTTTCCGTTCGTCGTGCGCACGGGGCGCTCGTCCGGGGCAGGCTGGTAGCGGGGGGCAGGGGCTGGTGCGAATTCGGGCTCGTCTGCGGGTGCGGGCGCTGCAGCGATCGGCTTGCGGCGCGCCGAGAGTCCTTCGCTGGAGAGCACTTTCCCGGTCGTCGCCGAGATGTTCACCGTCGCGGCGCTGCCGCTCTGCTCATCGGTCAGCCGCACTTCCCACACGGGCGCGCCGGACTTGCTGCCCGCGTGCAGCCAGTAGCTCGCGTGGTCGTAGGCAAAGGAGGTTTTCTTCGCCTCGCGCTCGGCGACGGTGTGCGCGCCGTCGCTGTCGAGGCTGAGCTGGCTCATGTTCAGCGCCGCGCCGCCCGCGGCCGTGGCGCGATCACCCAGCAGTTGCTTGCCCTGCACGGAGAAGACCTTTCCACTCGTGCTGCCCGCCGAGTTTTTCACCGTGATCTTCCACACCTTCGGCTCGGGTGCGCCTTTTTCACCGCGCACCTCGCAGGTATTGTCTATGAATGCCTCGCCCTTCTTTTCTCCGAGGGTGCGCAGCGCTTCGTAAGCGGTGGCCGCGCGTGCGAGTTGTGATGCGAGGACGATGGCGATGGCGAGCAGGGCGGTTCTCATGCGCGCAAGTGAAACCGCTGAACTGCAAAATTTCCAGCACGAACACGCAGGCATCCGGCCCGCGCGGATTCAGCTTTGCTCCGCGGCCTCCGATTCCGCGGGCGCAGGCTCCGCGACCGCTCGTGGCTCCTCGGGGATCAGGTCGCCGAGCCGCGCCGTCAGCTTGTCGAGCCCCTCGGATTGCTCGGCGGACACGGGGAAAACCTCCAGCTTTTTGTAGCGCATCTTGAAGTGCTTGAGCTTCGTTTTTGCGCCCGCGAGATCCATTTTGTTTGCCACGACGATCCACGGGCGCTCGCTCAGCGTCGGGTCGTAGAGATCCAGCTCCTTGCGCAGTTTCTGCAAATCCTCGAGCGGCTCGCGCCCCTCGCTGCCCGCCATGTCGATCACGAAGATGAGCAGCTTGCACCGCACGATGTGCCGCAGGAAATCATGGCCGAGGCCGACATTCTCACTCGCGCCCTCGATGAGCCCGGGGATGTCCGCGACGGTCACGCGGCGGTAGTTCGCGAGATCCACCACGCCGATGTGCGGCGTGAGCGTCGTGAACGGATACGGCGCGATTTTCGGATGCGCATTGGAAATGTGCGAGAGCAGCGTGCTCTTGCCGGCGTTCGGGTAGCCGACGAGTCCGGCATCCGCGATCTTCCGCAGCTCGACGTAAAACACGCCCTCCTCGCCCTCGACGCCATCGGTGTACTGGCGCGGCACACGGTTGCGGCTGCTTTTGAAATGCACGTTGCCCTTGCCTCCGTCGCCGCCCTTGCACAGCACGAAGTCCACGCCCGGCTTGTCGAGATCCATCACGAGTTCCAGCTCGTCCGGATCCACTTTTTCTTTCCTGCGCGGCGTGTGGCGGTGTTCGAGCTTTGCGGCCTCCTCGTCCGTGAGCGTTTCGAGATTCAGAAATGACGTCGTGTCGCGCGGTGCCGGGCCGGTCTCCTCGGGCGTGAACGGCATGCGATACACGAGCGTGCCGATCGGCACCTTGTAAACCATGTCCTGCGCCGCGCGCCCCGTGCAGTTCTTCGAGCCGCCATTCTCGCCGGGCTTCGCCTTGAGGTTCGACTGGTAGTGAAACTCGACGAGGTTGTCCACGTTCGGGTCCGGTCGCAGGATCACATTTCCGCCGCGCCCGCCGTCGCCGCCATCCGGCCCGCCGCGGGGCACAAATTTTTCCCGGCGAAATGAAACGGCCCCGCGCCCGCCCTTGCCGGCCTTTGCGTGAATCTGAATGTGGTCAACGAACATCCGCGCACCTTCGTGCGGATGCCGCGCCGTGTCGAGAGCCGTGCGATTTCCCGCGATCATTCGGCGATGGATTTGCTTTCAGCGTGTCGTGCTGTGAAGGAACACGAAAAATCCGGGCGGGCGAAGCACTTGACAGCCGAGTGGCGAAAATCACAGCGTCGCGCGGTTCGGTGCCAACACGGCAATTCACTCATCACCCTCAGCCCACCATGAAAACAAAACTCCCCCACACCCTTGTCCTGTCCATCGCCTCCATGTTCATCGTCGCAGGTTGCGGCGATGGCGGCGGGAAAAAACCTTCCACCGCCCAAGGCAACGGAATGTCCATCGAGGCCGTCCAGAACAACAGCGACGTCAAAGGCAAGCCGCCGACCACCTTCGCCCAGCCGCTCGCGCGAGTGAACGAAGCGGCAGCGCGCGCGCTCGTCAGCGTCGGCTGCGTCGTGAAGCGCCAGGAATCCTACTTTGCGTCCGGCTTCCGTCCTCAGAAGATGGGCCTCTTCGTCGGAAGCGGCGGGGAAACGGTCAAAATCTTCATGCTTCCGCAGGGCGACAAAGTGACCAACGTGTGGGTGGACACCGACCTTTCCTTTGTCGGAATGGCTGGCCAGCAGAATTGGAACAAACAGGTTCTCGCCGAACTGAGCAACCTCCTCAAGTGATGCCAGCTTTCACCGCCCGTCACGAAGGGAAAGGCCGGACGATCCGCCGGTGCTTTGCCATGCTTTCTGGAATCGTTCTCATCGCTGGCTGTGCGAACGAAGTCGGCACCTTCACCCGGCTCAAACAGGGCTACGCGCCGAAGGATAAGAAGAGTCCGGTCGAAGTTTTCGAGACCGGATTGCCGGCACGCCCATTCGAGCGCGTTGCGATTCTCGATGCCCACTGCGAGGCGCAGGGCTTCATGGTTCCAAACCTCAAGAACGACGGACTTCCGAAACTCATGGAGCAAGCCCGCGCAGCCGGGTGCGATGCAATCATCGAAGTCCGGGAAAAGCAAACGGCCGCAAACTGGACCTTGGAAACTCGCGTGAAGAACTACACCGCAATCGGCATCGCGTACAAGTAGGCGAGAGTTCCAATCTCGCGCGGCAGGATGGGCGAAGGCGGCGGGCTGGTGCGGATCGGATCGGCGCTTTTCAAGCGCCGTGACTCGCAAGTGGGAAACTTGCAGTCTCGGCTATTGCAAACGACACAGGGCGCTTGAAAAGCGCCCATCCAACCGCCAGTCGCCTCGCTTCGCTTGCCCGCGCGAGGTTGAAAACCCCGCCTACTTTGCCTCCGCGCCCGTGATGCGCCTGCCCTCGCGCGTCCAGCGCTGCACGGCAGCCGCGCGGCCTTTGCGCAGTTGCTTGGAAAGTTCCGGCACGTCGCGTTTCTGAGCCATCAGTTCCTCGACGCCCGCCTCGCTGCAACTGAGCACATCGAAGTGCCCCTTCTCATCGCGGGGCCGTCCGATGATCCGGGAAAAGCCGCGCATGTCCCCCGTGTTTGTGTCTCGCCGCGCGAGCACGAGGAAACTGTATGGCAGCGTGCCCATGTCGATCCCGAGCTCGCGCCCGAACTGCGCCCATCTCGCATCGCGCGAAGCATCCGATGGCACGCGCGCGAAGTGATGGCACCAGTGCGCCGCATTTTCCGGCGCGAGCATCCCGCACCGCGCCGCGTGCGTGCAGGGCGCGATGATGTCGAATTCCCCGCGCAGTTTCTCGCGCACAAAAATGAGCCGCCGGCTGTCCGCGTGCGTCCCCGCCTCGACCCAGATGATCTCCTCCGCGCGCCGTGCTGCAGCGATGAGCCGGTGCGCCGCGTCGTCGTCCATTTCATTCAGCACGTGGCTCACGAGCAGCAGCGATCCCGCGACGGCATCCGCCGCATCCGCCTTCATCCGCACGCGCGCTTTCGGGAAATTCTCCCGTGCCCGCGCCTCGGCAAAACGCATCGCGTGCGGCGACACATCGGCGAGCGTGAGCGATTCAAAGTGCTCCCACGCGCCGAGCACGCGCCGCCCCGCGATGCCGCTGCCGCATCCCCAGTCCACGATATTTTTCGCCGCGGGACGCCACCCTCGTGCATGCAGTTCGCCGAGCACCGCGTCCCATTTCCACCCGATGCGTTCGCCGAAGCTCGCGTCGTACAGCGCGAGTTCGCTTTCATTTTTCCAGTAGCCGCCGCCTGCACACGAGCCATCGAGAAATCGAGCACGGAGCGCCGCGAGCGCGGCCAATTCCGGCTTCGTAAAAATCACGCTCCCCATCAGCCGGATGCCGGGCAGGAGCTACCTGTCCTTGAGTTCCTTCTTCGGCTCGGGCTCCTCGCCCTTGCGCACCGCGTGATAGTAGTCGTTCCAATTGCCCGTCGGCTTCTTTGGCGAGAAATCCTTGCGGTGCGTGACCATGTTGGAATTGCAACCGGCGACGAGCATGACGGCGAGGGCGGGGAAGAGGAACTTCATGGCCGGGCAGCGAAGCAAAGCGCGCGGCGGGCGTCAACCGTGATGCGCGGGAGTGGAACGCAAATCTCTCGCGAATCGCGCAGGCGGAGTCTTCATCCTAATCTTATTCTTATTCTTATTCTTATTCTGCAAGCGGAGCGCGCAGCGGGTTGGTGGCGGAGAATAAGAATAAGAATACGATGAAGAATAAGAGCCTCCGCTTTCCCCCTACTTCAGCGTGGAAAGATACTGCACCACGTCGCGCAGCGCGCGTTTGCCGAGGATTTCGCCCATGCCCGGCGGCATCGCGCTCGGCAGCGAGGCGCGGTCCTTCACCGCGGACTTCTTCACGCGCTGGAGTTTTCCGTCGGCGGGATTTTTCAGCGCAAGTTCGTCCGCGGTCTCCGCGCTGAGCAGGCCCGCGATGATGTCGCCGTTCTTCAGCGTCACCATCACGTTGTCGTAGCCTTTCGCGATCACGGCGTTCGGATCCACGATGCTGCGCAGGACGTATTCGCGGCCCATTTTTTTGCCGGTTTCCGCGAGGTCGGGGCCGACGTCGCCGCCTTCGCCCTTCACCTTGTGGCAGCGCATGCACGCGGCCTCGGCCTTCTCGGCGAAAATCTGCTTCCCGGTTTTTCCGTCGCCGCCCTCAATGCATTCGCGCCAGCGGGAGAGGGGATCGTCCGCCTTCCGCGCGGCTTCGTAGGCGGCGAGCTTCCTTTTTATGTCCATGTTGTCGCGCGTTTCGGCGGCTTCGAGAAGGTCGAGGATCAGTCCGGCCTTCAGCTTTCCGGCGAGCAGCAGATCGAGCTGCTGCGCGATGATGCGATCCGCTTCGCGGCCCGGCGCGGCGGCGATGTTTGCGAGCGCCTCCTGCTGCTCGCGCACCGAACCTTTGCCGAGGATCGTCGCGTTCGCCTTCACCGCCTGCTCGGGGGAAATCTTCCCGGCGAGTTTGCGCGCGGCCTCGGCGAATGTCTTGTCGCCGGATTCGAGCGCCGCGGTGACGACTGCGCCGAGCTTCGGCGATTCCATCGCCGCGAGCGCGCGCAGTGCGGCGGCGCGCACTTCGCCGGATGCGTTCGAGTCCGTCGCCAAAATCAGGATCGCATCGGTCGCCGCAGTGAGCTTGTTCGTCCCCGCGGCAGTGAGCGCGGCAATGCGGAGCGCATCATTCATTTCACTCAGGAGTTTCGTGAACACTGGCGCGAGTGCCGCCGCTGCGTCGCCGGCCTTCCGCTGTCCGTCGCCCTCGACGACGATGCCGAGCACGCGGTCGCGCCCGAGTTTCACCGGCCACTGCGCGAGCGCCTCGAATGCATCGAGCCGCACCACATCGGCGAGCGAGGAATTTGCCGCGATGCCCGCGAGCCGCGCCGCGCACTCGGCGGTGCCAAGGCGGTAGTTGGCATTGATCACGCGGCGCGTGAGCGCGGCATCCATCATCGCGAGCGGCGATGGCAATGCGTCCGGCGTGCCTCGGGTAGCGCGGGCGTCCCGCCTGCCGGTCGAGGCGTCCCCGCCTCGGCCTTCGGTTTTGCGAGAGGCGTCCTTCGCGGGCTTGGCGCCTTGGGTGCCCGATGGTCCACGCGGGACGCGCGAACCGGCAGGCGGGACGCCCGCGCTACCCAAACCCAACTCGGCGAGTGCGGGCATTTCAGCCGGAATCGGCGTGTCGTGGATTGCTCGCGTGGCTTCCAAGCGAAGTTTCGGCACGGCTGGAGTCAGGTAAAAACCCATATTTTCGCCTTTGCTGTAACGGAGGGCGAGGACCGCAACTTGACCGAGTGCAACTTGGTCTTGCTTGGGATGCGGATCGATTCCGATCACTAAGCCCGGGTTCCAGCTTGCGAGCGCTCTGGCTAACGCATGTCGAGAATGCGCATCGTTTGTATCAAGTTTCTCCGCCGCTGCGACAATCGGTTGGAACGCATCTTCCGGTGCATTCAGATTTCCGAGTGCCTGTGCAGCGAAGAATCGCACGCGCAGTTCCTTGTCGCCGAGCAGGCGGATGAGCAAACCCATCTCCTCTGCGAGGTGCGTCTCGCCGGCAAACTTCGCCCACTGCGCGCGCACTTCGGGATCGTGGTCCATCGCGAGTGGCATGAGTTTCTGTGCAACGTCGGGCTTTGTGTGCGCGAGTTGCGTGACACCCCAGATGCCGTGCAGCCGCGTGAGGCGCGGATTCTTGTCGAGCGTCGCCTGTGCGAGCGGTATCGGATCGCCGCGTCCCACCAATTCAAACTGCGCCTTCACCCTCACGCGCTGGTCCGCATGTCCGAGCAGCTTCGCGAGATCATCGGCACTGCGCTTCGTGAAATCCTCGGCGAGCAACCGCTTCGTTTCCTGCACGATCGCGCTCGCGTCCGTGACGGGATCATGCACGCGGTAGATGCGGCCCTTGCCGGTTTTTTCCCAGCCATACACCCAGTCGAGCACGCACACGCCGCCGCCGGGCGGGAACTGCACGTCGCTCGGGTAGAGATTCCACAGCAGCTTGCCGCGCATTTCCGAGGGCGAGTTGTTTTGCAAAAGCGGATCCTCGCCCGCCATGCCGGCGACCTCGTAGCTCGCGCCCTTTTGCTTCAGCGCGAAGTGGCGCACGCCACCGGGGAAGTCGGCGACGAAAAAATGGTCGCGATATTTTTCCGGCAGCCCGGTGCCGGGATAGTGCGCGATGCCCGCGGGGCCGTGTGTGATGTGCGCGACGGGCGGGAGGATGGCGGCGTTCGTCTGCGCCACGTCGAGGTGCCACATGCCCTCGCTGTTCCATGCGCCGAGCTTCGGCAGGAATTGCCAGCCGATGCGCCAGCCGTAGTCCGCGCCCTCGACGACGTGAATCCAGCGCGCCTTGTCGCCACCGTCGGCGTTGTTGTCTCCGGTGAAGAGATCGCCCACGTCGTTGAAGGCAAGCGACTGCGGATTGCGCAGGCCCCAGGCGTAAAGTTCGAGCGCGTCGCCATTCGGCCAGCAGCGGAAGACCGCGCCGCTGTCGGGCATGGCGATCACTTTTCCCTCCTTCGATGTGATGTGTGATCCGCAGTCGGCGATGGTGAAATAGATGCGTCCGTCCGGCCCCATCTTCACGCCGTGCATGTCGTGCCCGCCGAAGGCGACGTGGACACCGAAGCCGGTCGCGAGCTTCGTCTTCGTGCCGTCGGGCGCGATGCGCCACAGGTCCGGCACGCAGGTGTAAATCGCCCCGCCATCCGGCATCGCGAGCACGCCTGCGCCGAGCCCGGTCTCGAGTGAATTGAACCCGCTCGCGAGCACGCGCGACTTGTCCGCGCGGCCCGCACCGGTGCTGTCCTCGACGATGCGAATCTCCTCCGACTCCACCGCCCAGTCGCGCCAGTCGAGCTGCCCGTCCTTGTTGATATCCTCCTCCGCGTTCTTCGGCTTCCTCGCGGGCGACTCGGGCATCTTCGCCTTCAGAAACGCGATGCGCTCCTCGACGGTGCGCAGCGAGAGATTCTCGATCTGCCACGACTCATGCTTGCGGATGTCAGGCACGGAAGTGCGGCGGCGCTGCGAAACGGCGACGAATGCGCGCCCGAGATTGTCGAATGAAAACGCGACGGGATTTTCCAGCAGCGGCTCCGCGGCCCACACGTCCACGCGCAGCCCCGGCGCGACGGCGAAATTTTTCATCGCATTCTCCGCGGTGTCCTTCGCGGCGTTGGTCTTCGGCGTCCGGTCGTCGTTTTTTTTCGGCGACTTCGGTGTGTCCACCTCGTCGGCGGCGAATGCGAATGCGGTGACGAGCAGCAGCGGATAAAGCGGGCGCATGGTTGCGTGAGCAGAACAACTCGCCGCCTCACGCGCAAGCTGCGCCAGCCCGCGACGAGCCGATGCTCAGCGTACGCTCTCTGGCACCGTCTCCGGCCTTTTCCGCAGCAGCACCATTCCGGCGACTGCGAGGCACACGAGGAGCGAGACATCCGTCGTCGCCCCGCGTGCATCCGCCCAGCGGATGAGCTTTGCCTGCGTCTTCGCCGGGGCAAAATACAGATCGCCCGGCGCGATGCCATACTTCCAGCGATCCTCGAATTCCGTGAGCCACCATTTTTCCGGCCCGGAGGAAGGCGCGAGTTTCAGTTGCCGCAGCAGTGTCTCCTTTTCCGAGGGCGGGAGCGGATTGCTCCAAACCGGCTTGCCGCTCCACGCGTGCCCTCCGTCGAGCGCTCCATCGTAGCGTTCATCGCTGATGAAATAGAGCCGCAGCAGCCGCGCCGGTGCGCCGATTTTCTTCGCGGCCTCGCGGCTGTCCGGCTCGCGGTATGGGAAGAGCGGACGCTCCGTCTGGAAGGTGATCCGCAGCGTGTCGGCCTTCACCGTGGTGGCCGGTGGCGCGTTGGATTTCTTCGCCACGCGCAGCGCCGTGAACATCCATCCATCGCGCACATACGGTGCGGCCCACGCCTCGACTTCGGGTGAAAAGTAGTAGCCATTCGTCTTTAGCCATTCGGTGAGCGCGCTGGCCGATGTCGCGGAAAGCACGGTCGCGTGGAAGCCCGCGACATCCTTTTGTTCGAGCACCGTGACCGCATTGCCCACCGCAGCGAAGCGTGTCGTGGGAGTAGAGCAGGCGAAGCTCATGTGCGGCTTGATCTGCGGCCTCGTGATATTTGCGAGATGAGGGAACGCCTCGCCGCCCGACTCCG
Source organism: Chthoniobacterales bacterium (assembly GCA_038238025.1). Lineage (GTDB taxonomy): Bacteria > Verrucomicrobiota > Verrucomicrobiia > Chthoniobacterales > Chthoniobacteraceae > SXWH01. The sequence goes on from JBBRYC010000081.1 coordinate 13,567, forward strand.
AAAGCAGCGGACGCGACGGCGACGGAACGAGGAACCCGAAGTCATCGCCCTCGGCCTTGAACGAAGCCTTGCGGACAAAGTGCTCGGTCTTCGTCTTCGGATCCCAGATCAGCAGCACCGTCTGATCCGCATTCACGACCGGCGCGCCGAATCGCCCGACCGCGCAGCACGCCCGCGTGGTGGCTGTCGCTGCTGTGAAAAATGCGAGGATGAGGATGAATGTTTTCATGTCTGGATGGGGTGGGGGAGAAAATGGTCAGGCTTTGCTGGATTTCGTCCAGTGCCAATGCCGGCACTGCGGGCAGTGCTCGTCGCGGGTGGTGGCGAGATTGATTCCAAACAACATCCGAACCCTCCGCATGTGCGAAGCCGGTCTTGCCGGGGAGAACTCATGTATGCGGAAGTTGCCGGGGAGCGACAGCGGGTTCAAACCGAAAAGGCGTGGGGTCGGCGGACGAGTGGCAGGGCACGGTGTCGTCGGCCGATTCACGGCAACACGGCGCAGCACCAGTGGAACCGCTCGCGCTTCGCCGGTGTGGTGAGCGGCATCGCGCACTGCGGGAATTGAACCGGCGTGCCGGCCATCGGCGGCGAGGTTTAGGTTTTCTTCCGGGGGAAAATGAACGGCAGTCGCGCGGGGCGGCAGTTATCGTGGAATGCCAGCCGCAGTCCGTTTTGCGGGGGGTAGGTGCCGGGACTCAGTCCAGCCAGTTTTCCACACGAAGCCCCGGCACTTTTTCAAAATCCACAAGGTTCCGCGACAGCAGCGTCATGTCGCGTGTGATGCAGATGGATGCGATCTTCAAATCCATCGTGCCGATGCGGACGCCCTGATCTTTCAACCGGTGAAAAATGCGGGCGGCATCGGCATCGAATGGCAGGATGGCGAACTTCACCAGCGTCTCGATGCTGCGGAGGAATTGAGCGTAGGCTTTCGTCTGATCGTGCCCGGCGCGTTCGCGGTTGATGAGTGCAAACCAGCCCTCGAACGACTCCTGTCCCGTAATGATGGTCACGAACACGCCGCCGCTTTCGAAGATATTGCGCTTGAGCGCCGCCGCGCACTGCGAATCCCGCACCAGCTCGGAGAAATGGTTCGTGTCGAGGACCACGAACATGCGTCAGCGCCCCTCCGCATTTGCCTTTGCGCGCCACTCCGCACCGAGCCGCATCGCCTCGTCGAACAGATCGCATTCCTTCATCGCGCCGACCGCATCGCGCCACGAGTCCTTCGCCACGGGCCTCGCCTCGCGTCCCGCTTCGAGGTCTTCCACGCGCCGGCTCAGTTCCAATAGCTTCTGTTCGATCAGTTCCGTGCTCATGGATTGCACAGTCCCCCGGGGCGGTCGGATCGTCAACGCGCGAGTGCCCTGTCCGGACGCGTAGCATGTGAACCGCTCGCGTTTCGCGGGCGTGGGGAGCGGCATCGCGCACTGCGGGAATTGCCTCGGCGTGCCGACCATCGGCGGTGAGGTGTGGGTTTTCTTCCCGGGGGAAAATGAACGGCTGCCGTGTGGGGCGGCAATGGTGGGGAATGGCGGATCGCTTGTCCGTCCCTCGTCCCCCGCAGCGTGCCTGAATGCCTCCCTCAAGCCACATCACGCGGAGCGATGATGGGTAAAGTGCAGGACAGCGGACTATTGAGGTGGGGTGGGGATGGATCTGATGAGATCGCGCGCGAGAACCGTGCGCGGATGATCCGCGCCCAGCGTCTCTCGCCAGCCCTCCGCCGCGAGCCGGGCGAACTTCATTGCCTCCGCGTCCTTTCCCTGCGCGTGCAGGCAGCGCGCGAGACTGCGGGTGGCGCGGAGGGTGTCGTTGTGCTTTGGCCCGAGGAGGGCGGTGTATTGTTCGCGAACCTGCGAGTAATGTGGTTCGGCCTCGGCGTGCTTGCCCTCTCCATCAAGGACATCTGCCAGTCGGCTGCGCACCTGGAGTATCTCGCGGATATCCTGACTCAATTGCACGCTGGACTCAGAGATGGCTGAGTGAAACAGCCCCTCAGCGTTCGCGTCTCGTGATCGGGGAAAGGGCGGATTGGCACGGTTGACTTTCGTGTGCAAGGCGGAGGATGTTCCCGAAGATACGCAGCTAATGGCTTCGATAGTCACCTGGGCGCTGAGAAACATAGTTCCGTCGGAACCGGGCAAATCACTCGCGTGAACGCTTTTGTTTTCAAGTGCCGCCGCCAATTGTTCCCGGCTCGCCGCCGCGACCGGATGGTCGAGGCCTAGACGCTGTTCATTTTCCGCCACGACTTCCCGCAGAATCTCCTCCGCTTCGCGGCTGTGCCCCAATTCGGCGAGATAGCTGGAAAGCTTGTTTTCAATGCGCGCCCAGTCCGCCGGGTGGCGTTGCCAGTCCGTCAGCGATTCCGCCAGCACGAGATGCGCAATGGCACGATTTAAGGCGAGGTTGGATGCGATTCGGCGGGCCGGCGCAACCCCCGGAAACAAGTTCTCGGCCCGAAGCGTCGCCAAGGTTGCGGCGGCTTCGTAAGACGCGGCTGCACCTCGCCGGTCGGAGGGGACGGAGTTGAGCGCCTCTTTAGCATTCAGCAGCGCGAAATCCTCGGCGAAGTTGCCCCGTTCGTAAGTCTCCCACGGGCCACCAATAAACATCGACGTGTTCCGCTCCACTTCTTGGACGAGTGTGAAGGGATTCATGGCACTGGATGTCGAAACCGGATACTTCAGCGAGAGAAGGATGATACTCACGATGGGAACGGTCGTCGACGGATTGGTGATCGCCCGATACGACAGGCCGAAAACATCATGTTCGAATCGCCGTATGAGTGACATCGCGAATGTGCGCGAACTTCGATCAAGAGCGCCAGCATCAGCGTGGAGTCGCGCTGTGAGCAGTTCAAAGGCACGTTCGCCAATGACGCGCGACGCATCGAGCGCGCTCGCCTTTGACGCCTCCTTCGTGCGGAAAATCGCATCCAGTTCGGCGCTGGTTTTGTAGAAGCGAATCGTGAACTCCGTCCCGTGTGCGTCCTGCGACTGTTTGAGATACCACTCCGCCGCCTCGGCGAGCGCACCGGGAAATTCCCGAATCACCCGGTGCAGTATGGCCGCTTCCTTCTCGGGATCCGCAGGCTGGTCTGCGATGATCGCGAGCTCCAGCCGCGGTCGCTCTTTTGGCGCAGTGATCCATCCGGCGATGCCGATGGCTGATGCCAGCAATACCAGCACGAACGGCGCGAACGAAAGCCACCGTCGCGCGGCGGGACTGGAGGGGATTGGCTCGGGGGTCATGCCAGCGCGCACTATGCGCGTGGCGCGGACGTTCGCAAGGCGAAGGTCGGTGTGAGTTTGACCGCGGGTTACGGCTCGCAGAACCGGGTGAAGCCCCGCGAACGAAGCCCGGTTTTCAGTTCCTCATCCTGAGTCCAGAGTTTCGCATCAAGGTGCAGTGCGAGCGGCAAGGCGGGCGGTTCTTTCGATGCGAACAAGGCGGATGCGTGGGCGTGGAGGGCAGCGATGCGAGATGCGCGAAGCGGGGAGTGATTCAATAGTGGTATTTGCAAGCCACGATGATGATGGCGTCGGCGGTCACGCGATAGACGAGGCGATGTTCACCGGTGATGCGGCGCGACCAGCAGCCTTTGAATTCGTGTTTGAGTGGTTCCGGTTTGCCGATCCCGATAAAAGGCTCGCGCACGGTTTCGAGGATGAGGCGTCGAATCTTGTCGAACACGCCGGTATCCTGCTGCGCCCATTCCGTGAAGTCAGCGAAGGCATCGCCTTGAAAGATGATGCTCCTCATTCAAGCTGCGATGCGGGCACCGTGACGAGGTTGCGTCCGGCTTCCACGTCGGCCAGCGCGCGGAGCAGGCGTTCACGATTTGCTTCGGTGCGGAGAAGGTGCGCGGTCTCGTCCACCTCGGCGACTGCGATCTCGATTTCCTTGTGCGGAAAGGTCGCGCGCACGCTGGCGAGGAACTGCTCGTCGAGTTCGTCGGTGTTGAGGCGGAAGGTGGTTTGCATGGGACAGAGGTAGTTCATCCGGTTGAGCGGGGCAAACGCGAATGTGGAGCACGTCCGCCTTGCAAGTGCGCGGGCTTTTCCCAAAGGTCGCACCCTTTTCACCACCATGACCGAGCCCGCCATCACCAAGGAAATCATCGCAAAGCACGGCCTTACCGACGAGGAGTATGCCCGCATCCAGGGCATCCTCGGGCGCGATCCGAATATCACGGAGCTGGGCGTCTTTTCCGTGATGTGGAGTGAGCACTGCTCTTACAAAAATACGAAGCGCGAGCTGCGGAAATTCCCGACGACGGGGCCGCTCGTGCTGGTGAAGGCGGGGGAGGAAAATGCGGGCGTGATTGACATCGGCGACGGGTGGGCGGTGGCGTTCAAGATGGAGTCGCACAATCACCCGAGCGCCATCGAGCCGTTCCAGGGCGCGGCGACGGGCGTGGGCGGGATCATTCGCGACATTTTCACGATGGGCGCGCGGCCGGTGTTCTCGCTGGACTCGCTGCGCTTCGGGCCGATCCACGGCGACACGGCGCAGCACAAGTGGAACCGCTCGCGCTTCGCCGGCGTGGTGAGCGGCATCGCGCATTACGGGAATTGCATCGGCGTGCCGACCATCGGCGGCGAGGTGTATTTCGACGACAGCTACAACGGCAATCCGCTGGTGAATGTGTTCTGCCTCGGCATCCTGCGGCACGAGCAGATCGCGCGCGGCGCGGCGCGCGGCGTGGGCAATCCGGTTTTCTACGTGGGCGCTCCGACGGGACGCGACGGGCTCGCGGGCGCGGCGTTCGCATCGCGCGATCTCACGGAGGAATCAAAACAGGATCGTCCCGCGGTGCAGGTGGGCGATCCTTTTTGCGAGAAGCTGCTGCTGGAGGCGTGCCTCGAATTGCTCGCGACCGACGCCGTCGCGGGCATCCAGGACATGGGCGCGGCGGGGCTCACTTGCTCGACGTGCGAGACGGCGAGCCGCGGCGGCACGGGCGTGGAAATCGATCTCGCACGCGTGCCGCAGCGCGAGACGGGCATGACGCCTTACGAGACGCTGCTGAGCGAGTCGCAGGAGCGCATGCTCATCATCGTGAAGAAGGGCCACGAGCAGACCGTGGTGGATATTTTTGAAAAGTGGGACCTGCCCTACGCAGAGGTCGGCGTGGTGAAGGACGACGGCATGATGCGCGTGCTCAATCACGGCGAGGTCGTCGTGGAAATCCCTGCGGCGAAACTCGCGGACGACGCGCCGCTTTATTCGCGCGAGTGGACGCCGCGCCCGGAGCCCGCACCGCTCGATTTTTCCAAGCTCGCCGCGGTGGACGAAAAGGCCGCCCTGCTGAAGCTGCTCGCGCATCCAACCATCGCGAGCAAGCAGTGGGTGTGGCGTCAATACGATCACATGGTGCGCCTCGGCTGCGCGGTGCTGCCGGGGAGCGACGCCGCGGTGTTCATCGTGCGCGAGGCGGGGAAAATCCTCGCGGCGACGAGCGACTGCAATTCGCTCTACGTGCTGCAGGACCCGCGCGAGGGCGCGCGCATCGCCATCGCCGAGGCCGCGCGGAATCTCACGTGCAGCGGCGCGCGCCTGCTCGCGGTCACGGATAATCTGAATTTCGGAAACCCGCACAATCCTGAGCTGTTCTGGCAGCTCCGCGAAAGCGTCGAGGGACTCGCCGAGGGCTGCCGCGAATTCGGCACGCCCGTCACCGGCGGCAACGTCTCGCTCTACAACCAGTCGCCCGCCGGCCCGATCGATCCCACGCCGACCGTCGGCATGGTCGGCATCATTGACGACGCGAAGCACGTCACCACGCAGGCGTTCAAGTCTGCAGGCGACGTCATCCTCCTCGCCGGCCCCGTGCTCGATCCTGCCGCCGGCGATCTCTCGCTCGGCGCATCGCACTACATGAAAGTCGTCCACGGCCAGAAAGCCGGACGCACGCCGCGCCTGTCGTTCGATTTGGAAAAGCGCGTGCAGTCCGCCGTGCTCGCGCTCATCCGCGCCGGCCTCGTGAAAAGCGCGCACGATTGCAGCGAAGGCGGCCTCGCCGTCGCGCTCGCAGAAAGCTGCATCGGCGGCAAACTCGGCGCGACCGTCGAACTCCCCAGCGGCCCCGCACTCGACAAATACCCCGCCCACGCCGCCCGCGCCGCGCTGTTCTTCGGCGAAAGCCAGAGCCGCATCATCCTCGGAGTCGCCCCGGAAAACGCCGACCGCGTCCTCGCCGAACTCGCGAAAGCCAGCATCCCGCACAGCCGCCTCGGCACCGTCGGCGGCGACGCGCTGACCATCACCGCGCACAAAGCCACGCTCTCGTCGCCGCTCGCCGAAATCACGCCGACGTGGGCCGACAGCATCGGGAAGGCGATGGAGGGGTAGCAGTCGCGTTGACTGGCAGAGGAGTGCGTGCATTCACACGGCCGCCGCAGGGGAATGCACCGGACATCCGTCCGCTGGACGCGTGAAGTTCCTGCTCGATACGAACGTCTTCATCGCGGTGATGCGCGGACAGGCAGCGGCTGTGAGCCGACTGTCGGCGAGAGCGCCGGGAGAATGCGCCGTGTCTGCGGTGACTGCCTACGAGCTTTTCACCGGAGTGGCGAAATGCCGCGAGCCGGAAGGCGAGCATACCAAGGTGTTGCGCCTGTTCTCCGCCGCCCACTGTGCCGAACTCGTACTGAAGAAGTTGAAGGTCACCCTCTTCGATGTACTCGGACACTCGAAGAAGTAGCCCGGCAAAATTCACGACTTCAGCTCTTCTGCTACTCCCCTGCAGATTTGGCACCCTACCCCAAGCGATAAACGATGCGCGCTTTCGTGAGGTCGTAGGGCGACATCTCCATTTTCACGCGGTCTCCCATCGCGAGGCGGATAAACCGCTTGCGCATCTTGCCTGAGATGTGTGCGAGCACGAGGTGTTTGTTGGCCAGTTCGACACGAAACATGGTTCCGGCGAGGACCGACGTGATTTTTCCCTCGATTACGATGACATCATCTTGAACAGGCATGGTTGGATTTGCTTTTGCGAATGAATTGGCGGGGTTGTGACCTTCGCCGGGTTGAAAAAAGCCCTTAGGAGCTGCTTCGACCGGTCATCAAGACCGGGCGAAGGGCCGGGACTGTCGTTCGCTTCGGTTTTTAAGCAACTGTTTGTTTCCGTCCTGCAACGGATTGAGCTGTGCAGAGCAACTACCAGCGTGACAGCGGCGCATGGACGAGGAGAGCGGTCACTGGAACTGACTTGAACGAGACTGCGGATAAAGCGCAGGCGCTTAAGAACGCGATCTCGTCGGCGTGTCCTTGGTGGCTTTTGAACTGCGCCATCTGCGACGATGACCAACGTGCGTAAATTTTCACGAGTCGGCGGACTCGTGATCGAAGACTGGCTGAACTGAATCGCCGCGCGCCGACTACCCGAGCACCTTGTTCCACTTGTCGAGGTTCGCCTTTTGCGCGGCGAAGAGGGCGTCGGTGGAGTCGAGGATTTCGATGGCCGTGATCGCATCGCCTTGCGCGATCTTGTCCACGACGTCCTGGCCTTTCGTCACTTCGCCGAAGACGGCGTGCTTGCCGTCGAGGTGCGGGGTGGGGAGGTGGGTGACGAAGAACTGGCTGCCATTCGTGCCGGGGCCTGCGTTGGCCATCGAGAAGATGCCGGGCTTCGTGTGCTTGAGCGTCTTGTCAATCTCGTCCGCAAACTTGTAGCCGGGGCCGCCCGAGCCGGTGCCGGTGGGATCGCCTCCCTGAATCATGAAGTCCTTGATCACACGGTGGAACTTGACGCCATCGTAGTACCCGCGCGTGGCGAGGTTGAGGTAGTTGGCGGCGGTCATGGGCACTTTGCTGGCGAAGATGGTCGCCTCGATGTTGCCCTTGGTGGTCTTGAGAATGATGCGGATGTCGGACATAAGGGCGCGGAAGCTGGCGGGTGTGCGGGATGCGCGCAAGCGATTTGCGAGGGCGCGCGGTGTAGCGCAGACCTCCGAGTCTGCTGTGTCGCGGATTTCCAAATCCGCTGACGTTGCACATTGCGCATGAGCTGCCGGTTTGGAAACCGGCGACACGGCAGATTTGGAAATCTGCGCTACGTAGCGCGCGCATTTTGCAGTGTCACGATTTCTCCGCGTTTCTCCGCGTGACAGAAATCGCGTCGCGTGTATTGCTCGCCGCGATGAAAATTTTCACCTCAATCCTCGCTCTCACTCTCGCAGTCACAGTCAGCGTCCGCTCGTTCGCCGCGGACGAGAAAAATGCCGCCGACGAAGTCGCCGTGGTGAAAACCAACATGGGCACGATGGTGCTCGAATTCTGGCCCGACGTTGCGCCGAAGCATGTCGAGAATTTCAAGACGCTCGCGAAAAAAGGGTTCTACGACGGCACTGCATTTCACCGCGTGATCAAGGGCTTCATGATCCAGGGAGGCGATCCGCTGACGAAGGATGACGCGAATCAGGCGCGCTGGGGCACGGGCGATCCGGGCTACAAGATCAAGGCGGAGTTCAACGACAAGCATCACACGCGCGGCGTGCTCAGCATGGCGCGCTCACAGGATCCGGATTCGGCGGGCAGCCAGTTCTTCATCTGCCACGACAAGGCGGGGAGCCTCGACGGCAAGTACACTGCGTTCGGCAAACTGATCAAAGGTGACGACGTGCTGGAAAAAATCGCGACGATAGAGACGCAGCCCGGCGACCGTCCCGTGAAGCGTGTGACCGTGGAGAGCGTGAAAATCGTCCCGCGCGCAGAGGCAAAGTAACGCGCCGCGCAATCGCGCGAGCACGGCGTGCTGATGCACGCCGCTGGCTTCGCTTTCCCGCAAACCACCGTCACCAGAAAACACGACATGTCGAAAGTCACGCTCGGCCTCATCCAGACTGCCGTCGGAGCAGATCCGAAGGCGAATCTCGATCTCGCACTCGCGAAGACCATCGAGGCCGCGCAGGCCGGGGCGCAGATCGTCTGCCTGCAGGAGCTTTTCCGCAGCCACTACTTTTGCCAAGTCGAGGATCACAAATACTTCGCGCTCGCCGAGGAGATTCCCGGACCGAGCACGGAGGCGTTTTGCAAAGTGGCGAAGGAACACGGCATCGTGATCATCGCGTCGCTTTTCGAAAAGCGCGCGGCGGGGCTGTATCACAACACTGCGGCGATCATTGATGCAGACGGCACCTACCTCGGCAAATACCGGAAGATGCATATCCCGGACGACCCGCTCTTTTACGAGAAGTTCTACTTCACGCCCGGCGACCTCGGCTTCCGTGCATGGCAGACGCGCTTCGGAAAAATCGGCGTCTGCGTGTGCTGGGATCAGTGGTATCCCGAGGCCGCGCGACTCACGGCGATGCAGGGCGCGCAGATTCTTTTTTACCCGACGGCGATCGGCTGGCATCCGTCGGAAAAGGCGCAGTTCGGCGAGCGGCAGCATTCGTCGTGGGAGACGATCCAGCGCGGGCACGCGATTGCAAATGGCTGCTACGTCGCCGCGGTCAACCGCATCGGCCACGAGGCACCGGATGGCGGAGCGGGCCTGGAATTTTGGGGGCAGAGCTTCGTTGCGGATCCGTCCGGGCAGATTTTGAAAAAGGCGAGCGTGGACGCGGAGGAAATTCTGCTCGTGCAAGTGGACCTCGATCTCGTGGACACGCAGCGCACGCACTGGCCGTTCCTGCGCGACAGGCGCATTGACGCATACGGCGAGATCACGAAACGCTACCTGGACTAAATGGGAAACACGAAGACGACGAAGGAAACGCCGGAGGTTCCGGCTGCGCGGGGATATCGGATGCCGGCGGAATGGGAGTCGCATGCTGCGACGTGGCTCTCGTGGCCGCGCCGCGAAGGCATCAGCTTTCCGGGCAAGGGCGCATACGACAAGGCGATGCCGGCCATCGCGAAAATGGTCCACGCGCTTGCGGACTCGGAGCCGGTGAACATCAACGTCTGCGACTCCGCGCACGAGGCGGACGTGAAGAAAATCCTCACGAAGGTCGGCGCGAAGCACGCGCATGTGACCTTTCACCACATCGCGATCAACGAGCCTTGGTGCCGCGATCACGGCCCCATTTTTGTCACGCGCAAGGACGCGCCGAAATCGCTCATCCTCGACTGGGACTACAACGCGTGGGGCTGCAAGTATCCGCCCTTCGACGACGACGACTACGTGCCGACTGCCATTGCGGAAAAGCTCGGCCTGCCCGTGGAGTATCCCGGCATGATTTTGGAAGGCGGCTCGATTGACGTGAACGGCGAGGGTCTGCTGCTGACCTCTCGCAGTTGCCTGCTGAATCCGAACCGCAATCCCGATCTGAAGCAGGCGCAGATCGAACAGCGCCTGCGCGACTGGCTCGGCGTGAAGGAAGTCCTCTGGCTCGGCGACGGCATAGAGGGCGATGACACGGACGGGCACATTGACGACATCGCGCGCTTCGTCAGCGGCGACACGATCGTGTGTGCATTTGAGGAGGATGAGAACGACACGAACTTCGAGCCGCTGAAGGCGAACCACGATTACCTCGCCGGCCTCACGACTGATGCGCCGGCCAGTGCAAAAGATGACGACGAGGATGATGACGTGGGCGGCGACGGAAAGCTCCCCCGTTTTCAGATCGTGAAGATGCCGATGCCGCGGAAAATCACGCGCGACGGCCAGCGTCTGCCAGCGAGCTACGCGAATTTTTACATCGCGAACAAAGTCGTGCTGCTCCCGACTTTCTCCGACGTGAACGACCGCTGGGCCGCGGCAATTTTGGAGAAGGCGTTCCCCGGACGGAAAGTGATCGGCATTGATTGTCGCGAACTCATCTGGGGCCTCGGCGCATTCCACTGCCTCACACAGCAGCAGCCTGAGGTGTAAGAGTGTGGATCGAAAAAATGGCCTTCGTGCAGACAGGAGATTTTCGGATTAAAAGTCGGTGCGCAGGAATGCGGGGAGCACAGGCGGCCCGCCTGCGGTCCCCGCTGCTCCGCCGCACTTGCCCGTGCTGAACACCGTCGCTAGCGTCCGCGCCCAATGAAAATCCTTGTCATCGGCAGCGGCGGGCGTGAGCACGCGCTGGTTTGGAAATTGCGGCAGTCGCCGCGCGTCACGGAAATTTTTTGCGCTCCGGGAAATGGTGGCATCTCGCAGATCGCCGAGTGCGTGCCGCTGAAAATTTCCGATCACGACGCGCTGGTGAGTTTTGCGAAGGAGCGCGGCATCGGGCTCACCGTCGTCGGTCCCGACGACGCCCTCGCGGCGGGAATCGTGGATCGTTTTCAAAGTGTGGATCTGCGCATTTTCGGCCCCACTCAGAGCGCTGCGCGGTTGGAATCGTCGAAGGTGTTTGCGAAGGAATTCATGCTGCGCCACGGCATCCCGACCGCAGCGAGCGGACAATTTTCCAACGCGGACGAAGCGCGCGCTTTTGCCGCGAAGATGAGCGTGCCGATCGTCGTGAAGGCGAGCGGCCTCGCGCTCGGCAAGGGCGTGATCATTGCGGAGACGCACGCGGAGGCCGATGCGGCGATTCGCGAAATCATGGAGGAGCGGAAATTCGGCGATGCGGGCGCGGAGGTGGTGATTGAGGAATTTCTCACCGGCGAGGAGTGCAGCATCCACGCGCTCGTGGACGGGCGCAGCTGCCTGCTTTTCCCCAGCGCGCAGGATCACAAGCGCGCGCTCGACGGTGATCGCGGACTGAACACCGGCGGCATGGGCACCTTCAGCCCGGCGGACAAAGTGCTGCCGCCCGCGCTCGAACAGCGCGTGCGCACCGAAGTGCTCGATCGCTTTATCGCCGGACTGAAGGCCGACGGGCTCGACTATCGCGGGATGCTCTTCCCCGGCCTGATGATCACGCGCGACGGCATCAAGGTGCTCGAATTCAACTGCCGCTTCGGCGACCCCGAGACGCAGGTGCTGCTCACGCGACTCGACAGCGATCTGCTCGATCTGCTCGAAGCGACAATCGAACAGCGCCTCGATTCGGCGACTGCGCACTGGCGGCCCGAGGCGGCCGTGTGCGTCATCCTCGCGAGCGGCGGCTATCCTGGCAGCTACACGGGCGGAAAAATGATCACCGGCTTGGAGAAGAGTGCAGCGACCATTTTCCATGCGGGCACGAAGCGCGACGGCGACGGCGAAGATTTTTTCACCGCAGGCGGTCGCGTGCTCGGCGTGACTGCGCTCGCGCCTACGCTCGCGGAGGCAAAGGCGCGCGCGTATGCGGCAGTCGCGGGGATTCACTTCGAGGGAATGCAGTTTCGTTCGGACATTGCGGCGAAGGGGCTGTGAGGCTACGCTCGGCGCGCATGAAGAAGTCTGCCCTCCTCGCCACTGCGCTCGCACTCGCGTGCGTGCAGGCGCAGGAACGATTGCCGGTGCCGGCGCCGCTGAAGGAAGGAGCCCCGGCGTTCCGAGCCGCACCTGTGCAGGGCTCGGAGTCGAAACCGGCTGCGCCGGCCGTGCCGCTCGCGTCTCTTCCGCTGGCTGAGGAAAAGCCCGCCGAATCGCCGGAGCCCGCGCCACGCCAGCTTTCTTCGCACGATGCCGCGGATGCGCTGAGCGAGGATGAACTCCGCCAGGTCATCGAAATTCTCCGCGGAAACTATCTGAACCCTGACGCGCTGGCTGAAGGCGCGCTCGCCCGTGCTGGCATGCAGGGACTGCTGGATCGTCTCGGCCCGGGTGCGCGCATTTTTGTCGCGGGGAAAAAGACGGAACCGCGTGCGGCGCAATTTCGCTCGGAGATGCTCGACGGCGCGGTCGGCTACCTGCGCCTTGGCACGCTGACGCCGGAAAACATCGCAGCGCTGGATGCCGCGCTGGAGGGCTTCGGCGCGAAGCCGCCGACTGCGCTCGTGCTCGACCTGCGCGCGACGCCGCATAGCACGGATTTCGAACTCGCCGCCGAGTGCTGCCGCCGTTTTTCACCGAAAGGACGCGTGCTCTTTTCAATCAAAAAGCCGAAGGCGAATGACGAGGAAATCCTGACCTCGCGCGAAGACCCCCGCTGGCGTGGGCTGCTCACCGTGCTCGTGGATGGCGGGACCGCCGGTGCTGGCGAAGTGATCGCGGCCGTGCTGCACACCCACCTGCGCGCCTACGTGATCGGACAGCAGACGAAGGGGGAGGCTGCGCAATTCGAGGAAGTCCCGCTCGCCGCGGGGCGTGTGTTGCGCGTGGCAGTCGGTGAAGTCACGCTGCCGGATGCGACGCCGGTTTTTCCCGGCGGCCTCACGCCGGATCTGGTCGTGAATGTCCCGCAGGAAAAGACGGAGGAAGTGCTGCAACTTGCGATGAATGGCCCCGGCGTCGCGCCGCTCGTGATCGAAAAGCCGCGCGCACGGATGAACGAAGCCGCGCTCGTCGCGGGCACGAATCCCGAACTCGACGAGGTGATCGAAAATCAAAGGCAGCGCGCGAGCGGCAATGCCCCCGCGAAACCGCCGCGCGACGAGGCGCTCCAGCGCGCGCTCGACTACATCACGAGCATCCGAATCTTCGAGGCTCGGGAAGCCGCAGGTGCCGGGCGCTGATTCTTCGTAGCCGCGCTTGTCAAAGCGCGGGCTGACTTTCTGTGTGCGGTGGATGGAGCGTGCCCGCGCTTTGACAAGCGCGGCTACAGGCGGTGGCGCTCTCGCTTCCCGCCGCACTCCAGGTGCAAGTGCGCGTCGGGATTTTTCCGCAACGCCCCATTGCGCGCCTTCCGCACGGCTGCTACACCCCGCGGACTTTTCTCCAAATGCCGCGCGACAATTCCATCAAGAAGATTCTCCTCATCGGTTCGGGCCCCATCGTCATCGGGCAGGGGTGCGAGTTTGATTACTCGGGGGTGCAGGCTTGCAAGGCGCTGAAAGAAGAAGGCTACACGGTCATCCTCGTGAACTCGAACCCGGCGACGATCATGACGGACCCGGAGTTTGCGCACCGCACTTACATCGAGCCGATCACGCCGGAGGTGGTGGAGAAAATCATCGCGGCGGAGCGGCCGGATGCGCTGTTGCCGACCCTCGGCGGACAGACGGCGCTGAATTGCGCGATGAAGTTGCACGAACTCGGCGTGCTGGAAAAATATGGCGTGAAGATGATCGGCGCGAAGCCGGAGGCGATTCACAAGGGGGAGGACCGGCTGGCGTTCAAGAATGCGATGATCAAGATCGGGCTCGATATGCCGCAGTCGGGCGTCGCGCACACGATGGAGGAAGGGCGCAAGATTGCGGCGGAGATCGGACGATTGCCGCTCATCATCCGGCCGGCGTTCACGCTCGGCGGCAGCGGCGGCGGCATCGCTTACAACAAGGAGGAATTTGAAACCATCGTCACGCGCGGGCTCGACATGTCGCCGGTGACCGAGGTGCTCATCGAGGAGTCGCTGCTCGGGTGGAAGGAATTCGAGATGGAGGTG
>JBBRYC010000082.1:0-26994 GCA_038238025.1 Chthoniobacterales bacterium
CTTTGTAGAGCTTCTTCTGGTCCTTGAAATTCAGCCCGAGATCCGGCGCCGCCTTGGACGCGAGGTCGTTCAGCATCGTCATGAAGTCATCGACGTATCCCTCGCGTTGCTGCGCGATCCAGCCGTTGATCTGGCGCTCGAACCCGTCGTTTCGAAAGGCGGTGACTTCCGGTGCCGACAGATGGAATGGGGGAACCGATTCAGGGTGTAGAAAAAAGGCGATTTCCTCGATAATCTGGTTCGCAGACGTAACGATCTTCTGAATCTTTGAAAGCTGTTCAGGCATGTAAATCGCGGCAATGCGCGTTGCTTCCCGAAGGTGAATTTCAATTTCTTGTAGGAGCCTTACTCCGTCTTTTGTGAGGCGAGAATAGTCAACAAGCGCAACTGACGGAATCTCGGCCGCTCGAACCCATTGCGTCTGCACCTTCAACACGTGTTTGCGATCGATTTTCCACACTTCATAAGCGGAAAGTACGCTTTCGTGTTCACGAAGAAAGGTTTCGAATTCGGCCTCCTTCGCACAAAACATAATCGCGCATGCCAATCCATGGGAAAACCACAAGCGCTCTTGTATAGCTCGAACTTGTTTCCCAATGAATTCATATCCGCGGAGAGGGCACATCAGGACAACAAAGCCCATTCCCTCCAACGGGTCTTTTGCTGCGTT
The DNA here is from genome assembly GCA_038238025.1 of Chthoniobacterales bacterium. GTDB lineage: Bacteria > Verrucomicrobiota > Verrucomicrobiia > Chthoniobacterales > Chthoniobacteraceae > SXWH01. The sequence continues at coordinate 671 of JBBRYC010000082.1, forward strand.
TCGCGGAATTACCGGAAAGATTGGGCTTGCCCGTAACGTACGACTATCAACCAGCGCGAGGGATGCTCGCAGGTCACGCCCCGTCGACAGTCTGTACCCGGTGTTGCCGTCACCGCTGAGAATTAGAAAAGTACCCGTGTCCACGGTTTGCCACGCACGATTTACTCTTCGACGATTTCTCCAGATTCACGATTAAACCGTACCTTTCCAAAACTGACGCGCTGCATACGAATTGCAACGTGCGGAGTTTCGCCTTGTGCTCGAACGACCCGGATTTCACCCGACGAGCGATTATCCTGCTCGAAGACCGATTCCGGAACTTCCTGCACGCCTTCCGATACGAACAATTCGTACTCTCTGATAGCGTGTTGCCTGCTGATTGGGTTCATTGTAGTTCCATCCGGTGTCCTAGGGCGAAAAGGGCGGTCACACTAGCGCCCGGTTTTCGTGCGTCAAGAGTCGAAATTATGTTTCCGAAAAACCTTATTCTCAGGGCCTTGCGCAGCAATTCGGCGCTGGCGTCCCCTTTTTTTCGTTTCTGCATCTGACCACGCGACCGGGACAGAATGATTATCCCTCACCTCTCGCCGTCTCAAAACGGCAGCGGGAACTTCCTGCTGAAGGCATGCACTTCCTCGCGGATTTTCGCGACGGCGGCGGCGTCTTCGCGGGCTTCGAGGGTGCGGTGCAGGAAGTCGGCGATGTCCATCATTTCCTCCTCCTTCAGGCCGCGCGTGGTGACGGCGGGGGTTCCGATCCGGATGCCGCCGCCTTTCGTGATTGGCTCGGTGTCGAAGGGGATGCCGTTTTTGTTCACGGTGATGCCGGCCTGGTCGAGGACGGCGCTGGCGAGGGCGCCGTTGAGGCCCTTCGGGCGGAGGTCCACGAGCATGAGGTGGTTGTCCGTGCCGCCGCTGACGATGCGGTAGCCGTGGTGCGCGAGGCGCGCGGCGAGGGCCTTGGCGTTGCTCACGATTTGCGCGGCGTATTGCTGGAACGACGGCTGGAGCGCCTCGTGGAAGCACACAGCTTTCGCGGCGATGACGTGCTCGAGCGGGCCGCCCTGGATGCCGGGGAAGACCTGGCCATCAATGCCTTTCGCGTATTTTTCCTTGCAGATGATGATGCCGCCGCGCGGGCCGCGGAGGCTCTTGTGCGTGGTCGTGGTGGTGAAGTCGGCGAGCGCGCAGGGGTTCGGATGCTGGCCGCCCGCGACGAGGCCGGCGATGTGCGCCATGTCCACGAAAAGATACGCGCCCACGCTGTCGGCGATCTCGCGCATGCGGGCGAAATCAATGATGCGCGGGTAGGCGCTCGCGCCGGCGGTGATCATCTTCGGCTTCACTTCGAGGGCGACTTTCGCGAGCGCGTCGTAGTCAATGCGCTCGTCCTTTTCGCTCACGCCGTAGTGCGTGACGGCGTAGAAGCGGCCGGAGAAATTCGCCTTGTGCCCGTGCGTGAGGTGGCCGCCGTGCGCGAGGTTCATCGTGAGGATTTTGTCGCCGGGCTGGAGGATGGAAAAATAGACCGCCATGTTTGCCTGCGAGCCGGAGTGGGGCTGGACGTTCACATGCTCGCTGCCGGGGAAGAGCTGCTTCACGCGATCGATGGCGAGCTGCTCGATGACGTCCACATTTTCGCACCCGCCATACCAGCGTCGGCCGGGATAGCCCTCGGCGTATTTGTTCGTGAGGCAGGAGCCCTGCGCTTCCATGACGGCGGCGCTGGTGAAATTCTCGCTCGCGATCAGCTCGATGTTTTCAAACTGCCGCTTGTGCTCGTGCTCGATGGCGGTGAAGACGGCGCTGTCCACCTCGGCGAGCGACTCGCCGCCGGAGTCCGCGCCCTGCTCGATTTTCTCGACGCGGCGAGCGTGGCGTCCGCCCTCGAACTCGGCGCTGAGGAATGCCTCGACGATCGCGGGCGCGGCGTTCGGCGCGACGTTTACCGCACCGAGGCAGAGGACGTTCGCGTTGTTGTGCTGCCGCGTGGTGCGCGCGTCGGCGGCATTCGTGACGACGGCGGCGCGGATACCGCGATGGCGGTTCGCGGCGATGCTCATGCCGATGCCGGTCTTGCACACGAGCACGCCGAGGTCGGCTTCGCCTGCGATCACCTGCGCGCTCACGAGCGCTGCGAAATCCGGGTAGTCCACCGAGTCCGCGCTCTGCGTGCCGACATCATGCACGGTGAAGCCCTTGCCTTTCAGAAAAGTGTGGAGCGCGGCTTTCACTTCGACGCCGCCGTGATCCGCGCCGATGGCGATGCGGAGGGGGGACTTCGAGGTTGCGGTGGTGGTCGGGTTGGTGGCTGTGGTCATGTCGGTGGAATCAATAAATTTGACGATGTCGGGGATGGCCTGCTGGAGGATTTCGCGCGTCTGCAAATACGCGTGCAGGCCCTGGCCGATCGGGTCGGGCACTTCGGGATACTCGGCGAGCTCGGGCGTGAATTCGCACGCGAGCCACACCTTTTCGTCGGCCTCGGGGAAGAATGTGAGGATGGCATCCATGTGCGAGCGCGTCATCGCGAAGATGTGCGTGGACCACTCGACGAGTTCATCGCTGAGCGGCTGCGAGCGGATGTCGGTGATGTCAATCTGCCACTGCCGCAGGGCGACGACGCTGTTCTCGCTTGCGGGTTGGCCGTGCCCGGTGGCGACGCCGGCGGAGGCGACCGTGATGTCGCCGCGACGCTGTGCGGCATGGCGCAGGAGTCCCTCTGCCATGGGACTGCGGCAGATGTTCCCGGTGCAGACAAAGAGGATGCGCTTTGGATTGGCCACGATGAAGGGCCTGAACTTTACAGACCCGGAAAGCGCCCGCAATACCGAACGTCCGGTTTGCGTGTTTCACGGCTGCACCGGAAATTTTCCGGCTAGCGACGGCGGGGCGGGGAGGTATTCGTCCTGCACATGAAGAATCTCCTCCGCACGGTCCTCTGCCTTTCGCTCGCGCTCGTCGCGGGCTGCTCCAGCTACGGCAAGCGATTCGCCGACGCGTCCCGCGCCGACGTGAATCATCTGTTGCACGAAGGCGCGTATGCGGGCCGCTGGACGAGTGCGAGGAATTCCGCGTGGGGCGGCGACATCCGGTGCATCATCACGAAGCTGGAGAACCCCGACTGCGGGCGCGGCGACCATGCCGCGTACCGCGCGGACTTTCACGCGAAGTGGCACGGGCTCTCCTCGAAGCACAGCGTGGTGCTGCAAACCAAACCGGCGGCGCGGAAGAAGAGCGGCGGCATGCTCGATTTCGAGGGCACGAGCGCGCTGCACACGATCATCGGCGCGGGGACCTACTCGTGCCAAGGCACGATGGACAACCGGACGATACGCGCGTGCTACGACGCGAGCTACGACAAGGGGACGTTTGAAATGATGCGCGTGCAGTCGAAGGCGAAGGATGATGCGAAAGGCAACGCGCGCTGAGTCTCCGGGCGGGGCGGGCAGATCAAGATGACAGGTCACCCCGAGGCGATGGGCTTCGCAGTGTGCAGGACAACACCTGCGGTGGGCTCAACGTGAAATATTTAACACCGAACTTCCAACGCCAAACGACGCGCAATCCGAAGCCGGATCGGCGTGCTCAGAAAAGTTTGGCGTCAGACGTTCGATGTTAGACGTTGAGCCACGCGCAGCGGCGTCTCGGTCACGAGATTTGCGCCCGCATTTTTTCAACCGTCCGCCGTCGGAGTCTTCGGTTGACTCGATTCCGCGCCGCACGTACAGGGGCGGGATGCCTTCCCGTTCCACTCTAGCTGTCGCCGCAGGCGCGCTCGCGATCTTCGGATTCAGCGCGTGCAAGCCCGTTTATTCGGACGTTTTTACCTACAAGAAAAACTCCTTCAAGGCCCCGCCCGTGAAGGTGCCGGAGATCAAGGCTCCGACGATCCCGCTCATTCCGGACATTGCCCCGCCGGCTGGCGGAGCGCCGGGCGGGATTCCCGGCGCCATCCCGGGCGCGATGCCCGATGCCGGTGGCGGGATCCCGGGCGTGCCTGCCGCGCCGGGTGTGCCGCCAGCCGTGCCTCCTGCGCCGGGGCTGTGATGCCACAGCGGGTTCAGTGAGGAAATGCTGGCCCATGCCTGAATCCACGCCGCCGCTGTGAGCAGCGAATCGAAGCCACCGGAACCGCCATCGGAGCTGCCTCTCCAAGGGGAGATTGAGGCCGAGATGATGGTGTACCTCGGCGATGAAAATGTCGCCAAGTTCTCGCTGCGCCACGGCGAATATATCATCGGGCGCGATCCCGGATGCCAGATCAGCGTGGATGCCGAGGGCATCTCGCGGCACCACGCGCGGCTCACTTTCCAGGGCTACGAGCTGACGGTGGAGGATCTCAGTTCGGCGAATGGCGTCTTCATCGAGGGCGTGCAGATCCAGCTCCCGACGCGCGTGCGGCCGGACCAGCAGGTCGAGGTCGGCAGCGCGCGATTTTTTGTCCGGCTGAAGACGGAGTCTTCCGAGATGCTCGCTGCGGCGCTGTGGGATCCCGACCTCGGGCTCGCGCCGGTGCGCGCCATTCTCGAGGGGAAAAAATACAAGGTGCTCGGCACGATCGGACGCGGCGGCATGGGCGTGGTGCATCAGGCGCGCGACCTGCGCATCGTGCGCAATGTCGCGATGAAGGTCATCAAGACATCGAGCCAGTTTTCGCGCGAGAATGTGCTGCGTTTCGTGGACGAGGCGCAGCTCACCGGGCAGCTCCAGCACCCGAACATCATCCCCGTGTACGAGCTGGGCCTCGATGAATTCGGCGAGGTCTTCTACACGATGAAGTATGTGAAGGGCACCACGCTGGATCAGGTGCTCCGCCGCATCCGCGAGCGTGAGGAGGATGCGATTAAGAAATTTCCGCTCGCGACGCTGCTCACCGTCTTCCAGAAGATCTGCGACGGCGTGGCCTACGCGCATTCCATGGGCGTGGTGCATCGCGATCTGAAGCCCGACAACGTGATGATCGGCGAGTACGGCGAGGTACTCGTGATGGATTGGGGCCTCGCAAAAAAAATGGCGAGCGGCATGCACGACGAGCATCTCGGCGACACGGTGCTGCAGATGCCGGCGTCCGACCTGCGCGGCTTCGAGACGCTGAACGGCCTCATCGTCGGCACACCGCCGTACATTTCGCCGGAGGCGGCACGCGGCGATCTCGACCAGATCGATCCGCGCAGCGACATCCATGTGCTCGGCTCGATCCTCTACGCGATCCTCACGCTGCGACCGCCGTATCCCGGCAAGGAATTTGGCGAACTCATCGAGCAGATTGTCAGCGGGCAGTTCACGCATCCCACGAGCTTCAGCCAGCCGGCGAATCCGCTTCGTCCGTCTGAGCTGCCGCCGCCGGGGCCCGACGGCGTGAACTGCGTGCTCTCGCATCTGCCCGGCCGCCGCGTGCCCGAGGGTCTCGCCGCGATCATCGTGAAGGCGATGGCCACCGAGCCTGCGGTCCGCTACCAGACTGTCGCCGAGCTTCAGGCGGACATCCTCTCGTGGCAGGGCGGCTTCGCGCCGAAGGCCGAGCGCGCGGGCATCACCAGACAGATGATCCTGTGGGCGGCGCGGCACAAGGGGAACGTCGTGCTTTTCGCCATCTTCTTCATCCTGCTGAACACCGCGCTCGCCGTCTTCGTGCTCTCGCTGAAGCACGAGCGCGACCGCGCGCGAGCGAGCGAGGTGACGGCGCGCACGAATGAAAACGCAGCGAAGGAAAGCGAGGCGAAACTCTCGGCGGCGCTCACGGATCTGCGTGGCGTCGCACCATTTCTCGCCGACGAGGCGAAGGAATTTGTGAAGAAGAAGGAACTGGATACCGCCCTCGGGCGGATTGATTCCGCGATTAACAAGCTCCCGAGCGAGCCGGACTACTACAACCTGCGGGGCAACATCCTCCAAACCCTGCTGCGGTGGGATGACGCCGTCGAAGCCTACGAGAACGCACTGGAGCGCAATCCAAGCCTCACCTCCGCGAAGCAAAATCTCGCGCTGACGAAGAAACTGTTGGAAGCCGATGGAGCAAATCCCGACGAGCACGAGCCGACCACTGCCGATCTGAAGTTGCTCGTGGAATCGCTCCTCACGCAGGATCGCAAAGCGGAGGCAACCTACCTTGCCGACAACTTCGGCCCCGACAAGCCGCGCACCGTGAAGCTGCTGCATGAAGCCATGGACAAGGATCCCGCACTGAAGCCGCTGCGCGAATTTCTGCGCGGCAAGGCGCTCCAGGGCCGCTTCAAACGGCTCGCCGACGGGACCTACAGCGCCGACCTCCGGCGGCTCCCTCCGCCGATCTATCTTCCGCTGCTCCGCAATGAAGTCGTCAGCGTGAGCGTGATCCAATTGGAAGACCGGACCTTCTCCGACCTCGCGATTTTCCGAGGGATGAAATTACACGAGCTTGGGCTCTCCAATTGTGGAAATGTGAGTGATCTTTCGCCGTTGGAGGAAATGCCTCTGAAAATCCTGAACCTCTACGGCACCAGCGTGACCGATCTCTCGCCGCTGACGAAGTTGCCGCTTGTGGAACTCGATCTCGACGGCTGCGTGAAGCTCACAAACCTCCAGCCGCTCAAGGACTGCCGCACGCTCGAAAAGCTGCTGCTCCCGCGCAACGCAAAGAACATCGAATTCCTCCGCAGCCATCCGACCTTGAAATATCTGAGCGCGAGGGGACTCAGCGAGCCGGTCGCGCAATTCTGGGCCGACTACGACAAGAAGCGCAACGGGAAGGGCAAGCAGCCGGGTGATCCCGCGAAGCCACCCGTCCCGCCCGGACCGCCCGCGGGAAAGGGGAAGCCTGACGGCGAGCCCGCGGTGATTCCGGCGAAGAAATAGGCGCTGGCGATTTTTGGCAAAGGTCTTTTGACACGCCGGGATCGCCCGGTAGGTTGCCCCAGTCCCTCTCAGATCATGTGCAATCCGACCCCCAGAATCGGCACGCAGAATCCCGAAGTGTGCCTCCACCGCAACGGGATCCAGGAGCCGTGCGGATGCGTAAAAATCGGCCGTCGCGGCGCGGTTTTCAAAATGCCGCGCAGGCTGGATGTGATGTCCCGGATCATCCTCTGCATCGAATGGTGCTGCGCCGGATGTGCGCGGCGAACCGTGAAGATCGAGGCGACCGTGATCGGGTGCAGCGAGACGGGAGCGGGAGCCTTTGAGACCACCGTGATCTTCCTGCCCGGCGGCGGCCTGTGCGGCACGGCGGAATTCAGACATTTGCCGAACTGACGGGAGTTGATTCTGCGGACAGGAGTGGCCGCTACACGCCGGTCTTGCGGAGTTGCACGCGGAGCACTTTCCACAGGATCACGAGCAGCACCGCGGAGGACAGCAGCAGGATCACAGCGTTGCGGAAGTAGATGCTCATGGCGATTCCCGCGAATGAAAACTTCCGGATGCCGAATGCGAAATGGTATTTCTCGGGGCTGAAGAAGACGTTGATCTTCGAGGTGCGCCGGTAGTCGTTTTGCTCGGTCTCCGCTTTCGCGACCATGTCGGCGATTTTCTGGTTCGAGTAGAGCTGGTCGGCGGTCACGCCCGGCGGCCGGGAGCGGAAGTCGGCCATCACGGGTTTCCTGCCGCCGATGATTTTGTCCACGCGGCCCAGGCGCTTGTCCACCTCGCGCGCGGCGTCGGCCTCGAGGCCGCTGAGCTGCGCGAGCGTGTCTTTCAAATCATCCAGCCGCTCGTCCTCGGCCTCGGTTCGCGGGATCTTGGCTTTGATTTCCCTGACCCGCATTTCAAGCGTTTTGAGAGCCGCCTTGTCACGCGGGCTCTTTGCCGATTCCGCGAGCAACGCGGCTTCCGCCTCGCCGAGCATGGATTCCTTTTGTGCTTCAGTCGGACGCGCGGCGAGCGCCTCGATCACCTGCTGGAGCCGCGCCTGCCGGTCTGCGAGCGGGTTCATCTTTGCCTGCGCGACCACGAGCGCCTCGTAGCTGTAGTGCGTGGCGACGAGCTTGCTGATGAATGGCACGCTCAGCTTTTTGTCACCCTCCATGTCTGTCGCCTGCCGCTTCGATGCGAACCAGCGCTGGAATGTGTAGAGGATGTTCGGGTCGCGGTTCATCTCCTCGTATTTGATCAGCGCGCCGCCAAAGATGAGCTGCGGGATGAGGATGAGCGGCACGAGCATCGCGCCGGTCTTTGAGTTCGGCACGAGCGCGGAGACAAGCAGACCGAGCGAGATGCCGCTGATCGCCGTGAAAAATGTCCAGATGAAGTAGTGCAGGAACATCCCGCGGATCTCGAGGACCGCGTTCCCCACGAGGATGAAGAGCGTGCATTGCAGCGCGGAGAAAACGCAGAGCGTGAGAAATTTCGCCGCGACATAGTACGCGATTCGCACGTCGAGATTCCGCTCGCGCTGGAGGATCGTACGGTCGCGGATGATGTCCTCGACGCTGTTCATCAGCGCGAGGAAGAGCGCGACGAGCAGGCTGATGAAAATGTAGGTCGGGATGTGGAACGCCGACGCGAAGACGTAAGGCCGGTCGTTTTCCTCCGTGAAGTACAGCGCCCACCCGACGATGAGCGCGAGCAGCGGCGGCGCAAGCAGAGTGACGAGCATGCTCCCGACATTGCGGAGCTTCGAGAGGAACGCGCGCCGCAGCAGCACATGGAATTGCAGCCATTCCTCGCGCCAGCGGATCTTCGGGGCGGTGGGCTGGCGTCGTGGCTCGATGATCTGTGTCGCGCCTGTGCTCGTCGCCGTGGACGCCTGTTTGCGCAGCGACACCTGCCGCATCTCCTGCGTGAGCCGGTACGTCTCGTAGCGGTCGCGCCAGAAATCCGGCGAAAATCTGCGCGCGGGGAGCATCTGGCCGTTGCTGCTTTCCTCGAGGATCACCTCGCCGCTCAGGTCGTGCAGCGGAGTCTCCAGGATGTCGAAGCAGAACTCGGGGCTGCCGCCTTCGCTCTTCACGCCATGCACCGTCACATTTTCCTCCGTCGCGGCTTCGGCGAAGTAGCGCATCATCTCGTCGGGCGTGCCGCCGAAGACGAGCTTGCCGCCGCGGTCGAGCAGGATGGCCTTGTTGAAAATGTGGAAGAGGCGCGCGCTCGGCTGGTGGATCACGACGAGGACGATCTTGTTGTGCGAGAGCCCGCGGATGATCTCGATGACGTGCTCGCTGTCCTTCGAGCTGAGCCCGCTCGTCGGCTCGTCGAAGAGAAAAATGTCCGCCGAGCTGATCATGTCGAGGCCGATGTTCAGCCGCTTGCGCTCGCCGCCGGAGAGCGTCTTTTTTTCCACTGAGCCGACGGTGACATCGCGGCGCTCGCTGAGGCCGAGTTCGACCAGGCGGCTGTCCACGCGGCGGCGGCGATCACTTTTCCCGAGGTGCGGCGAACGGATCGCGGCGGCGTAGCTCAGGTTTTCCTCGACGGTCAGGTGATCGTCGAATGCATCATCCTGCGGGATGAATGCGATGAAACGCTTGAACTTTTCGAGGTTGTCGTAGAGCTCCTGTCCGTTGAGCAGGATTTTTCCGCGCGAGGGCGGGAGCCGGCCCGCGATGGCGCGCAGCAGGGTGCTTTTTCCCGAGCCGCTGCCGCCCATCACGCACACGATGTCGCCGCGCGTGAGGCGGAAATTAATCCCGTCGAGCCCGATCGTCTTGTCGCCGAAGACGCATGTGATGTCGCTCAGTTCGAGCGAGGACACGATGTTGCGCTCCTCCTCGATGATCCGCTCACCGAAGTCGCACCGCAGCCCCTGCCCGGAATCTATGCGGATGAAATCGCCGTCCTTCAGATCGCAACTCGCGCCCGTCGGCACGACACGGTCGCCCACGCTCACGGGCCGCGCCGCCGCGATCACGTCGAGCCTGCCCACCTTGTTGTCGTAGTCGCACTCGACCTTGAGCAGGATTTCGCCTGCCGCGCCGGGCGAGAGGAGGATGTCATCCACGTCGAGCAGGCTCGGGTTGCTGGAGACGAGGTAGGTGTTTTTGTAGCTCTTGAGGTGGAATCGCACGCCGAGCGCGCGCGCCTTCCTGCGCAGCTCCGCGAGCGGCAACTCGGCCTCCTTGCGGAAGATGATGCGATCCTCCGGCGTCGCGTTCAGCATCGTGCCGGCGCGCATCGTCACACCGTTGAGTTGCGCGTTCACGTTCTTGAGCGCCCGCACCTGCACCTTCAGGCCGAAGCGCACCTCGAGCGCGCTCTCGCGTGTGCGGACGCGCGAGAGCTCCACCTCGTCGCCGTCGTCAATCTCCACATAGACGTGCGTGATGAGCACGCCCTTCTTCGCATTGAAAAAGGAGACGATGTCCTCATACGTGAGCACCTGCTCGTCGAGCAGCACGCGCTGCCCGGAGAAAATGCGCGAGAACGTCCCCGGTGCCAGCGGACGCCCGCGGACATACACGGGCCGCTGGCACGCATTTTTCAGGAGCAGCAGAGTCTGGTAGCGGAATGCGATGAGAAGTTCGCCGGGGCGGAGGCTCTTCAGCCACACGTCCGCCTGCGCGTCGCGGCCAAAGGTGAGCACTTCGAGCGGCAGTTCACCATTCGGCGAGATGCCCTGGTCCGCCTTTTCGCCCGCCTGGAGCTGATAGACGATCTCCACGGCCTGCGCCGCCATGCCGAGGCGCTGCATGAAGCCGTAGAATGCGGGCATCTGCTGCGCGCTTTTGTCCGACCGCGCGATGATGTCGTAGAGCTGCACGCCGAGGATGATTTTCTGCTCCGGCGAGAGCAGCCGCGAGAGGCGGTCGCCCATCGCATTCAGATCCTGCTGCTGGCCGAGCGCCTCGCGGAACTGCCGCCGCATGTCCTCGTAGATCCCGCCGGGGAAGCCGTGCCGCAGCAGCCCGAGCACCGTGTCCACCTCCTCTTCGACGACCTCGCCCTCATTTTTTGAAAAGCCCGCCAGCACTTGGATCACGAGCGGGAAGAGGCTCTGATCCTCTGCCGGCCGCGTGCGCCCCGAGAGTTTGCGCCATCCGCGGGAGAATAGGCGTCCGATCGCGCGGAAGGGCGAGAGAAGGCTTTTGCGGGATGGTGTGGCGGTGCGTGCCCCGTCGGCGGTGCTGCTCATGTTTTGTGTGCCCCGCACGAGGGGGCACGGTGCTGGAGTATCACCCGCGACGCCGCGCTGTCCATCACGCCGCGAGGAAATCCCGCGCAACTGTGCTGTATCCTCCCTTAATCTTACTCTTCATCGTAATCCTCCCGGCATGCTCCGTGTGCATTCAAAATCCCGCCTGCCGGGCCATGCGCTCGATTCCCGCCCGAAAAAACCACGCTCGCCAAAACACCGGACGCTCGCTCTCCTCGCACGGAATCCCAAGCTCCCAAGCGGCATGAAGCACGGGAAACCCGCCTCTGGCACGACACACAGGGGGATTTTCCCACGAGGGCTGGTCCGCTAAATTTCCGCAATCCTCACTGAATTAAATGGCACCCAAATCCAAGTCCCCTCCTTCGTCGAAAGATTCCTCCGCCCACCTCGGTTTCGAGGCCAAGCTCTGGCTCGCCGCCGACAAGCTGCGCAACAACATGGACGCGGCGGAATACAAGCACGTCGTCCTCGGCCTCATCTTCCTGAAATACATCTCCGACACCTTCGACGAGCACCACGCGAAGCTCGTTGCTGGTGAAGGCGACTACGCCGGAGCGAATCCCGAGGACAAGGACGAATACCTCGCCGCCAATGTTTTCTGGGTGCCGAAAGAAGCTCGATGGCCTTTCATTCAAGGGAATGCAAAGTTGCCCACCATCGGCAAGGTGATCGACGACGCGATGGAGGCGATTGAGAGGTCGAACGAGTCACCTTCCGGCAGAAACTCCCTCAAAGGCGCGCTCAACAAAAACTACGGCCGCGCCGACCTCGACAAACACCGCCTCGGCGAACTCATCGACCTCATCGGCTCCATCCAGCTCGCCGATGTCGCCAGCCGGTCGAAGGATCTCCTCGGCCGCGTCTTCGAATACTTCCTCACCCAGTTCGCCAGCGCCGAGGGCAAGAACGGCGGCCAGTTCTACACCCCGTCCTGCGTCGTGCGCCTCCTCGTCGAGATGCTCGCCCCCTACAAAGGCCGCATCTACGACCCCGCCTGCGGCTCCGGCGGCATGTTCGTGCAGTCGGAAAAATTCGTCGAATCCCACGGCGGCCAGCTCGGCGACATCAGCATCTACGGCCAGGAGAGCAACCCCACCACGCGCCGCCTCGCCATCATGAATCTCGCCCTGCGCGGCATCGAGGCCGACTTCGGCCCCGAGAACGCCGACACCTTCCGCCGCGACCTCCATCCCGACCTCCGCGCCGACTACGTCCTCGCTGGCCCGCAGTTCAACGACACCGGCTGGTTCCGCAAAGACGACGACGTGCGCTGGCAGTTCGGCGTCCCGCCCAAGGGCAACGCCAACTTCGCCTGGGTGCAGCACTTCATCCACCACCTCGCGCCGCAGGGCATGGCCGGCTTCGTCCTCGCCAATGGCAGCATGTCGTCGAACCAATCCGGCGAAGGCGACATCCGGCAAAAACTCATCGAAGCCGACCTCGTGGACTGCATGGTCGCCCTCCCCGGCCAGCTCTTCTACAGCACGCAGATTCCCGTCTGCCTCTGGTTTTTGGCAAAAAGCAAAGCTGCCGATGCGAAGCGCGGTTTCCGTGCGCGTCGCCAGCAAACCCTCTTCATCGACGCGCGGAAAATGGGCACCCTCATCGACCGCGTCCACCGCGAGCTGACCGACGCCGATTTGGAAAAAATCACCTCAACGTATCACGCCTGGCGCAGTGATGATTCGGGGAGCGCACGCGCCCCGCGTGCAGTTTCCGGCGCCCTCGCCGGAAACTCGTCAGCCACCGGCGAAGCCGCACTTTCTAAGTCTTCGGCGGGGGCGCCAAAGACGACACGCGAGGGCGCGTGTGCTCCCCAATACTCGGACCTCCCCGGCTTCTGCAAATCCGCCACCACCGCCGAAATCGCCGCGCACGGCCACGTCCTCACCCCCGGCCGCTACGTCGGTGCGGAGGAAGTCGAGGACGACGGCGAAGCCTTCGAGGAAAAGATGCCGCGCCTCGTCGCCGAACTGAATGCACAGTTTGATGAATCCGCCAAATTGGAGAAAACGATTCGCGCCAGCCTCGATAGCCTCAATCCAAAAACGAAATCATGAAACTCGACTTCACCTCACTCGAACAATCTGTGCGCGCCCTTCGCCGTTCTGCCGACGAAGCCACTCCGCTGCTGGCCTCGCTCAGCCCCGTGATGCAAGACACCGTGAAATCCGGTATCATCCAGCATTTTGAAGTCGCCTATGAGCAGTGCTGGAAAGCCATGAAACGCTGGCTCGAAAACAATGTGAACCCCGAGAGCGTGGACGGCGTCACCCGCCGTGAACTCTTCCGCCTCGCCGCCGAAAGTCAGCTCATCAAGGACGTGGAGCAGTGGATGGCCTTTCACAAGGGGCGCAACGAAACGTCGCACACTTACGATGCCACCACTGCCGAAGACGTATTCGCCATCGCTGTCTCCTTTGCTCCCGAGGCGGAGCGTTTCTTGGAAACCATCGCGGCGCGCAATGATTGACCTCGCCCCAGCCGATCTGGCGACCGTGCGGCGCATTCTCGCTGCCCATGCGAGGGAATGCGAAGTGCGCGCCTTTGGCTCTCGTGCGACGTGGACCGCCAAAAGCCACTCCGATCTCGATCTTGCTTTGGTTGCGTCCGGCAAAATCACCCCCACCCGCCTTGTCGCGTTACGTGAAGCATTTCAAGAATCCGAGCTGCCCATCCGTGTCGATGTCGTGGACTGGCACCAAATCTCGGATGCCTTTCGGCGGATCATTGAAAAAAGCTTTGAAGTTATTCAAGAACCAGCGGCCTGGGGGATGGCGGCTGAGGGGTGGACACTCAAAAGCATCGAAGAGCTGAAGGCTCCGACCAATGGAGCCATCGCTATCGGGCCGTTCGGTTCTCGGATGAAAAGCGACTGCTACGTTCCGACCGGCGTGGAGGTAATCCGTGGCACCAACATCAGCGACACCCGTGTGCTTGTCGGAGACATGGTTTGCATCACGCCTCAGCTCGCAGACCAACTCGGCAACGCGATTGTCCACGCTGACGACCTTGTTTTTCCTCACCGCGGTTCAATCGGCTTGGTTGGAATCGTTCCGCGCAATAAAACTGAACGCTACGCGCTTTCGAGCAGCTTGATGAAACTCACCTGCGACCGGAAGCAGGTTGAGCCGCTTTTCCTCTTTTACTTCTTCCGATCCGATGCAGGACGACACGAGTTGTTGAAGAACGCTTCGACCGTCGGGACGCCCGGAATTGGGCAGCCTCTTTCGTCTTTGCGCTCCATCAAGGTTCCGCTTCCACCCCTCGCCGAACAAAAAGCCATCGCGGGGGTGCTTGGGGCGCTGGACGACAAGATCGAGTTGAACCGGCGGATGAACGCGACGCTGGAGGCGATGGCGCGGGCGCTGTTCCAGAGCTGGTTCGTGGATTTCGAACCCGTCCGCGCCAAACTCGACGCCCGCCAGCCCCCCGGCCTCGACCCCGCCACCGCCGCCCTCTTCCCCGCGAGTTTCCAAGACTCGCCTCTCGGCCATATTCCGAGCGGCTGGTCGGTCGTCCCGCTCTACGATACAGCGCAGTGGGTGAACGGTGCTGCTTTCAAGAGTGAGGACTTCTGCCCCGCTGGCGACGGTCTTCCCGTCATCAAGATTGCAGAACTCAAGGACGGCATCGGCGCTCAAACCAAATGGTGCCAGCGGCAAGCAGGCCCGAACCAAATCATCGACACTGGCGACTTGGTGTATTCGTGGTCAGGAAGTCCAGATACCTCGTTGGAGGCTTTCCTCTGGAGCGGTGGCCGTGGCTTGCTCAATCAGCATATCTTCAAGGTGATTTCGCCGACTCCGGCGCAGAAGCGGTTCGTCTATTACCTGCTCCAATACCTGCGCCCCGTCCTCGTGGAGACAGCACGGAACAAGCAAACCACAGGGCTCGGACACGTCACCATCGCTGACATGAAGCGGCTGCTCGTCTGCTTGCCGTCCAAAGAAGTGTTGACCGCATTCGACCGGAGCGTCGCTGCAATCTTCGACCGCGCCTTAGCCAACACCCTCGAATCCCGCACCCTCGCCACCCTGCGCGACACGCTGCTGCCGAAGCTGCTGAGCGGGGAATTGAGCGTGGCCGGGAAGCAACTATCCGGAGTCACCGGATAGTTCAAAAACCAAACCACCCGAACCATGAGCAAAGACAAACCCGCTCCCGGCGGTCGTTCCAAAAAGAAGACCGCTGTCTCGCTGGTTCGCTCTTCGGCGGCGGAATACCTGACCTTCGTGGCGGCCAGCGGCCAGGGTGGCGTCGAGGCCGTTTATGCCGATGAAAATGTCTGGCTCAGCCAGAAGATGTTGGGGCTGCTCTACGACGTGGAAACCCACACCATCAACTACCACCTCAAACAAGTCTTCGCGGACAGCGAGCTGCAGGCCGATTCAGTTATTCGAAATTTTCGAATAACTGCCGCCGACGGCAAAACCTACGACACCCAGCACTACAATCTCTCCGCGATCATCGCCGTGGGCTACAAGGTGAACTCCGAGCGGGCCGTGCAGTTCCGCAAGTGGGCCACCGGCATCATCGAGTCGTTCACGATCAAAGGCTTTGCGATGGATGACGAGCGGCTGAAAAACGACGGCTCGATCCTCGGCAAGAAATACTTCGAGGAACAGCTCCAGCGCATCCGCGAAATCCGCCTGAGCGAGCGCAAGTTTTACCAGAAAATCACCGACATCTACGCGACCTCCCTTGATTACGATGTCACCGCTGCCGCCACGAAGCGCTTCTTCGCCACGGTGCAGAACAAGCTCCATTGGGCGATCCACGGACAGACGGCCGCAGAGGTCATCGTCTCCCGCGCCGATGCCGCCAAAGACCGCATGGGGCTGACCACCTGGAAGGACGCGCCGAAAGGAAAAATCCAGAAGTTCGATGTCAGCGTGGCGAAAAACTACCTCACGGAAAATGAAATGGCCCAACTGCAGCGCCTCGTCTCCGCCTACCTGGATGTGGCCGAAGACATGGCGCTCCGGCATATTCCCATGACCATGCAGGACTGGGAAACCCGCCTCAATCGCTTCATTGCCGCGACCGACCGGGAAATTTTGCAGGATGCCGGCAAAGTGACTGCCGAAATCGCCCAGGCCCACGCCGAAAGTGAGTTTGAGAAATACCGCATCGTGCAGGACCGGCTGTTCGAGTCGGACTTTGACAAGATGATCAAGGAATTGCCCGAGAAGGGCGACCAGCCATGAGCCTCAACGAATCCATCGTCGAAGAAGCAGCGCTCGAATGGTTCGGAGAGTTGGGATATGCCGTTGGGCATGGACCGCACTTGGCACCAGGAGAACCGGCGGCGGAGCGGGATGGATTTGGCGAGGTGGTGCTGGTGGGGCGCCTTCGTGCCGCGCTTCGACGGCTGAACTGGGAGATGCCGGAGGAGGCCCGTGAAGAAGCGATGAGAAAAGTGCTGCGGGTCGCGATGACTTCGCTGGTGCAGACGAACCGGGCTTTTCACCGGATGCTGCGCGATGGCGTGGATGTGGAGTATCCGCGGCCCGATGGCTCGATCAAAGGCGACAAGGCGCGGCTGGTGGATTTCGCCGACGTGCGGGCGAACGACTGGTTCGTGGTGAATCAGTTCACGGTGATCGAGGCGCAGCACAATCGCCGGCCGGATGTGGTGGTCTTCGTCAACGGTCTGCCGCTGGCCCTGATCGAACTGAAGAATGCCGCCGATGAGGACGCGACGATCTGGAGCGCCTACGCGCAGCTCCAGACCTACAAGGCGGAGGTGCCGAGCCTGCTGCACTACAACGCGGCGCTGGTGGTATCCGACGGCCTGCAAGCGCGCATGGGATCGCTGACGGCGAATCAGGAGTGGTTCAAGGTCTGGCGCACGATCGACGGCGAAGGCGATGCGCCGAAGACCGCGCTGGAGCTGGAGGTGCTGGTGCGCGGGGTTTTCGAAAAGCAGCGGTTCCTCGACCTGCTCCAGCATTTCATCGTCTTCGAGGAAGACGCGGACACCGGCGCGCTGCACAAGATCATCGCGGGCTACCATCAGTTCCACGCCGTAAATGCGGCGGTGGAGGAAACGGTGCGCGCCAGTGGGATGAACGACGGGGGCGTGCTGCGCGAAGACCCCGGCCGCTATTGGGCCGGACGGATGCACGGCGGCAAGCCGGGCGACCGTCGTGCGGGCGTGGTCTGGCACACGCAGGGCAGCGGCAAGAGTTTCACCATGCTGTTCTTCGCCGCGCGGGTGATCCGCGAGAGCGCGATGCAGAATCCGACGCTGGTGGTGCTCACCGACCGCAACGATCTCGACGACCAGCTCTTCGGCCAGTTCCAACGCTGCCACGACATCCTCGGTCAGATGCCTGTGCAGGCCCGCGATCAGGAGCACCTGCGGGAATTGCTCAACCGAGCGAGCGGTGGCGTCATTTTTACAACCATCCAGAAGTTTGTGCCGGAGACGAAGGGAGAGCGCTTCGACAAGCTCACCGACCGGAAGAACGTCATCGTGATCGCGGATGAAGCGCACCGGAGCCAGTATGAATTTGGCTCCCATGTGGTGAAGAAGAACGACGGGACGACCTACATCGCCCACGGCCTCGCCGTAAACATCCGCGATGCGATGCCGAACGCATCCTTTATCGGCTTCACCGGCACCCCGATCGAAAAGACCGACGCCAACACCAAGGCCGTCTTTGGCGACTACATCAGCGTCTATGACATCCAGCGGGCGGTGGCGGACAAGGCGACGGTGCCAATCTATTACGAGAGCCGGATCGCCAAGCTGGCCCTGAACGCGGCGGAGCTGCCGAAGATCGATGCGGAGTTTGACTCAATCACCGAAGGCGAAGAACAGACGAGCAAGGAGAAGCTCAAAACCAAGTGGGCCGCGCTCGAAGCAATGGTGGGTGATGACAAGCGCATCGCCCTCATCGCCGCCGATCTGGTGGCGCACTGGGAGAAGCGATTCGAGGCGATGAATGGCAAGGCGATGATCGTCTGCATGAGCCGTCGGATTTGCGTGGCGCTCTACGATGCGCTGTTCGCGCTGCGGCCCGGGTGGGCCGAGAACACGCTGAAGGTGGTCATGACGGGAAGCGCCGACGATGGTCCGGCTTGGCAAAAGCACATCGGCAATAAATCTCAGCGGCGGGAATTGGCGAAGCGCTTCAAGGACAGCAAAGACCCGTTCCGCCTGGTGATCGTCCGCGACATGTGGCTCACCGGATTTGATGCGCCGTGTCTCACGACGATGTATGCCGACAAGCCGATGGTGGGGCACGGGCTCATGCAAGCGATCGCCCGTGTAAACCGGGTCTTCCGCGACAAACCGAGCGGCCTCGTCGTGGACTACCTCGGGCTCGGAGAGGCACTGAAGCTGGCACTCGCCACCTACACTGAAAGCGGCGGCAAAGGCGCTCCTACTTACAACATGGCGCAGGCCATCGCCGTGATGATGGAAAAGCATGGCATCGCCTGCGACATGATGCACGCCTTCAACTGGGAGAAGTGGACGGTCGGCAAACCCATCGAACAGCTTGCGCTCATTCCCGCCGGGCAGGAACACATTCTCGAGCAGGAAGACGGCAAGAAGCGCTGGGTGCAAGTGGTGACAGAGCTGTCGCGAGCTTTTGCCCTCTGCGCTGCCAGCGATGAAGCGACCGCGATCCGCGATGACGTTTCCTTTTTCCAAGCTCTGCAAGCCGCGCTGAACAAGAAATCCGGCGAAAACCGCAAGTCCCCCGAGCAGATCGACGCCGCGATCCGCCAGCTCGTTTCCAAAGCGATCACGACCGAGGGCGAGATCATCGATGTCTTCACGGCGGCGGGATTGAAGAAGCCCGACATCGGCATTCTGAGCCCGCAGTTCCTCGCCGAAGTGCGCGGCCTCAAGCACAAGAACGTCGCCGCCGAGCTGCTCGAAAAACTGCTCAAGGACGAGCTGAAGGTGCGCTCGAAGAAGAACCTCGTGCAGAGCCAGCTCTTCTCGGAGAAGCTCAAGAAGACCCTCAACGCCTACCACAACCGCGCCATCTCCACGATGGAAGTCATCGAGGAACTCATCAAACTGGCGAAGGAAATGGACGCCGCAACCAAACGCGGCGAAGACCTCGGACTGACGGATGACGAGGTCGCGTTCTACGATGCCCTCGCCGTGAACGAGAGCGCGGTGAAAGCGATGGGCGACGACAAACTCAAGCTCATCGCCGCCGAACTCATCACCCAAGTCCGCAAGAGCGTCACCATCGACTGGACCCTCCGCGAAGGTGCCCGTGCGAAAATCCGTGTGATGGTGAGACGCATCCTGAACAAATACGGCTACCCGCCAGATCTTCAGGACGAAGCCGTGAAGACGGTGCTCGCGCAGGCGGAGCTGCTGTGCGCGGAGCGGGCGTGACGGAGGATGGCGGAGGAGTTTGCGGGCCGGCATTCAGCCAAGGCAGATAGCAACGAGACGCCCCGTCAGCGACTGCCACCCCGCTTTCGGTCCGCTCAGTTTTCTTGGCTGCCACCCCATTGGGCAGGTCTCAGTTGAATCGGATATGCGAGCGCACCTCACGCGTCGGGTGGTGTGGAAAAATCGTGGGCGTGTCCGGGCGGGCGCGTCGCGGTGGCCCGCCAGGGCCGGTGGTTTGGATCGTTTTTTTCCTCTGCGGAAGGGCGGCGTTTTTCCTCGAAGACGGCGATGCCGACGACTCCGGCATTCGTGGTGTTGCCGTGGCGGCGGTGGCCGTAGCTGTCGGACATCCCGCCGAAGTGGAATGCCGCGACTGTCGCCGCGCTGGTGCGGAAACCCTCGACGGCGAGCGTCTCGAATGGCGCGAGCACGTAACCGCGCTTTTTGAACGATGCGGGCCTGCCGTCCATCGCGTCGAGGCCGTCCACGCTCACGAGGACTTCCACCGCGCGGCGCGCGTCATTTTTCAGCACGACCTCGTAGCGCGATCCGTGTTCGCTGCTCGCGATGTGCCGCCCGCGCGACTCGCGGCATTCGAGCCAGTCGCCGGCCGCGTTGCGCAGGCCGAGGCGCACCAGCGTGCCTGCGGTGTGGTGCAGTCCCTCGCAGCGCTTTGGTTCTCCGCCGAGGAATGCAAGCATCGCATTCGCACCGTCGCGGTCGTTGTAATAGATGCGCGCCTGCGCCGAGGGCCGCTCCGCCGAGGTGCGCGCAAATGCCGCGGGCGCGACCCACGATTCGCGCTGCTCGCCCCACGAGGTGCCGAGGCCGGGGCGCTCTTGCGCGGGCGTGAAGACACCGCGCCGCGCCTCTGCGGGAGTCGGCATCTTCCGCGTCGCGCATCCTGCGAGGACGAGGGCGGCGAGCAGGAGGGCGGCGCGGGCGGGGATCATGGGAGTTGAGAGTTGAGGGATGAGAGTTGAGAGGAAGCCTGGCTGCAACCCTGGGTGGTGGAGGAGGACATCATGCTTTGCTCGGTGGACTGTGAAAGGGTGCTCCATCGCCTCTCAACTCTCAACTTTCCACTCTCAAAATTCCGTCACCGCCGGTGCGCGGCCACGATGCCGCGCCAGAATGCGGGGAAGTCCGCGAAGAGTTTTTCCAGAGCCTCGCGCTCGGCCTTCGAGCGGGCGCGGTGGATCACGTCGTCGCTGCCCCACGACATCGTGAGGCCCGTGCGCGCGCGGCTTTTTTCATTCGTGCCGTAAATGTAGCCGGTGCGCGTGTCCACGAGAGCGGCGAATGCCGTGGAGATCAGTTCGTAGCGCTTGTTCGGGAAGAGGCCGAGCGAGAGCGCGGTGAGCGGGGCGACGACGCTGCCGTCGGTGAGCTGCGATTCGTTCGCGATGATGAGCACGGCGTCCGCGTGCAATTTCGCCGCGGCCTCGCGCAGCCGGAGGTCGGCGCCGATGCGGTGCTCGGAGTCCGTGTCGCCGACGACCACGGGGCTGACGATGACCGTGCGTGCGAGCTGCGGGAGCGAGTCCAGGCCGTCGAGCTTCCCGAACGCGGAGAGCGCGCGGATGTGCTCGCGGACGGAGTGATCGCTCGCGGCGATGGCGATGGTCGCGGGGAATTGCATCGTCGGCCTTGCATTCGCGGCGCGGGCGATGAGCGGGTCGGAGAACTCCGCGCGCTTCGCCTCGCGGGCGCGGGCGACGGCGGGGGAGTTGATGTACTTTGCGGCGCAGCCGGAAAGGGAGAGGGCGGCGGCGAGGGCGATGAGGAGGGTGGGCTTCATGTGCTAAAAAACCAGCATAAGAGCGGGGCGGCGGCAAGTTCTTTTTGCTAAAAAAGCAGCATTTGAGTTTGACTGACCCGCGCGCATCCCGCATTTTCCCCGCCATGCCAGCAGGCCGCCACGACCCCGATCCTCTCTCCCGCCGCGAACGGCAGATCATGGATGTAATCTGGCGCGCGGGCCGCGCCACCGCGACGGAAATCCACGAAACGCTGCCGGACGCGCCGAGCTATTCCGCCGTGCGGGCGCTGCTCGCCGTGCTCGTGAACAAGGGCCATCTCCGCCACGAGCGTGACGGCAAGCGCTATGTGTACGAGCCGCTCGCCTCGCAGGAAAAGGCCGGCAAGAGCGCGCTGCGCAGGCTGCTCTCCACGTTTTTCAACAACAGCCCGGCGAACCTCGTCGCCACGCTGCTCGACCCGAAGGACACGGACTCGGACGAACTTGCGCGCATCCGAAAACTGATCGATCAGAGGAAAAGGAAATGAATCCCACGGCATTCCAGGACTTGCTCGTTCGCAGCATCGCCGTCGCCGGCGCTGCCGCCGGGTGCGTGCTGCTGTGCCCTGCGGGCTGGCGCGTGCGAGTGCGGCAGGTCGTGCCGGTCGTCGCGTTCGCGGTTCTGATCGCACTTGGCGTCGGACTCGTGCGGCCGCTCCCCAGCCTCGAGGTGAAGGCCCCGGAGATCGTGACGCGATGGGCCACCGCTGCGGGCGACTGGATCGCGCCGTGGCTCGTGCGGATGTTCGCGCTCGTGGCCGCGCTGCTGCTCGTGCGCACGCTGTCGGGTGCGTTTGCAATCGCGAGGCTCGTGCGGCAATCGCGCCCGGTCTGCGGGCGCGCGTGGCGGAAGCTGCTTGCCGAATGCCGTCGCACGCTCGGGATGCGCGGAAGTGTGCGCCTGCTTTTTGCAGGGCCGGGCTTTGTGCCGAGCGCGACTGGACTTTTCCGCCGTACGGTGCTGCT
Source organism: Chthoniobacterales bacterium (assembly GCA_038238025.1). Taxonomy (GTDB): domain Bacteria; phylum Verrucomicrobiota; class Verrucomicrobiia; order Chthoniobacterales; family Chthoniobacteraceae; genus SXWH01. The sequence continues at coordinate 22,879 of JBBRYC010000082.1, forward strand.
GCCGGACGAGGCCGCGGACTGGACCCATGCGCAGCGCCGGCTCGTGCTGCTGCATGAACTCGGCCATTTCCGCCGCGGCGATCTGTGGACGCACGCGCTCGGGCAGATCGCGTGCGCGGTGCATTGGTTCAATCCGTTCGTGTGGATGCTGCACCGGCACCTGGCCGTGGAGCGCGAATTTGCCTGCGATGCGCTCGTGGTCTCCCGGGGCGCCGCGCCGGTGGACTACGCGACGCTGCTGTGGAAAATGGGAGTCGCCGCGCAGGGCCCGCATATTGCGATGCGCAAGCCGCGCGTTGCTGCGGCGGCATGTCTCGCGATGGCCGCGCCGGGCCGCGGCAAACTGGAGCAGCGCGTGCGCCGCATCCTCGCGCCCGTGCGCGAGGCGGGGCGCTGGCTGCGCGTGGCGGATGCCGCGCTGTGCGGCTGCGTCGCGCTGATGCTGGTCGCGTGCGCATCGTTCAAGCCTGTGATCGTGCGGACATTTCTCGGAACCGATCCGTGGAGCACGGAAGAAATTGGCACCCGGCTTTCCGCCGATCCGTTCCCCGGCGAGCGATAGCGATACATTGCGGCCAAGGTGACCATCATCGGTAACACGGTCGCTTCTGATCCAACCTCGAAAACGAAGACAGCAAAAAGAGGGTTGGTTGTGGGTGGTGGGAGAAGACTCGAAGGCGATTGGCGATTGGCGATTGGGGATTGGAGGTTGAGAGAGATGTGAAGGCGGACGGGCATCCGCAGGCACGGGCAGGGATGCGCAGGCTGCGCCGCGGGCGAGGATTTTTCATCGGCGCAGAGCAAGGTCGTTGCGGCGGCCTTCGCATGAAAGTGCTTGCGGCATTCCCTGGAAAACGTATCGTCGAAACCCGATACGACGATGCGACAACTTTTGGCTGCAACAAGGGCGTTCACCGAGCCCACGCGCATTCGGGTCATCCGGGCGTTGCGCCGGGGGGAGCTTTGCGTCTGCGAAATCTGTGACGCCTTGGGTGTCGTCCAGTCCACGATCTCCACGCATCTCCAATATCTCCGACAGACAGGCCTGGTGGGAACCCGCCACGATGGGAAGTGGGTCTATTACAGTCTCTCCAGGGAGTTCGCCCGCATGGCTGATGCACTGTGGAAGCTGCACCGTGCCGAATTGGAGAATGATCGGCAGCTCAGAAAGGATGAAGCCTGCCTGAAGAAGCGGCTGGCTTTGCGCGAGAAAGGTTCGTGCTGCCTCGGATCTGTCGCCAAACGACCGGCATCTCGTCGTCGAATCGCAAACACAAGGCCATGAGGAAGCTGTTCGCCGAGTTTCTCGGAACATTCGCCCTGGTCTTTGCAGGCACCGGGGCAATCGTGGTCAATCAAGTCAGTGCCGGAGTGATCGGCCACGCTGGAATCGCGCTCACATTCGGTCTGATAGTGCTGGCGATGATTTATACATTTGGTGATGTCAGCGGCGCGCATCTCAACCCGGCTGTCACCGTCGCATTTGCAGCCGCTGGGCGGTTCGCATGGCGGGATGCGGCTGGTTACGTGCTCACCCAGCTTCTCGGAGCTTTTGGCGGGAGCGCCGTGCTGAGGTTCCTGTTTCCTGAGAGCCAAACGCTTGGAGCCACCTTGCCGGCGGGAGGGATCGCACAAAGTTTCGTCCTGGAAGTGATTCTCACGTTCCTGCTGATGTTCGTGATTCTCAGCGTGTCCACTGGCGCCAAGGAAAAAGGCATTACCGCTGGCATCGCCATCGGAGCAGTCATCGCCGTTGAGGCGATGGTTGCCGGCCCCATTTGCGGAGCTTCGATGAATCCTGCGCGCTCACTGGCACCTGCCGTCGTCAGCGGCCACGTCACGGCCCTGTGGGTCTATCTCATCGCACCGGTCATCGGTGCGCTGCTCGCCATCCCAGCCTGCTGCATCGTGCGCGAGCGTGACTGCTGTGCCTCCTGAATTTTACCTGGGAAATCATGAGCATCGCTGAATTCAAAGCGCATCTCCGCAAGCATCCCGACGCCACATTGCGTTTTGCCCTTCCAGATGGCGGATTGGTTCCTATCCACGCCCACGTCACAGAGGTCGGGCGTGTGGACAAGACCTTCGTTGATTGTGGTGGAACCGTGCGTGAGGTGCATTCCTGTCTGCTGCAAACATGGGTGGCCGACGATACCCGCCATCGGCTTTCACCCGGAAAACTCGCCGACATCCTCGACCGGGCTGCGGGCATTCTGCGCAGCGATGAGTTGCCCGTCGAAATCGAACACGAAGACTGGCCGGTCGCGCAATTTCCTGTGAGCAGCGCAGAAGCGGAGGGCGGATCCCTTGTGTTCGCACTCGTCACAAAACACACGGACTGCCTCGCGAAGGACGTTTGCCTTCCCGAAGCGGACGCGTGCAGCCCGGGTGGCGGTTGCTGCTGAGGGCCATTATGGGCAAACCACTTGTCCTCATACTTTGCACCGGCAATTCGTGTCGCAGCCATCTTGCCGAAGGCATTCTGCGCGCTGCCGCCGGCGATTCGTTGAATGTCGCCAGTGCAGGCTCCAAGCCCGCCGGCTACGTGCATCCGCTCGCCATCCGGGTGATGCAGGAGATCGGCATGGACATCGCGCAGCATCGTTCAAAACACCTCGGTGAATTCCTCGGGCAAAATGTGGAGACCGTCATCACCGTTTGCGGCAATGCCGACCAGGCGTGCCCGATGTTTCCCGGCCAGGTGAATCGCTATCATTGGGGATTCGAGGACCCCGCTCATGCGACCGGCACGGAGGATGAGCAATTGTCCGTCTTCCGCCGTGTGCGCGACGAGATTCGCCGCGTCTTCGAGGCTTATGCGGCGGGACGGCTCGACGAATCAAAATGCTCAACTTGATGTCTTCCCGACATCCTCCGAACCGGGTGGAATGAGTGCGAATGGGCGAATTGCGCCGAACGCCTGGCATCCCTGTGTTTATCAGCATTCCAGCCCGATTCAGAAAAGTACCGACGGAGGGGATCGAACCCACACATCCTTGCGGATACCAGATTTTGAGTCTAGCGCGTCTGCCAATTCCGCCACGTCGGCTTTTCTGATGAGCGGGAGAAACTAGGAAGCCTGCTCAGCTTTGCAAGCCCCGAGGCGTGCCTAGGACTTCCATGGCGACGAATGCGGCGCGAAGGTCGGTGGGGTTGTGCAGGAGCCTGCGCAGCCTCGATGCGATGGGGCTGCCGCCGCGTTCCTGCACGCTCGTGGTCCCGGCATTTCCGGTTGCCATGTGTGCGGTGTTTTCGAGCGTCTGCACAGGTTCCATCGCCACGCGGACATTCATCCCGCTGAACTCGCCGGAGATTCGCTCGATGGATGTCGCAGCTTCCTCGATGCGTCCGGCGCGCGCCATTTCCTGCCGCCGTTGTGCGGGCACAGGCTTCGGTGTGCGGGCCGTCTTTGCAGATTTTTTTGCCGCGGGCCTGGGTGACTGCATCCGGCCCTCGATGGGCTGTGCGACGCGCTGCTGAATCTGCTGCGACTGGCGTGTGGCCGGCGTTGCGGCTGCAGGTTGCGGACGCTGCGGCTGCGAGGGCTGAGGGACGCCGAGTGACTCGAGGAAACGGCGCAGGCGCTCCTGTTCGTCGCTGCCGGAATTCGCAGCGGGCTGCTGCGGGCGAGGGGATGCCTGCGTTTGTCCGCCGCCGGAGGATTCCTTCTCCTTCTTTTTCTTTTCCATCCACCAGTTGACGACGCCGACGATCGCCGCGACGAGCGCGAAGACGACCTTTCCCTCGACGGAGGCGAGCGTGATCATTTTCCGCCCTCGGGGCCGCGCGGTGTGCCGGCGATGGTCTCACGCATCGAGGTGTCGGCCTGCACGTTTTTCATCTTCATGTAGTCCATGATGCCCATGTTCCCGCTGCGGAAGGCATCGGCCATCGCGAGCGGAATCTGCGCCTCGGCCTCGACGACCTTTGCGCGCATCTCCTGCGTGCGTGCGTGCATCTCCTGCTCGGTGGCGACGGCCTGCGCGCGCTGCGCCTCGGCGCGGGCCTGCGCGGTGCGCTTGTCGGCCTCGGCCTGCTCGGCCTGGAGTTTTGCGCCGACGTTTTCGCCCACGTCCACGTCGGCGATATCAATCGAGAGGATTTCAAACTGCGTCC
>JBBRYC010000083.1:0-26875 GCA_038238025.1 Chthoniobacterales bacterium
CATGGGTGACATGATGAAGAACATGGGCAAGCCGCCGCCGAAGGAGCTGTATCCCACGCTCATGGCCTTGCCGGAACTGACGCCGGAAAAGCGGCGAGAGGTCGAACAGCAAGCAGCCGAGCGGATGCACACGGGAACGGTGCTGATGGGACAGGCACTCGACACGCTCAATGTTGGCACGCAGTCCGGCGATTACGCCGCGATGCACGAAGCCACGGCTCGGTTGCGCGAAGGCATCGCGCAGCTTGAAAGTGGCGTCGCTGCGAAACGTGCGCTGGCGGAGGGAAGAGCGCCGCGCGAGGTGGCGCTGGAGTGGTTTAAGCAGGAGATGAGTCTCGTGTCGCCCGTCGCGGGTGAAGCGCCGCACGGTGGCCGGGGCCTTTCGATCTTGCACCTCTTCACGATGACGCTGCTCGTCGTCTTCGCCTTCGCGATGCTCGCGATGTATTTCTTCAAGATGCGCCGGGCTGCCGCTCTCTTCGGGCGGATCGAGCCCGACAAAGCATCGCCGCCACCTGGATCTGCGCCGCCGCTGGCCTAACGCAATATGGGCGACGAACCTACAGCGCCGGGAGCAAAATCCGCCCCTTTAACGGCGAAGTGGCTGGGGCGTCTCCGCGTCGAAAGCATCGTCAACGAAACGCCATCGGTCAGAACTTTCCGCCTCCGCGCGGTCGGCGACGGGCCGCTGCCGTTCACGTTCGTCCCCGGTCAGTTCCTTAACGTCGCCTTCGGGATCGGTGGTGCGCGCATGAATCGCTCGTATTCGATTTCGTCGTCGCCGAACGAGCGCAATTTCGTCGAGCTAACAATCAAGCGCGAGCCGCGCGGTGCCGTCTCACGGCACATCGTTGACCTGCTCAATGTCGGCGATGAAGTCGAGGCGGGCGGGCCGGTCGGCAAGTTCACATTCAACGGAACCGAGGCGGATAGTATCGTCCTTCTTTCCGCTGGCGTCGGCATCACGCCGATGACGTGCATCGCCCGGTATCTCACCGAGCAGTCATGGCCCGGCGACATATTCTTCATCTACTCCTGCCGCACGGAGGCTGACTATATTTTTCAAAAGGCTCTCGCGGAACTAGGGCAGCGCAATCCGAAGCTGCATGTCGTGGTCACGATGACGAGGGCAGGTTCGGATTGGAAGGGGCCGCGGGGACACCTCACGAAAGAGTTCCTTACCGGCGCGGTTCCCGATCTTGCCAAGCGGCGAGTTCACGTCTGTGGACCGCCGACGATGATGGACGCGACGAAGGCGCTGCTCGCGGAGATTGGAGTCTCTGCCGACAACCTCAAGAGTGAGCAGTTCGGGGCCGTCAAGCCCGCGCCCGCCGCGCCCGGCACCACTGCCAAAGCGACCGCCGCCGCCACCGGCCCGCTCGTCACGTTTTCAACTAATAACAAGTCCGCCAAAATCCACGAAGGTCAGACCGTTCTCGAACTCTCCGAAGAACTCGGCATCGGCATCGAGAACTCCTGCCGCGTGGGCACCTGCGGGATTTGCAAAGTGAAGATGACGAGCGGCGAGGTGGATCAGGAGGTGCAGGATTCGCTCGACGACGACGACAAGAAAAACGGCATCATCCTGGCCTGTCAGGCGAAGCCAAAAACCGAGGTCACAGTGGAGGCGTAACCATGAAAAACCGCGAACGCTTCATAGTCAGCAGCATCTTCGCCGTGCTGGTGTTTGGCTGGCTGGGTTTCCTCCTGCATGTGTCGCCGCGTTTTGCGGGCAGTGGCTGGGGCGCGGTGTTTGGCATTACCGGGGCCGTGCTGATGCTCGTGCCGCTCATCTATGTTTTCGTAAAGCGCATTCCTTTTCTCAAGGAGCACGTTGCCAAGTATGTCTCGTTGCAAACGTGGCTTTCGATCCACATCTACACCGGCATCGTCGGAGCGCTGCTCGCGCTCATCCACACCGGCCACAAGTATAACAGCCCGCTCGGCATCGCGCTGACCGCCACAATGCTGCTCGTCGTCGTGACCGGGTTTGTCCTGCGCTATCTCACTCCCTTCGTGAATCTCGATATGAAGGACAAGCTCCTGCTCTTGCAGACCGCGCGGGGCGATCTCGATAGCGCATGGGGAGTGTTGGAAAAATCCGCCGCTGAAAGGAAAGGTCTTCCCAAGGCACCACTGCTCACCGCTGGCCTTGCCTCACTAGGTCTGTCGTTTGCCTCTGACAATCCAGCCGGCCAAGTCACCACCCTGGCCGAAAGCGTGGCGGATCTTGAGTATTCGATTCGCACGCACGAGGTGCTGAAGCGCTGGTTTGCGCTTTCTCTCATCGTTCACATTATCCTATCGGTTATTATGTATGTGCTGCTCGCTGCACACATTTACTCCGGCATCTACTTCGGACTGAGGTGGCTTCAATGACTAAGTTCCTTCTTTGGATTGCGCTCATCATTGCCGGCGTCGCAGCGGCGACGCTCGCCGTCTTGCACTTCCCATCCGCGCGACTGGCGGCCCAGCATGCGGTCATTCCGGGGAAGCTCTCGCAGTCACACGCCTTTCTCGAAAACAACTGCGCCGCGTGCCACACACCGGTCAAGGGAGTCGAGGCAAGTAACTGCATTGTCTGCCACGCCGACAACAAGACCGTCCTGCAACGCCAGCCGAGCGCCTTTCACGGCGACATCGGCGCATGTGCCGTGTGCCATCTCGAACATCAGGGCCGAGTCGCGAGCACGACGAAGATGGATCACGCCACCCTCGCGCGCATTGGCTTGAAGCAGGTCAATACAGCCCCCGCAGACGATCCGGCGCGCGCTGCGCTGGTCGCCTGGATCAAGCAAAGCGACGCCCCGCCGCTCACGCCCCATCTGCAACGCGCGGAATCGCTGCTCAACTGCGCGACCTGCCATCAGACAAAGGACCGCCATCTTGGTCTCTTCGGCACCGACTGCGGTCAATGTCACGGCACTGCGAAGTGGACGCTCCCGGAATTCCGCCATCCTTCATCGGCCTCACAATCATGCGCGCAATGCCATCAAGCGCCGCCCAGCCATTACATGATGCACTTTCAAATGATCTCCATGAAAGTCGCCTGCCAGCCGAACGCGAAGGTGAACCAATGTTACCTGTGCCATCAAACGACCGCGTGGAATGACATTAAAGGTGTCGGCTATTACAAGCACCACTGACGCGAACCCATCAGTTATGCCAAACAACACAACCACCGAAGGCAAGAAACCGGCGACGCAATCCACCGCATCTTGCTGCCACGGCGAAGTGAAGCCTTCGGCTGCGGCGAAATACTTCTGCCCGATGTGTCCCGGTGTGGAGTCGGACAAGCCTGGCGACTGCCCGAAGTGCGGCATGGCTTTGGAACGCAACCCCGCATGGAAGGCTGCCGCGGCCAAGACGATCTACACCTGCCCGATGCACCCGGAGGTCCAGCAAGACCATCCTGGCCCGTGCCCGAAGTGCGGAATGCCGCTGGAACCAAAGACGGCCACGGCCGAGCCGGAGGACGACGGCGAGTTGCGCGATATGACTCGGCGGCTTTGGATCGGCGCGGTGCTCACGCTGCCGGTGTTTCTCCTCGCGATGGGGCATCTGCTGCCGTCCGCACCGGAATGGCTGATGGGCACGGCGTCGCGCTGGACGCAGTTTGCTCTCTCGACTCCCGTGGTGTTGTGGGCGGGCTGGCCGTTCTTCGTGCGCGGCGGGCGGTCTTTGATCACGCGGCATTTGAACATGTTCACGCTTATCGCGATTGGCGTGGGCACGGCTTACCTTTACAGCGCCGTAGCGATGCTCGCGCCGGGGATGTTCCCGCAATCGCTGGGGCATCACGTCGGCGTCTATTTTGAAGCGGCGGCGATGATCGTCGTGCTCGTGCTGCTCGGGCAAGTGCTCGAACTCCGCGCCCGCAGCCGCACCGGCAGTGCGATTCGCGCGTTGTTGAATCTCGCACCTGCCACCGCGCGAGTCGTGGAAGGCGACGCCGAGCGCGAACTGCCGCTCGATCAAGTCGCCAAGGGCGCGACGTTGCGCGTGCGGCCCGGCGACAAGGTGCCCGTGGATGGCGTGCTCCTTGATGGAAAATCCAACGTGGATGAATCCATGCTCACCGGCGAACCGCTGCCAGTTGAGAAAAAGCTGGGCGACGCGGTCACCGGCGGGACGATCAACGGGACGGGCAGTTTCCTCATGCGCGCCGAGCGTGTGGGCAGCGAGACGATGCTCGCGCGGATTGTCCAGATGGTTGCCGATGCGCAACGCAGCCGCGCGCCCATCCAGGCACTCGCGGATCGCGTCGCGGGTTACTTTGTGCCCACGGTGCTCGGCATCGCGGTGGTGACTTTCGGTCTGTGGTTCTGGCTAGGGCCGGAGCCGCGCCTTGCTCACGCCATCATCAATGCCGTTGCGGTGCTCATCATCGCGTGTCCGTGCGCGCTCGGCCTCGCCACGCCCATGTCCATCATGGTTGGCGTCGGGCGGGGCGCGCAGGTCGGCGTGCTCGTGAAAAGCGCGGAAGCCATCGAGCGTCTCGAAAAGGTTAACGTCGTGGTCGTGGATAAGACCGGCACTTTGACCGAAGGCAAACCGCGACTCGTCGAAGTCCGGCCCGTGTCCGGCACCGATGCGAATGCGTTGCTCATCGCCGCCGCGTCGGTCGAGCAGCAGAGCGAACATCCGCTCGCAGCAGCCATTGTTGCCGGTGCGAAAGAGCGCGACCTCAAATTGCAAGCACCGCAGGATTTTCAATCCACGACCGGGGGCGGCGTAGCCGCAAAAATCGAAGGTCGCGAAGTCGCCGTCGGCAAGCTTGCCTTTCTCCAAGATCGGAAAGTGACGGGTCTCGATGCTCTCGCCGCCGAAGCGGAGCCGCTCCAGCGTCTTGGACAGACAGCGATGTTCGTCGCCATCGACGGCAAGGCAGCGGGAATAGTCTCCGTCGCCGACCCGATCAAAGAATCCACGCCCGAAGCCATCCGCTCACTGCACGCGCTCGGCTTGCGAATCGTCATGCTCACCGGCGACAACCAACACACTGCCGAAGCCGTGGCGAAGCAGCTCGGCCTCGATGAAGTTGAGGCCGGAGTCGCGCCAGCCGACAAACACGCCCGCGTGGAAGCGCTCGCCCGCGCCGGGAAGATCGTCGCGATGGCGGGCGACGGCATCAACGACGCGCCCGCGCTGGCTGCCGCCCATGTCGGCATCGCGATGGGCACCGGCACCGACGTGGCGATGGAAAGTGCGGGCATCACTTTGATGAAAGGCGACCTGCGCGGCATCGCCCGCGCCATCCGTCTCAGCCGCGCGCTCATGGGCAACATCCGGCAGAACCTGTTCTTCGCCTTCATCTACAACGCCCTCGGCATCCCCATCGCCGCGGGCCTGCTCTATCCGTTCTTCGGCCTGCTGCTCAGCCCGATCATCGCCGGTGCCGCGATGAGCCTCAGTTCCGTTTCCGTGATCGGTAACGCGCTCCGGCTGCGCTCGGTGAAACTGGATAGTTAGACCGTACCGAGCCATTACATGATGCACTTCAAGATTAGAGACCAAGCAATTTGCAGACAGCCGAACGCAAAGCTCGATCAGTGCTTCCTCGGCCATCAGACGACTGCGGGGAACGACATCCGCGGCATCGGCTACACGCATTATTAACTCATGCTGCACCGAACTGGACGACTCATATGGAAAAGATGAAAGCAACTGTGTTTCGCGGAGTGAACGACATCCGCATGGAAGAAGTGAATCGGCCTCATGCCGGAGTTGGCGAGGCGGTGATTCGTGTGACATTAACCACGATTTGCGGCACCGACCTCCATATCCTGCGCGGCGAATATCCGGTAAAGCCGGGTTTGGTCATTGGTCACGAGCCAGTGGGCGTTATTGAAGAACTCGGGCCGGGCGTCACGGGCTATGAGATTGGCGACCGCGTGCTGGTGGGGGCTATTACCCCGTGCGGTCAATGTCGCGCCTGTCTTTCCGGGCATCTCTCGCAATGCGGTCACGGCGGCAGCTACGAAGCGCTCGGCGGCTGGCGGTTCGGCAATACTATCAACGGCGCGCAGGCCGAATATCTTCTCGTGCCGCACGCGCAGGCAAACCTCGCAAAAATCCCTGACGAATTGAGCGACGAACAGGTAGTGCTGCTTTCCGACATTGCTTCAACCGGCTTCAGCGGAGCGGAGGCCGGCCAAGTGCGAATCGGTGATTCCGTGGTGGTTTTCGCGCAAGGACCGATCGGCTTGTGCGCCACGGCTGGCGCGAAACTAATGGGCGCTTCACTGATCATTGGCGTGGACAGCAATGGAAGCCGTCTGGCAATGGCGCGTCGCATGGGTGCCGATGTGGTGCTGAACTATCGCGAAGTGGATGTCGTTGCGGAAGTGAAGCGACTGACGGACGGCGGCGCGGACGTTGCCATTGAAGCGCTGGGCACGGCGCAGACTTTCGAGAGTGCGCTGCGCTGCCTGCGACCCGGCGGCACGCTGTCGAGCCTCGGCGTTTATTCCGGAAAACTTGAGGTGCCTCACGACGCCTTCGCTGCCGGCCTCGGCGATCACCGCATCGTCACCACGCTTTGTCCCGGCGGGAAGGAGCGGATGCGGCGGCTCTTGAGTCTGGTGCAATCTGGCAGGTTTGATCCGACGCCGCTCATCACTCACCGCTTCTCGCTGGATGAAATCACCGAAGGCTACCGTCTCTTCGGCGACCAGTCGGATGGTGTTCTCAAAGTCGCGATCAAACCCTAAGCGATGACACCTCATTCCCCGGCGCAACAGGAACCGAAGCAATCGGCGTGGGCGATACCGACCCACGAAGTGGTGGCTTATGTCTGGCGACACACGACCACGAATTCACCAAGTGCCAGACAAACCCGGTGAATTCATGAGCAGCGAGCAACTAGCCGACGACGCCGAGCTGGAAAAGCTTCAGCGTGAATCATTCAAATACTTTTTGCATGAGACGAATCCAACCAACGGGCTGGTCATGGATAAGACCGCAGCGGATTGGCCTGCCAGTATTGCCGCCACTGGCTTCGCGTTGGCGGCTTACCCGGTGGCTGTCGAGCGCGGACTTATGACGCGTGTTGCCGCAGTGGAAAGGACCCTGAACACGCTGCGGTTTTTCTGGAACAGTCCGCAAGGCCCTGAACCCGATGCCACCGGCTACCGGGGCTTCTATTAGCATTTTCTCGACATGCAGACCGGCCGACGCGTCTGGCAATGCGAACTGTCAACGGTTGACAGCGCGTTTCTGCTGGCAGGTGCGTTGACGGCGGGGATATATTTTGACGCGGAGACAACCGACGAGCGTGAAATCCGCGCTCTCGCCGACGCGCTCTACCGCCGCGCCGACTGGCAATGGGCACAGAACGAGGGCGCAACGGTTACGCACGGATGGAAGCCGGAGAGCGGGTTTCTTAAATACCGTTGGGAGGGCTACGACGAGGCGCTGCTGCTCTATATTCTGGGGCTGGGCTCGCCGACTCATCCGCTGCCCGAGAGCAGCTACGTGGCATGGGCTTCCACTTACCGGTGGGAAAAATGTTACGGCCAGGAATATCTTTACGCAGGACCATTGTTCACCCACCAACTTTCGCATGTCTGGATCGACTTTCGCGGTATTCAGGACGCGTTCATGCGCGACAAGGGCATCGACTATTTCGAGAACAGCCGCCGTGCGACCTATGTTCAACGACAATATGCGATCGACAACCCGCTCAAATTCGCGGGCTATGCTTCGTGCTGCTGGGGAATCACGGCGAGCGAGGGACCCGGTCCTGAAACCATCAAAGTAGATGGCGTCGAGCGGCAATTTTTCGATTACGTAGGCCGCGGCGTACCATACGGACCGGACGACGGCACTCTGGCTCCGTGGGCGGTGGTGGCATCGCTCCCGTTCGCGCCTGAGATCGTGCTGTTCGCCCTTCACCATTGTATTCATCAGGCCAAGTTGACCCAGTTCAATTCCTACGGCTTCAAAGCATCTTTTAACCCGACTCACCCCGGCGCGCCCGGCAATTCTTATGGCTGGTGGGTATCGCCGTGGCACTACGGGCTGAATCAAGGACCGATTGTGTTGATGATCGAAAACTATCGTACCGGCTTATTGTGGGGCTGGATGCGAAACTGCCCATACATCGCCCGCGGTTTGCGGCGAGCGGGATTTAGCGGGGGCTGGTTATGACGGCGCGGAAGGATCCCATTTGCGGAATGACCGTTGAGCCAGCGTCCGCGCTGTGCGCGGAGCGCGGTGGGCTGCCGTTCTATTTTTGCAGCGAGGATTGCCGTCAGAAATTTCTTTCCGCTCCCGCCACGCTGCCAGCCGGGCCGTGCGCCATTGTCATCTTTGGCGCTTCGGGCGATTTGACGAAACGGAAGCTCCTGCCTTCGCTATGCAATCTCGCCGCCGATGGATTCCTGCCGGAAGACTTCGCCATCATCGGCGTCGCACGCAGGGAATGGAGCCGGGAATTTTTTCTCCAGCAACTGCGCGAAGCCATGCCGCAATTTGCCGCCCGAAAAATTGACTCGGCGCTGTGGGCAAAGTTCGAGGAGCGCACCTATTACTGCCAGGGCTCGTTCGATGATCCCAAGACCTATGAGAAGCTCGCCACGCTGCTCAGCAAGTGCGAAAGGGAGCACCGCACGGGTGGCAACGCGCTATTTTTTCTTTCGGTGCAGCCGATCTCTTTTGGTCCCATCACCCGGCAACTTCATGCACACGGGTTGCTCGCGGAGACGCCGCAGGCGTGGCGGCGTGTGATTGTGGAGAAGCCCTTTGGACACGATCTGGATTCCGCGCGCGAACTGAACGCCACGCTGTCCGGCGCGATGCACGAACGGCAGATTTTTCGCGTGGATCATTATCTCGGCAAGGAGACCGCGCAGAACCTCCTCGTGTTTCGTCTCGGCAACAGCATGGTCGAGCCGATCTGGAACCGGCGCTATATTGACCACATCGAGATCACCGTGGGCGAGACCATCGGCATCGGAAGTCGCGGTGCCTTTTATGAAACGGCAGGCGCATTTCGAGATGTGATGCAGAATCACATGTTCATGCTGCTCGCCCTCGTGGCGATGGAACCGCCCGCTTCGCTCGCTGGTGAAGCCGTCCGCAATGAGAAGGTGAAATTCCTCGAAGCGATGCGCCTGCTCACGCCCGAGGAAGTCCTGCGCGACACCGTTCGCGGACAGTATGGGCCGGGTGAGATTGGCGACAAACCCACCGCTGGCTATCGCGCGGAGCCGAACGTGGCCGCCGATTCCACCGTCGAGACTTTCGCTGCAATGAAACTCTGGGTGGATAACTGGCGCTGGGCTGGCGTGCCGTTTTATCTGCGCACGGGGAAACGACTGCACAGGCGCGTGACCGAAATCGTCGTGCATTTCAAATGCCCGCCGCTCTCGCTGTTTGGCGGCACCGAATGCTCTCCGCTCGGGCCAAACCTGCTCATCATGCACATCCAACCGGAGGAAGGCATCACCCTGCAAATGCGGGCCAAAACGCCGGGGCCGACCATTCACACGCAGGCCGTGACGCTCGACTTTGATTACGCCCAATTCGGCGCAGTCGCCGCGACGACCGGCTACGAAAAACTCCTCTACGATTGCATGATGGGCGACGCGACGCTCTTCCACCGCGCAGACATGGTGGAGGCGGCGTGGAAAGTCGGCGACCCGATTTTGAACGCTTGGGAAAACAACCCGCCCAAAGACTTTCCCAATTACGCTGCGGGAACTTGGGGGCCACCGGAGGCGGGGCAGCTTTTGCAACGCGACGGCTACCGCTGGTGGACGACGTAAGCGGATCGCGCACATTTCATACGGCCAAACAATCGCCGGGAGACGATTCACTCGGATGAAGGATCACGCCGAATCGAATGCGAGAACGCTGCTCAGGTTCTCCGAGTCGGAGATGTATCACGATTACGAGCGCGCTTTTACGGAAGGCACCGGGCTCCCGCTACTTTTGCATCGGCCCGACATGCTCCACATGGTGCGTTACGCCAAGAAGCAGCAAAATCCTTTCTGCACCATCATGGCGAAGGTGAACCAAAATTGCGTCGCCTGCTATGCCCTGCAAAGCAAACTGGAGGAGAATGCGCAATTCACACCGAAAACCCTGAAATGCTTCGCCGGGCTGTGTGAGACTGCCGTGCCGGTTCGGGTCGGCGGAGACCTCATCGCGTTCCTCCAGACTGGACAAATCCTCCTCCATCGGCCCGACAAAGCGCGGTTTAATCGTGTGGCCGCGACCCTCCTCACATGGGGCGCGGAGGTTGACTGGAAGAAATTGGAGGAAGCCTACTTCAACACCCGCGTCCTCACGCCGAAGCAATACGAGGCGCTCATCCGGCTGCTGGACACGTTTGCGAAGCACCTGGCCTCGTGCAGCGAGATGCTCGCCCTGCACGCATCACCGGTGATCGAGGCGGCGTGCGTCTTTATCGAGGCCCACTCGGATGAGGAATTGTCGCTCACCGCAGTCGCGAAGGTGGTGAACATGAGCGCGACTTACTTCAGCGAAAAATTCAAGCAAGCGACGGCCATCAATTTCGTGGACTACGTGGCTCGCACCCGCATCGAGAAGGCGCGGAATCTCCTGCAAAACCCGAGCCTGCGGATCAGCGAGATCGCCTTCGATGTCGGTTTTCAATCGCTGTCGCAATTCAACCGGGCCTTCAAGCAAGTCGTCGGCGAAGCGCCCCGCGATCACCGCGCGAAGCTCGTGCTTCACTAATAAAGCCGCATGTCAGGGAGGGGCATGGCGAGGGTCCGGGCGATCCGAAGAAATGCGGAGTATTTCCCGCTGGATGCGTAGCACGGAAAACCTGCATGGTCGAAGCTCCACTCGTGCGGCACCCGCCGCGCAAACAACAACAACAACAAAACCAAAACAAAACTACTCCTCCTCGTCGCGGTTCTCATGGCCGCCACATTCACCGCAAAGGCCGGCCCTCCGTTTAGCAAGGACTGGACGCCTATCACACCACGCACGCTCTCAGCCGCACAAGCCTGCCATGAGGGAGGCCAGCCAGTCGCGCTCGTCTGCAAGGACTGTAAGTCTGTGAACCAGGCACCCGACAAGAAGGGCCTCGCCAAATTCTTCGCGAAGGACGCAACCCACGACTGCTCCGGCTGCGGCGGCAAGATCACCGTCCACCAGACCAGCTCAAAAGCATCGCCGCAGTCCTTCGAATACCATCACACATGCAGCAAGTGCGCGAAGGACTCCACGACCTGCGCCATGCACCCGAAGGGCTAGTCAAAATCAATCTCCTTGGGTTGTTCAGAAGCCGCCCGGTGAATCAACTCCGGGCGGCATCGAGACCGAAACCGCTGGTGGAATTCTGCCGAGTCCGGCGCGAGCTGGGCACTGTAGGCGAGCGGGTCCGTGTGCCTTAGCGAACCAAGGGAGTAAGCAATCTTTTATGTTGATGTGCTCGGCACTTGGGTAAAGCGACCTTCCCTTCAAAACCATGAGGGGCTGTTTTTCGCGCTTTACACTTTTTGACGCCCGGAACGAGCGCGGAAACGCGCTCCACGACGCAAATTTCGCGGCATTGTGCGAATCGGCTACTCTGGCACCACTCGCGCGGCCTCGTGCGGAAATTCGGGCTCCGGGAAGTGTAAGGTTGGGCCGCAACCTTACACCGACTTTACACCCCGTCGGTGGCGAAGAAGCGCGCTGTTCGTGTCGCCACAAACAGCGCGCCCGTGCCATGCCTTGCCATCCCTCGACCCGCCTCGCCCGGCCATGCCCGGCCAGCAGTTTGCCGTGCCTTGAAGATCAGATTTGCGGGATGCGCTGAATGATGCGCTCGATATTCCCCACCGTAATTTGTGGTGCCGTCAGCCGGATGACGGTCCATCCGAGCAGCCACGCGTGAAAATGTTTCTCGGCGTCGTTGATGAATCCCGTGGCCCGATTGTGCCGACCGCCGCCGGCCATGAAAATTCCGCCTTCCAATTCGACGATGAGGCGACTCGGCAGATGGGCGAAATCCGCGCGCCACTTCCGCTCCGGGTGAAACCGATACTCACGCTCCAGCGCCGGGCCGCCGAGCGATTGCCAGAGCAGCAGGAACTTTCGTTCGAGATGCGAGGCGCGGGTTTTGTCACGGAAGCGGGCACGGATGGGCAACACTCCTCGCGCTCGCTGTCAAAGCGTGAGCGAAGCCCGGGTTTCGTTCATTCCGCCAGCCGAAGCATCGTATCGGCAACGGAATCCAGAAAGCCGGACTCTTTGAGTTTTTGCAGGCGTTCGCACAGTTCCACGAAGTCTTTCAGACGCGCCGCCTCTTCCTTGTAGTCACTGCCCAGGAAGAACTGCCGAACTTCCTTTAGCGGCCCGGTCATTTGCGACGCCTCCGTGACCATCGCGAACCGCGTGCGTCGGATGTCTTCCAGATACCTTTTCGTGTCGGCCCTGAACTTCTCCATATCCACGCCGATGCCGTCAGTCAGTTCACCGATGATCCGGCGGGCGTCTTCCGCCGCCTGCACGTTGGGCCGCGTTTCCTTCGGCAGCTTCGCGATTTCCGCGCAGATGATCGCCTGCACGTCTTCCAGCCGAAACATCGGTTCGCCGTTGAGCATCTTGATTTTCACCCCAGCCTCCGAGGTGTAGCTGTCCGGTTTTTGGAATTGGGTGTTTGTTTTTGGTTCCATAGGTCAGAGCAGTTTCTGCTGCCGCGGGTCTTCGATTTCGCTCTCGATCTCGTCGCTGATGGTTTTGGCGATGCGGCACGTCACCTTCAGCTTCGTGGGCGATGCGCCGCGGTCGAAGGTCGCTTTGAAGGCGATGCCGAATTTGCCGTCTTCGTCCTGGGCGTCCTGAGCTTCGCGCCAGTGGGCGGTGAGCAGTTCGCGGATATGGTCGATGGCCTTTGCTTGTTCGAGGTCTTGGAGGTCTGAGTTCATAGTTGGTTGTGGATTTCGACGATGGGTTGAAGATCTCGTTTGAGGGCGGCGCGCTGTTCCTTCGTGGCCGTCTTGAGCCACCCGGAGTGGCGCATTCGTCCCCACCAAGCCGAGAGCCGGTTCACGAACGGCATGTGGTTGATAATCCCGGCGTCGGCCGGATCGGGTCGCATGTCTTCCACCGGGATGACGCGCCCGGCCTCCACGGAGCGGCGCAGTCTCCGGACGCTCATCCGCTGCCCGCCTTCATCTTGCGCAGCCGCGATGGCGAGCCATTCCCGCTGCCGGGGTTCGTCGAGTTTCGCGACGGCGCGATGGTGCTCGAAGGACAGAAGTTCGTGTCGGCACGAACTTTTCACGTAGCGCGCGACGTAGGCGAAATTCACCAGAGTCCTGAAGTCGAGTTTGGTGGCAGCCAGCGCCTTCTCGTATCCGCCCTTGGGGATGCGGCTGGGCATGTCCTCGAAGCCGGGCAGCGGCCGTTGTGCGGCGAACCGGTCGCCGTAGGCCAGCCAGTCGCCGACGACAAAGGCCATCGAGCGGGCGGCAGCGCCAAGGTGCGGGGCGAGTGCGCTCCATTCGTCGAAGGTCAGTTCCTCGGTGACGACGAGGCCGAGCGGCGTGACGCGAACCTTGCTGGTGATGGATTCAAGCGTGATGGTGTCCAAAGAGTTCATGGTGTTGATGGGTTTTGATCTGGGCGGCCTGATAAGCGCGGCGGGCTGTCAAAGAACGCATGGCTCGGGAGGGCTGGAGGTTGAGACGTTCGATCAACTCCACGCACCGTTTGCTCACCGCCGCGCGGGTAACGGCGTGGCGCCGGGCGATGTCCGTCATCGTGCCCCCGAGGTAGGAAAAGCCGGTGGCCAGGGCGAGGCACTCGAGGCTGAGGCGGGCGTTTCGCTCGGCGATCAGCTCGCCGATCAAGCGGCGCAGGATGTCGAGCACCTCCTCGTTTTCAATGGGAGCGAGCTTCACCGGGGCGTCCCCGGCTTCGAGCGGCAGCTCGGGCGTCTCGGAGGCTTCGGGAGACTCGGCGGCATCGCTGTCGCCCCAGCCGTAGCTGTCGGTTTCGTGCAGCGGCTCATGGAGGCCCAATGCCCTCAGACGCCGCTGCTCCTCGGGTGGACGCGAGGCGAACCACTCCCGGTATTCGCGGTTGTAAGCCTGATCCTTGATCGCCTGCCGTGTTGAGTAGTCGTCGCTCATTATTTTTCTCCCCAGCTCGCGCACACGTTGGCTTCAACCTCGACCGGCACCTGCGGGAACAGAGCGGCCATCGCTTCGACCATCGCCTCCTCGACCGTGCGGCGGATGGCGTCGGCCTCGTGCTCCGGTGCCTCGACGATGATTTCATCATGCACCGTGCTGACGATGAGGGCGGTCGGCGGGAGCGCGGCGGCGAGTTGCACGAGCGCGCGCTTCATTCCGTCGGCGCAGCCGCCCTGCACGGGCGTATTGACCAGCGCGGTGAAGCGTTCCCACGCCGACGCCTCCTGCGGGATGAGCCGCCGGCGGCCGAGCACGGTGCGGATTTCGCGCACGCCTTTCTCCGCCTGGAGATGGCTTTCGCCGTGCCACTGCCGGAGCTGGCCGTAGGTGCGGAAAAACTTGGCGCGGATTTCCTGCGCATCGTCATCGGGCAACGTCACGCCGTAGCTCGACGCGGCGTATTTCACGAGGCCCGGCGCGGACTGGCCGTAGAGCAAACCAAAATTTGCCGATTTTGCGATCTGGCGATCCTCCTTCGTGACCTCGCCGATTGCCTTCCCGAGAATGGTGGCGGCTGTGAGCCGATGGAGATCCTCGCCGCGCTGATACGCCTCGATCATCTTCGTTTCGCCCGCGATGGCGGCCGCCGCGCGCAGTTCGATCTGCGAATAGTCGGCGACGACGAGCTTGCTGCCTTCGGGTGCGATGAAGCAGTCGCGCAGCGGGCCGCGCCCGATGTTTTGCAGGTTCGGTTCACGGCTGCTGAACCGCCCGGTCGCCGTGCCGGTCGGCTCGAAGCGGCCGTGGATGCGCCCGTCCGATGCGATGCTCTCGATGAGCCCGACGGCTTGTTGCGCCTGCTTTTCCGCCGCGCGATAGGCGAGGACCAGCGGCACGAATCGAGTGTCGCCGCTTTCCTTGAGCGTTTCCTCGTTCGTGCTGGCCACGGTGACGCCAGCCCGTTGAAGCGCGGCCTGAAGTTGCTGCGGGCTCGACACGTTGAGCGCCGGTTCATTGAGCGCGAGGCGCAACTCCGCTGCCCGCGCCGACGACTCGGCGACACCGGCGGCGCGAATTGCATCGAGCTTTGCGCGATCCACGGCGAGGCCCGCGGCTTCCATCTCCACCACGACCGGGAGCAACTGCATTTCGAGCTGAGCCACGGCATCGAGCGCAGCAGTGGCAGTCTCGGTGATGAGCACGGAGCGGAGCGCGTGCAGGTGGCGCACATCGCGCGCGGCGTAGGCGAGCTGGTCGTCGGTGAGGAACATGCCGCCCCAATCCGAGGTGCTGTGATCGTCGCCGGGCGCGATGCCGAGGTACCGTTCCAGGCAGCGGTTGAGATCGTTGCCGGGCCGCGTGCCGGCGACGAGCAGCCGCGCCGCGGTCAGGGTGCAGAACACGCGCGGCAATTTGACGCCGCACTTCACGCGCAGCCACAGTGCATCGAACTTCGCGTTGTGGGCGATGACCTCCGCCGCGGCCAGTGCCGGTGCGAGCGGTCCAAGGTCGTAGCCCGTCGCCTGGAGATCGAGCAGCCACGGCTCGTGCCCTTCGACGCAGAGACTCAGCAGCCGGATCTCGCCGCGCCACGGGTCGAGGCCGTCGCCTTTGCGCGAGCCGAATGTCTCGATGTCGAGCGCGACGACCCCGGCCTCGTTGACGAGCCCGGCAATCTCGCGCAGCGCGTTGGCACCGCGCAGCAGACGGGGAGCCGGACCGGTGGAGACCTTGGCGACCTTGGCGACCTTTGCCGGAGTTTCTGTACTCATGGGTGTGTAAATGTGTGTCTCTTTTTGTGGGGGAATTATTTCGTCTGCGGTCTGACGGATGGAGGGAAGGTCTCCAAGGTCGCCAAGGTCTCCACGATGGAGGGTGAAAAGGTCGGCAATTTGGTAGCCGCGCGCGGCCTGGCGGCGGGCAAAACGGAGTTGCTGGCGGTCGGAGCGACCGCTGCTCGCGTCGATTTCGAGCATCACGCCGCTCAGCTCGCGGCCCCGAAACTTACGGAGCAGAATCCCGATTTTCGTTTTGGTGCCGCGCGCCTCGCCGTCCGCGAAACTCCCGAACCAGCCGAGCGCGTCGTTGTCCTCGCTGTTGGCGACCAGCTCGAAGACCATGCCCTTGTCGATCCACTGCTCGGGATGCGCCTCGAAGCAGAGCGTGTAGAGCGCCCGCATCGCCCGATCTTCGCGGTCGCCGCCGACTTCGAGGCCGTCGTCATGGTGCGGCAGGCATGGATCGCCCAGGCCGCCCGCATGCAGGATGCCGCCAACGACACCGGCCCACTCGGGGAATGAATTGAAGGGCGTCGGTCCGGACGGACAGCCCGCCGCCATCCAGTTTTGCACGAACGCACCGACGGCGCTCAGGAGCTGGCCGCGATGTGCGATGACCCAATCGTGAAGGCGTGGATTTTTGAAGATGCGGCCGTTGGCGTTTTCCTCGCCGAACTCGAGGGCGATCTTGCGCGTGCGCGGTTCCAGGTCGGTGCGGAAGGTCAGCCCCTCGTTCGCCGACAGGCTGAACTCCAGTTCGTTGGGCAGCACGAGGTCAGCCTTCGCATCGGTGCTGCCGAGCGCGCGGGCGGCGAAGGTCTTGCTCGTGATCGAGCCGATGAACACCGCGTCCTGAATGTAGCCCTGGCAGTTGGCGAAGTGCATCGTGCGCCGGCCCGCGACGAGCGCCGCCGTGATGCGCTTGCGGGTCTCCTCGCTGTCGATGCCGAGCGGGGCGTCCTCACAGGTCCAGCCCTCGTAGAGAAGCTGCGTCACCCCGGCGAGGTAGTCTTTGCCGGAGCGCGGGCGGTTCGCCATGAAAGCCCAGACCGGGAAGCGCGAATCCCAGCCCATGAGTCCGCGGCAGAATGGAGTGAACAGCCGGGCGAGCTGGTGCGTGGTGCTCTGCTGATCCTTGAGGCAGAAGCCTTCGTGCAAATCGAGGAGCCACTGGCGCGCTTCGTCGAGCGACATGAGCCGCAGCTCCGGCGAGTCCGGGTCGGTGTAGGTGTGAAAGCGCGGGTCGTAGCCGGGCTTGGGAAAGACGATCCCGCCGCTCGCGGTGCGGATCGGCAGCCGCACATTGAGGATGCGCATGATGACGGGCAAACGCTCCTTGAATTGGGGCGCGGCGAGCAGGCCGCCGGCGCATTCGCGCGTCATCGTGCGGGAGCGAAAGACGAGATCGCCCGAGTCGCGTTCGAGCGCGAGGAAGCCTGTCTCGACGTGCTTTTCGATGGCGGTGCGTGCTTCGACGGGCTGGACCGTGCGGAAGGCGAGCGCGCGGACTTTTTCGCTCAGGCGACGCAGTTCGACGGAGACGACCGCATCCGATTTCAGGAACCAGTCGCGCTTCGGTTCGAGCACCAGGCCGAGTTCGTCCGCGAAGACGGAATCCGGGCGATCATCGGCGGGCAGCAGGATGCGGGGACGGCCGGCGGCGTTCGTTTGCCCATCCTCCCAGACCCGTTGTTCTGCGCAGTGCGCGTCCACACAGCCGGGTTTGCGCGCCTCGAACCAGGCGCAGAGGTCTTCGATTTTCCGCTCCGCGCAGTGGGCGTGCAGGCACTTGAAGGCGGGGAAGTCGCGATCAACGAAGATCACCGTGTCGCTGGCGTTTGGCTTCCAGTCGGTGCCGCCGTTGCCGTGCTCCTCCGCCCACGGGCAGCGCACCGCCCATTTGCCGGTGTCGGGATCGAGACATTCACCAAGCAGGCCCGAATCCCGGAAGAGAGCCGCGAGATCGAGCGTGCTGAGCGCGCCTTTGAACGCCGCCCACCACGCGCGTTCTTTCTTCGGGCGGCCGCGTCCGTTCTTCGGTGCGTTGCCGCCTTCATCGGAGATGGGGAACGCCGTGGCTTCCGCGTTGCGGAAAAGATCAGGATCGTGGGAGACGAAGCAGAGCCGCGCCGGTTCCTTCACCTGCGGGTCGTGTTTGAGGCCGTAGGTGTCGGCGAAGTATTTCGTGGCGGCGCGAACGCTCTCCTCGTGGCGGGTGCCGTCAATGCGGAGCAGCACCTTGAGGCCATCGCCGCTCGGGGAGACGAACGCGGCGGCGACATGCGGATCGCCGGAGATCTTCTGGCGCGCAGCGGCGAGCGTTCCGTTGAGTCCGTCAAAGTCGAGTTGGAGCAGGCCGGTGTGCTTGAGCAGCCGCTTGCGGTCGGCGGTCGTGCCGGAAACGCAGAACGCCGGGAGCCTGGTCTTCGCACGATCGTAGGCGGTCTTGCCGTCGCGCCCGAGCACGCGGCGCAGTTCCTCGATTTCCGCGCGGAACTGGCCGGACTGAATCGCGTCGAGCACCGCCGCGATGTTGTCCACGGCGGGCGACCCCGGCGACATCGCGTTCGGGTAGGTCGTGACCTCAGCAGCGAAAAGCTGAACATCGCGATGTTCACGATGTTCAGTTTGAACATCGCCCGGCGACTTTGGATGTTCACTTTGAACATCGGACGCGCCGTTTTGAACATCCGGCCCCGATGCCGGATGTTCACGCTGAACATCGGCGACGCCATTTTCCGCGCTTGGATGTTCAACTTGAACATCGGCAGCGGCGTCGGCGAGCATCGGATGTTCACTTTGAACGTCGCCTTGAACATCGCGCTGAACATCGCCGCCCCAATTTTCGCGGCGATAACGAGTGCGGACGCTGTTCACCGGCACACCAAAGTGCTCCGCCGTCGCCTTGAAGCTGCGGCAGTCGAGGTAGAAAAGTTTGATCGCGTTCCAGTCCATCAGTTGCCGTTGAGGTTTGCGTAAAAATTGCGCGCGGCCTGGCTGACGAAGACGCCGGAGAACCAGCCCTTGAGATGCAGCCCGGCGAGCGTCCGCACGCGCGAGAGCGCCACGTATGCCTGCCCTGGCTCGCGCGCGGCGCGGACGTCCACGTAGGCGCTGTCGAGCGTGAGTCCCTGCGACTTGTGAATCGTGAGCGCGTAGGAAAGCCGCAGCGGGAATTGCGCGAAGGTCGCGCTGCGCGGGTCGCGCTCGTCGTATCGCCACTGGAAGGGCACGACGGGAATCTCGCGGCCCACGGACCCGACAACGATGTGATGCGAGCCCCAGTTCAGCACGATGCCGGTCTGCCCATTGACGAAGCCGCCCTCAGCGCTGTTGACGGTGAACATGACGCGGGCGCCGCACTTCAGATCGAGCTGCTGGGGCGTGAGCAGGTTCTTAATGAGAAACTGCTGCTGGTCCTCCGGTCCGGTCAGCTTCGCGTCGAAGATTCTCGATTCACCTTCCAGTTCCGCTAGCCGGTAAGCATTCCATTTATCGACCTGCACGTTGTGCGTGTAGAGCCTCGTGATGTTCCCATCCGGGAAGGTGACGACGCGCCGGTGAAGAGTGGCCGCATCGTTGCCGCGGATTTCGCCCTGGCGGAATGCCGAGAGCGCCTGGGTGAAGTCGGGTTCGTCCTGCCGGTGGATCTTCGTCAGGTGGATGACGGCGAACGCCGCATCGCGCCACGCTGGCGTGAGAAACGCCCAGTCGTAGGGCACGGCGGGATTCTTCCGCACCGGCGGGAGCTGGAGAAAATCGCCGGTGGCAACGAGCTGGATGCCGCCGAAAGGTTCATCGCGGCGGCGGAGCATGCGGCACAGGAAATCGAGGAATTGCAACGTGCGCCCCGAGAGCATCGAGATTTCGTCGATGACGAGCACCTCGCAGGCGCGCACGCGGTCGAACCCGGCGCGCACGCTGAACCGATGATCCTTCTGGAGCTGCTTGAAATACTCCGCGTCGCTCTGGTCGGGGCGCGGGCCGAGCAGCATCCCGGACCAGCGGTGAACGGTGATGCCGCCGACGTTGAGCGCGGCGATGCCGGTGGCGGCGGTGATCGTGACCGCATCGCCACGCTCCTCGATCAAGCCGCGCAGCAGCGTGCTTTTTCCGGTTCCGGCCATGCCGGTGAGGAACACGTTGCGACCGGAATCGAGGGCGTGGCGGAACGCCTCCGCTGGTGAGTGGACAGTCATGCTATCGGTGCGGTGTCACCCGATGAGGCCGCGCATCAGCCAGCCGAGCGCGAGGCCGAGCAGCAGGAAGAACCAGCGCCACGGCCAGGTGTAGAGACGGCGATTGCGATACCGGCTCGCATCAATAAGCCATAGGCAGAGATTTGGCGGTGTCATTGGGCGTGATGGGTTGAGGGTTGAGCGGCGCCGGCATCGGCCCCGCGCCGGGTTCGTCGCCCGTGATCGGGCAGTAGCCCTTCATCCAGACCCAGAGGTTCCGGGCGTTGATGAAGGCGCGGTAGTAGCCGTCCTGTTCCTCGCGTGGCCAGACCTTCGGAATCACGGGCACCGGCTCGATGGAGCTGATGACCAGCGACACGATGTCGAGCGGTTGCTTGCGCGCCGCTTCGACGAGAATCGCCTGGCGGTAGGCTTCCAGTTGCAGCGGCCACGTTTCGTAGAACGTGGGCTTCAACGCGCCTTTCGCGTCGCGCTTCATGCGCTGCGTTTTGAAATCCACGACGGCCCAGGAGCCGGTTGATTTCAGCTTCGCCACCATGTCCACGCGACCGCCGAAGCCCCACTCGGGATGGGTGACGACGCGCTCGATGCAGTCGATTCGCTCGACGTCGCGGTCGAACCATTCGCGCACCGGGGCGAACAACGCGGCGACCTGCGGGCTTTCCGGCAGCGCCTTCGATGTCGCGTAAATTTCGCACGCGGCGTGAATGGCGGAGCCAAGATCGGCGGCCTTCTCGACCTGCGCCGACATGTCGGTAACGACACGCTTGGCGAAGGCGTCGAGGGTTTCGTCGTCGCGCTTGGGCAGCGTCAACGCGGCGATGATTCCCTGCTCGATGCGCCATGCGTCGAGGCCCGGCTTGGCCAGGATGCTCAAGACGTTCGTCACGGACGGAAAGAGCCTCAGCTTCCGTGCATCGCGTAGTGTGACGGAGCGCATCCCACTGCCGTCCGCGCGTGGCGTTTCGTGACAGGGCTCGCCACTCGCGGAATACCAATGACTCGCGGATTCGCGGCGGATGAGAATCATACCGCCTCCTTTCTGAGGGGAGCCATGCCTTGCCAGGCCGAACCAAGCCCGACCGTGCCGAGCCACGCCATGCAATGCATCGCACTGTGGCGCGCTACGAAAATGGTTCCCTGCCATGCCGTGCCAAGCCGAGCCCCGCCAAGCACTGCCAGGCCGAGGCGGACCAAGAATTGTGGATGCGTGCGACCGTTCATTTTGCCTCCTTCCAACCCACGATGTTGAACGTGCCGAACGGCCCGCCCTTTTCGGGACGGAAATCGCCGACGCCAATCTGCTGCCCGCCCTCGACGAGCAACTGATGGATGAAGTCCGGCGGGAGCAACTCCTCGTTGACGCGGATCGTGAAGCGCGCCGACCAGCAATCGAAGCGCGGACGGTGCCGCATGATGCGGCCTTTGGTGGCCGGGATCGTGACCGGGCGGCTATCGACCTCGAAGTCGGACACTGGCGTTTTGCCGTCGCCATTGAGCAACGTGATCGCGTCCTCGCGGACGAGCACGGCGGCGGGCACGACATACTTCGCGCTCCGGCGCGTGCCCTTGAGCTTGTGATTGCCGCCGGCCTCGCGGATCAGACGCGCGATGGCGGCACCAGGGAAGTAGAACCGGCCTTGCGGATCGCGATAGGCGACTTTATCCGCCTCGGCGCGTGGAGTGTTGCTGGCGACAAGCACCTTGCGGGTGGCTTTGTCCTGTTCGCTCGCTTCGGTGAAGCGGTGTTGAAGGAGGGGAGTGGTCCCCGTGATTTGAACGTCGAATGTTTTCATAAGTGGTGGTTGTGAGTTGATGAGAGTTGCCGTGCCTTGGATTGCCCTGCCGGGCCGTGCCTCGCCCCGCCAGGCCACGCCATGCAGAGAGTCGTCAGTAAGGGATGTTGTCGGCCTCGACCTCGGCCTCGGCGGCGAGTTCCTTTTGTGCGGCTTCGAGTGCCGCGATGAGACGGCGTTCGTCAGCCGTGGTCTTCGGTTTCGATTTCGCCTGCGGCATCCAGTGCGTGATGAGCGCATCGACGGCCTCACGATCGAGGTCACCGAGATCCAGCCCGCTGTGCTTGCCGACGCACACCTTCACGCTGCGCCAGCCTTCGGCGGTTGCGCTGTTGCCATTGGCCGGCTGCTCGGCGCGCGAATACTGCGCGTCGTTGTCCTTCGCCGGGCGGTCCTTCACCCGGACGTATTTGCCGCTCGGTGCCAGCGGCTTCCCGCTCTTGTCCGACTGGATCAACGCGATGTTGCTGTAGGTCTGACCGTCGCGGCCCTCGTTGTGGACGATGGTGACGACGGCGGGACGACCGACGAGATTCTCGGTGTCGAATTCGTCCTCCTCGGCCTTGGTGAGCGGACGCCCGAACCACTGCCGCAGGAATTTCGAGAGCGCCGCTTTTTCGTGCAGGCTCGGCGTGAAGCCGGAACTCCAGACCAGGAACGGCGAGCCGTCCTGGCGGAGACAGCCAGTTTCAAAGACCAACTTGAATTGATCGCGTGGGCCGAAGCTGGTTTCGACCCGTTTTGGCGGCGTGCAGTCTACGCAGACTGCGGGGCCGGTGTATTCTGGATGATTCTCGAATGTTTGGGATTTCTTACTGATTTTCATTGGATGTTATTTTGGTTCCCGCCTGCGATTTGGTTTTGATGCCTCCGGCCCGGCGTGCGGGGAGCGAACCGGAGGCGAAAGGCTTCAGGTCTGCTCGTGCGGGCAGGCGGCTCGGAAGGCGGAGACGCCCGTTTTTGGGAGAGGCAGAAATTTCATTCTGCCTCTCCCATGCGGGGTGCCGTCGGAAAGTGGCCCCGAAAATTTTCAGCCGGTCTGCAAATCCTTGAGCACCCTGCGGAGCTTCGTCAGTTCGACGCGGATTTTTTTCCGCGTGAGCTGCAACTCACGGGCGACCGCGCCCAGGTTGCCGTCGAATTCCTCAATCGTGGCGCAGAGCGCCCGCAAGGATTCGGGCATGTGCGACATCGCTTCCTCAAAATCGAGTTTGCGGTGCCGGCGCTTGTGCCACGGTGCGGCCTTGCCTTCGTGATGTTCCCTGGATTCCTCCAGATCGAGCAGGTCGCCCAGAGGACATGTCTCGTCGCCGGATTCGATTTCTTCGTCGAGACGCGCCGCCTCCCAATCGCCTTTTCGGCGGCGGGCGGAACGCATCTCGATCAAGTCCTTGATCTTCGTGTCGACGATGCGCCGCACGATGGCGTGGTAAGGCGCTGTCTTTGCCTCGGGGGTGGCATTCAATTTTCGCCACACTTGAAGGTGCAGCTCCTGTTCGAGATCGCCGATGTCTTCGAGGCAAAGCCCGAAGCGGCCGATGAGTTTTTTAACTTCGTTGGTGATGACTGTGACAACGAACGAGTGAATCCCTTCGTAACGGTTGTGCCGTTTCAACTAGCTCCTTTCCCCGGCCGGGGAAGGGATGCCGCTGCCGGCTAGACCGAAGGAGACGGGACGACCGCTGCTAAATAAAGAAGCGGAGGCGCCGCGGTATCACCGTGATGGTGATACCGGCAGCGACCTCCGCTTTGCGGCCGGTCAGATTGATTTGTGGTTTGTTTTCGGGCGGTTTGGTTTCCGGGTTTCAGGAACTCCCGATTGGTTCCCGATCCCAGCTTTGGGGCAACCCGTTGGCCACCTTGATGGCGACCGTCCAGTTGCCCCGAAGGTCTTCGATGTCCCTGCGGAAATCGTGAAGGGACTCATGGAGATTTGTGGATGCGGCGACTTCGTCCCGTTTCGCCGCGCGAGGCTTGCGGGTGTAGCGCTTCTTTGTGGCGTCCTGCTGGATGCGACCCTCGCGAACAATCAGGCCGCTGATGGTGCCGAATTTCATTTCGCGGATGTCCTTTTCGAGGGCGGCAATCGCCGCGTGATTGTGATTGTTGGCGTCCATGATGAGAGAAAGTTATTCGCAGTTATTCGCAGGAGTTCGCCTACAATGCGAACAACTCAGGCAAGCGAATCGGTGTGACCTCAGAGCAAAGCGTCCCCCCTTGGCTTGGAGAGGTAGTTATCGACCGCAATCCGGGCCATTTCCCGGCTCACGTTGAACGTGTCGGAGATGGTGTCGATGGTCCGGTAGTAGCGCGTGACGCGATCATGGGGGCTCGCTTTCGTTTCGTCGTAACTCGAGAGAGGTGGGGCCACGACCTGAAGAAAAAGCGGCTCTGGCAGCAAGAGGGCCGCCATGAATTTGTTGGCCTGAATCTCCCACCACTGCGTCTTTTTCGGTGCGCCGAAGATGTCTGTGTTTCGGCACACGATTGCCGATGGAGCATGGCGGTTCATCTCGCCAAAAAGCTCCCCTTGGTTCCGCTCAAAAACCAGCTTTTCCACGAATAGATCCTCGTGCAGAACCGCATGTCCAACCTCGTGCGCCAGCGTTGAGCGCATGCGCCGTCGGCCCGTGGTGGAACTATCCGCCTCCAGCACCGTGTTGATGACAATCCGGTCGAGGCCCTTGTAGGTGAAAGAGGTGAGTCCCATCACGTCGGATTCGAGTGCCTGGTAATCCTCCGGCACGCCCCATTTGCGGTCACAGAATTTTTCCACCGCGACGGGGCCGGGTGCCTCCGGAAGGAGGCGGCAGGCCGTGAGTTGCTCCAGCGCAATGCGGACGATCCGCTTGTCTGGAATGAACTCGTTACGAAGGAATGGGCCGTTGTCTTTAGTCTTGCTGTTGCGCTGGTTTGTCATCGGCGTTTCCTTCGACACGGTTGGCAAATTGTTCGGGTGAAAGGTTCTGGGTCTCAATCGCCTCGACAGCGCGGCGGAAGGCGAACCCGAACTGGGGATTGCGGTCCACGAGATCCTGAATGTCGCGGCTCGGGGGGCGCTGGTCGTGGCTGCGCAGGTCCTCCACGGTGGTTCCGAGCACATCGGCGAGATTCGCGAGCATTTCGTCGGAGGGGAAACGCCGCCCGTTTTCGAGGTCTGAGAGGAAGGCGGGCGACGTTGGATTGCCGGGCGTCCCAAGCTTTTCGCCCAAGTCCCGGAGGGACAGGTCGCGCTCCTGTCGAAGTTCACGGATTCGTTGGCCGAGTGTTTTACGCATGGTGTTCACGAGTGTTCGCTACTTTTAGTGAACAGCGGCGAATCTGTCAATGCGAAATTCCACTGTCCACCCAGATTCGGTGGGGATGACCTTCGCACTTGCCTGGGCAAACAATACTAGCTCCCGCCTTCCCACTGGGCGCACGTCACGCTACATCGCTACCCGTGGAATCGGCTCCTGACATCGCATCTTTCATCGCCCGCTGGTCTTCGTCCGGCGGGGCGGAGCGTGCGAACTACGCGCTCTTTCTCACCCAGCTCTGCGACTTGCTCGGCGTCGCGCAGCCCGATGCCACAAAGCCCGACGACGCGGAGAACGCCTACGTCTTCGAGCGCAGCGTCACCTTTCATCACCCGGACAGCACGACGAGCACGGGCCGCATCGACCTTTACAAGCGCGGCTGCTACGTCCTCGAAGCCAAGCAGGGCGTCGAGAAACGCGAGCAGGAGGCTGCACTTTCCGAAGCAGGAAAAGCCAAGGCGAAGAACGCCAAGAAAGGCACCGCGATGCGCGGCAGCGCGGCGTGGGATGAGGCCATGCTCAAGGCCCGCGGACAGGCCGAGCAATATGCCCGCGCGCTGCCGGCGAGCGAAGGCCGCCCGCCACTGCTCATCATCGTCGATGTCGGCCACAGCATTGAGCTTTACTCCGAGTTCACCCGCACCGGCGGCACCTACGTTCCGTTTCCCGATCCGCAGAGCCACCGCATCCTGCTCGAAAAACTGCACGACCCCGACGTGCGCGAAACCCTTCGCCTCGCGTGGACCGACCCGCAGGCGCTCGACCCCGCGCGCCGCAGCGCCCGCGTCACCCGCGACATCGCGGATAAGCTCGGACGCTTGGCCGCTTCGCTCGAAAAATCCGGTCACAGCCCCGAGACCGTCGCCACGTTTTTGATGCGCGCCCTGTTCACCATGTTCGCCGAGGACATGGAACTGCTGCCCAAAGAGAGCTTCCTCAATCTCCTCAAGAGCCTCCACGGCCACACCGCGCAATTCGTCCCGATGGTCGAGGAGCTGTGGAGCCGCATGCAGACCGGCGGCTTCTCCACCGTGCTCCGCGAAAAAATCCTGCGCTTCAATGGCGGCTTGTTCGAGGACGCCACTGCGCTCCCGCTCACCGACGACCAGTTCGCGCTGCTCATCGAGGCCGCGCACGCCGACTGGCGCGATGTCGAGCCCGCCATCTTCGGCACGCTGCTCGTGCGCGCCCTCGATCCCGTCGAGCGCCACAAGCTCGGCGCGGAATACACCCCGCGCGCCTACGTCGAGCGGCTCGTCCTGCCCACCATCATCGCGCCGCTGCGCGCGGAATGGGATGCTGTGCGCGCCGCCGCCCTCACCCTCGACCGCCTGGGCAAGCGCAAGGAGGCCATCGCCGAAGTGCAGAAATTTCACCGTCGGCTCTGCGAACTCCGCGTGCTCGATCCCGCCTGCGGCACCGGCAATTTCCTCTACGTCACGATGGAGCACCTCAAGCGCCTCGAAGGCGAAGTGCTCCTCGCCCTCGACCAGCTCGGCCACGAGCAGGCCGCGCTCGAAATGGCCGGCTTCACCGTTGATCCGCACCAGCTCCTCGGCCTCGAGGTGAACCCGCGCGCCGCCGCCATCGCCGACCTCGTGCTCTGGATCGGCTACCTCCAGTGGCACTTCCGCACCCGCGGCCGCGTCACCCCGCCCGAGCCCATCATCAAAGCCTTCCACAACATCCAGTGCCGCGACG
>JBBRYC010000084.1:0-26403 GCA_038238025.1 Chthoniobacterales bacterium
ATGGATGAATACCAGCAGCGTCGGAGTCCCGCTGTCGCGCATGATATGACTGCCATCCGGCCAGCGGGCGGGTGCGCCGCGATCCAGCCCGGGCGCGGTTTCATAGTTCAGGAGCATCGCGGAGCCGAGACCGGCGGCGACGAGCCATGCGCAGACCGCGAGCGCGACGCGAGATGGCGGCAGTTTGAAATGGCTCAGGGGCATGCCTGTCCATTAGCGAGTGCCGGTCCCTGCTCGCCGGGGACAACTGGGTATTTTTCGTTGGCAATAACGCGTAGGTCGAATGAAGGCTGCCCGCTTGTCCTGCATCTGGGACTGCTCCGAGTGCCACGCAAAGTTTCCCCCGGCGATGCGCCGAAAGGCGGTCGCGCCCCTCGCAGGCATTCGCATGGACGCGGTGCATGGCATTATCCATCGGCGAGGGGCGCGTCCGGACGGAGCGTGCGGACTTTGTTTCTCGATTTCTAAAAATAGACCGGTCCGGAGTGAAACAAAAACGCTCGGGACGTGTATCCGGGTAGGAAGATCCATGCTGATTCAAACTTTCATCTTTAGAAAAACCCGGCCACCCCTCGGCGCACCTCTGCTGCAACGTTGCATGTGCTGACCGCTCCTCGTAGAGTCTCTCCTGCATCATGAAAACCCCGCTCCAACCGCTGCGCGCACTCGTCGTCGAAGATTCGGAAGCCGATGCGCTGCTGCTCATCGAGGCCCTGAAGCGCGGCGGCTACGAGCCGGACTGGCAGCGCGTGGAGACGGAGGCGGCGTTGCGCGCGGCGTTGCGCGACCGCGAGTGGGATGTGGTCTTCTGCGATTACTCGTTGCCGCTTTTCGATGCGCCGAGCGCGCTGCGCGTGCTGCGCGAAACCGGCGACACGATGACCGCGATCGTGGTGTCCGGGAAGGTCGGCGAGGAAGTCGCGGTGGAGGCGATGCGACTGGGGGCGAATGACTATATCCTCAAGCACAAGCTCGATGGGGTCGTGCCTGCCATCGAGCGGGAGCTGCGCGATTCGAAACTGCGCCGGGAGCGCCAGGCCGCCGCGCTGGCGCTGCGCCAGAGCGAGGAGCGCCACCGCGCGCTCTTTGACAAAAGCCCGTGGCCGATGTGGGTCTATGACCCGGAGACTTTCGGATTCCTCGCGGTGAATGAAAGGGCGATCGAAGAATATGGCTACACGCGCGAAGACTATGCGCGGATGACGATGAAGGATCTGCGCCCGCCGGAGGACGTGGCCGAGTGGCTGACGACTTTCCATGGGATGAAGACGAACCACGAGGTCCTGCCCCCGCGCACCCGGCGGCATCTGAAGAAAGACGGCAGCGTGATCGTGGTCGAGGTCGTCAACCAGCCGATCACCTGCAATGGCAAGCCTGCCCGTGTCGTGCAGGCCGTGGACATCACTACCCGCATGAAGACGGATGAGGCGCTGCGGCTCACCGAAGAGCGCTTCCGGCAGATGGCCGAGAATTCGGCGGAGGTCTTCTGGATGACGGATCCGGCGAAGAAGCGGATCCTGTATGTCAGCCCGGCCTACGAAACGGTGTGGGGACGCACCTGCGAAAGCCTGTATGCGGAGCCCGTGGCCGCTTCGGTTCTCGATACCATCCATCCCGAAGATCAGCAGCGCGTCGAGCGGGCTTTCACCGCGCCGATTACACACCGCCTTGATCTCACCTACCGGATCATCCGGCCGGATGGAACGCTGCGCTGGATTCATCACCGCGCCTATCCGGTGAAGAACGAAGGTGGGGAAACCTACTGGCTGGCGGGGATCGCCACGGACGTCACGGGAACGATTGAAGCCGCGAAGAAAATCCGGGAACAGGCCGCATTGCTGAACGAGGCGCGCGACGCCATCTGCGTGACCGATCTCAATCAGCACATCCTCTTTTGGAACAAGAGCGCCGAACGCCTCTACGGCTGGACGGCAGGCGAGGCACTGGGTCACGATGCCAACGAATTGCTCGGCCAGGAAAGCGTGGCGCTCACTGCGCTCAAGACGCTCATCCAGCACGGAGAATGGCGCGGCGACCTGAAGCAAACGACCCACGATGGCAGGCAGCTCACCGTGGACTGCCGTTGGACGCTCATCCGCGAGGCCGACGGCACGCCCAAATCCATCCTCGTCATCAACACGGACATCACCGAGGCGAAACACGCCGAGGAGCTGATCCGCGAGCAGGCGGCGCTGCTCGACCACGCACAGGATGCGATCGTCGTGCTGGATCTGGAAGGCCGCATCAGCTACTGGAACCGAAGCGCGGAGCGGGTCTTTGGCTGGAGTGCAAGGGAGGCGCTCAGCAGCAAAGTGCAGGATCTCCTTTACGCCAGCCCCGAGCTTTACGAGACGCCGCTGAAGGCCACGCTCAGCCTCGGAAGCTGGATCGGCGAGACGGCCAAGCGCGCGAAGGACGGTGGTGACATGCTCATCGAATCGCGGTGGACGCTGCTGCGCGACGAGGCTGAGAAGGCCAGGGCGATTCTGGTGATAGACACGGACATCAGCGAAAAGAAAAAGACCGAGGCACAGTTCTTCCGCGCGCAGCGGATGGAAAGCATCGGCACGCTTGCCGGGGGCATCGCGCATGATCTGAATAACGTCCTCGGGCCGATCATCATGGCGGTGGATCTTTTGAAGCTGCGGCTCACCGACCCGAAGGAATGTGACCTGCTCGAACTCATGGAGACGAGCGGCCGGCGCGGCGCGGACATGATCAAGCAGATACTCTTTTTCGCCCGCGGGAGCGAGGGGCGGCGGGTGCTGATGGACCCGGCCCTGCTCGTCACGGAACTCCAGCGGATCGCCCGCGACACTTTTGCCAAGTCCATCACCGTCCGAGCCGACACGCCCGCCGGGATTTGGAATGTCCCCGGTGACCGCACGCAGCTCCACCAGGTGCTGCTGAACCTGTGCGTGAACGCGCGCGATGCGATGCCCCGCGGCGGACGGCTGCGGCTCAGTCTGCGCAACCGGCAGATTGACGATCACTTTGTCGCGATGTGCCCCGAGGCACACGCCGGCCCGTACGTCGTCCTCGCAGTCGCCGACACCGGCGAGGGCATGGCGCCGGAGGTGCTGGCTCGAATTTTTGAGCCATTTTTCACAACCAAGGAAATCGGCAAGGGCACGGGGCTGGGGCTTTCGACCACGCAGGCCATCGTCAGGAGCCACGGTGGGTTCATCACTGTGGAGAGCGAGCCGGGCAAGGGCACGACCTTCCATGTGAATCTGCCGGCGGAACCCGGATGCGCGGAGGTGCAGGCCGAAACCGTGGCTCCGGAACTCCCGCGCGGTGCCGGGGAAATAATCCTCATCATTGACGACGAGGCCTCCATCCGCTCGATCACCGGGCAGACGCTGGAGGCCTTCGGTTATCGGGTGATGAGCGCGGGCGACGGTGCGGAAGGGGTCGCAAAATATGCGCAGCATCCCGGTGAAATCGCCGCGGTGCTCACCGATATGATGATGCCGGTGATGGACGGAGCCGCCGCCATCCGCGTGCTCCTGCGGCTGAATCCGGCGGTGAAAATCATCGCGGCGAGCGGCAACAGCATGGGCGCCGAGGCCACGGGTGCCGGGGCGAAATCCTTCCTGCCAAAGCCCTACACCGCCGAGTCCCTGCTGCAGCTTCTGCACAAGCTGCTGCATCCGGAGACGTGATGCGATTTACGCGGCACACATCCCACCGCTGACCCGAGGGTGTTCGGGCGGAGGCAGCAGGGTGATTTTCCGGCGCAGGATCTCGGCGAGCATCTGCAGCAGGGAGTCCGCCGTGTAGGGCTTCGCCAGAAAATACGGCGGGCCGCCATCCAGCGCCCTGATGACTTGCGCGTCCGTTTTCAGCCCGCTGGAGGCGATGATCTTCACCTCGGGATCGATCCGCCGGAGCACGGCGATGGTCGCGGCTCCGTCCATCACGGGCATCATCATGTCCGTCAGGACGACCGCGATGTCGCCGCGCCGCCGTGCGTAAATGGCGATGCCTTCGGCACCATCCGTGGCGGTGAGGACGCGGTAGCCGAATGCCTCCAAGGCGTGCTGCGTGACGGTGCGGATGGCCTCCTCGTCGTCAATGACGAGCACGCATTCGCCATTTCCCCGCGGCAGCCCCGGCGGGCGGGCCTTCGCCTCGGAAATGTGCAGCCCATTCTCCGCCGGCAGATAGACACGGAAGGTGGTTCCTTGGCCGACTTCGGAGGCGACGCGGATGAAGCCTCCGTGGCTCCGCACGATGCCGAGCGACGTGGAAAGGCCGAGGCCGGTGCCCTTGTCCATGGTCTTCGTGGTGAAAAATGGATCGAAGATTTTCTCCACGATCGCCGCCGGAATGCCTGTGCCGGTGTCCCGGACTTCGATAATGACGTACGGTCCCACCCTCGCCTCCGGGTTCATCGCCACATACGGCGCGTCGAGCGTCTCGTTCGTGGCGGAAATGACGATCGCGCCACCGCCGGGCAGGGCGTCGCGCGCGTTCACGCAGAGGTTGAGCAGAACCTGGTAGAGTTGCGTGGAGTCGCCGGAGACATTCCACAAATCCGGAGCGATGTCGGTGCTGATCTCGACATTTTTCGGAAAGGTGTCGGCGGAGATTTTCTTCAGCTCCTGGATCAGGTATTTCGGCTGCAACAGCGCGCGCTCGCCCGTCACGCCGCGCGCAAAGGACAGGACCTGCCGCACCATGTCCGCGCCATGCCCGGCGCTCTTCTCAAGGATTTCGAGAATGCCGAGGCCCTCCTGATCCTGCATCCTGGCCTTGAGCAGGCTGACGGCCATGGTGATCGGCGAGAGCGTGTTGTTCAGATCGTGGGCGATGCCGCCGGCCAGGGTGCCGAGACTCTCCATGCGCTGGGCGCGGACGAGTTGCTCCTGCATCTGCTTGCGCTCGGTGATGTCCGTGTTGATCGCGAGGATGGACTTGGGCTGCCCTTCTTCGTCCCGCACAAGCGACCAGTGCGCCTCAATGGTGATCTCCCGCCCGTCTTTGCTTTTTTGCAGCAATTCGCCGATCCACGAGCCCTTCTCGATCACGATGCGCCGCGCCTCGATGAACCGTTCCGGATCCGCATACAGCACGTCCGTGACGCGCTGACCGATGGCCTCCGCGGCAGTCCAGCCGTAGAGGTGTTCGGCGCTCTTGTTCCAAAAATGGATGACGTCATCGAGACCGCGCACGAGGATGGCATCCTGCGCCTCATCCAGCAGCGCGGCCTGCTCCCGGATCCGGGCCTCGGCGCGGGTGCGCTCGGCCATCTCGTCGCGCAGTTGCTGGTTGCTCGCGGCAAGTTCGCGGGTGCGCTCGCCCACGAGCACTTCGAGGTCCGCCATGCTGCCGGTCAGCGCATGACTCAGTGCCCATTTCCCCGTGAGCGCGTGGGCAAGCTGGAGCACCTCGATCGCCTCGAAGGGTTTTTTGAGAATGAGCAGGCGATCCGAATGGCCGACCTTCCCGATTATCTCGTCCCAGGAATAGTCGGAATAGGCGGTGCAAATCACGACCTGAAGATCGGGCGCGATCTCCCAGAGCCGCGCCGCCGTCTCCAGCCCGTCCATGCCCGGCGGCATCCGCATGTCCACAAATGCCATCGCGTACGGCCGCCCCTGCGCGATGGATTCGCGCAGCATGGCCACGCCCTCCTCGCCCTGATGCGCGGAATCCAGCTCGAACTCCGCCTTGTGCAGCGCGACAAGCGGCTCGTTGAAAAACGCGGCTTTGGATTCATCCAGCGCGTTCCGCTTGCGGTCTTCGCCCACGAGAATCTTGCGGAAGTCGCCGTGGATCGCGCGATTGTCATCAATCAGAAGAATGCGGCGGTTGGGGGGGTGATTCGTGGTGTTCATCATGGTGAGCGTTCCGCCGGAAGCGGCAGGGCAAGAGTGAAGATGGCGCCTTTGCCGTAGCCGTCGCTCTGCGCGGTCAGCGACCCGCCCATTTCCTTCGCGGCGAGCACCGCGCTGTGGAGTCCGAAGCCGTGCCCGTCTTTGCGCGTGGTGAAGCCGTGCTCGAAAATGCGCGTCAGATTTTCCGCCGGGATGCCCACGCCCTCGTCGCCGACGGAAATTTTCACGAGGCCCGCATCATCGTGCGCAATTTTCAGCGTCATGCGCTTGCCCGTGCCGCCGGATTCGTCCATCGCGTATTGGGCGTTGCGGATGAGGTTCACGAGAATCTGGAGCGCCTTGTGTTTATCCACCTCCAGCACCGGCGATGCGCCGTACTCGCGGACGACTTCGACGCCGTGACGCTCGAATGCCGCGGCATTCAGCCGGAGAGCGTCCTCGATGAGGCTGGCGGGAGCCAGCTCCTCGGTCACCCCCGCGATGCGCGCGTAGGTCTGCTGCATCTCCACGATGTCCTTGATGTGATCGATGTTCCCGCACAGCGATTTGAGTTCGGCCAGCACGCCGCGCTGCTCG
Organism: Chthoniobacterales bacterium; assembly: GCA_038238025.1. Lineage (GTDB taxonomy): Bacteria > Verrucomicrobiota > Verrucomicrobiia > Chthoniobacterales > Chthoniobacteraceae > SXWH01. The sequence goes on from JBBRYC010000084.1 coordinate 6,420, forward strand.
TCGGCGAGATTTTCCGCGAGACCGGTCAGGAAATCCGGGAGCTGCAAGCCCTGTGCGCTGGCGAAAAACGCTGGCAAATCCCCGCGGTGTTCCTGCAGAAGGGCGGCGATCCGCGTGACATTGGAACCGCAACTGAGCCGGATTTTCTCGGAGGCCACCGTGGCGGAAATGTTCACGCTGTTGAGCACGTTCCCGACATTGTGCAGGACGCTCGTGGCGACTTCCGCCATGCCTGCGTGGCGCGAGGCTTCGATGAGTTGCCGGTTCATCTCGACTCGCTCGGCCTCGGCGTCCTTCCGCTTCGTCACGTCGCGCTGGATGGCCACGAAATGCGTGACGGCCCCGGCGGCGTTGCGGATCGGGGCGATTTGCCATTCGAGTTGGAATTCCGTCCCATCCTTGCGGTAGTTCACGGTCTCGCCTTCAAACACTTCGCCGCGGGCAAGCGTGTCCCGCAGGCGTTGCAACACTGCGCGCTCGGTCTTCGCGCCTTGCAGAATCCGCGGCGTCGCCCCGATCACTTCCGCCGCCGTGTAGCCCGTCATTTGCGTGAACGCGGGATTCACGAAGATGATGCCCGGCCCCGGCAGATCGAGCCGCGCGTCGGTGATGAGGATAGATTCCTTGGACTGCTCGACGGCGGAACTGAGCAGCCGCAGCGTCTCCTCCGCCTGCTTGCGCTCGGAGATGTCCTGAAACGCACCCTGAACCCGCTTGATCGAGCCATCGGCATGGCGTTCCACCTCGGCACACACGCGCGCCCAGATTTGCCGGCCTTTGGCGGTGAGGATTTGCATTTCAAAGTCAAAGGGGGTGCCATCCCGGACGCAGGTTTCCATCGCCGCTGTGACTTTGGTCCGCCACGGTTCGGGATGAAGCGCCAGTGCCTCGGCGAGCGATGGCATGTTGCCGCGCGGGAAATCAAGGATATCAAAAACCTCATCGCTCCAGAACAGGCGTTGATCGGGAATCTCCAGCGCCCAGCCGCCGGTGCGCGTCAGCTCGCCCGCGATGCGGATGAGTGCATCCTTCTGCCGCAGCAACTTCTCGGCCTGCTTGCGCTCGGTGATGTCGCGCGAGACGGAGAGCAGCTTTTCCGGGTTGCCCGCCTCATCCAGCATCGGAGTGACGACCACTTCCCACCAGTGGGGCGATCCCTTCGCCGTGGGACAGAAGCCGGTGAACTTTCCCACCTTGTTGTTCTTCGCGAATTCCAAGGCAGCCAGCGCAGCGGGCTGTTCCTCCAGCGGCCAAAAATTCACCCAACATTGATTCCTCACGGTCGAAAAATCGTCAATCTCCATGATGCTCTGCCCGCCTTCATTCATCCAAACCAACCGGCCTTCGAGATCGAGAATCTTGATGCAGTCCTGACTGCTGTCCATGACCCGCCGCAGCATCTCCTCGCTTTCGCTGAGCGCGATCTGCGCCCGCTTGCGCTCGGTGATGTCGCGGAAAGTCCACATCCTGCCGTAGTCTTCCCCGTCCTTGCCGATGACGGGAGCCGAGTAGCGGTCCAAAACCGTCCCGTCCTTCAGCTCGATCTCGTCCCGGCTGACTTCATTCGGGTGAGCATTGAGCCAGGCGAATCTTTCGACAAATTGCTCCCGGTTTTTGACGGCATCTTTGAACCACTCCAACTGCTTCGAGTCGTCCGCATCATCCGCGATATGCTGGGGGATTTTCCAAAGGTCGGCGGTCCGCTGATTCTGGAGGGCCTTCTTTCCCCGGCCATCAACGACCAGAATCCCGTCCAGCGACGAGTTCATATTCGCCTCCAAAAGCGCCGCCTTTGCCCGCAACACCTCGCCTGCCTCCGCCAGTTCCGCGGTGCGCCCGGCAAGATTCGACTGTTTTCTTTTCATAGGTTTTTTGCCGAACACGAAACTGGAGTCGGGAGTGGAGTTCCCCTCTTGGCCAATCGAGCGCTCGATGCACACCGCACCCTCAAGCAGGGCTCGGCCCTTTGCGCCGGGGGGCACTGTGTATTTGCGCGTGGGAATAAACCGCGTCAGCGAATTGCCCGGCGCTGCCGGGACTGCTTCTCAAGCCGCGGTGGCTTGCAGGGCTTCTCCGAGGGCACGGAGCGCCGCGCGCAGTTCCTCGCGCACGAGCGGTTTTTTCAACACGCAATTCACCGACTTCGGCTGCCGCTCCGGCGCGAAGGCAAAGCCGGTGAGCAGGATCACGGGCTTGTCCGGATCCACGGCGTGGATTTCCCGGGCGAGCTGAAGGCCGTCCATGCCGGGCATTCCGAGATCGGAAATCACGACGTCGAAATCTTCGGCCATGACCTGCTGCATGGCCTTGCCGCCTTCGTCGGTGGCCGTCACGCGATGGCCGTCGCCGCGCAAAAACTGCGTGACCACGTCGCGCGGGCTCGCCTCGTCATCCACCACGAGCACGCGCAGCGAGCGGGTGCGCGTCAGCCGCACGTCCCCACTCTCGGCGGGTGCGGCGTGATGGCACGCCAACGTGAGGCGGAAAGTCGTGCCGTTACCGGGCGAGGATTCGATGTCGAGCATGCCTTGGTGGCGGCGGATGATGCCGAAGGCCATCGCCAGACCGAGTCCCGTCCCCTTCTCGCCCTTGGTGGAAAAGAACGGCTCCAGACAGCGCTGGCGCACTTCCTCCGTCATGCCGGTGCCGGTGTCGGCGATTTCGATTTTTACCGCATCTTCCGTCGCCTCCGTGCGCAGGGTGATGACGCCTCCAGCCGGCATCGCATCCACGGCGTTGAAGATGAGGTTCATGAAAATCTCCCGCAACTCCGCGCCATTGCCGAGCACGGGCGGAATTTTTTGCAGCTCCAGTTCGATGCGGATCGCGCGGCCGGTTTCGAGCGCGTGATCGTGCCACTTCGGCTTGGTCAGCGGCACCACTTCCTCGATCATGTCGTTCAGATTCACCGCGCTGAAAACGTCGCTCTCCTCGCGCGGCCGGTAGAAATCCCGCAGGCGCGAGACCACATGCGAGGCGTCGCGGCCCGCCATGTTCATCATCTTCAGGTATTGCCGGAGCAGGTCGCGGTCGTCCATGAGCGACTCGTCCTGCAGGAGCAGGTCGCTGTAGCCGGTGACCGACATGAGCGCGTTGTTGAAATCATGGACCACGCCGCCGGCCATCTCGCCAAAGGCGCGAAAACGCTCCTGCTGCACGATCTGCCGCTGGCTGCCCTTCAGCTCAGCCAGCACACCCTCGAGTTCCACCGTGCGTTCCGCGACCTTTTCCTCGAGCGCGCGGTTGGAGCCTTGGATTTCGAGATGCTGGAAACGCGTCTGCAAAAGGTTGCGCACCCGCATCTGCATTTCCGCGGAGTCAAATGGCTTGAACAGAATGTCGCTCGCACCGGCGAGCAACGCGCGCCGTTTCGTCTTGGGATCGGCATTGCCGGTGAGCACGAGGATCGGCAGGCAGGTATCCTTCGGGAGATGGCCGCGCAGCCGCTCGACGAGCTGGATGCCGTCGAGCACCGGCATGTCGAGATCCGTGATCACGAGATCGGGCGCATACGCGTCGAACTCCTCGATGATCCGCGTCGGATCGGTCAGCTTTCGTGTGTGCTTGAAGCGCAGCCGCCCGAGCACACTCTCCAGCAGGCAAAGGCTGCTCACGTCATCGTCCACCATCAGGATCCGTCCGTCCCTCAGGATTTCCTCATTCATCACTTTTCCCATTTTGCAGCGCCGCGCCTCATGCCGCGACGGCCAATGCCTCACGCACGGTTTGCAGAAGCAGTTGCGGGCTCACCGGCTTGCCGAGAAAGCGCCCGTCTTTGCGCGTGCCGGCCTCGTGTTGCGTGACCAGTGAGGTGAGGAAAATAACCGGCACCCTGCGGAGCACAGGGTCCATGCTGAGTTCCGCCGCGACATCGCCGCCGTCCTTGCCCGGCATGTCCACATCGAGGATGACGAGGTCCGGGCCAAACGCCTGCGCCCTCTGGAGGGCGGCGAACGAGCGGTGTTCGGTGTGGATCTCGAAGCTGCCGATTTTTTCGAGAATCAGCTTGGTGAGGGCGAGAAGTTTTACGTCGTCGTCCACGATGAGGATTTTGGGTTTGTTCATGCTCTCGGATAAAGCACGTGCCGTTCGCCGCACTGCGCGGGGAGTCTGTATTCTGCCCCCGGAAAAACCCTGATGCCCGAAAGACTGGGGACGCGACGTGAGGATGCCGGTTCAGGCAGGGACGAGATGATTGCGAATCGCGTACCGAACGAGTTCGCTGAATGCCTTGAGCTTGAGTTTTTTCATCACCGCAGCGCGATGGGTTTCAGCCGTTTTGACACTGATTCCAAGCACGCCGCCGACTTCCTTGTTGCTCTTTCCCTCGGCGAGCAACTGCACAATCTCCCGCTCCCGCTTCGTCAGGCGACCCTCATCCCCGTCCTCAGTCGCGCCCTTCTTGCCCTGCAAAAACCTCGCGAACAGCACCTCGCCGACCTCGGTTGTAAAGTAAGGCTTGTGGATCGCCAAGGCACGCAGCGCGGCTTCGAGCTGCTCCCTTCCGTCGGTCTTGAGAATATAGCTCCGGGCACCCGCTTCAAAAACCTGCCGTACGAGATCCTCGGCTTCCTGGCCGGTGAATATCAGCACCTCCGTCTCAGGACAGCTCTGGCGGATCTGGCGGGTCGCGTCGATCCCGTTGAGTTCCGGCATCCCCACATCCATGACCACGATGTCTGGCTTCAGTTCCTCCGCCATCTTGACTGCCGCACGCCCGTCCGCCACCTCACCGCAAATGACCCAGCCCGGCATCCCTTCAATCGCCGCCTGCACCCCGCGTCTCACGACCTGGTGATCATCGGCCAGCAATACTCGGATTTTTTTCATAAAATCATCAGACTTCATTTCAGTCTCACGGATGCGTCGTAAGATGTAAAAGTAAACCGCACCTGCCCTGCTTTCTCAACCCCGGTGTTTGGGCCCATTCGGCGAAAGGCCTGCGCCCCATCCGCCCGATGCCAGACTTTGCCCAGAAAAAAACAAGCCTGCCGCGGCACATGGCCGGGCAGGCTTGAGGGAGATGGGGTTGAGAGTTAAAACGAAATTACGCAGCGGGCAGGGCGGGCTGCTGGAGCTCGGCCTGGCTGACGACGCGGAACGGAATGCGAGCAAGCACATTTCCGTCGAAGTGGACGGCGAAATGGTAGTTGCCGGCCTTCTGAACATTGCCCTGGAGCGGCTGGATCATGTTCTGGGTCGAGAAGCCCTTCGTTCCGGGAGGCATGTTGACCTGGAGGTCGGCCTCATTCGGCGGCTGGTCGCCCGCGACTCCGGAGTCGTCGGTGAGACGGATGGAGAATTTGTGGGTGCCGTGGTCTTCGGCGGTGAATGAGAAACGCAGGACGAGCGTATAGGCAAAGCCCGCGGGGAAGCTTTGCGCAATGACGGCATCAAACGCGCCAATCACGTTCAGTTTGCCTTGGTTTTCGACAGCGGTATCACAGAGGGTTGCAACGAGGAGTTCCATAGAGGGCGGGATGGCTATCGGGATTTGCGGGTGATGCAAGCGGAATGATAAAGAATATTCGCGTTTTCCCGATCCGACCATGGGCGCGGCCTACGCGAGGACTTTTCGCGCCGTCCACCAGCCTGCGAAGACCCCGATGACGCTGCCTGCGCCGCTGAGGAAAAAGGCCGTCATCGTTCCGAACCGATCGCCCAGTTCCCAGCCGACGAAGCCGCCGAGATTGATGCCGATGAAAATGCAGAGCTTCACGCATGAACCTGCAAGCAGGGGGTGCGCCTCATGGCGATCGCATCAAAAATCACGAGTAAAAAAGCGCCGGCGAGGTGGAGCGTGACCTCCGGGCACGCTTTGGATGACGGCTGGCGAGTGCGAGGCCGGAAACGCGCCCGGAGGTCGCGTTCCACCGGGCGTTGCTCGCCTGCGAGCGTTTTTGTCATGCAACCGGATAAGCACAGAACGTTTAACTCTTAACGCTCTACGTTTCGAGCAAGCGGCCAGCAACTCCGTGGAATCGAATTCCGCTTCTTGGCGCTAAAAGTTAAGCGTTAGACGTTTGACGTTAAGCCCGCCGCAGGCGCCTCCACCCGCTCGCAGTGCTCGACATTTCCCGCCGCTTCCACCTTTCTCGCCGCCTTCCAAAATGAAAATCACCCGCTCCCTCCGCCCGCTCCTCGCCGCCGCCACCTTCCTCACGCTCGCCACGCCGATGCGCGCGGCGGAGCCCGTGCTGAAGCTCAAGGACGGCGACGTGTGGGTGATGTCCGGCGACAGCATCACGGCGCAGCGGCAGCACACGAATTACATCGAGGCATTTTACCACACGCGCCATCCGGCGCTGAACTTGCGCTTCCGCAATTCCGGCATCGGCGGCAATACCACGGGCAACATCATTCAGCGCTTCGACTACGACATCGCGGCGTGGAAGCCGACCATCGTGAGCGTCGAACTCGGCATGAATGACGTGGGCAGAGGCGACGACCCGGCGGCTTACATCAAGGGCATGCGCGAGATCATCGGGAAGATCCGCGCCATCCACGCGCAGCCGGTGCTCATCTCATCGAGCCCCGTGGATGACGGGAGCAAGATGAATGACTGGAAGTCCGATCGTTGCCGGCGCATCCATCCGTACACCGACGCGCTGAAGGCGCTCGCCGCCGAGGAGAAAGTGGTCTTCGTGGATCAATATCACCCGCTCATCAATCTGTGGGGCGACAACCGCGCGAAGGGCGAGGCCGAGGCGACGAAGAAAGGCACCTGGCCGCCGAAGCCCACGCCTGCGCCCGCGACGCCCGCCGTTCCCGATCCGAAGGCCAAGCCCGCTGCGCCCCCGATCCCGCCCTCGCTGATCCCGCTCACCGGCGATCCCGTGCATCCCGGCCCGGTCGGGCAGTACACGATGGCCGCGACGATCCTCGGCGCTCTCGGCGCGGAACACGAAGTGAGCAGCGCGACGCTGAAGGCCGATGGCAGCGTGGTCTCCGCGAAGCATTGCAAAATCACCGACTCGAGTGCGAAGGGCGGCAAGCTCACTTTCACCCGCCTCGACGAAGCCAGCCCCTGGCCGATCCTCCCCGCAGCGAAGAGCGCCGCGCAACTGCTCCCCGCCGTGCTCGATCTCTCGCGCTGCATCCTGAAAGTGGACGGCCTCGCCGCGGGGAAATATCGCGTGAGCATCGAGGGCAAACCCGCCGCCACGCTCGACGCCGGCGAACTCGCCGCCGGCTGGAACATCACCTCCGCATTCGACGGCGCAGTCGGCGAGCGCTCGACAAAGATCCTCGCCACGATCGGAAATCTCCAGGGCAAGCTGAACAACGAATGGCGCGCGGCGAGCAAGGAAAAGGACGAGGCGAAACTCGCCGAGGCGCAGAAGGCGATTGATGCCGCCGACGCCGAGGTGCGCGCCGCGTGCGCGCCGGTCGCGTGGCATTTCGAGATCGAAAAGGACACCAAGTAATCCGCCATAAAAATGCGCCTCCCATTTTTCTCCACGCTCCTCGCGCTCGCCCTCAGCCCGCTCCTCCGCGCCGAACCGGCGGCGCAGGCGAACAAGTTTGAAAAGGAAATCGCCGCCTTCGAAGCCGCCGACAAGACGAGCCCGCCGCATCAGGGCGCGATTCTTTTCACCGGCGCATCAGGCATCAAACGGTGGAGCACGCTCGCGCACGATTTCCCCGATCTGAAAGTGATCAACCGCGGCTTCGGCGGCTCGCAGATTTCCGACTCCATCTGGTTCCTCGATCGCGTCAGCATTCCGTACCATCCGAAGACCATCGTGCTCCAGGCCGGCGGCAACGACCTCAACGCCGGCAAGCCCGTCGCGCAGGTCGTCGCCGATTTCAAAACGTACGTGGAGAAGGTTCGCGCGAAATTGCCCGACGTGAAAATCGTCTGTCTCGGCCAGGGCCCGAGCCCCGCGCGCTGGGCGCAGCGGGAAAAGCAGCAGGAGCTGAACCGCCTCGTGCGCGAGTTCTGCGCCGCGGGAAAAAACATGGCCTTCGTGGACCTGTGGGACGTGACGCTCGGCAGCGATGGCCAGCCGCGCCCGGAGCTTTTCGTCGCCGACCGGCTGCACCCGAGCGCCGAGGGCTACGCGATCCGCACGAACCTTCTGCGCCCGGTGATCGATCCGAAGTAGCACACGAGCCCCCCGCACGCCTCGCCCCGGAACCCTGATGAATGCAGAATTGGAGGCGGAGGTGGGAGTCGAACCCACTCGTAGAGGTTTTGCAGACCTCGGCCTTCCCACTTGGCTACTCCGCCGTGACTGAGCCGCGTTGTCTTACGGAAAAATGCGCGCCCGTCAACGGGCAATCCGCGCTCAGTTCACGAAGACGATCGGCGCGGGGACGAGTTGCACGCCGCCCGGCACCTCAGGCACGCCCTCGGCCTGTTCGAGAGCGGAGACGAGATTGTTCTCAAACGTGATGCTCAGTTTCCCAGCCGGGACTTTCACGTAGATGACCGACTTCACCAGGTTCCCCTGCGCATCGCGGCCGATGCTCTCCTGCGGCACGCGCGCGTAGCGGATGAATTCCCACACTTCCTGCCGGCCCTTCGCATCCAGCTTGGTCTGCTTTTTCTGCGGCTTGCCGAGCGCGCTCGCGACCTCCTCGTGCGTCATGTTCAGCGCGACCTCACCCTTTGCGATGAGCGCATCCACGTCCTTCTTGCGCTGCGCGTTTTTCTTCACGCTCTCGATGAATTCCGGCTTCATCGGCGTGAGCCCCGCGGCGGACACCCAGCCGACCACGCCGCCCTGCGCCGAGGTGCCGCGCACGCGCACCGCAGTGTCCGCGATCGCCACGACTTCCGCGACGGTGCCCTTGCGCAGGATGCCGAGGTAGCTCCCGTTCGCGATCTGGCTGTACACAAGGGGCTCGCCGGTGACCGTGAGCCTCACGGGCTTGATGGCGAGATCCTCAAGGTAAATCGAACCCGCCTCGCGCGCCAGTGCGCTCGTCGCGTGCGGCGCGGGCCCGGCCGCAAATGCAGGTGCGGAAAAAAGTGCAAGGGAGAGAGCGAGGGCGGGGAACAGGGCTTTCACACCGGAGACGGTAGGCAGGTTTGCCGCGACGGAAAGGCGAAATATTTGGGGCGCATTTCCGGAGGATGAAGCATCAAATTGATGGCAGACCTCGTTGCGGGATTGCCGCTGCGCGGGGCTCAACGTCTAACATTTAACGTCTAACGCCGAACTCCTAAAGGCCGGCGCACCCGCATCGAATTGCGCGTCGGCCGGCGTTAAAAGTCAAGCGTTAGGCGTTCGATGTTAGACGTTGAGCCCGCCGCAGGCGTCACCCGCCATGCGCCGACGCTCCACTCCTCGCGCTGGCAGATCATCTTGATGCAGAGACTGCCCCCCCCGCGCCGAGCGTCTGGGCGAGGCTTCATCGTTGCACCGTGCGCAGTGTTGCGGCATCTGCGTGCGCCATGAATTCCCCGCGCTCTTCCTCACTGTTCGCCGAAGCCCTGAAATACATTCCCGGCGGCGTAAATTCCCCCGTGCGCGCATTCCGCGGCGTGGGCGGCGAGCCGTTCTTCATCGAGCGCGCGGCAGGGTCGCACATCTGGGATGCGGACGGGCGCGAGCTGATTGACTACGTGGGCACCTGGGGCCCCGCCATTCTCGGCCACGCGCCACGCGTCGTGCTCGATGCGATCACCGCCACGGCGGCGAAAGGCGTGAGCTTCGGCATCCCGCACGCGCTCGAAGTCGAGATGGCGCGCACCATTTGCGATTGGGTTCCCTCGATCGAAAAAGTCCGCATGGTGAACAGCGGCACCGAGGCGACGATGTCGTGCGTGCGCCTCGCGCGCGGGTTCACGGGGCGCGACAAAATTGTGAAGTTCACCGGCTGCTATCACGGCCATGTGGACTCGCTGCTCGTGAAGGCCGGCAGCGGCGCGCTCACCCACGGCACGCCCGACAGCGCGGGCGTGCCCGCGGAACTCGCAGCGCTCACCCTCACGCTGCGCTACAACGATCCCCACGCACTGCGCGCCGTCTTCGCCGAGCACGGAAAAGAAATCGCAGCAGTGATCGTCGAGTCCGTCCCCGCGAATGCCGGCCTGTATTTTCCCGAGCCCGGCTTTTACGATCTGCTCACCAAGCTCTGCGCCGAGCACGAGTCGCTCGTCATTTTCGACGAGGTGATGACCGGCTTCCGCCTCGCGCGCGGCGGCTACCAGCAGCTCTGCGGCCTGAAGCCCGACCTCACCGCGCTCGGCAAAGTGATCGGCGGCGGCCTCCCCGTCGGCGCATTCGGCGGACGGCGCGAAATCATGGACCAGCTCTCGCCCGATGGCCCCGTGTACCAGGCCGGCACGCTCAGCGGAAATCCCCTCGCCCTCGCCGCCGGCCTCGCCCAACTCCGCGAACTCGAACGCCTCGACGGCTGGGCCAAGCTCGAAGCGCTCGGCGCGGAATTCGAATCGCGCACGCGCGCCGGGCTGAAGCGCGCGGGCCGCGACTACAATTTCCGCCGCATCGGCTCGATGTTCTGCCTCTACTTCACGAGCGCGGCCAACCCGGTGCGCAGCCTCGAGGAAGCAATGGTGAGCGACAAAGCCGCGTTCGCAAAATTCTTCCACGGCTGCCTCGAGCGCGGCGTCTATTTCGCCCCCTCGCAATTCGAAGCCGGCTTCCTCTCCCTCGCACACACCCCCGAGGACATCGCCCGCACCGCCGACATCGCCGCCGAGGTGCTCGGGAGAATTTAAGATTTAGGATTTAGGATTTAAGATTTTGCCGCCCCCGAGCCACCGCTTCGTCACGGATGACCAATGGCAAGTTCGCAAACGCACCGCAGCGCAAAGCGCTCGCCATTCCTCCTCTCAACCCTCAACCCTCACCTCTCAACTAAACTGGTGGGCAGTGAGGGATTCGAACCCCCGACCAACTCGGTGTAAACGAGACGCTCTACCGCTGAGCTAACTGCCCGGTCCAGCATTTCCGGCGAACTGCGCCGCACGTCGGCACTCCGGGACTATGCGGCATCCCGACACGCGGGCAAGCTCATCTGCTGATTGCGCACGCTGCCCTGCTGCCACGGCACTGTCGCGGCACTTGACTGATAACTTGACTCACGCTTGACACATCCCTCGACCATGCCCGCCGCAATTCATCATCCGCGCCCGCTGCTGGATGCCGGAGTGGTGGAAAAAATCGGCAGCAAGAAATCCGGACGCTACGCCTTGAGACAATCGTGAACGAAGTCATGGGCACGGCATGCGTCTGACAGTTCATCAGGAAATTTGAATCGTCGGGCCTTCGCGCAGCGATTCAATCTTCGTGGCGAGTCTTCTGCTGGCGGGTGCAAAGTCTTCGCCGTTCGCAGCCGGCCGGTTGCGGGCCAGTGGCACGGAGCGGGACGAAAATGGGCGGAATCTTTGCGAGGATGGCAGGAGTGCGAGACAGGTGCAGATTACGGCTGGAATTACGCGCCGACCGACCGTCTCTCTTGGCTCGATGGCCGCTCCACAAGGGCGATCTCCTCGTCCGTCAGCCCGTAGAGTTCGTAAACGAGCGCGTTGATCTGGCGGTCGAGGGTGGCGATCTGGCGATTCAGGTTGTCCTTCGTGGCACCGGCCGAATCCGCCTCCCGCTTTTTCGCACTGAGAATCTGATCGACGAGCTTCACCAGGCGGTCATGGCGCGAAGCGTCTTCGCGATCATCGAGGTTCGCGATCCGCACAGGCACCTGCTCCATGTATTGATAGATAAGGCGGTAACGAAATTCGCCAGCGCGCACGCCGAAGGGGATTGAGATGTGGCGAATGCAAAACCAGAAGACGGGGCTGTTGAGCAGACCCAACAGATACTTGTCGTCCGTGCCGAGAGCGTAGGCGGTGTTGGTCAGATACAGGCCGGTGTCATCGAAGCAGAAGCGCGGATGTTTGCAGATGTCGGGGAAGACGATTTTCGGGCGGGCGAAAACCCCATAGTAGTCGCAAGGCCGCAGCTCCCACCAAAACTCCCCTTGATCCTGCCGGGCTTTCAACGCTTTCTCGAACGGCGCGAGGTGTGCGGCGATGAGCGAGTGATGCTCACAGAACCAATCCCATGCGCGGGCTTGCCCAAGCACGCCAGCGATTTTCATCTGCGCGCGCGTGAAGCCGCACGGGATGACGATGATCCATGCGTCTTGCGGACGGATGAAATACTCGCGCACATCCTCACCGCCGCGGCACGGATGCATCAGTGATGCGCTCTTCGGGGACTCGGCAACGACGGCATTGCGTTGAGCCGTGGCGATGATGAATGCGTCGTTCAGAGCTGTCTTGATGCCGTAGTGGATTGCTCCATTGACAGCTCGTCCGAGCGACTGACCGCGGCTGCACAACTTTTCAAAAAGTGCGATCTCTTCATCCCGCGCAAGCGACCACGCTGCACGCGAGAATCGCCGGTGCGGAATTGTGTAGTCAGTCTCTCGCATCCGTGACTCGACGCGATCGGGATCGAGCGTGTTTACACGAACGATCTCGATTCGCGGCGGTTGCGGACTCGTCGAGAGCAAAGGGATGCAGACATACGTGTCTTTGGCTGCTGCGAAGACGGGAAGTCCGCCGAAATCAACGACACGCTCGACCGCCGCGCGTTCTTTCAAGGTCTCGCGGAGCGCCTCCGCGTAGTTCGCGCGCAAGAAACTGCTCGAAACAATGATGCCATAGCGACCGCCACGCCGGAGCAGTGAAATCCCGCGCTCCATGAAAAACGCATACAGATCGGCGGTGCCTGCAAAGCAGTTGTAGCGCTGTTGGAGATAGGTCTTGATCAGTTTCAGTTGCTCCTGCCGGACGTACGGCGGGTTGCCAACGATCGCGTCGAAGCCGCCCTGCCAGGGCGATTGTTCGGGATTCAGTTTTTCCGGCGGTTTCGGTTCGGTCTTCGGTTTTTTTACGCGGCCTCTCGCGTAGCTCCCGTGCATCGGGCCGGTGCCGAAAGATATGAACTCATCAGCAGTCGGAGTCTCCTGCACCCGCGCCGAATCAACTTCCTTGAATCGAAAGACCGATGGAAAACACCATCGCAAATCGAGCGGATGGATCTTCACCTCATCCTCCGGTGCGAGTCCGAAGAGACCCGCGATGTCCGTCTCGATCAGCGAATTTCCGCACACGATGTTTTCGCGCAGGTCGGGCAGGAGCGCGCGGTGTTCCTCGTCGAAGAGTAGCTGCGTGGAGGGGAAGCTCTCGTCTTCGAGCAGGCGCAGGTAGAGCGAGAGCTGGGTGACTTCGGTGGCCTGCGGGTCGAGGTCCACACCGAAGACGCAGTGCCCGAGGATGCGGCGCTTTTCCCGCAGCGTGAGCACGAGGTCGCCGTCGAGTTCGCGGCGGCGAAGGACGCCTTGTTTCACCCACGCCTCGGGCTTGTCGTCGAGATACCAGCGCAGGTGATAGCGGATGAGCGCGGCGAAGACTTCGACGAGGAATGAGCCGGAGCCGCAGGCGATGTCGGCGAAACGCATGGCTTCGATCTCGGCTGGCTCTTTCCCGGCGATACAGCGGCCCACGGTCTCGGCGACGATGTAGCGGACGATGTAGTCGGGCGTGTAATAGACGCCGCCGGCCTTGCGCACCTCGGGCTTGGGATCGAGGCGCGCGGTCTTCTCCGTGGCGACGATGACGTTGCCGAGGAACCGCTCATAGATGCTGCCGAGGATGGTGACGGGGATCGTCGCGAAGAGGTATTTCGAGTTCCGCGGATCGAGCGCGCCGGCGATTTCGGCGAAGAGATTACCGTCCACGTCGAGCGCGGTGTCCTCGATGCAGTCGGCGTCCTTTTTGTAGATGATGCCGTTGTAGCGCGCATCAAGACGATGGGAGATTTTCAGGAACGCGGCCCACGCGTTCGGCGCGTCGCTGAGCTGCCGGAAGGTGATGTCGCGCTCGATGGCGCGGTCTTCGAGGAAGCGCAGGAAGACGAGCCGGTCCAGGATGCGCTGGGTGAGCGAGGTGAGCCGCTCGCCGCCGAGGTCGGGGTTGGTTTTCTTCAGCGACTTGGCGAGCCGCTCGCGCCAAAGCTCCATTTGTGCGAGGAAGGTCTCATCCACCGGCGCATTGCCGGTGGCGGAAAGATCATCAACGTGAATGCGACTGCTGAGGCGGGGGAGCGCGGCGGCGGCCTTGTCCATGGCACCGGCGGCGACGGCTTCCCGTCCGAAAAGGCCCCAAAGCTCGGCGAATTTATCCGGGTCGCGGTAGTCGGTGAAACGGTAGGCACCATTCGCTTTCAGAACGTGGCGCGTGGCGTTGTGCCGGTCGGCTTCCGCGCGGGAGTCGAGGATGAGGAACTGCTCGAAGTCGGTAAGAACGACGAGCGGTGTGCCGGCATTCCATCCGTAGCGGACGGCCTGATGGCAGTCGGTGTGGTTGAGGATGTCCACCGCGGGCTTTTTCGCCTCGACGTAAAATGCGATCAGGTGAGTGCCGGGGCGTCGGAAGGCGTAGTCGGCGCTGCGGGCACTGCCCTCGATCAGCTCTGCCTTTTCGAGCACGCAGTCTTTCTCGTAAATCGAGCGGTGCTGCTCGTTGTCCACGTCCCACCCGAGTGCCTTGAAGAACGGCGAGATGAATTCGACGCGTGCGACTGCTTCCTTGTATTCGGGTGCCTTCACCTCGGCCACGCGTTCCTCGAACCGGTCGCAGAGCGCGCATATCCGGGCGTGCGCGGCGGTGAAGTCGAGAGGCGTCGGGGTGCTCATCAATGTGCGGACTTTTGCAGGTGCGAGCAGGGATGGCGAGCAGCAAGGAGTGCGTCCGCTATTTCCTCGGAACTTCATCGCTCACTTTCATGCGTTATATCTGTTCGGTTCCAGCCGTGGTTTACTGCCGTAAAATATTGACGCCCCAAATTTTAGCCGATTCGTACAAACTCAAGCTGACAGCCAATCGCTCTGGAACCAAGCATCCATGCGGGTTTGCAGGCTGCTGCGGACTTCAGGCGATTTGGGCAAGAATGGCCTGAAAGCGGCGTAAACGAGACGCTCTGCCGCTGGGCTAACTGCCCGGATTGCGCCGGCTATTCGTGGACGATGACAGGTGTGCCGACTTGCGAATTCTGATAGAAATGCTCCGCCATCACCCTCGGCAGCCGCACGCAGCCGTGCGAGGCGGGATAGTTCGGGACATAGCCCGCGTGCAGCCCGTAGCCGCCCGTGAAGCGCAGGAAGAATGGCATTTTCGCCCCCTTGAATGAGCAGCCTTCGGGCGTCGGCATCTTGCTCGTGTCCACATTGCTTTTCACGACTTCGCCGCCCTCGCCGATGAAGCTCCCGTACAGGTTCGACTCGTGATTCAAGTCCTTCTGAGTCACGGCAAAGTTTCCGGCCTGCGTGGCAAATCCGCTTTTTCCCGTGCTGCACTTCGTCTCGCCGATGCGCACATCGCCACGGTAAAAATACGCGCGCTGGCTGCCCAGGACGACCTCGATCCTCGGCGCACCCTTGGCCCCCGTGTCGTTCCATGTGTACGGCGGCACAGGCTTCGTCGGGTCGGGCTTGGGCGGTGGTGGCGGCTTGGTGGCGCAGCCGGCCAGCGCGCTCATCGCCACTGCCGCGAAGATCAGGCTGCAAAAGTTCTGTTTTTTCATAAACGGCGAGGAAGCTAGCGCGAACTTGCTCCTTTGCAACGACTTCGTGCCCGCCTCATTCCCCACGCACCGCGCCCGCCAAACCCATCGGCGCAATGCCACTGCCACGCAGGCAAACTATAATGAAAACTAACAAGATATCACTTGAGCCGGGTGAAAACGTGAATGACATATTCATTCTTATGTCATCACAATCCCGCATCGAACTGTACAAAGAAGCAATAGCCATCGAGCAGGAGCGCGCAGCCCTGCAATCCAAGCTCGACCAATTGCAGTCGCGGTTCGCATCCATCAGCGGCTCCCTTATTTCCAAGGCTGGAACTGCCCCCGCGCAAGCCGCAATCAAATCCTACGCTCCCGCTCGCTCCACAAGGAAACCGCGTGCAGAACGCGGTGAACTCAAGCAGCGCATCCTCGACGCGCTCGCCGCGGCGGGCGATGCAGGCATCGCCGTCCGGGATCTCGCCACAGCGCTCGGCGCGAAGTCATCGGCGTTGCATTCATGGTTCCAGTTTGCGCGCAAGAGCATCAAGGCCGTCCGCAAGGCAGGCAGGGGCCGCTATCGTCTCGTCGGCGCGGTGCCCGCCGCACCCGCAGCGCCGAAGGCGAATCCCGCGAAAGCCGGACGGAAGCCCGCGCGCCAGCAGCGCGGCTATCTGTCAGTCGCAGTCCAGTCCGCACTGAAATCGGCCGGCAAAGGCGGCATTAGCGTCGGCGATCTGGCGAAGTCACTGGGCGTGAACCCGCGCAACCTGTTCGTGTGGTTTTCCACGACTGGAAAGAAAATCAAGGCGATCAGGAAGGTCTCGCCGGGGCATTACCGTTTGCAGGGTTAGCCGCAACCGGCCGTCATCGGCTGGCGGAGAAAATCATCAGGCACTGTCGCATTCCCGGCGGCAGTGCCTGTTTGCTTCTTCCGGAAAAGACCAGCCTGGATTCCGAAGTTGGAAAACCACGAATGGACACGAAGTGGCACGAATAAAAAGGTTCGCAAGATGTGAGCTTGCTTCTGTCACCGCACTCATCCGGTTAAATGCCTGCGAAACCGCAGGCATCGTGCGGAACTCCACTATTCGTGCCACTTCGTGTCCATTCGTGGTTTGAACCACTGCGGTATTCAGGATCAAATCCGGGTGACGAACGGATGCAGCGCAGGAACCGCCTCCCACACCCTCCGCGCCACAGCATCGGGCGTGTCGCCCCTTACCTCGACCTTCACGACACCGGGTTCAGTCTCCGGATCCGGCTCCTGCACGGAGCCAAGCTGTGAAGCCAGCAGCGATGCCGGGAAAAAATGCGTACCCTGGTCCTCGCGGTTCAGCAGCCGCGCCTTCAGCACATCCGGCGGCACATCCAGCCATGCGATGACCACCTGCCCGCCGACGATCCGCGCCTCGTTCACATAGGTGCGGAAGCGATCCCGCGTCCGCCGGCGGATGCACGAACACGCAATCACCACGCTCTCCCCGCGCCGCCGCCACGCGATCATCCCGCCGAGAAGCCGCTCCGCCCAGTTCTGGCGATAATCATCGGTCAGCGGCGTCCCGCTTTTCATCAGCTCCACGGCCTCCCGGCTGTGATAGTCATCGGCATCTATCAGCGGCAGGCTCAGCTCCCTCGCGATTTCCTCGGCCACGACACTCTTGCCCGAGCCGCTCGGCCCGGCGACGATGAGTGCATACCAGCGATCCCTTACGAGAACTTCGGACATAGTTTGCTCCTTGTGATGGTGGTTTCAAACGGCATTAGGCTTCTTCGCTTATTTCAATATTGATGCGCGGGCTTTGTCCACACGCCATCCACGACGACGCCCGTGATGCCGGCACGCGAGTTATTCTGGATAAGCTGCGCGATCTTCCGCGACTCCAGCCGGACACAGCCGTGCGACGCGGCGAAAGTGGGCACCGACGGATAAAAATGAAATGCGATCCCGCGCTCAGGCACAAACCACGTCACATCCGTCGCCTCCGCGTGGCTGTTGAGATGCGGCGCAAAGCCGGTGACGGTGAAAGTGCCTTTCGGCGTGCAATTGCTGCCATTGCGCCGGCTCGTCGCCACATCGTTGCAATTCAGCCCGCTCAGCCCCGCGCCGGGCGAACTGCGAAACGGCCCGGTCGCCTGCCCGCTGGCTTTCGGACCCGCCCATGTGAGCCTCAGCGGATGATCCGGATCCTCGAGCCGCACCGAGATCGTCTGGATGAAAGTGTTCGGAAAATCGTCATTGCGCTGCGGGGCCGGGGCCGCCGCCAGCGCGAGCGGCCGTGCCGTCCGCGAGCTTATCCCCGCGGCCTTCGGGCGGTCCAGCGCCTCGATCCGCATCGCCGCAGCCAGCCGCACCCGGAGCGCGGCAACGCTCACCGTCACCGCGGCTTTTCCGGCCGGCTTTGCAGGCTTTTTCCGCACGGCCTTCTTCGGTGCAGTCTTTCTTGTGGCGACCTTCTTTGCAGCCGCCGCCTTGGATGATTTAGTTTTTCCCGCCTTGGAAATGCGGCGGGACCTGCCGGGGGAACTGGGCTTTTTCATGACGAACCGGATGCTGCGCCCTCGCAGGCGGAGTGTAAAACTGAAACTCCCAATTCTTCTCTGCGACCGTCCCTCTCTCGCAGAACGTGAATCACGGCCGTCCGCCCCACGAAACCCACATCCCCGACGCGAAACGCCCGCGGCTCGCCCAACGCCAGGGCTGAAGCATCAAAGCAATGCGTGACAGACAATGTTGGGGGAAGGCCGCTGCGCGGGGCCGAACATTGAACGTCGCCTGCTGATCCGGTTGCGTGACAAAGGCATCTCAGGAAGGCAGGAAAGCAGGAAAAGTGAGCGGCCAGCCCGGTGAATTCCTGCCTTCCTGCCTTCCTCAGAGCCTCTTTCCGATGTTGTGTCACGCAACCGGATAAGCAGGGAACGTCGGACACCTCACGCCGAACTTTTAAGGACAGGCAAACCCCGATCCGATTGCGCATCGTTTGGCGTTAAGAGTTAAGTGTTAGACGTTCGATGTTAAGCCCGCCGCAGGCGCCCCCGCCATGCGCAGACGTTTCGTTTCCCGCGCTGGCAGGAGATTCTGATGCGTCAGCCCTGCCCCCAACGCCTCGCGCACCGTCGCCCGGCGTTCGCGTCCATCCGACACGCCGGATTCCCCGGCTGCGCCCCGGACATCCTCCGCCAGACGCCCGCTTGACCATCTCAGCATCTGTCAGCCAACGCCCGACATCTGGTTGCAAAGACCGGGTCTCCGCCCCGGCCCATGGGCACTTCGGCACAGGCAAAAGGCGCCACCGAAGCGCCAGACGCGGCCCCACCCTCCCTTGAAGTCCATACCCACCCCGGCGCTCCTCAAAAATGGCCGCCCCGCACTGATGTTCCACTTGCACGTTGGATAAAATCCTCCCAAACCCCTCCCGCTATACGACAGCGCCCATGCCAGCCCCCATTGCTACAGTCGTATAGCCAGAAAGCCCTCCTGGGCGAAAAATCAGGGAAAACCCGGAGGATCGCCCGCCTGTCCGATACCATTTTTGTCGTATAGCGGGCACCCCAGCTACACGACTGGAAAAAGTTTCGGTCATTTTCAGAACCTTCTGGACACCTTCCCCGGCTCCCGCTACACGACAGGAATGCAAGCGGTCCTTTCTGCATTTTTCCATGCCAACAGGGGTGGACCCCCCTTTTCAACCCCATCAGCTACACGACTGGGAAAAATCCCCAGTCGTATAATCAGTAGTTAGGCGTCGCTTGCGTCCACTGACAACAAAATCGAAAACTCACTATGAGAACCCAAGAAGACAACAACCCCATCTCACACGAAGCACAACAAGTCATCACGCGATACCGTAACGGCTATCGTGTAGCTGGCGCACTTGATGGCGTTGGCACTCTAGCCCAAGTAGCCGGTGCGCTCGTAATCGTTGGCGGCGTTCTTTACATCATTCTAGGACCGAGCGGTGCGTTTACATGGACCAGCGGCATTCTCGCCATCGTTCTCGGATTTATTCTAGGCCTGCTTGGAATTCTAGTTTCAGCAATTGGTCAAGCCATCAAGGCAATATTTGATACCGCTGTTCATTCGTCTCCATTTCTCTCAGAAGGACAGAAAGCCGTCGCGATGTCTTTATGAGAATTGCCGCAACGCCTAACCATGCGCTGCAGCGAACTCCGGGCTTTGGCGTTCAGTTACCGCGCGCGGCTCTAATCCGACCGGCTCAGTCACGGGCTGTGCTGCCCGCCATGAAGCCCGGCACAGCCCGCGCCTTCGCCTTGCGCCGGCGTGCTCACAGCCGCGTCCCCGGCCCGGAGTCGCTGAGCTTGGGGTCGTTAGGCGCTTTCTCGCCTCTCCTATAATCCGAGCATGATGACCTTTCCACATCCGGGACCACTTCCCACAAAACCCGCACCAAGGCCGGGAGAGGTTATTCAGCTTCGTC
>JBBRYC010000085.1:0-26209 GCA_038238025.1 Chthoniobacterales bacterium
TACTCGCACCGCAGGACTGAGCACTGACAACTGAGCACTGACAACTGAGCACTGAGCACTGAGCACTGAGCACTATGACCACCCATTTCACCCCTGACCTCGCAGCCTTCCGCACGCTCGCGATGCAGGGCAACCTCATCCCCGTCCACGCCGAATTCATCGCGGACGCCGAGTCACCCGTCGGCGCGTTCGCGAAGCTCGACGACGGCGGCTACACGTTCCTTTTCGAGAGCGTCGAGAAGAGCGAGCAGACTGGGCGCTATTCGTTCGTCATCGTCGGCCCACGCGTCGTGATGGAAAGCCAAGGGCGCACAATTCGCATCACCGAGGACGGCGAGACGCGCGAGTTCCAGTCGGAAAAGGATCCGCTCGCCGACTTGGAAAAATACATGTCGCGCTTCCGCTACGTCCCGCTGCCGGATGAGCCGCCGGAATTCCGCACGCGCTTCTTCGGCGGCGCGGTGGGCTACCTCGGCTATGACATCGTGCGCTTCTTCGAGCCCACGGTGCCCGTGGCAAAAGGCGACGAACTCGGCCTGCCCGAGAGCCTCTTCGTCCTCGCGGAAACCGTCCTCATCTTCGATCACCTCAAGCGCCGCCTGCGCATCGTCTCGAATGCCTTCATCGAAAACGACGACGCGGCGTGCATCGAGAAAGCCTACGCCCGCGCGACGAAGACGATCGCCGACATCGCCGCGAAGCTCGCGAAGCCGAACCAACTCGCGCCTTTCCCGATCACGCCGCCGCCGCCGCCCGCCGCCGCGACGAGCAACACCACGCGCGAGGAATTCCACGCGATGGTCCGCAAAGCGCACGAATACATCCACGCCGGCGACATCTTCCAAGTCGTGCCCTCGCAGCGCTTCTCCACCGACTATACCGGCGACCCGCTCACACTCTACCGCGCGCTGCGATTCGTGAATCCGTCGCCCTACATGTTCTGCATGAAATTTCCCGCGTCGGTGGGGCGCAGCGCGTTCAGCTTCGTCGGCAGCAGCCCCGAGGTCCACGTCCGCGCGGTGAATGGCAAAATCGAAATCCGCCCCATCGCCGGCACGCGCAGGCGCGGCGCGACTCCCGCCGAGGACGACGCGAACGCCGCAGAACTCCTCGCCGACCCGAAGGAGCGCGCCGAGCACCTCATGCTTGTGGACCTCGCGCGCAACGATGTCGGCCGCGCGAGCGAATTCGCCTCGGTCCGCGTGAACGACTTCATGATCATCGAGCGCTACTCGCACGTCATGCACATCGTCAGCAACGTCGAGGGCCGCCTGCGCCCCGACCGCACCGCTTACGACGTGATGCGCGCGACTTTCCCCGCCGGCACCGTGAGCGGCTCGCCGAAAGTCCGCGCCATGCAGGTCATCGCCGAGTTGGAAAAATCCAAGCGCGGCGTTTATGCGGGCGCTGTCGGCTACTTCGGTTTCGATGGCAACAGCGACTCGTGCATTGCGCTCCGCACCGTCGTGCTGAAGGACGGCAAAGCCCACGTGCAAGCCGGCGCCGGAGTCGTCGCCGACAGCACGCCCGAGGGCGAATACGTCGAGACCGTGAACAAGGCGATGGGCATGATGGCCGCGATTTCGAGGGCGAAAAGCATTTAAGATTTAGGATTTAAGATTTAAGATTTTGCCGAACCGAACGCTCACCGACAATTGGAACTCCAACGACGGACAGCGGCATTTTCGCATCGCGCTCCGCAACCCATGCGTGCCGGTGCCTTGGAAAAAAATCTTAAATCTTAAATCTTAAATCTTAAATCTGAATGCTGCTCCCAATCTCCTGGACACGCATGAAAGAAGGCATCGAACAAGTCCGCCACCGCCTCGAACGCGCCGCCGCCGCGCTCGCGGGCGCGGGCATCCCGTACGCAGTCGTGGGTGGCAACGCCGTCGCTGCATGGGTCTCGCGCGTGGACACCGCAGCCGTGCGCAACACCCGCGACGTGGACATTCTCCTGCGCCGCGCCGATCTCGCCCGCGCGCAGGCTGCACTCGGGGCCGCGGGCTTCGTCCACCGCCGCGTGGCCTCGCTCGGAAAAGCGGGAGCGATGGATGTCTTCCTCGATTCGCCGGAGGCGAAAGTGCGCGATGCAGTCCACATCCTCTGGGCTGGTGAACTCGCAGTGCCGGACGCCATCGAGCCGACGCCCGAACTCACCCGCACAGAGCACGCCGACGGCTTCGAACTGATCCCGCTGGAAGATTTGCTGCGCATGAAACTCACGTCCTTCCGCGACAAGGATCGGATGCACCTGCGCGATCTCGCCAGCGTCGGACTCGTGGATGAAAGCTGGCTCCCGCGTTTCCCCGCCGCGCTCGCGGAACGCCTGCGCCTGATCCTCGACGATCCCGAAGGCTGAGCGGGAACAATTTAAGATTTAGGATTTAAGATTTAAGATTTTTCCGCTGCCACGCACATGCAGAAAGAGGAACTCACATTGCGGACGAAGGACTTTGCGTCGTGCAGACTCAAACTCACCGCCGCAGCCGCACTCAGAGCTACCCACCTCACGACAACGCCGCGAAGGACGCCCAAATCTTAAATCTTAAATCCTAAATCTTAAATTCCCCGTGCTCCTCGTCATCGATAACTACGACAGCTTCACCTACAACCTCGTCCAGTATTTCGGCGAACTCGGAGCGGACCCGCTCGTGAAGCGCAACGACGAAATCACGCCTGACGAAATCGCCGCGCTGAAGCCGGAGCGCATCTGCATCTCGCCCGGCCCATGCACGCCGAATGAGGCGGGCATCTCCTGCGAAGTCATCCGCCGCTTCGGCCCGACCACGCCGCTGCTCGGCGTATGCCTCGGCCACCAGAGCATCGGCCACGTCTTCGGCGGCGACGTCGTGCGCGCAGGCCGCCTCATGCACGGAAAGACCTCGCCGATTCAACACAACGGCACCGGCATCTTCGCAGGAATCCCGTCGCCGTTCGAGGCCACGCGCTACCATTCGCTGCTCGTGAAAAGGGAGACATTCCCGGCGAGCCTCGAAATCACCGCGTGGACCGAGGAGCAGGAAATCATGGGCCTCCGCCACCGCGAATTTCCGATCCACGGCGTGCAATTTCACCCCGAGAGCATCCTCACGCTCGAAGGGAAGAAGCTGCTGAAGAATTTCCTGAGTTTGTAACGCGGCATTTGCGTGTTAGGGCAGCGCGCATCCAACGTGAAAACCTCGCCGGAAATTTGCCCGAAGTGCGGAGAACCTCGTGCGTCTCGCATCTGGGGTGCGTGCCTGTGCGGGTACGAATTTGAGCGCGCGACATCGCCGAGTGCGCCTGTGCCTGCTCCGCAAGCGGCCGCAATGAATTGTCCGCGTTGTTCGCAGCCGATGACAAAGGGTGTCGCATCACTCCGCAACACGCTGACGGGTTTCCTGTTCGGTCACTGGTCCCGATGGAGCTGGCCTACTTTGTTTTTCGACACGGCAGAAGATCGTGAGACCCGTGTGATCGAGCCTTATGACGAAACCGAAGCCTTCCGATGCGGCCGCTGCCGCATCACCGTCATCGCAAAATAACGTCTTCCGGCTCGTTCCAATTCGTGAACAGAGCAGCCTTTTCCTCCGCAACTGATTGCACGCTCACGAGCTGATTCGCTTTGAGTTTACGGATGAAGGTTTCGAGTTTTCGTTCGCCGGTTCGGAGGCATTCATCGGCGATGGCGAGTGCGGCGCGGGGATAGACGGCGGCGAGCGGCTCGAAGTTGGCCCGCGCTCTCACGAGCGCGGCTACGGAGGGGACGACGCCCTTCGCGGCGCGCTGCGATTCTTCGAGGAGCGAACGCAGGAATTCCGCGGTCATCGCGGGCATGTCCACGGCGAGCACGAGCAGCATGTCGCTGGTGCAGCGGCGCAGCGCGGTGGCGATGCCGCCGAGCGGGCCGCAGTCGGGGATTTCGTCGGCGAGGATTTCCACTCCGCAGTCTGCATACGGGCCGTCGCTTTTCCCCGAGATGAAAAGCTCGGCGGGCTCGGTTGCGCGCAGGACGGCGAGCTGGCGCTGCCAGAGCGGTTCGCCGTTCACGATCAGCGCGGATTTGTCGCGGCCCATGCGCGACGACTTTCCACCGGCGAGCAGCACCGCGGCGTGTGACATGGATTCCGTTTGAGCGCGCACGCGCGCTGACGCAAGCTCCAGCCATGCGCATCCGCCAAATCTTCATCAGCCCCGGACACAATTTCGTCGGGCACCACGACAAGCCGCCGGGCGAGCACGCGGCGCTCGACGTGCGCGAGGCACGCCTGCTCGCGGGCCGCGGCATCGAGGGTGACCGCTATCTCGATTTCAAGGACGACTACAAGGGGCAGGTCACGTTCTTCGAGCAGGAGGTGTATGAACGCATCTGCGCGCAGTTCGGCATCCGCGACAAGGGGCCGGAAATCTTCCGGCGCAACATCATCACCGAGGGAGTGGATTTGAATGCGCTCATCGGCACTGAGTTTGAAGTGCAGGGCGTGCGCTTCCTCGGCACGCAGGAGAGCGCGCCGTGCCACTGGATGAACGCCGCGTTCGCCGACGGCGCGGAGGAGGCGCTGAAAGGCCACGGCGGGCTGCGCGCAAAAATCCTGAGCGACGGCGTGCTGCGCGTGGATTTGTGACGCAGGCGAGCACCCGGCCTTCCAAACCAATCGCTTGCCGCGCAGCGCGCGCTCCGCTCATTCTCGCCCCATGCGCCGCATCCTCCTCTCGCTCCTCGCCCTCGCATCATCCACATTCGCCGGAGACTTTGCAGGCGAGACCGGACTCCAGCTCTACTCGCTCCGCGATTCGTTCAAGAAGGACGTCGCCGGATCGTTCGACAAGGTGAAGGCATTCGGCATCAAGGAAGTCGAACTTGCCGGCACCTATGACTTGCAGCCCGATGCATTGCTGAGGGAACTCAGCGCGCGCGGCCTCCAGCCGATCAGCATGCACTTTCAATACGGCGCGCTCGAAAAAGATCTCGCGAAGTGCGTCGCCGACGCAAAGGCGCTCGGGCTGAAATACGCCGCGTGCCCGTGGATTCCGCACACGGCGGCGATGTTCGGCATGGAGAACGCGGAGAAGGCGGCGACGGATTTCAACAAGTGGGGCGAGGCATTCGCGAAGGAAGGCATCACGTTTGCGTATCACAATCACGGCTACGAATTCCGGCCCATCGCCGAGGGCTCGGAGAAGACATTCCTCGACGTGCTGATGGAGCGGACGAATCCGAAGTTCGTCGCGTTCGAGATGGACGTCTTCTGGGTCGTGCATCCCGGCGCGGACCCGGTGAAATTTCTCAACAAGTATCCCGGCCGCTGGCAGCTCATGCACTTGAAGGACATCGCGAAAGGTGCGCGCACCGGCGTGTACACCGGCCATGCGCCGAATGAGGAGAGCGTCGCGCTCGGCACCGGGCAGGTGCAGTGGCCCGCGGTGCTCGCAGCCGCATCGAAGGCGGGTGTGAAGCACTACTTCATCGAGGACGAGCACCCGGATGCGGAGAAGCAAATCCCGGTGACGGTGAAGTATCTCCAGACGCTCAAGTAGCGCGTCGAGCCCGAGGAGCGCGGACTGCTGCGCATGCTCAACAAGCCGCATCACAATCGCGAGGTGATCGAGCACTTCCTGAAAAAATACCTTCAGCATCTTCCGCAAGCCGCGAAGCCTGGAGTGAAGCCGCCGTCCTTTCCGCCGAGGGCGTAAAAAATACGCGCGGCTTGCCTTCGTCATCCGTCATCCGTCATTCGTCACTCCCGATGTCCTGGCCCCAGAATTACGATCCGCTGCATTCGCTCTTCGCGTCATCCCTCGCAGCGGCGGTGCCCGTGGTGCTGCTGCTCGCGCTGCTCGCGGTGTGGCATGTGCGCGCGCATCTCGCGGCGCTCGCGGGGCTGCTCGCCGCTGTCGGGCTGGCGATCTTCGTTTACAAAATGCCCGCAAATCTCGCCGTCGCGGCGGCGGGCTACGGCGCGATGTTTGGGCTGTTCCCGATCGGCTGGATCGTGCTGAACGCGATCTTCATCTACCAGCTTTCCGTCGAGACGGGTGGGTTCGAGATTTTGAAAAGGCAGATCGCCGGGCTCGCGGGCGACCGCCGCATCCAGGCGCTGCTCATCGCATTTTGCTTCGGCGCATTCATCGAGGGCTGCGCGGGCTTCGGCGCGCCGGTCGCGATCACCGGCGCGATGCTCATCGGCCTCGGTTTCAAGCCGCTCGAAGCCGCGAAGCTCGCGCTCATCGGCAACACCGCGCCGGTCGCATTCGGCTCGCTCGGCATCCCGCTGATCACGCTCGCGGATGTCACCGGCCTCCCGCTGAATTCACTCAGCGCGATGGTCGGGTTCCACCTCACGATCTTTTCGCTCATCGTCCCATTTTGGCTCGTTGCCGCGCAGGCCGGCTGGCGTGGGATGATCGAGGTCTGGCCCGCGTGCCTCGTGTGCGGCGTGAGTTTCGGCGGGGTGCAGTTTCTCGTGTCGAACTATCACGGCCCGGCGCTCGTGGACATCGCCGCCGGGCTCGTGGCGATGATTTCATTGATCACGCTGCTGCGCGTCTGGAAACCCCGCACATCCGCCGAACCCGCGGCCAGCAACCAGCATCCGGCATCCGGCAAATTCAAGGCGTGGCTGCCTTGGCTCACGCTCTCCATTTTCGTCGCCGTGTGGAAAATCGCACCCATCGAGAAATGGCTGAACGCGGTGGCGCCGTGGAAATTTGAAATCCCCGCGCTGCATCTCGCGGTGCAAAAGATGCCGCCCGTCGTCGTCGCGCCGGAACTCGAGAAGGCGATCTACAAATTGAACCTGCTCGGCATGACCGGCACCGCGCTGTTGCTCGCGGGAATCGTCACGGGCCTGCTCCTTCGCATGAAACCAGCGGCGCTCGCGCGGCTCTACGGGCGCTGTGTGTGGCGCGTGCGCACTTCGCTGCTCACCATCTCGCTCATGCTCGCGCTCGGCTACACCACGCGGTTCTGCGGTTCCGACACGACGATGGGTCTTGTGTTCGCCATGACCGGCTGGTGGTTCCCATTTTTCTCGCCGCTGCTCGGCTGGCTCGGCGTCGCGCTCACGGGCAGCGACACGGCGTCGAATGTCCTTTTCGGCAATCTGCAAAAAGTCACCGCCGAGCAAATCGGGCTGTCACCGATCCTCACATGCGCGGCAAACAGCTCCGGCGGCGTGATGGGCAAGATGATTGATGCGCAGAGCATCGTCGTCGCGCAGACGGCCATCGGCGGCGCAGCCGATGCGCCGGACGCAGGCACCATTTTGCGCGCGGTTTTCTGGCACAGCCTCGCGCTCGCGGCGCTCGTCGGAGTGCTTGTGTTGCTCCAGGCGCGGGTCTTTCATTGGATGATTCCCCACACGCCATGAAAAAATTCTTCCTCCTCCTCGCCTGCCTCATCACGGCTGCAAATGCCGATCAGCCCGCTGCAAAGGCACAGCGTCCTGCGAAAAAGCCCGACGCCGCGCTCGCAAAAATCACCGACGAGGCCGGACTCCCGCGCGTGCTGCTCATCGGCGACAGCATCTCGATCGGCTACACTTTGCCCGTGCGCGAACTGCTGAAGGGAAAGGCAAACCTCCACCGCATCCCGGCGAATGGCGGCTCGACGAAAGACGGCATCGCGAAAATTGACGGCTGGCTCGGCAAGGAAAAATGGGACGTGATCCATTTCAACTGGGGCCTGCACGACCTGAAGCATTGGAAGGATGGCAAACTCGACGCCGCCGGCCCGCAGGTCTCCTCGCTGGATGAATATGAGAAGAACCTGCGCGAACTCGTGAAAAAGATGAAGGCCACCGGTGCGAAACTCATCTGGGCCACGACCACGCGGGTTCCCGAAAATTCCAACGGACGCGCACATGCCGAAGAGGTGAAATACAACGCCGTCGCCGCGCGTGTGATGAAGGACGAGGGAATCCCGACCGACGACCTCCACGAAAGTTCCGAGCCGAAAATAACCGAGTGGCAGATTCCACAGAATGTCCACTTCACCGCCGCCGGCTATGACGGCCTCGCTGCAAAGGTGGCCGCGGAAATCGAGACAGCTCTGAAAAAATAACGCGTAGCCGCGCTTGTGAAAGCGCGGGCTGATCTTCCCGGGGTGAAATCCAAAGTGTGCCAGCGCTTTGACAAGCGCGGCTACATCTCGTCCGCGATTTCGTTCACCGCCCTCGCGCTCTCGACGTAGAAAAGTTCGCACGCGCCGTTGCCGGTGTCGCTGCGAGTGAGCGAGGAATGCCACGAGCGTCCGCCGGGGCCTTCCGCATTCACGAGCCAGCCCTTCATCGTCACGATCTGCCCCACGCGCAGGCCGCTGATGACTTTTCGCACTTCGTCGTTTGCCGCGATCACATGGTTGTTCGCCGACGACACCCTGATCTCATCCTGCGGAATCGGGGGCTCGTTCTGCCACTCGTAAAAGTAGAAACGGTTGCCCATCGAAATCCCGAGGCGATCCACCACGGACTGATCGCTCATTTTTCCCCAGCCCACCGCGACATCAGTCGGTACAAGCTCCGACTGCTGGCCGTCGTAGTAGCGCTTTTTCCCCAGCACCAGCCCGCGCAGATGATACTCCGCCATCGCCGTCACCTGCCATTCGCCCACCTTTGTGATCGGCCTCGGGGCGATTTCCTTCTGCACCGGATCCTTCGACACGAGCACGCCGGGCGAGTGATGCACCGGACGGCTCGCCACGAACCACCACACGCCGCATGTGAGCAGCGAGAGGGGGATCAATTTTGGCAGCAGGCGCAGGAACATGCGGGAGTGGAGAGCAGAGGCGATGCCGAATGACGGATGCCGAGTGGCTGCTGCAAAGCAGGCGCGGTCTGAAACCTCGCCTGCTTTGCAGAGTTCCCCGCCAAGGTTTCCGTGTGCGACGGATTGTGCGGTGTGCGGCGGATGCCGTCGCAATCCAACATCCTCTCCCTGCCTCCCATGAAAACCCTCCTCACACTCGCGCTCTCCCTCGTCTCCACAGCCGCAATTTTCGCCGAGGAAAAATCTGAGCGGAAGCCGATGCCGCCGCCGTCGCGCGCATCCGACCTCGTGGAACTGAAGGCCGATCTCCCCTACGCGGGGAACGACAACCCGTGGCAGATGGTGGACCTCTACCTGCCGAAGCATCGCGCGACGGACAAGCCGCTGCCAGTGGTGGTGTACATCCACGGCGGCGGTTGGGTGAACGGGAGCCGCAGGGGCGGGGGATTGGCCGCGGGAGCTGCTGCCTCCGGCAACTACGCGGGCGTGAGCGTGGGTTACCGGCTTTCCGGCGAGGCGAAATGGCCGGCGCAGATTCACGACTGCAAGGCGGCGATCCGGTGGATTCGCGGCCATGCGAAGGAATACAATCTCGACCCGGATCACATCGGCGTGACGGGCACTTCGGCGGGCGGGCATCTCGTGTCGCTGCTCGGGCTCACCGAGGGCGTGAAGGATCTCGAGGGGAGCCTCGGCGAGTTCACCTCGCTGAGTGCAAAGGTGACGTGCGTGGTGAATGTCTGCGGCCCGCAGGACATGGCGTCGCCGCTCATGCAGGGCGAGGCGGCGCTGAAGGACGATCCCGCGGTGGCCGGATTGATCGGCGGCAGCCTTGCGGAAAAGGCTGCGGAGGCGAAGGCATGCTCGCCGCTCACGTACGTTCACGCAGGAGCGCCGCCTTTCATGACGCTGCATGGCACGAAGGACATGCGCGTGAATTTCACCAATGCGACGCGGCTCCAGGAGGCGCTCACAAAAGTGGGCTCGCCCTCGATTCTCGTGCCGGTGACGGACGGCGGCCACGGCTTCAACAGCCCCGAGGCGAACAAGCGCGTGCAGCAGTTTTTCGACATGCACCTGCGCGGGATCAAGTCGGAGATTTCCTCCGAGCCCGCGGCGAACATCGCGCAGTCGCCCGCGCCGTCGGCGGAGAAAAAGTAACGCGAAGCGCGACAGGCATTCTCTTCCGCACTCGAAACCATCTGCCAACCACACTTCATGAAACGCATCAGCATCCTCCTCGCTCTCGCATTCGCGCCTGCCGCATTTGCGGAACTTAAGCTTCCCGCCATCATCGGCGACCACATGGTGCTCCAGCAAAAGCAGACGAATCCCGTCTGGGGCTGGGACACGCCGGGCACCAAAGTGACCGTCACTTTTTCCGGTCAGACGAAATCCGCCGAGGCCGGCAGCGACGGCGCTTGGCGCGTGAAACTCGACCCGGTGAATGCAAACGCGACGCCGCAGACGATCGAGATCGCCGGCACGACGAAGCGCGAAATCCAGGACGTGCTCGTGGGCGAAGTGTGGATGTGCTCGGGGCAGTCGAACATGGGCTTCACGCTGAACGGCGACTGGAATGGCGACATCGAGGCCGCGGCTTCCGACCTGCCAAATCTGCGGCTGATCAAAGTGCCGAACGTCGGCACGCAGGAATTGCAGAGCGATTTCAAGGGCGTGTGGAAGGCGTCGAATGCGGACAGCGCGAAGCCGTTTTCCGCAGTGGGATTTTTGTACGGGCGCACCCTTCACAACATCCTGCATGTGCCGGTGGGGCTGATTGACAACTCATGGGGTGGCTCGGCTGCCGAGGCGTGGGTGCGCCGCTCGTCGCTCGAAAAGGATCCGCGTTTCAAGACGCTGATGGAAAACACCGTGAAGCGCGAAGCCGATCTCCAGTCGGAAAAAGCGAAGGCTGATTTTGAAAAAGCCACGGCGAAGTGGAAGGAGGACATGGCAAAGTTCAAGGCATCGAAGCCCGCAGTCGGGCAGCAGCCGCCGCGCGCGCCGCAGTCGCCCGATGGCTGGCTCAAGGGCAACGGACGCCCCGGCAATATTTTCAACGGCGTGATGAACCCGACGCTCGGCTACGGCATCAAGGGAGTGATCTGGTACCAGGGCGAAAGCAACGCGGGCCGCGCATGGGAATATGCGCAGCTTTTCCCGTACATGATCGAGCAGTGGCGCGCGGAGTGGAAGCAGGGCGACTTCCCGTTCTACTGGGTGCAGCTCGCGGACTTCCTCGCGGAAAAGCCCGAGCCCGGCGACAGCTCGTGGGCCGAGCTGCGCGAGTCGCAGACGAAGACGATGAAGCTCCCGAACACCGGCCAGGCCGTCATCATTGACCTCGGCGAGGGCAAGGACATCCACCCGAAGAACAAGCACGACGTCGCCGCGCGCCTCGTGCGCTGGGCGCTCGTGAAAGACTACGGGATGAAGTTCGCGTATCGCAGCCCGGAGTTCAGCAAGCTGGAGATCAGCGGCGGCAAGGCGACGGTGACGCTCGACATGTTCGGCAGCGCGCTGCGTCCGTTCGACGTGCAGGAGGCCGTCGGCTTCGCCGTCTGCGGCGAGGACAAAGTGTGGCACTGGGCGAAGGGAAAAGTGATCGCCGGCAGCCAGGTCGAGCTGACCAGCGACAAGGTGAGCGCGCCCATCGCCGTGCGCTACGCCTGGGCGGACAACCCGGTGTGCAATCTTTTCAGCAACGAGGGCCTGCCGGTGACGCCGTTCCGCACGGACGACTTCGAGATGACCACGAAGCCGAAGCCGCCCACTGCTCCGGCACCCGTGCCTGCGGCGAAAAAGTAGCCGAGGCACAATCCGCGGCGCGCGCAATGTAGGCGGGGTTTTCCAACCCCGCGCGGGCGAGCGCAGCGAGGTGGTGGGAAGGGCGTCGATCACTCGGGGGACAAGCAAAGTTCGGAAGGCTTTTGCTCCGATCCATCCCGCCGCCTTCGCCCATCCTCCCGCGCGAGGTTGGAAAACCTCGCCTACATTGCCGCGCCGCACGCGGACATTCCTCTCAGCCTTCGCGCGCGAGCGTGACGAGTTCCGGCTGCCGCTCGACGGCATCGAAGAAACTCGGAAGCTGTGGCACCCAGCCGAGTGCGCGCAGCTTCGCGTTACTCACGCGCTTGCTCGTCCAGCCGCGTTTGCGGTTCGGATCGATCGGGCCAGTCGGCGGCAGCGGAAGCGCGAAACGCTCCGCGAGCCATGCGTAGATCTCGCGCTGCGGCATCGGCGCATCGTCGCTCACATTGAAGATTCCACTTTCACCGCGCACGGCGAGCGCGAGCAGCGCGCTGGCGATGTCGTCGCGATGCACCTGGTTCACGATGCGCCCGCCATCGCCCTCAATGACGGCCTCGCCGTTGAAAAATTTCCGCAGCAGCACCGATCGCCCCGGTCCGTAAATCCCGGCGAGCCGCGCGACGATGCCGCCGCGCGAGAGCACGAGCTCCTCCGTCCCGCGCAGGATGTGTCCCGTTTCGCTCGGCGGTTCCGCGGCGCTGTCCTCGGTCGCGACTGCGCCGTCCGTCTGCGCATACACGCTCGTGCTGCCCGTGAAGATGAGCCGCCGCGGTGCGAGCGCATCGAGGAGATTGAGAGCGCCTTCGAAGTAAACGGCGCGATACGAGTCCTCGCCGCCGCGTCCCGAACTCGCGCAGTGGATCACGACATCCGGTGTTCCATCACACAGCGTTGCTATCGCACGCACTGCATCGGCATTCGAGATGTCGCACGCTGCCGCGGAAAATGCCTCGTCCTTCAGCGCAGCCGCGGACTCCGGCGAATGCGTGAGCCCAAGCACATCCCATCCGGCACTGTGAAGAAGCCGCGCCGTCGCGAGACCGACGAAACCGCATCCGGCGATGATCACCCTTGGCATGGCTCAGGAAAACAAGAATGGGAACCGCAGATGAATGCGGATGAACGCAGATGGGAATCGGAGACGGATGCGTGATTCATGGGATGCGCGATTCATGACTCACGGCATCGGATGTTCGGCGCCCGAACTGACAAATCGCTGGTGCAGCAAACGCATTCGGAATCTTAGCGGTGCAAAGTCTTCGCGCCTTCGCGGTTGAAAAAACATCTGCGTTCATCCGCGTTCATCTGCGGTTAAAAACTCCACGCGCTTGCTCAGCATTTTCTCCCCGTCGAATTCGAACCATCCCTCGAACCGCTGCCCCGCGAGCACCTGCGGCAGCCAATGCTGGTCGTCCTCCCACATCTCGTGAAACGGCACGCCGTCCACCGGGAACCACATCGGCAGCGCCTCGTCCGTCTCGATCATCTCGCCCTCAAAATCCGCTGCGACGAACACCGCGCAGTGCAGGCTGTAGCCGTCGGTGAACTGGAACCGCACGACTCCGCGGTCTTCGAGCAGCAGCGGCGTCACGCCGATTTCCTCCTGCGTCTCGCGGATCGCCGCGGCGAGCGCCGTCTCGCCGGGCTCCAGCTTCCCGCCCGGCGCGTTGATTTTCCCCGCGCCCAGCCCGCGCTTCTTGCGGATGAGCAGCACGCGCCCGTCCTTCACGATGAAGCACAGGTTCGCGAGTTGGCGCGGCTGCCAGTTTTTCCAGTCCATTCGCGGAATTGTGAATTGTGAATGGTGAATTGTGAATGGCGGAATCGCGCCCTGCCGGGTTTTCTCTGCGCATGAAATCTCAGACTGCATTCCGCATCTCCGCCATCACCGGGCTTCTCGCCGTCGCGTTCGGCGCATTCGGCGCGCACGGGCTTCAGGATTTGCTGGAAAAAAACGGACGCATGGAAACGTGGAAAACTGCGGTGCTCTATCACCTCGCGCACGCCATCGTGATGCTTGTCATCTCCACGCTGCGTCCGCTCCGCAGCGCGGCGTGGTCGCTCATGCTTGCAGGCATCGTGATTTTCAGTGGCACGCTTTACGTCCTCGCGCTCACGAATGTGAAATGGCTCGGCGCAATCACGCCTCTCGGTGGCGTGTGCCTGCTCGCAGGCTGGCTCGCGCTCGCGTTTGGAAAAGCGGATGAGAAGTGAGCAAGCCACCCGTAGCCGCCGACGGGAGGAGGCGGGCACTTTTTCTCACGCAGCGGATTTCGGAAGCAAACGGAAGGTCAGCCCGCCTCCTTCCGTCCGCGGCTACGGTCATCAGGCCGCTGTCTGAGCAGCGCCATCGGCAGCCGCAAAATCCGCGCAGTTGCGGTGGGACTCCGCGGAGTTTATTGTGATCACTCATCCCAACCCCATACCCCGCCATGAAAATCGCCAGCGCAATCCTTGCCGCCATCGTCCTCGTCTCCTGCACCGCGTCCGCGGAGACCGGCGTGCCGAAGGACTACCCGCTGAAAAAATGCCCCATCTCCGGCAAGGCGTACGGCAGCGGCGGCATGAAGGCATACAAGGTCACCCATGAGGGCACCGACGTGTGGCTCTGCTGCAAGGGCTGCAAGGACGACTTTGAAAAGGACCCGGCGAAATACGCCAAGATGGTGAAGGACGCCGCCCCGAAAAAGTAGCGGACTGCCGCCATGCGGCAGCGCAGTGCATGGCCACATCATGACCCACGACGACAAACGCGGACACGCCACCGGTGGCGATGCAGGGCCGCATTCGTGCTGCGAAAAAAAGGAACCTCCGCAGTGCTGCCACACGGAGGCTCCTCCGCCCGAGCCGGAGCCGACGGACGGGCATGATTGCTGCGCTCACGGCGCGCATCATCACGGCGATGTGACGCCATCCGCGGGGGCGAAATATTTCTGCCCGATGTGTTCCGGCGTGGAGTCGGACACTCCGGGCGCGTGCCCGAAGTGCGGCATGGCGCTCGAACGCAACCCGGCGTGGAAGCCTGCTGCGAAAACGATCTACACGTGTCCCATGCACCCGGAGGTCGAGCAGGATCATCCGGGCGAATGCCCAAAATGCGGGATGGCCCTGGAGCCGAAAACCGTCACCGCAAGCGAGCCTGAAGACGACGGCGAACTGCGCGACATGACGCGGCGCCTGTGGCTCGGTGCGATCTGCGCGCTGCCGGTTTTCGTGCTCGCGATGGGGCACGCGTTTCCCGGCGCGCCGCACTGGTTCATGGGCGCGGCTTCGCGCTGGATTCAGTTCGCGCTCACCACGCCGGTCGTGCTGTGGGCGGGCTTGCCGTTTTTTGTGCGCGGAGCGCGTTCGCTGCGCACGGGGCACTTCAATATGTTCACGCTCATCGCGCTCGGCGTCGGCGCGGCCTACGCATACAGCGCGGTGGCGATGCTCGCGCCGGGCGTGTTTCCCGAGGCGATGCGGATGGGCGGGGTCGGGATCTACTTCGAGGCGGCGGCGGTCATCGTCGTGCTCGTGATCGTCGGGCAGGTGCTGGAGCTGCGCGCGCGCGCCCGCACCGGCAGTGCGATCCGCGCGCTGCTCGATCTTGCACCGGCCACCGCGCGGGTTGTGGACGCGGGCGGCGAACGTGAAGTGCCGCTCGATCAAGTGATCGTTGGCGCAAATTTGCGCGTGCGGCCCGGTGAAAAAATCCCCGTGGATGGCGAAGTCACCGAGGGGCGGTCGAGCGTGGATGAATCCATGCTCACCGGCGAACCTATCCCCGTCGCGAAAGGCGCGGGCGACGCGGTGACCGGCGGCACCATCAATGGCACCGGCGCATTCCTCATGCGCGCCGAACGCGTCGGCAGCGAGACGATGCTCGCGCGCATCGTGCAGATGGTCGCCGAGGCACAGCGCAGCCGCGCGCCGATCCAGGCGCTTGCGGATCGAGTGGCTGGATGGTTCGTCCCCGCCGTGCTCGGCGCTGCGGTGCTCACGTTTGTGCTTTGGATGTGGCTCGGCCCCGAGCCGCGACTCGCGCATGCGGTCGTGAATGCCGTGGCCGTGCTCATCATCGCGTGCCCGTGCGCACTCGGCCTCGCGACGCCGATGAGCATCATGGTCGGCATCGGACGCGGCGCGCAGAATGGCGTGCTCGTGAAAAATGCCGAGGCACTCGAGCGCATGGAGAAGGTGACCACACTCGTCGTGGACAAGACCGGCACGCTCACCGAGGGACATCCGAAGCTCACGTCGCTCGTCGCGGCGGATGGTTTCACCGAGGAGGAACTATTGCGCGCCGTCGCTGCCGTCGAGTCATCGAGCGAACACCCGCTCGCCGCCGCGATCATTGCCGCTGCGAAGGAACGCAATCTCGCCTCCGAGCCTGCGCGTGATTTTCAATCCGTCACCGGTGGCGGCGTGATCGCGAAAGTTGGCGAACGCGAGGTCGCTGTGGGCAGCGCGGCATTCCTCGCGCAGCGTGGTGTGGGTGATCTCGCAGTGTTGGAGAAAAAGGCCGCGGCATTGCAGGACGAAGGCCACACGGTCGTCTTCGCCGCCATCGCCGGACGCGCAGCCGGACTGCTTGCCGTGGCCGATCCCATCAAGCCCTCCGCGGCCGAGGCCGTGCGCGAACTGCACGCGCTCGGGTTGAAGCTCCACATGCTCACCGGCGACAACGCGCGCACCGCGGGCGTCGTCGCGAAGCGGCTCGGGATTGATTCCGTCGAGGCTGGCGCATCGCCTGAGTCGAAAATCGCGCGCATCAAAACGCTGCGCGCCGCAGGAGAAAATGTCGCGATGGCGGGCGATGGCGTGAACGACGCGCCCGCGCTCGCCGCTGCAAACGTCGGCATCGCGATGGGCACCGGCACCGATGTCGCCATGCAGAGTGCGGGCATCACGCTTTTGAAAGGCGACCTCCGCGGCATCGCGCGCGCGATCCGCCTCAGCCGCGCGACGCTTCGCAACATTCGGCAAAATTTGCTCTTCGCATTTCTCTACAACGCGCTCGGCGTGCCGATCGCAGCAGGCGCGCTTTACCCCGTCTTCGGCTGGCTGCTCAGCCCGATGATCGCGGGTGCGGCGATGAGCCTGAGTTCCGTCTCCGTGATCACAAATGCGCTGCGACTGCGGAGTGTGAGACTCGATGCGTGAGCGGCGGCGGACACGCGATCCGCATTGCGAAATAGGCGGCACTTTCGCAGCCTGCGGTTTCATGAAGACGCTCGCCGCACTCTCCCTCGCGCTCGCATTTGCAGGCGCGGCCCTCGCGCAGAAAAATCCCGCGGAAAACTATCCGCTCACCGAGGACTCGAAGCCGCACGACGGCGTGCCGAAGGGCGAACTGCTCAAGTTCACGCTCGACGGGTCGAAGATTTTTCCCGGCACGACGCGCAACGTCACTGTCTATGTGCCGAAGCAATACGACCCGGCGAAACCCGCGTGCGTGTGGGTAAATCAGGACGGCGTGCAGCACAACGCACCGGTCGTCTTCGACAATCTGATCGCGAAGCATGAGATGCCCGTGACGATCTACATCGCGGCATCGCCCGGCGTGGTGAAGGCGCTCGATGGAAAAGTGGCGCTCGATCGTTTCAATCGCAGCCTCGAATACGACGGCCTCGGCGGAGACTACGCGCGCTTCGTCGTCGAGGAGTTGCTGCCTTTTGTGGAAAATCAGAAGGCTGGCGACGGTCGCTCGATCGTGCTCAGCAAGAATGGCAACGACCGCTGCATCGGCGGATCGTCGAGCGGCGCAGTGTGTGCGTTCATCGCGGCGTGGGAGCGGCCTGCGGATTTCCGGCGCGTGTTTTCCACCGTCGGCACTTTCGTGAATCTGCGCGGCGCGGATCGCATCGCGGGGCTCGTGCGTGAGACGGAGCCGAAGCCGCTGCGCGTCTTCCTGCAGGACGGCGACCACGATCAAAATATCTACGGCGGCGACTGGTGGATGGCGAACCAGATGATGGAACGCGCACTCACTTTCGCCGGCTACGAGGTGAACCACGCATGGGGCACGGGCGGTCACAACGGCATCCACGGCGCGGCGATTTTTCCCGATGCGGTGCGCTGGCTGTGGAAGGACTGGCCGAAGGAACCGCAGGCCGGTGCAGGCTCGAAACAACTGCAGGAAATCCTGATCCCCGGCGAGGGCTGGCAGCTTGTGGGCGAAGGATACAAGTTCACCGAAGGCCCGGCGGTGAATGCGAAGGGCGAGGTTTTCTTCAACGACATCCCGGCATCGAAGACGTGGAAGATCGATCTCGATGGGAAGGTGTCGTCATTTATCGAGGATTCGCAGAAGGCGAACGGCCAGGCGTTCGGACCCGACGGGCATCTCTACGTGGTCGCGACAGGGACGCCGCAGCTTCTCACTTACGATGCCAAGGGCGCTGCGAAGGTTTTTGCGAATGAGATCGTGGGCAATGACATCGTCGTCGCGCACAACGGCAACGTGTATGCGACGCATCCCGGCAGCGGACTGAATCCGAGCATGATCTGGCTCATCAAGCCGAACGGCGAAAAACAGATCGTGGACAAGGGGCTGAAGTTTTCCAACGGCATCGCACTGTCGCCCGATCAGAGTCTGCTCTACGTGGACGACAGCCGTTCGCACTGGGTTTACAGTTATCAAGTCCAGCCCGACGGGACGCTGAAGCACAAGCAGCGCTACTACCACCTGCACGTCCCCGATACCGCCGACGACAGCGGCGCGGATGGGATGAAAGTGGACATCGCGGGCCGACTCTACGTGGCGACGCGCATGGGCATCCAGGTGTGCGATCAGGCGGGACGCGTGAATTGCATCATCCCCACGCCAAACGGACGCGTGAGCAATGTGGAATTCGGCGGTGCGGATTTCAGCACGCTCTACGCGATGTGCGGCGACAAGGTCTTCAAGCGGAAGCTGAAGGTACAGGGCGCACCGGCATTCCGCGCGCCGGTGAAGCCGGCAGGGCCGCATTTGTAGGAAAACATTCGTATTTATCTTCAATTGAAATTGCCATCGGAACTTCGGCGGCACCGGGTTGACAGAATTCTGTCCAGCCTCCATCTTTGGCCCGTGCAAACGATCTCTTACACGGACGCCAGAAACCGGCTGGCAAGCCTGATTGAAATGACTGCCCGCGATCGCGAGCCGATCACGATCACCCGCAACGGAACCGGAACCGCTGTGTTGCTGGCCGCTGAGGAATACGCCGCGATGGAGGCGACGCTGCACCTTTTGTCCACGCCAGCCAACGCGGAGCGGATTCGGAAGGGGCTGGCCGACTATGCCGCAGGCAAACTCAAGGCACGAAAGCTGTGCGACTGAAGTGGCTGCCCGGGGGTTGGGAGGATTACCTCTGGTGGCAGGAAACGGATCGGAAAGGTCTCGCAAGGGTGAACGAAATCATCCGGGACACGCTGAGGAATCCATTTGCCGGAATCGGCAAGCCCGAACCCTTGAGGGGAAATCTGAAAGGCTGGTGGTCGCGCCGCATCACGCAGGAGCACCGGATGGTGTACCGCTGCGAGAACCAGACCGTGATCGTGATGCAGTGCAGGTTCCATTATTCCGCCTGAACGACCGGCTAGCTCCGCGCGCGCGGGTCGAGCGCATCTCGGATTGCGTCGCCGAGGAAATTCAGCGCGACGAGCGTGAGCGACATCGCGGCGGCGGGGAAGAGCAGCAGCCACCAGTAGCTGTGGATCGGGTTGATCACATTTTTGCCGTCGCTGAGAAGGCTGCCCCAGCTTGCCTGCGGGTCATTGATGCCGAGGCCGAGGAAGCTGAGGAATGACTCGTCGAGAATCACCGCGGGGATCGTGAGCGTGAGATAGACGACGATGACGCCGATGAGATTCGGCAGCAGATGCCGCACGATGATGCGCGCGTGCGACTGCCCGAGCGCGCGCGCGGCGAGCACGAACTGCTGCTCCTTCAGTGCGAGCACCTGCCCGCGCACGATGCGCGCCATCGAGAGCCATTCGATGAGGCCGAGGCAGAGGATCAGGATCATGATTTTCGCATAGCCTTCGAGACTGGGCAGCGTGCGGTGCAGCGTCGTCTCCAGCCACGGCGCGAAGGTGAAAATCGCGACGATGACGATGATCAGCCGTGGCACGCTGTGCAGCATTTCGATGAAGCGCATCATCACATTGTCCGTCCGCCCGCCGACGTAGCCGGAAATGAGACCGTACGCGGTGCCGATGAAGAAACTCACGAGCGCGCCGCACAGCCCGACGATGAGCGAGATGCGCGCGCCCTGTATCACCCTCGAGAACACGTCGCGTCCGTTCATGTCGGTGCCGAATGGATGCTGCCATCGGCCGACTGCGCCACCGCGATCCGTGTCCAGCTTCGCCTGTTCGGCGCTGAGCGGCAGCCACGAGGGGAGATGCAGCGAGTGCGGCGTCACCTTCTCCGGGCTGTACGGAAAAATAGCCGGGCCGAGAATCGCGACGAACGCGATGCCTGCGAGGACGAGCATCGCCGCGAGTGCGACGCGGTTGCGCACGAGTCGCCGCCATGTGCCGGGCGGCTGCGCTGCGGGTGTGGAGATCGGTTCGCTCATTCGAGGCGGATGCGCGGGTCGAGCCACTTGTAGGCGATGTCCACGAGGAGATTCATGCCGACGAGCAGCGTGCAGTAAATGGTGACGCTGCCGCAGCAGAGGAAGACGTCGCGATTGAGCACAGAGTTCACAAAAAATCCGCCCATGCCCGGCAGGCTGAAGACCGACTCGATGACGAGTGAACCGGTGAGCAGGTTCGCCGTGAGCGGGCCGAGAAAACTCACGACCGGCAGGATGCCGACCTTCAGCACATGCTTGTAAAGCACGCGCCGCTCGCCGAGTCCCTTCGCCTGCGCGGTGCGGACGAAATCCTGATTCAGCACCTCCAGCATGCTCGTGCGAGTGAGCCGCGCGATGTAGGCGATGAACGGCCCCGCAAGTGTGATCGCCGGCAGGATGAGGCTGGAAATCCCAGTCCATCCGCCGACCGGCAGCCAGCCGAGCCACAGCGAAAAGACGAGCACGAGCGCGGGGCCGGTGACGAAGGTCGGCACGGAGATCGCCACGAGTGCGCCAAGCATCGTCGCGGAATCGAGCCACGTATTTTTCCGCACCGCCGCGACGCTGCCGAGCCACACACCGATGGTCGTCGAGAGCAGCAGCGCCGCCGCACCGAGGATCGCGGAGACCGGCAGCGCCTGCGCGATGAGTTCCGCCACGGTGCGATCCTTGAACTTGAGGCACGGCTGCAAGTCGCCTTGCAACAGGCCGCTGAAGCGCGCGGGCACTGCGTGGTCCGGATCCGCATTCTGCCGCGCGAGTCCGAGGTAGCGCACGCACTGCCACCACACGGGGCCGTCGAGATTGAACTTCCGCTCCTGGCGCGCGATGGCCTCGGGCGAGGATTGCTTTTCATTCAGCGCAAACGGATTTCCCGGCGCATTCCGCAGGAGGCAGAAGGAGACCGTCACCGCGATGAGCAGGACGAACACGAGCGAGAAAATTCGGCGGAGGATGAAGCTTGGCATTCAGTCAGCGCGCCGCGTTTTCGGAGCCGGCACGCCGAGCCGCTTACACGCCTCGCGGAGGTAGCCTGCGTCAATCTCGAAACCGATGAACCTTTCCACACTGCACGCGCGCGCGCCCTCCGCCGCGTGTCCGATGCCGAGGAATGGATCGAGCACGGTGAGTCCGTCGCGCAGGCCATGCAGCCGGATGCACCACTCGGCGAGCTGTGCGGGAAAGGTTGCAGGATGCGGGCGCTCGCCCTCGCGGCTCAGGATCGTCTTGTACGGGATGAACCAGTTGTTCCCGCGGCAGCGCTTGTCCTTGCCGTCGGTGTGGCCCCAGCGTGCGATGTTGCTCTTGTCCGCGTATGCGACGCCGACGCCGAGGCGATCGAGCTTCACATCGCCGGATTTCGTGAGGTGGAAAATGTATTCGTGGCAGTCGTTCACGAAGCGCCGCGTATTCAGCGGCTTGAAATGTCCCGCGGAAATTTCATCGCCGCCCTTCGGTCGCACGGTGATGGATTTCACCCAGTGCAGCGTGTTTTGCAGCGCAAAGAGTGAGCGCAGCCGCAGCGCGACCTCGTGCGGGAACCACGGGTTTGCGGGCGCTGCGCCGACGTTGAGAAAAAAGGAACCGTCCGGTTTCAGCACGCGCCGCACTTCCGCGGCCCACTGCGCGCACCAGTCGAGGAACGCCTCGCGCGGCGCGTCGTCCTTGAAGCTGCCGTACGCGATGTCGAGATTGTACGGCGGCGAGGTGACGACGATGTCCACGGATTCCGCAGGCAGCGCCGCCATGCCGTCGAGGCAGTCGCCGAGGTGAAGCTCGAATGTGGTGTGCGAGGAAGCGGAGCCAGGTGGAGGCTGTGGCGGCGGTCCCGTGGCAGGCAGTGCGAGCGGAA
Source organism: Chthoniobacterales bacterium (assembly GCA_038238025.1). Taxonomy (GTDB): domain Bacteria; phylum Verrucomicrobiota; class Verrucomicrobiia; order Chthoniobacterales; family Chthoniobacteraceae; genus SXWH01. Next base: position 21,964 of record JBBRYC010000085.1, read on the forward strand.
AAAGTTCCTGCGAACATGTCTCCGGCAAATCAGATTTCTTCCGGCGCAATTTTCGAGGTGCAGGGTTCCGTTTCATGATCGTTCCGAGTGTTGAGTCTGAGAGCAGGACGGCGTGCTTCGGGTAGCGTGGGCGTCCCGCCTGCCGTCCGACGCATCCTGCGTCGGACACCGGACGTCTGAGAGCTTCATTTTGGGAGGGACGCCGGTCGTTGTCCGATGTGCAAAGCGGGACGCTTCGCACGGCAGGCGGGACGCCCGCGCTACCCGATGCACACCACTCCTGCTGCTGCGCGTTCTGTGGATCCGATGACTTTGATTCATGAGCCAGGAGCAAAGCGGCGATCGGGATCGAACACGGCGCGCACGGATTCGGCGATCGATTGTTCCGGGGAAATTCCGATGCGCATCGGCGCTGCTTCGCCACGCAGGACGAGACCGGAGAGGCCGAGTGTGCACAGTTCCGATTCGAATGGTGGCAGTGCGTCGGAAGTTGGAAGCGAGACGTAAGCAACGTTTCCCGCGGTGGAAAAGTGCGCGCGTGCTCCGGGGATTTTTGCGGCGGCGGATGCGAGGCTCGCGAGCGTGGCGAGTGTGATCGGGACTTTTGCGAGCACGGGGTCCGCGTGCGCCCAGGTGAATTCGCGGAGGCCCGACCAGAGCGCGTCAGCATCGGCATCAGCGACGATTGCCGCGCCGGGCCACGTGCGTTGGATTTCAGCGGCGAGCGCGGCGTTGGCTTCGGCGGGGCCGCCGATGCGGACGCAGAGGCAGCCTTCACCTGGGAGGTATTCGAGCGCGTCGAGTTCCCAGCGCGAGGATGCGCCTTTCGCGATGCGGTCGGCGGCTTCCGTCGAATTCGCACACGGGATGCGGAGCGTGAGCCACGACTGCGGCGCGGGGAAAACTTTGAACGTCACCTCGGTGATCACGCCGAAACGTCCGCAGCTTCCGACGAGGAACTTCGGAATGTCGAAGCCCGCGGCATTCTTCACGACCTTCGCGCCGCCGCGGAGAAGCTGGCCGGTGCCGTCGGCAAATTGCACGGCGAGGATGAAGTCGCGCAGCCCGCCGTAGCGGAAGCGCCCCGGCCCGCTGAGTCCCGCGGCGACCGTGCCGCCGATGGTCGCGCCGCTTTCCACGAACGGCGGATCGAATGGCAGATACTGCCCACGTGCCGCGAGCGCGTCGCGGATTTGGCTCAGCGGCGTGCCGGCGAGCGCGGTGAAGGTGAATTCGCCAGGATCGTATTCGACGATGCCGCTGAGCCGCTGCGTGGAAATCAGCGCGACACTTTCATCGCACTGCGAGAGCCGAGGTTTCGTCCGCGTGCCGACTGCGAGCACGCGCGGATGCGATCGGATCGCGTCGCAGAGTTCGTTTGCGGTGACAGGTTTGAGCACCGGTGATCTAAATCCCGATCCGGGATTGGATGTAGGCGGGATCTCTCCGCAGATCGATGACTGCGGCGACCATGATGCGTCGTCCCTCCACCGTGTAAAAAATGACGTGATCAAAGCGCGGCATAAGCAGCTTACGAATTTCACGCCCGACTCTCACGCCCATCTCGGGATTGACTGCGAGCAATGTTTCGAGCTGCCGGAGGTGCCGCAGGAACTGATCGCCACGCCCCTCGCGCTGGCCTTCAAACCACTCGTATGCACCCTGCACATCCACCTCCGCCGCGAGCAGGAAGACGACTTCAAACACGATTCTTCCGGTCGCGGATGCGGGCCTCGATTTCACCGAGCGTCGTCACCTTCGATGGATCGTGCCGGTATTCCTCCATCCTCCGCTCCACTTCATCGAGCATCCCCGCGCTCGCGGGAAAATCCTCCGCGGAAATCTCCTCGATCAAATCGCTCGTCAGCTCGCGCTTCAACTCCCTTGGCAGGGCGTGGATTTCCTTTTTGATTTCCTGAAGGCTCAAGCTCATGCCGCGCATTGAACCGCACAATCGCAAGGCAGTCAAACGCAGGCTGCCATTCCTCACTCTCGAAATGCTCATCGAAAACAAGGCCACCTACCGCGAGCAGGATCGCGCGGGTTTGGTGCGGCTGCGACCTGCTTGATCTGAAACGCCATTAGAAGGACGCGGCGCGCTGAATTGAACAATCAGTCCATTACCTGTTCCACTACACACGCCATTTCAAATCCACCGTCACGCCATTCCAAGCGTGATTGACCAGATGCGTTTTCGTCATTGCCTTTGCGCCGTTTTCACCGAGCCGCAGCATGGTCCAGCCGGTTGTGCTTTTCGTGGCGTCCAGCACGAACGAGGTGGCAGGCGTGTTGAGGATGTGAATGCCGCGATAGTGAGAATAACTTCGGTCATGGATGTGCCCATGGACGTATGCCTTCACGTGTTGCCGTGAAGCGAAGACCTCCCAGAGCGGATCCGAATCTTCCAAGCCGCCGGGAAAATACTTCTCCTCACCACCGAGACGCGGGTTGTGATGGGCAAAGACTAAAGCTGGCTTATCTGCATGTGCATCCAGCATCTTCGCGAGCCAGTCACGCTGCTGGTCGCCCAGTAATCCTTGGGGGACCATCGGAGCCTTGAGGGAATCGAGCAGAAAAAGATTCGCCCTGGCCGTCTGCACCACTGCCAAATGCTTCGATGCGGCGAGGGGGCCCTCATGCTTTTCGGATTTCAGCACTTCGTAGAACGCGGCGCGGTCATCGTGATTGCCCATGGTCAGATGCACCGGAATGCCGGCCTCCCGCAGCGGTGCGATCAGTTTTGCAAAGTGGGTGTAGTCACCCGGCTGGCCGTTATTGAGCGCCAAGTCGCCATTGATCACCACGGCGGCCGGAGGCTTCGGTAGTCCCGCTAGATAAGCGATCGTCTCGCGCAGATGCGATGGGATCGGAGAATCCTCAGCGTGCTTTTCCCCGATGTGCGTGTCGTTCAAAATGGCGATCAAACCTTCATCCACCTCCGCCGCACGGCTTGGCAAATGGGACAGCACCACCGCAGCTCCGAGCTGCGTGATAAATTGACGACGTGAGGCGAGATTGATCGGCATGATCTGTCCTGGAGGTGTAGAGGCGTGGGAGAGCAGGGAGCGATTGCTGGATGAGAGCGGCTTCCGCCTTCACTCCATCTCGCGTTCCTGCGTGTCGCCGATGGCGGGGGCGGTGACGAACGGGCCTCCGGCGAGCGGCGAGGCGCGGCTGAAGGCGACTTCGGGCGCGTCGCTGGCGCGGCCTGCGAGCGGGAAGTCCTGCTGGAGCGGATGGAGTCGAGAACCAGTCATTTTGGGCCAAACAATTTTGCGAGGTTCACTTGGATGCTCGGGACTGCAACGCATTCGAGCGTTGCGTCGCATTCGACGATGCTGCGGTTGCGATACGCTCCGCCTTCAGGCTGGCGGTGGACTTCCACACGGCGCTGGGCGGGAAGGACGATCCAGTATTCCTCCACACCGGCCTCGGCGTAGAGCGATGCGAGCGTGCGATCCTCGGCTGCGGAGGTGACAGCGACTTCGATGACCAGCGCCGCGGTGGACGGATGGCGATCCGCAAAGTCATCTTCATCGCCGCGGACCACAGCGAGGTCCGGCTCCGGCTCCGAGTCAGCCAGCGTGAGCGGGTCATCGCGCAGAAGGGTGAAATGTTCCGGCAGTGCCGACTGGATCAGACGGAACAAACGGCGGCTGATGGAGGAATGCAGGGGCGACTTGGACATTTTCTCGATGACGATCCCGCGGATTAGCTCGGTGCGCTTTCGGTTTTCGTTGAATTCCGGAAGCTGGTGATACTGCCTGATGGTGAGCGGCGAAATACGCGCGCGCACCTCGGGAATTTCGAGCACTTGGGCGGCGGCGGTCATGCTCGCAGCCTAGACTTACCAGAAGCTTGTGTCGAGAGCCGGATATCGGGTCGCACTCACTCCATCTCCCTCGATCGCGGTTCGCGCTCCTGCGTGTCGCCGGTGCCGGGGGCGGTGACGAACGGGCCTCCGGCGAGCGGCGCGGCGCGGCTGAAGGCGACTTCGGGGGTGTCGCTGTCGCGGCCGGCGAGCGGGAAATCCTTTTGCAGCGGGTGGAACGGGTAGCCTTCCCACATGAGGATGCGGCGCAGGTCGGGGTGGCCGGTGAATTTAATGCCCATCATGTCCCACACTTCGCGCTCGTGCCAGTCGGCGGTGGCCCACAGGTCCACGACGCTCGGCGCGGTGCAGTCGTCCTCGCTCACGGTGTATTTCAGGCGGAGGTGATCGGTGCGCTCGAAATTTTGTAGCTCA
>JBBRYC010000086.1:0-26054 GCA_038238025.1 Chthoniobacterales bacterium
ACTTTTGGGGAGCAGGCCAGGAGCGGCGACATTCCTGTCGCCGACCTGCGACTGCGGCGGAGACGTACACTTTGAGGAAAGATGGCGGGAATGGCGTGGGAACTTCACGCCGCCTCTCCCAGAAATCGGTGCGCTTCCGGCGCAAGCGGGGACGGCGACAGGAATGTCGCCGCTCCCAGTGCATGCCGACTACTTCAGCCAACCGACGATGTCCGCGCGCAGCTTGGCGGCGTCCTTGTCGAGGAGGTACATCATGTGGCCGCTGTCGTAGGTGGCGATGGTGATGTTCCTGCGCAGGCTCTCGGGGATGGGCATGTGATCGAGCGAGAAGCGCATGGCGTCCGGTGGCACGGCGAGGTCGCGCAGGCCTTGGCAGACGAGCACGCGGAGGTTCGGGTTTTCCTTCATCGCGCTGGCGAGGCGGGGCTCCATGCTGGCGTAGCGATTTGAAAAGTGCGCGTAGCTCCACGGCAGGCCGGTGAGGATGCGGTAGGGCTGGTCGGTCTCGTAGCCGAGCGTGCCGCGCACGTAGGCGTTCGCCGCGGCGCTGAACGGGCCGGCGATGAAGGCGTGGCTGGGATCAAATTCGGGATTCGGATCGCTGCGGTCGCCATCCTCGGCGACGACGCGGGCGTCGAAGCGTCCGATGATCTTGCCCTCCTTTTTCAGCAGCGCCTTGCGGAAAATGCTGGGCGGAATTCGCAGGTCGTTGTCCTCGACGAGCTGCAGCGGCATGGCGGTGTAGCGCGCGAGTTTTTCGGCGATGACCTTGCGCTCGGCCGCGGTGAGCGTGCTGCCTTTCAGCAATGCGGTGGCGTATTCGCCGAAGGCAAAAGCGCGGACTTCGGCGAGCGTTTTTTCGAGGTTTGCGGAGAGTTCGGGCGCGAGCTTGCCGTGGAATGCGGCGCTCGCGGCCTGCGTCGGGAGGAAGGTGAGGAAGGGCAGATCGTTCGCGGCGTCTGAGCGGAGCGTCTGGAAATTCAGCAGGCCGCTGACGATGATGATGCCGTGGAGATACATGCCGTGTTTGCCTTGCAGGTAATTTGCGAGGCCCGCGCCGCGGATGCCGCCGTAGCTTTCGCCGCAGAGGAATTTCGGCGACTGCCAGCGCTGCTCGCGCGTGGTGAAGAGCCGGATGAATTCGCCGCATGCCTCGACGTCCTCGTCCACGCCCCAGAACTGCTCGCCCTTCTCGCCCTTTGCCGGACGGCTCGCGCCGGTGCCGACGGGGTCAATGAAAACGAGATCGGCGACGTCGAGGATGCTGTTCGGGTTGTCGGAGACTTTGCCGAGCACGACGGGCGTGCGGCCATCGGGCGGGAGCGTGATTTTCACCGGGCCGAGTCCGCCGAAGTGCAGCCACACGGCGCTGCTGCCGGGGCCGCCATTGAAGCAGAAGATGATCGGGCGCGACGTGTCCGTGTCGGCGAGCGGCTTTCCGTTCAGCCCGAGGCGCGCGTAATACACGAAGAATACATCGGCACGCGTCGCGCCGTCCTCCTTCAGCAGCGGGAGCGTGCCGGTCTTCGCGGCGTAGTTGATCTGCTCGCCGGCAATCGTGACAGTGCCCTTGCTCTCCTTCGGCTTCTGCTCCTTCGCCTTCTCGTCCTTCTTCTCGTCCTTCTTTTCGGCAGGCTCCTTTTTCTCGTCGTGCTTCGGCTCATCGGCGCGCAGCGGGAGCGCGGAGAGGACAGCGGTGAAAATGACGGCGGCAGGGAACGGGAGTTTGAACATGGCGGCGGAGAGACAGCAGATGAGCGGCATTCGCTCAATCACCATCGTGCGTGGCAGCGGGGCGATCACAGCAGAGCCGCGGGACGCCGGGCATTCAGCGCCCGACGCCCGACGCTGGATTCGCAAGACACCGATCCAAAGGGCGAACGCCGGCGGTTGACGTTTGGCGGGCATCATCACGCGACAGTTGAACCTCGCGCGCAGCTCCTGCATTCTCGCCGGGATGCCTTTGCCGGGCCGACTCAATACTTTCCAGCGCACGATGCTGCTGTGGGATGAAATGCACGCCTACAACGCGGTGCATGTCGCGCGTGTGCGGGCATCGCTCGACGCGGAGCGGTTGCGCGCCGTGGTGGCGAAGGTGCTGGAGGATCGCGGGCTGACCGGCCTGCACCTGGATGTGAAGGCGCGCGCGTTCGAGTTTCGCGGCGGCGCGGCGGCGGTCGATCTCGCCGTGTGCGAAGGTGCGGATGCCCGAGAGACGATGCGCGCCGAGATGGAGCGGCAGATCAATTTGCGCTTCGATCACAGCGCCGAATTCACGCCGTTCCGTTTTTTCGCGGTGCGGGATGTAAAGGGGGGCGATTCGTTCTGGCTCGGCGTCACGTATTTTCACGCCATCGCGGATGCCGAGCCGATCGTGCGGCTCGCGTGCGATCTCGTCGCCGAGTATGCGGGCGTGCCGGTGAAGCGCGAGCGGTGGGACTGCCACGGGCGAGGGGGCCGCCGGGCACCGATGCGCCTGCTCATGTGGCTGCGGAAACTGCTGGCGCTGCCCGCGCAGTTCCGCACGCTGCGAAAAGCGATCCGTCCCGGCTGCTCGGATGCGAACGATTTTGGAAACGGCCTCGAACTTTTCACCCTCGGAAGCGCCGAACTGAGCGCGCTGATCGCGACGGGAAAGAAGCTCGATGTCACGGTGAACGATCTTTTCCTCGCATTGCTCATGTGGTCTTTCGCGCCCCTGTGCGAGGCCGTGCGCCGCGACGGGCGCGACCGCATCTCGCTCGGCTGCATCGTGAATGCTCGGCGCGATCTCGGCATCTCGGGCGACGGCACCTTCGGCCTCGTGCTCGGCGGATTTTCCGTGACGTGCGGCATCGCCGAGACGGCGGACATTTCACAGCTCGCGCGCTCCATCGCCGCGCAGACGCGCCGTTTCAAGCGCGGCGGGCTCCATCTGGCGAACGCGCTGGAGATGGGTCTCGTGCTCCGGCTCATGTCTTTGTTCTCGACGAACCAGCGCCGGCGATTCTATCCGAAGAACTATCCGCTCTGGGGCGGGCTCACGAATATGAACCTCACAACACTTCCTGTGGATGCCGCGGCGGTCCAGCCGTCGGCGGCGGGGCAGCCATCAGATTATCTCCGCGCAGTGTCCACCGGGCCGGTGACGCCGCTCGTGCTATCGGTCACGTCGTTCGGCAATGGCGTGAATGTCTCGATGTCCTATCGCACGTCGGTTTTTTCGCGGGTGGAGATTTCCACGGTGCGTGAGCGGTTCACCGCGGCAGTCCGCGGGCTGGAGGTCGCGGCATGAAGGCGCGAATTTTTTACATGATCGTCGCGCTCGCCGCCGTGCTGCTGGGCGCGGGTTGCGGAAAAGTGGATCTGAAGCCCGTGTCCGGCGCGCAGGCGATGGGCATCGAGCAGTCGCTCCCTTCGCCGCTCGGCAGGATGTCAGCCGCGCAGCAGAGCCGCATCCTTTCGCTGAATCCCGAGCATGTCTCCGACTACGACGTGCGCAACGTGCTCGCCGGTGCGCCTGCGCCGCGCATCATCAATATCCACGGCGGTATCGCGACGGTGATCAAGAGGCTCGAGTCGTTCTCGCGATTCCTGCGCGGCCTCGGCTATCCCGACCAGGCCATGCGGCATCCGGGCAATGGCAGCTACACGGTCAGTTGCTATGAGGATGCCGAGATGATCGCCGGCATCATCGCGTGGTACTACGAGCGCGAGGGATTGCGGCCGATGATCATCGGGCACAGCCAGGGATCCTTCCAGGCGGTGAAGACGCTCGAACTCCTCGCCGGCAAGACGGCGGATCAACTGAGCGTGTGGAATCCGCTCCGCTGGCGGCCCGAGGAGCGCACGGAAATCACCGACCCGCTCACGGGAAAAAAACATCCGGTCGTGGGCCTGAAGGTCTCCTACATCGCTGCGCTCGGCGGCGGCGGTGCCACGCGCGTGCTTCCGAACCAGTGGGACATGATGTTCTCCCTGCGCTCCGTGCCGGACGCGGTCGAGGAGTTCACGGGATTTTACCTCGGGCTCGACGTGCTCGGCGGCGACTTCCTCGGCTGGGGCTCGGCGAACCATTACAAGGCCACCGGGAGCGCAAGGGTGCGCAACGTCCAACTCCCCACCGGCAACCTCCTCACCCACGGCAGGACACCCGACCTCGACGGTCTGCTCTCGAATCCGCAGGCGCTCGAGTGGATCAACAACTACGTGCCGAGTTCCTCGCCCGTGGCCCCGAAAAATCTGGGCAGCGTCCAGGGCATCGAATTCGGCGCGGACGTGTGGAAGAGCGTGAAGCGCCACTGGGTCATCGAGCTTCAGCGCCTGATCCGGGCACGACGCGGGCATGGACGTTGACGGCCTGCTGCTCCGCAAGGCAGTCGTCTCCGGCTCTGGGCTGATCTACTGGGCGGGCGTGCTCATCCAGGCACGGCGCGTGCGCAAGCAGATCGGACGTTCGCCAAACATGACACCGCGCACCGCGAAGGAGCGTGTGCTGTGGATCGGCTGGCTGCTCGTGATCGTAGTGTGGATCGGACAGCCATTTTTCATCGGCGCGGAAAATGTCGCCGCCGGGAAAAATGCGTGGGCCTTCGTGCGGCTGTGCCCGCAGCTCACGCATGTGGCGGTGATGATCGCCGGCCTCGCGCTCGTCGTCGCAGGCTACGCAGGCACGCTGTGGTGCTACGCGATCATGGGCAGCGCGTGGCGCATCGGTGTGAATGAGCAGGAAAAAAATGCGCTCGTGACCACTGGGCCGTTCGCGCGCGTTCGGCATCCGATCTACGCGCTCCAGGTGCTCATGCTCGCCGGCGCGGTGCTGCTGCTGCCGACCATTTGCTCGCTCGTGCTCCTCGCGTCGCACCTCGTCTGCGTCTGGCTGAAAGCCGCCGACGAGGAAGCCTACCTCCTCGCCACGCACGGCGAGAGCTACCGCGCCCACATCGCACGCACCGGGCGGCTGCTGCCAAAACTGTAGCCGCCGACGGAAGGAGGCGGGCACGCTTTTTCAGCATGCACGCAAGCGACAAAGATCAGCCCGCCGCCTTCCGTCGTCGGCTACAGTTTTCTGCACTCCGCAATTCCCCACACCGCCTGTTGATTTTTTCCCGCTCCGCCCGCACACTCCGCGCCCATTTATCGAATGAGCGAAACACTTTCAGGCAAAATTGCCTTCATCACTGGCGGCGCGCGCGGCATCGGGCGCGCGACCGCGCTCAAGCTGGCCCGTGCCGGCTGTGATGTCGCGATCGCGTATTTCAACAGCCACGAGGAGGCGGAGTCGGTTTGCAAAACGATCCGCGACATGGGCCGCCGCGCGCTCGCGGTGCAGGCGGATGTGAGCGACCCGACGACCGTCGCGGAGGCGTTTGTGGAATTCCGGAAGCAGTTCGACCGCGTGGACATCGTCGTGAGCAATGCGGCGATCGGCGTGCTGAAACCCGCGCTGGAACTCACGCTCAAGCACTGGCGTCGCTGCATGGAGACAAATGCGCTCGCGCTCAACACGCTCGCGCAGCAGGCCGTGCCGCTGATGACGAATGGCGGCGTGCTCATCGGCCTCTCCAGCCTCGGCTCGCTGCGCGCGATCCCGCACTACTCGTTCATCGGCGCATCGAAGGCCGCGCTCGAATCGCTCGCCCGCGCGCTCGCGCAGGAACTCGGCTCGCGCCGCATCCGCGTGAACATCGTCAGCGCCGGCGTCGTGGACACGGACGCGCTCAAACATTTTCCCAACCGCGAGGAACTCCTCGCCGAGTCCGCGCGCCGCACGCCGCTGGCCGAGACACTCACGCCCGCGCACGTCGCGGACGCCGTGTATCTCCTCTGCCAGCCCGAGGCGGCGCTCATCACCGGCCACACGCTCGTCGTGGACGGCGGGTACTGCATTTCCGGATGAACGCCCCCTCGCTCGCAGATTCCGGCCTCGCCGACGGCGTGGCGATTGTCACCGGTGGCAGCCGTGGCATCGGTCGCGCCATCGTCGGCACGCTCGCGGCCGCGGGCATGGAGGTCGTCTTCACGTATCTCGGAAATGCGGCCGCGGCGGAGGAAACCGTCGCCGCTTTTCCCGGCGCGAAAATCTCCGCGAAGTGCGTGGACGTGCGCGACTCGGCGGCATGCACGGCATTCGTCGAGGAAGTCGCGGATCGCACCGAGCGAATTGACGTGCTCGTGAACAACGCCGGCGTCATCCGCGACGGCTTGCTCGGCATGTTGAGCGACGACGACATCCGCACCGTGCTTGCGACGAACGTCGAGGGCGCGTTCAACATGTGCCGCAGCGTGCTGCCGTTCATGATGTCGAAGCGCCGCGGGCGCATCGTCAACATCAGCTCCGTCTCCGGCGAAAAGGGCGGGCGCGGCCAGACGAATTACGCCGCGAGCAAGGGCGCCATCAACGCCATGACCCGCTCGCTCGCGTGCGAGGTCGCCCCGCGCAACATCCGCGTGAACGCCGTCGCGCCCGGCGTCATTGACACCGAAATGTCGAAGACCGTCCGCGAACTCGCAGGCGATCAGATCACCTCCCGCATCCTTCTCAAGCGCATCGGCAAGCCCGAGGACATCGCACACGCTGTGTGGTTTCTCGCCTCGCGCTATTCGGATTACATCACCGGCCAGATCCTGTCCGTGGACGGCGGATTCAAGATGGAGTGAAAATGCGTGTCTCCTCCTCTTACTCTTTGTCTTGCTCTTGCTCCTGCTCTCCTTTCCGCGCGACGATGCGAGAGCAAGAGCACGAGCAAGACAAAGAGTAAGAACCCGCCGCACACCCGCCGAAAATTTATGAGCACCACCGCCAACATCACCCAGGAAGAAATCTCCGCCCTCCTCCCGAAAGTCGCCGACACCATCGCCGACGCGCTCGGCTGCGACGCCGAAAACGTGAAGCCCGACTCGTCGCTCATCGGCGACCTCGGCGCCGAGTCCATTGATTTCCTCGACATCGTCTTCCGCCTCGAGCGCGCGTTCAAGGTGAAGATCCCGCGCGGCAAAATCATCGAGGACGCCCGCGGCACCCTGTCCGAGGCCGAATTCGAGAAAGGCGGCACGCTCACACCCGCCGGCGAGCAGCGCCTGCGCGAATTCCTCAGTGAAGTCCCCGCCGACCGCATCAAGTCTCCGGTGAAAGCCGCCGAGATCGCGAAGCTCTTCACGGTCGAGACCTTCGCCAAGATGGTCATCCGCCAGCTGAATGCGACGCCCGCGGTTTAGGCGGGTGGTGGACGATTGCGTGCGCGTTTTCAATGAATCCCGTAGAAGAAAAACTTTACGAGATAGTCGGACAGGAACTCATGTCCAAGACCGTCAAGCCCGGGCTCTGGACAAAAGCTTTTGCAGTAGCGCAGGGTGACGAGCAACGAACCAAAGCAACTTATATCGAGCTGCGAGTTGCAGAGCTTCGCGACGAGCTTGAGGCCAAGATTGCTCGTCAGAACGAAACGGATTCACAGCGCCTCCAGCGAGAGAACACACTTATTCTTCAGCGCTTTTCCGCGATCCCACGTCTTCCGTATGCAGACACAGACCACATTCCTCGCGAGAGTTTTCGTGGTCATCTGAACCAGTTGCGTTGTCCCATCTCCGCATTGCGTGTCGCGGAGGTCACTGGACTCCTCCATTTCGAGGTCGCAGACCTCATCAAACGGGGCTACATCAAAGGCGTTTTTGACGGCGACGACTGGTTTTGCGACCTCGAAGCAAACGCCTAATTGATCCCGTAGCCTGATGGATCTGCGCGCCTCGTCATTCGGCGTGCATTGCCGCACCGTTTGCAGTAGGCTCCATCCATGCATTCGCTCACCCGAATCACACACGACCCGGATGTGATGGGCGGCAAGCCTTGCATCCGTGGCCTGCGCGTCACCGTCGGCACTGTGGTCGGCCTCGTCGCGTCGGGGCGTTCGCACGAGGAGATTCTGCGGCTGTATCCTTATCTGGCAGAGGACGACATCCGCGAGGCGCTTTCCTACGCCGCCTGGCGTGTCGAAGAGCGTGAAGTGCCTCTGGCCGTGGCGTGAGACTGCTCGTTGACTTCGGGCCGTTTCTGAACTTGTCCCGAATTCGACCGGCGGTATTCTGCCAGCATGATTCTCGAAACCATTCCCGGCGTGAACCGGCTGACGGCGGCGCAGAAGCTCCTTCTGGTTAGTGAGCTTTGGGACGATTTGGCCGCTCATCCCACGGAAGTCCCGGTTTCCCGTGAGCAGATTGCCGAGCTTGACCGCCGCATGGAGACGTATCGCCGGGATCCCAGCCAAGTGACGACTTGGGAGGCCATTCAGCAGCGCATCCTCGGCAGGACTCTTGGCGGTGAGTGAGCTTGTTTTTCTATTCTCGGCCGATGCCGACATCCAGACCGCTTACGAGTTCTACGAGGCTTTTCAGGAGGGGCGGGGTGAGGTTTTCATGCGGCACCTGGATGTCGCTCTAGGGCGTCTCCGAAGCTTCCCGGAGATTGCCGCCCCAATCCACGAAGCTCACCGGCGTTTGCTCGTTCACGGTTTTCCGTATGGCGTCTTTTTCACGATTGAGGGCCGTCGCATCATCATCGCAGGCGTCATGGATCTCCGCCAAGATCCAGAAATGATTCGGCGCAGACTGCGCGGACGAGACGCCTGAGCACTTCTTCACCGATGACAACGATGGATCACCATTTCCGCGCATTCTCCTTCGTCGATCGCATCACCGCGTTCGAGCCGGGCGTGCGGATTTCGGGGAAATACACGATCCCGGCGGGCATCGCCGAGTTCCCGCTGTCGCTCGTCGCGGAGGCGACGGGACAGCTTGCGGCGTGGGCGGCGATGGCGGCGATTGATTTTTCGCACCGCCCCGTCGCGGGACTCGCGGGGCGCGTCGAGCTGCTGCGCGAAGTGCGGCCCGGCGACACGCTGGAGACTTCCGCCGAACTCGAAAACGCCGACACGAACGACGTGGCCTATGGCGGCGTCGCGACGGTGAACGGCGAGCCGGTGCTGCGGCTGCATCACTGCATGGGGCCGATGGTGCCGATTGGCGAATTCGACGATCCTGATCTGCTCCGCGCGCGCCTCGCGCTGCTGCGCGGCGAAGGCGCGGTGCCCGGCGCATTCGGCGGAGTGCCTGCGTTTTCGCTCGATGGGCTCGTGATCGAGGAAGGTCGCACCGCGCGTGCGACGTTGCAGGTTCCGGCGGAGGCTGCTTTCTTCGGCGACCATTTTCCAAAACGTCCCGTGTTTCCCGGCACACTGCTCATGAATATGAACCTCAAGCTCGTCTCCGCGCTCGCCGCGAGCGTGCCTGCGCGCACTGGCATGTGGACGCCGCGCGCGGTCGTGGACATGAAGCTGCGCGAGTTCATTTCGCCGGGCGAATTGCTGAGCATCGAGGCGAAGGTCGCGAAGCTCGAAGGCGACACGCTGAAAATTTCCGTCGAGACACGGAATGAAAAAGGCCGGCTTGGTGCCGCACGCGTCGAACTGACGCCGGAGGTCGCGGCATGAGCAAGCGGACGCGCGTCGCAATCACGGGCATCGGGATGGTCACGCCGATCGGGAACACGACGGCGGCGACTTGGGACGCGCTGCGCGCAGGGAAATCGGGCGCGGGGCCGATCACGATTTTCGACGCGAGCGGATTTTCCACACGGATCGGCGCGGAGGTGAAGGGCTTCGATTTTGAAAACGCAATCGCCGACCGCAAGCTGCTGAAGCTCGCCTCGCGCTCGCACCGCTTCGCGCTGAATGCCGCGGAGCAGGCGCTCGCCGACGCGGGCATCCGCCCGACTGCGGAGACTGCGGAGCGCTGGGGCTTCGTCGTCGGCGCGGGGATGATGGGCGTGTCGTTTGAGGAACTGAGCAGCGTGCATCGCCACGCGGCGGCGGATGGCGAATTTCATCCGGATGGTTTGCTGAGTCCCGATTACCCGGCGGATCCGATTTCATTTTGCCGCACGCAGACGAACACCGGACTCTCGCTGCTCACGAAAAATTTCGGCATCCGCGGCTACTCGACGGCAGTCCACACCGCGTGCTCGTCCGGCGGTCAGGCCATCGGCACTGCGCTGAAAGTCATGCGGCGTGGCAACGTGGACGCGATGCTCGCGGGCGGCTTCGACTCGATGCTGAATCCGATCGGCATCGCGGGCTTCTGCCTGCTCGGCGCGCTCTCGACGGACAACGACACGCCCGAGCGCGCGAGCCGGCCATTCGACGGCACGCGCAACGGCTTCGTGCTGGGCGAAGGCGCGGCTTTTCTTGTGCTGGAAAAATGGGACGCGGCGCGCGCACGCGGGGCGAAGATTTACGCCGAGCTCGCTGGCGACGGAAATTCGCTGAGCTGCTACCGCATCACCGACACGCCGCCGGACGGCGACGGGCCGATCCAGGCCATCCGCCAGTCGCTCGCCGACGCGGGCTTGAAGCCGGAGGACATTGACTACGTGAACGCGCACGGCACCTCGACGCTGATGAACGATCGCAGCGAGTGCGTCGCGCTCGGTGCCGTGATGGGCGACCACCTCCCGAATGTCGCCGTGAGTTCGACGAAGAGCTGCATGGGTCACCTCATCGCCGCCGCCGGCGCAGTCGAAGCCGCCGTGTGCGCGCTCGCGATTCGCGACGGCATCGCGCCGGTGAATGCAAACTTCGCGACGCCCGATCCGCAGTGCAGCAACATCAGTCTCGTGACCGGGCAGTCGCGCCCGATGCGCATCCGCGCCGCACTTTCGAACTCACTCGGATTCGGCGGCTCGAACAGCTCGCTGACATTCCGCCACCCCGATCTCGTGGAGGTATAATTGACCGTGAAAAACTTTCCCTCATTCACCATTCGCGTGAAAGCGATTTGCAGAAACCCCGTGAGCACGCAGGAAAATGGGAGCGCACGCTTCCAGCGTGCCCTTTCCGGCATCCTGCCGGAAAGATCCGCCGGGTCGCAGTCCGGGAGGGGCGACTTCGCACTCGCCGAACACGATCACGGCGATTTGGAAATCGCCGCTCCGAGAACCCGCCGCCTTCGCCCTGCGTCCGGCAGGGATGCCGGACGCGGCACGCTGGAAGCGTGCGCTCCCATTTTCCTGCGTGCTTTCGGTCGAGGCGAGGATTCTGAACGACGGTCCGGCGATTTTTTTACCGTGATCGGGGCAAGATGATGAGCACTTCACCTCGCATCGCCATCACCGGTTCCGGCGCAGTCTGCGGCGCGGGACTGACCGTGGAAAAAATCTGGGCCGCAGTGGCCGGCGGGCAGTCTGCGGTCGCGCCGATCACGCAGTGGGACGCGGAGCGCTGGCCCGTGCGCGTCGCCGCGGGCGTGAATGGCGTGAGCAACCAGATGCTGGTCGAGGATCGCAAGCTGCACAAAAGCATTTCGCGAACGGACTTTTTCGGAATCTACGCGGCGGGCGCAGCGGTGAAGACGTCGGGCATTCCCGCGCACCGCGAGACGCTCGATGCGGCAGCGGTCGCGACTTTCAATGACCGCAGCGGCATCGTGGTCGGCTCGGGCGGCGGTGCATACACGAGCAACTACGAATACTTCCCGCTGATGACTGAGGCGGGCGGCGACATGCGGAAATTCGGCGAGGAACTGGGCGCGACGGTGAACCCGATGTGGCTGCTGAAAAATCTGCCGAACAACGTACTCTGCCACGTCGGCATTAGGCATACTTTCAAGGGCACGAACGCGTGCATCACGAATCAGTGCGCGGGCGGTGTGCTCGCGGTCGCGGAAGCTGCCGAGTCGCTGCGGATGGACGAGGCGGATCGCATCGTCGCAGTCGGGCACGACACGCTGATCGAGCCGGAGGCCATGCTCGGCTATCACAAGCTCGGGCTGCTCTCGACAGACGTGCTGCGTCCATTCGATCGCGATCGCACCGGGACGATTTTCGGCGAGGGCGGTGCGGCGGTGATGCTGGAGAAATTCGACGGCGCGCAGGCGCGGAAGGCGGCGATCCTCGGCGAGTTTCTAGGTCACGGCTGCGTGACGGAGGCGACCGGCGTGGTGGACTTGCGCCCGGATGGCGACGGTCCCACGCGCGCAATCGCGCTGGCGCTTGCGGACGCGGGTATCGCGGCTGCGGATGTCGGCATGATCGTCGCGCACGGAAATGGCACGCGCGCCTCGGATGCCTCGGAGGCAAAGGGAATCCTGCGGGCCTTCGGTGGCAATCCGCCGCCGATCACGGCGTTCAAGTGGGCGGTCGGCCACTTGTTCGCGGCATCGGGAATTTTGGACGTTGTCCTCGCGCTCGAGGCGTTGCGTCACGGCGTGGTGCCGGGCGTGCCGACGCTGAACGCGGTGGACCCGGAATTTCCCACTCTGCCCGTCTCGCGCGAGGCACAGACGCCACGCGGCGACATCGCGCTCGTGCTGTGCCGCGGCTTCGGCGGGATGAACGTGGCGCTCGTCGTGCGCGCGGCGAAGGCGTGATGGAACCGCCTCCCTCGACGCGATGCGGGATCGATACGGTTGAAATCTCGCGCATCGAGAAGCTGCTGCGCGACACTGCGCCGCAGGACTTGCGGAGATTTTTCAGCGAACAGGAACTCGCGGATGCCGGTGAAGGAGCAGGCCGCGCCGCGAGTCTGGCCGCGCGATTCGCGGCGAAGGAGGCGTGCTGCAAATTGTTCCCGCGCGAGACAGCGCTCGGTGTGATCGAGCCGTATGATTTTTCCGTGCGCAAGGACGGCTACGGTGCGCCGGCGATCGAGCCGAGCGCGGCTGCGCGCACCGCGATGGATCGGAATTTCATCGGCGAAATCCGGCTTTCGATCACGCATACGGACACGAGTGCATCGGCGGTCGCCGTCGCGGAGATGAAGCGGATCGAGGTGCCGTGGTTTGGGAAACTTTTCTACCACCTGCTGCCGATCAAGCGCGGCACCGTGCTGGCGAACATGCGGCGCGTTTTCGGTGACGTGCTCTCGGAGGAAAACTTGCTGCGACTCGCGCAGGCTTTCTACGGACACTTTGCGCGTTTTCTCGGGGAATTTTTCCGGCTGCCGTGGATGTCGGCGAAGAGGAAGAAGGCGATCATTCGCATCGAGAACGTCGAGGCTTTGGAGCGGGCGTACGCGCAGGGAAAAGGAGTGCTGCTGCTCACCGGGCACTTTGGGAATTGGGAGGTCGCGACGGTCGCGGGCATCGGGCAGTTTTCGCAGTTCAAGGGGGTTTTCCATTTTGTGCGCCGCCCGCTGAAGCCTGCGCCGCTGAATGCGTATGTGACGTGGCGCTTCCGCCGCGCGGGCTTCGGCACCATCGCGAAACGCGGTTCGCTCGACACGATTCTCGATCTGCTCGGGCAAAAGCGGATCGTCGTTTTCATCTACGACCAGCACGCGACGGGACGCGAGGGAGTCGTCACGGATTTTCTCGGACAGCCGGCGGGCACATTCCGCAGCCTGCCGATCATCGCGATGGATACGGGCGCTCCGGTGATCCCGGCGGCGAGCTGGCGCGAGCCGGACGGGACGCATGTGCTGCGCTTCGAGGATCCGGTGCCGGTCGTCGAGCATGAGAATACGAGCGAGGCGATCCGGCTGACTGCGCGGGCGTTCAACGCGGCGCTGGAGCGCGCGCTGCTGCGGCATCCCGAGCAGTGGATCTGGATGCACAAGCGGTGGAAGGTTTGAAATGACGAATGACGAATGCGCGGTGAAGCGGGACGGCGTGCATTGGGTAGGGTGGGCGTCCCGCCTGCCGTCCGATGCGTCCCGCGTCGGACATCGGATGTCTGTGTGCGTGATTTCAAAATGAACGCCTGTCCTTTCCCGATGTGCCACGCGGGACGCGCGGCACGGCAGGCGGGACGCCCGCGCTACCCGAGACATGCCGCTCGCACATTTCGCGATCTTCGCGAAACGCTGTGCGACGAGGATTCGCGGAAGAATTGACCGCGGATTTCACGGATGAAGCGGATGGGGCAGGCGAGGTGTGCAACTTCGCTTGGGTGAGCGCTGCGAGGGGGGAGGCTCGCGAGGTGCGTGCGCTTTTTGCTCCGCACCATCCCGCCGCCTTCGCCCATCCTCCCGCGCGAGGTTGAAAACCCCGCCTACTTTGTCGCTTGATTCCGCACCCGGCACGCCGAGCTTTTCGTCACCGGAAATTTGCGCAATCGCCATGCAAACGTTCCACTCTCTGCCGATGCTGCTTTGCGGGCGTTGCTGTGCGCAAATGTGCCGGTTTATGCGGGTTCCACGGCGGGGGTGTTCTGGAAGCGTTTTTTCGCCTTGGGGAGCGGCTGATCGGGCTGCTGGCAAGCACAAATTCACGGCCAAAACGTTTTTGTTAGGATACCAGTGTTTTTTCTTGGAAAGCCCTAGGGGTTGTGGTTTCATCTCGCTCCACGCCCAAGATAGTGTGGTTGTTCACAGGGTTACCCCCGACAGTTCACCGGTTCTTGGGCGTGTGGTTCACACTTTTCACCAAGTTACTCACAACGCCACCCACCATGCCTAAACTGATGTCCTCCCGCCGTTCCCATACCGCCCGTCCAGCAGCACCGTCCAGCCGTCGCTCGGCGCTGCGATTGTCTCCCAATGGCCTCCAATTTGAACGCGTCTTCAGCGACGCGAAGGTCGCGCCTTTTGATCAGATCCAATGGGAACTCCGCACCGCGGAAATCACCGACGACACGGGCAAGGCGTTCTTCAAGCAGGAGGACATCGAGGTGCCGGCCTCGTGGTCGCCGCTCGCGACGAAAATCGCGGTGTCGAAGTATTTCTACGGCGATGTCGCGAAGGGCACCGATCCTTACAAGGGCGGGCGCGAGCGTTCGGTGAAGCAACTCGTCCATCGCGTCACGCGCACCATCACGGATTGGGGCATGAAGGACGGCTACTTTGCCGACAAGGACTCGGCGGACGTTTTCTACAATGAGCTGACGTGGCTTTGCGTGAACCAGTTCGGCGCGTTCAATTCGCCGGTGTGGTTCAACTGCGGGCTGTACCAGCAGTACGGCACGGGCGTGGGCCGCGGGGAGGGGAATTATTTCATCAATCGCGAAACCAAGATCGCGCAGAAGGCGCCGACGCAATACGAATACCCGCAGTGCAGCGCGTGCTTCATCCAGAGCGTGGATGACACGATGGAATCCATCATGCACCTCGCGCATTCGGAGGCGATGCTGTTCAAATTCGGCAGCGGCACCGGAACCGATCTCTCCTCGCTGCGCAGCACAAAGGAGAAGCTCTCCGGCGGCGGACGCCCGAGCGGGCCGCTTTCGTTTTTGAAAGTGTTCGACCAGGTCGCGAATGTCGTGAAATCCGGCGGCAAGACGCGACGCGCGGCGAAGATGAACACGCTCAAGGACTGGCATCCCGACATCGAGGAGTTCATCGAGGCCAAGACGAAGGAGGAGAAAAAGGCGTGGGCGCTCATCGAGATGGGCTACGATCCGTCATTCAACGGCGAGGCGTACGGATCGGTGATGTTCCAAAATGAGAACCTCTCGGTACGCGTGAGCGATGAGTTCATGGACGCCGCCGTCGCGGGCCGCGAGTGGTGGACGAAGCGTGTCACCGACGACAAGCCGTGCGAGAAAAAGGACGCGCGCACTTTGCTCCGCAAAATCGCCGAGGGCACCTACGTGTGCGGCGATCCGGGCATGCAGTTCGACACCACGATCGACAAGTGGCACACTTGCAAGGGCACCGAGCGGCAGAACAGCACGAACCCGTGCAGCGAGTATCTCTTCCTCGACAACACGGCGTGCAATCTTGCCTCGCTGAACCTCATGAAGTTCAAGAAAGCCGGTGGCGAATTCGACATCGAGCGCTTCAAGGCCGCCGTGCGCATCTTCATCACCGCGCAGGAAATCGTCGTGGACAACGCGAGCTACCCCATCAAATCCATCGCGGAGAACTCGCACATCTTCCGCACACTCGGCCTCGGCTTCGCAAATCTCGGCTCGCTCATCATGAGCTACGGCCTCGGCTACGACAGCGACGAGGGCCGCGCGCTCGCCGGTGCCATCACGGCCATCATGACCGGCCACTCGTACGAGCAGAGCGCACGCATGTCGCAGGCGATGGGACCATTCCCCGGCTACCGCGATGCGAGCTGCAGCGGCGTCGAAAAGCCAGTCGCGAAGGACAACGTCAAGCCGATGCTCGAAGTGATGAAACTCCACCGCGCCAGCGTCGAGCAGATCGGTGTGAGCGAACGTTTCGCGGAGCTGAAAAATGAGGCGCGTCGTGTGTGGGACGGCGCAATTTCACTCGGCAAGAAGCACGGCTACCGCAACGCGCAGGTCACCGTCCTCGCGCCGACCGGCACGATCGGCTTCCTCATGGACTGCGACACCACCGGCATCGAGCCCGACATCGCGCTCGTGAAATACAAGCTGCTCGCAGGCGGCGGCATGTTGAAGATCGTCAACCAGACCGTGAAGCCCGCGCTGCACGGCCTCGGCTACGCCACGAGCGAAGTCGAGCGCATCGTCGCGCACATTGAAAAGTATGACACGATCGAGGACGTGCAGGACGAGGACACTGGCGAAGTCGTCAAGTCCGGCCTCCTCGACGAGCACCTGCCGGTGTTCGACTGCGCATTCAAGCCGCACCAGGGCAAGCGCAGCCTGCACTACCGCGGTCACATCAAGATGATGGCCGCCGCGCAGCCCTTCCTCAGCGGCGCGATCTCCAAGACGGTGAACCTCCCGCAGAACGCCACCGTCGAGGACATCATGAACACTTACATCGAAGGCTGGCAGCTCGGGCTGAAGGCCATCGCGATTTATCGCGACGGCTCGAAGCGCAGCGCACCGCTTTCCGCCAACAAGAAAACCCACGGCAGCAATGGCGCGAGCGCAAGTGCCGACGGTGCGGACGGGCTCGCTGATGTCGAGGCGGTGCTCAGCGACAAGGCGCAGCTCGAACGGCGCGTCGTGGAACTCGAAATGGAAATCACCGACCTCCGCAAACTCGCCGACCAGCCGGTGCGCCGCCGCATGTCCGACACGCGCGTGTCGCTCACGCACAAATTCGACATCGCCGGACACGAGGGCTACATCACCGTCGGCATGTTCGACGACGGGCAGCCCGGCGAGCTGTTCATCCAGATGCAAAAGGAAGGCAGCACCATCGGCGGACTCATGGACACCGTCGGCGCGCTCACCTCGATGGCGCTGCAATACGGCGTGCCGCTCGAGAGCATGGTCCGCAAGTTTGCGCACTCGCGCTTCGAGCCCTCGGGCTTCACGAAGAACCCCGACATCCGCACCGCGAGCAGCATCACCGACTACGTCTTCCGCTGGCTCGGCTGCCAGTTCATCAAGGGCTACAAGGAGGCCACTTCGCCAAAGAAAGCGCAGGCCGATCTCCCGCTGAAGGAGCTCGCCGACATTGAGAAAAACTCCCTCAACCGTCCCGTCCCCGAGCTTGAGCGCACCGCCGAAAGCAGCGTGATCGACATCGTCACCCACGAAGGCAACAGCGAGGGCGGGCCGCAGATCAATGTGCGCGGCGACACGCATGCCGAACGGCTGAACAAGGCGCTCGGCAACATGTTCATGGACACCCCGTGCTCGAATTGCGGCAGCAGCAAAGTCATCCGCGCCGGCGCGTGCGGCTGCTGCACCGAGTGCGGCACGAGCCAGGGATGCAGCTAGTTTCAAAAACGCCCAAACCACCCGATGAGCGACAAAGACAAAACACAAATTCGCGACGAAGGCTCCGGTCCCGTCCTCGCTGACTGACGCCCTGCGTCAGACCGCGCAAAGCTCAGCCTGATCAATGCACGCCGCATCCCCGCGAGGGGATGCGGCGTCGCATTGCAATGTAGGCGAGATTTCCAATCTCGCGCGGGCGCGCGCAGCGAGGCGGCGGGGATTGTCGGCGTGGGCGGAAGCCCACGTCCGCGCTCTCCTGAGCGCGCCTACGCTCCGCACCATCCCGCCGCCTCTGCCCATCCTCCCGCGCGAGGTTGGAAACCTCGCCTACTTTGCTTGCGCCGCACGCTCGCCGCACCGCTTAATCACACCGTGAAACGAAACCACGAGATCGCCCCGTGACGGAGGCGGAGAAAATCACGCGCGCGAGCAAATCGAACCTCGCGCTCGCATTTGCCGCGCTGCCGAAGGAGCGGCGTCGCGACATGAGCACGTTCTACGCGTTCTGCCGGCTCGTGGATGACATCGTGGACGAGCCCGCGCCGCGCGTGGAAAAAGTCGCAGCGCTCGCGACATGGCGCAGCGCCGTGCATGCAGAGACGCCGGGCGAGAGCGCGCTCGCCGCGCCCGTGCGCGAGATCATCGCGCGGCACAAACTCTCCGTGGATCATTTCCTCGAAATCATCACCGGGATGGAGATGGACCTCGACGGCGCGAGCTACGTGACATGGGAGCAACTCGAACTCTACTGCCACCGCGTCGCGAGCGTCGTCGGCCTCGTGAGCCTCGGCATCTTCGGCGCGAAGGATCCGGGCGCGCGCGAGTATGCGCTGAAGCTCGGCCTCGCCTTCCAACTCACGAACATCCTGCGCGACGTGGGTCAGGACTTCGCCAACGAGGGCCGCGTCTATCTCCC
Organism: Chthoniobacterales bacterium; assembly: GCA_038238025.1. Lineage (GTDB taxonomy): Bacteria > Verrucomicrobiota > Verrucomicrobiia > Chthoniobacterales > Chthoniobacteraceae > SXWH01. Next base: position 18,492 of record JBBRYC010000086.1, read on the forward strand.
GCAGGAGGACATGCTGCGCTTCGGCGTCACGCGCGAAGACCTCGCCGCCGGCAACCGCAGCGAGGCGTTCCTCGCGCTGATGGATTTCGAATCCGTGCGCGCGGAGGAATTCTACCGCGCCGCCCTCGCCGCGCGCCCCGCAGCGGATCGCCGCGCGCTCGTCGCCGCGGAGATCATGCGCGCGGTGTATTCGCGGCTGCTGGAAAAAATGCGCCTCGACCGTTGGCGCGTCTTCGACCGCCGCTACTCGCTCGGGAAACTCACCAAGCTCTGGCTCGTCCTCCGCGGGTGGCTCGGTGCGCTGGGATAATCGCCCGGCGGAGATCGTTTCATTGGCATCAGGCGCACTGACCCGCTAGCACTCTGCGCGTTCCATTTTTCACGCCCCCCACCATGAGCCAGGATCTGAACCGCCTCCCCCCGCAGACAAAATTCATCGTCGGCAACGAGGCGTGCGAGCGGCTGAGCTACTATGGCGTCGTGGCGATTCTCACGGGCTACGCGACGATGCTCTTCGGCGGCGGCGAGCAGGGCGGCATCATCGCGAAGAAGCTCGTGCATGACTGGAAGAGCCTCACGTATCTGCTGCCGCTGCTCGGCGCGTTCATCGCGGATCGCTATTGGGGGCGCTACCGCACGATCCTCTGGGTGTCATTCGCGTACTGCGCGGGCCACGGGCTCATGTCGGCGACGGAGGGGACAAAGTGGGGGCTTTACTCCGGCCTCATCCTGCTCGCGATCGGTTCGGGAGGGATCAAGCCCTGCGTGTCGGCATTCGTCGGCGATCAGTTCGGGCCGGGGCAGGAAAAGCAGCTCACGAAGGCATACAGCCTTTTTTATTGGAGCATCAATTTCGGCTCGTTCTTCGCATTCCTGCTGCTGCCTTACATCCGCGCGAAGACCAGCTACGCGGTGGCCTTCCTCATCCCGGGAATTTTCATGCTGCTCGCAACGGCGATCTTTTTTTCCGGACGAAAATCATTCGTCATGAAGCCGCCGACCTCGACTCTGCCGCCGGTGGATGCGGCGACGCGCGCCGCGGACCGTGCGACGCTCTGGCGAATCGCGCTCGTCTTCCTGCCAGTCACGGTGTTCTGGTCGCTGTTCGATCAGCAGCACACGACTTGGGTGCAGCAGGGGCAGCAGATGACGCCCGTGCATATCGGCGACTACTCGATCAACGGCGAGACGATGCAGTCGGTGAACCCGATCTACGTCATGCTCATCATCCTGATTTTCATCAGGTGGGTGTATCCCGCCTTCGCGCGCTGGGGCCTGCGCCCGACGCTGCTCAGGCGGATGGGCGCGGGCATGGTGCTCGCGGCGGCTGCGTTTTTTCTCTCAGCGATGGTGCAGAGGCACATCGAGAGCGGGGAAAAAATCAGCGTGCTCTGGCAACTGCTGCCCTACGGCGTGATGACTGCGGGCGAGGTGCTGATTTCCGCGACGGGATTGGAGTTTGCATTCTCCGTCGCGCCCGCGCGGCTGAAGAGCACCATCATGAGCTTCTGGCTGCTCAGCGTGGCGATCGGAAACAAGCTCGCATCCGTGGTCACCGAGCTGAACAGCATGAAGAACGCCGCGGGTGAAACGGTGCGGCGCATCTCCGTCTCGAATGAGATGCTTGCCTATGTGGCGCTCATGCTCGTGGTCGCGGGAGTGTTCGCGGTGATCGCGCAGAACTTCCGCGAGCGCGACGCACAGCCAGAGCCGAATCCACAGTCATGAAAACCGCGATCTTTTTTCTCAACACGATGACCATGCTCGCACTCGCCGCCGACGCGCCGAACCTCACCTACCCGAAGACGCGCAAGGAGGACGTGGTGGATGAATATTTCGGCACGAAGATCGCCGACCCGTACCGCTGGCTGGAGGACGACAACGCGGCTGACACGAAGGCGTGGGTCGTGGAGCAGAACCGCGTGACCACCGCATTTCTCGCGGGCATCCCGCGCCGCGAACAGATCCGCGAACGGCTCGCGAAGCTGTGGAATTACGAGCGGTACAGCGAGCCGTTCGAGCGCGGAGGGCGCTACTTTTGGACCTACAATTCCGGCCTGCAAAACCAGCGTGTGCTATACACCGCCGATTCGCTCGACGCCACGCCGCGCGTGCTGCTCGACCCGAACACGCTCTCCGCCGACGGCACCGTCTCGCTGAAAGACACCGCGCCAAACGAGGACGGCACACTGCTCGCCTACGGCCTCAGCCGCGCGGGGAGCGACTGGGAGGAATTCCGCGTGCGCGACACGGTGACGGGCAAGGATCGCGACGACGTGATCCAATGGGTGAAGTTCAGCGGCGCATCTTGGATGAAGGACGGCAGCGGGTTTTTCTACTCGCGTTTCGACGAGCCGAAGGCTGGCGAGGAACTCAAAGGCAAAGTCGAATTTCAAAAGCTCTACTTCCACAAACTCGGCACTCCGCAGAGTGCGGACACGCTCATCTACGAGCGAAAAGATCATGCGGACTGGGGCTTTCACGGCCATGTCACCGACGACGGTCGATGGCTCGTCATCCACGTCACGCAGGGCACGGACACGAAGAACCGCATCTTCTACAAGGACCTCACGCAGCCGGATGCGAAGATCGTCGAACTGCTGAACGACTTCGATGCGGCGTATCATTTCGTGGACAATGGCGGTGAGGTCTTCCTTTTTCTCACCGATCTGGATGCGCCGCGTTATCGAATGATCTCCGTGGACACGCGTTCACCGGAACGCGCGAAGTGGCGCGAGGTGATCCCTCAGGCCTCAGAGCTGCTCGAACGCGTGAATGCTGTGGGCGGGCGCTTCTTCGCAACCTATCTCAAGGACGCGCGCAGCATGGTGAAAGTATTCAACTGGGATACTTCCATGTCGCGCATCGCCGCGCTGCCAGTCGGCGAACTCAAGCTGCCCGGCATCGGCACCGTCGCGGGTTTCGGCGGACGCGCGGGCGACACGCACACGTTTTTCAGCTTCACGAGTTTCACCGAGCCGGGCGCGATCTACCGCCTTGAAGTCGCGGCGGCAAAATACGCGGTGTGGAAAAAGCCGAAGGTGGATTTTGCGAGCGCCGACTACGAGACGAAGCAGGTCTTCGTAACGAGCAAGGACGGCACGCGCGTGCCGATGTTCATCACGCACAAGCGCGGCCTCGTGCTCGATGGCAACTCACCGACGATCCTCTACGGCTACGGCGGCTTCAACATTTCGCTCACGCCCGCATTCTCCGTCTCGCGTGCCGTGTGGCTGGAGATGGGCGGCGTCTATGCCGTGGCGAATCTCCGCGGTGGCGGCGAATACGGCGCGGAGTGGCACAAGGCCGGCACGAAGCTGAAAAAGCAAAACGTCTTCGACGACTTCATCGCCGCCGCCGAGTGGCTCATCGCAAACAAATACACGCGCAGCGAAAAGCTCGCGATCCAGGGCGGCAGCAACGGCGGCCTGCTCGTCGGCGCAGCGATCACGCAGCGTCCCGAGCTTTTCGGCGCAGCAATCCCCGCCGTCGGCGTGATGGACATGCTGCGCTTCCACAAGTTCACGATCGGCTGGGCGTGGAAGAGCGACTACGGCAGCTCGGAAAATGCGGAAGACTTCGCCGCGCTCGCGAAGTATTCGCCGTATCACAATCTCAAGCCCGGCACACGCTACCCCGCCACGCTCGTGATGACCGCCGACCACGATGACCGCGTCGTCCCCGCGCACAGCTTCAAATTCGCCGCACGCCTCCAGGAATCGCAAGCTGCCGGAGCGCCGCCCGTGCTCATCCGCATCGAGACCAGCGCCGGCCACGGCGCAGGCACCGCGCTCACAAAAGTGATGGATGAAACCGCGGACGCGTGGGCCTTTCTCACGAAGGTGCTCGCGATGCCGTGAGGTGTGCGATGCGAATGACGCTGATGAAACTGGACAACGTTGCGAGAATCGTTCGCGCTACGAGTGGCCGTTGCTCGCCTTCTTGATTGCGTCCACAAAAGAACGCGCGAGTTTTTGCGCAATCGCAGTGATCTCTTCAGTTGTGAGCGGCTCCTGATAGAAGTGCTGGATTCTAAGCGGCGCGTTCTCGGATGGCACTACGACTTCGTATTTCAATGGCTCAAAGATGAGGCGCAGAACCTCTGCAAGATCGAAGATGTTGAAGCGGCCCTTTTTGAACCCTTTTAACTGAATAGTGATCCAAAGATTGGACATCACTTTGCCTCCCGCCCAACAGCCTCCGGGACGCGGTGCGTCCGAGCAGTCTGCCAGCTTCACTGATCCGATATTTTTCGGGCTCCATGAACTTGGCCCTCCTATTCTTTCCTCGAAGGACACGGTGCTCTCTGTAAAAAGATCAGACAAGGAACCCGTTGTCTTCACGATTTCCGCAAAAAGCGGATCGAGCGAATTGTTGAAAAGTCGTTCCTGAACAAACACGTCGAGAGCCTGTGGCTCTTCAACGTGTTTGAGTTCAATCTTCATGAGCGCGATCTCTTTCTCCAAGTCCGTCGGCTCGTGGATTTCCTCTCCCTTCGCAGCGCGGATGAAGAGTTCGAGCGACGAAACGACATGCTCTGCGATGAACGCAAGGAAGTCGTCGTATTCGTCGCGGTCGGCCCTGCGGAGCGCGGCGATGTAGGGGTCGCGCTCTCCGATGCGGATGACGGCGGGCGGGTAGCCGTTCTGCATGAGGATGAGATTCATGAGCAGGCGGCACATGCGACCGTTGCCGTCATCGAACGGATGGATGTCGGTGAAGCGATGATGAAAGCGCGCGGCGATTTCGACCGGGTGCGTCGTGCGCGTCTCGGTCGTCTCGCGATACCACGCCATCAGCTCCTGCATCTTCGCGGGGGTGTCCTGCGGAGACGCGTAGAAACGCATCTCGCCAGTCGTGGTGCGGACGTGGTTCGGCTGCGTCTTGTATTGGCCGATTACCACTGTGGTGGTCGTGGGCTGGCCATCGGCGGTGAACGCCTGAACTTTGTATGGTTCGACGAGGAGCACCTTGTGCAGTTCGCGGGTGACGGCCTCGGTCAGCGGCTCGTTGCCACGGATGAATGCGAGCAGGTAATCAATCGCGTGGATGTGCCCGCGGAGGTCGAGATGATCCTTGAGCGGCTTCCCCTTCGCGGTGAGCCCCTCCATGAGAAACATCTCGGTCTCGCCTTGGGTGAGCGTGTTCCCCTCGATGGCGTTCGAATGATAGGTCCACCACAGGCGGAATTTCTGCATCACGCGTGCCTCCTGTTCGCGATCCAGAGGGCGGAAGCTGTCGAGCTGCGCCTTTGCGGAATCAATTCGCTCCAAGAGTTCTTCGAATCGGGACATAGCGCAGGCTAGGCGGGGAAAACTGAACGCTCAACACGCAAGCAGCGTGTGTCGTGACATTGCAGCGAAATTTCCCGCCTCCCGCGCATCGCTTTCACAGCCGCTCCAGCGATCCGTACCGAAGCGTTGCCCCCGCAATTTCCCGTAAAATCCCTTTGCACCCCTTGCCCGCTGTGGCATACAGCGCGCCCATTTTTTGCCCGGTAGGAACGCCTCCGATCCGCCGTGGCACGATGATTTAAACCCTGATCTTAAAACTACAAATACCTCTATGGCATCCACACTGAAATCCGCTCCGAAACCGAAGGCTCCTGCGAAGGGCAAATCCGTGAAATACGTTTACACCTGGGGCGCTGGAAAAGCGGACGGTGACGGCAGCATGAAGGCGCTGCTCGGCGGCAAGGGCGCGAATCTCGCAGAGATGACGCGCATCGGCCTGCCTGTGCCTCCCGGATTCACGATCACCACGGACGTCTGCACGTACTACTATGCGAACAAGCGCACGTATCCCGTGACGCTGCAGAGCGAGATGGAAAAGGGCGTGGCGAACATGGAGAAGATCATGGGCTGCAAGTTTGGCGCGACCAACGGTATGCCGCTGCTCGTCGCAGTGCGCTCCGGCGCGCGCGATTCCATGCCCGGCATGATGGACACGATTTTGAACCTCGGCCTGAATGACCAGACGGTCCTCGCGCTGGTGGCGGCGACGAAGAATGAGCGGTTCGCGTGGGACTGCTACCGCCGGTTCATCCAGATGTATGGCGACGTGGTGATGGGCGTGCAGAAGCGCGCGGGCGAAGATCACGATCCGTTCGAGAGCGTGATCGAGCACCTGAAGCACGACCACCACGAGGAGCAGGTGGACGACGCGCACCTCACGGTCGCGGACTACAAGGAACTCGTCGTGCGTTTCAAAAAGCTCGTGAAGGAGCGCACCGGCAAGGCATTCCCGAATGACGCTTGGGAGCAACTCCGCGGCGCGGCGGGTGCGGTGTTTGGCTCGTGGATGAATGACCGCGCGATCGTGTATCGCCGCAAATACAACATCCCGCAGGCGTGGGGCACGGCGGTGAATGTGCAGGCGATGGTGTATGGAAACACGGGCGAAACGTCCGGCTCCGGCGTCGCGTTCACGCGCAATCCGGCGAATGGCGTGAATGAATTCTACGGCGAATTTTTGATCAACGCGCAGGGTGAAGATGTCGTCGCCGGCGTGCGCACGCCCGAGCCCGTCTCGGAGCTGAAGAAGCAGATGCCGAAGAGCTACGCGGAGCTGATGAAGGTCCGCCAGATCCTCGAGAAGCATTTCAAGGACGTGCAGGACATCGAGTTCACGGTGCAGGAGGGCAAGCTGTTCATGCTGCAGACGCGCAACGGCAAGCGCACCGCCGCCGCCGCGCTGAAATTCTCCATGGACATGGTGAAGGAAAAACTCATCGACTGGGAAACTGCGATCCTTCGCAACCCCGCCGATCAGCTCGACCAGCTCCTCGCGCCCATTTTCGATCTCGCCGATGTGAAGAAGGCGAAGGAACTCGCGAAGGGCCTGCCCGCCGGTCCCGGCGCGGCGTCGGGAAAAATTTACCTCAACGCCGACCGCGCCGCGGCCGCCGCTGAGCGCGGGGAGAAAGTCCTCCTCGTCCGCAACGAAACTTCGCCCGAAGATCTCCGCGGGATGATCGCCGCCGAGGGCATCCTCACCGCGAAGGGCGGCGTCTCCTCGCACGCTGCGCTCGTCGCGCGCCAGATGGGCAAGGTGTGCATCTGCGGCGCGTCCGGCGTGCTGATTGATTACAACAAGAAGACCGCCACCATCGCCGGCCAGACGTTCAAGGAAGGCGACTTCCTCTCGATCGATGGCACCAGCGGCATCGTCTATGGCGGACAGCTCAAGACCTCGCCGAGCGAAATCATCACCGGCACGATCGGTGGCGACAAAGCCGCGCAGAAGACCGAGAAATTCAAGGCGTTCAACCAGCTCATGGCATGGTGCTCGAAGGCCACGCGCATGGCAGTCCGCACGAACGCCGACAATCCGGAGCAGACCGAAAACGCCATCGCGTTCGGCGCGACGGGCATCGGCCTCACGCGCACCGAGCACATGTTCTTCGAGGGCGACCGCATTGACGCCGTCCGCGAGATGATCCTCGCCGAAGACGAGAAGGGCCGCCGCGCCGCGCTGAAGAAAATCCTGCCCTACCAGAAGCAGGACTTCATCGGCATTTTCAAAGCGCTCAAAGGCTTCCCCGCGACCATCCGCCTGCTCGAT
>JBBRYC010000087.1:0-25875 GCA_038238025.1 Chthoniobacterales bacterium
CCGTAGTCCTGCACGAGCTGCTTCTGCACGCGCATGAGCTTGTTGATCGTCTCGATCATGTGCACCGGGATGCGGATGGTGCGCGCCTGATCGGCGATGCTGCGCGTGATGGCCTGACGAATCCACCACGTCGCGTAGGTCGAGAATTTGTAGCCGCGGCGATACTCGAATTTCTCGACGGCTTTCATCAGGCCCATGTTGCCCTCCTGGATGAGGTCGAGGATTGACAAGCCGCGGTTCGTGTATTTTTTCGCGATGGAAATCACGAGACGCAGGTTCGCCTCGACCATCTCGGTCTTCGCGCGCAGGGCCTTCTTCAGCCACTTGCGCAGCAGCCCGAATTCCGCGGCGAAGCCCTCGCCGCTCATCCACATCAGCGCCTGCTGCTCCTTGAGCTGCGTGGCGTAGTCCACCTTCGCGCCGCCGGCGGCGCGCTGCTGCTGCTTCTTCGGCTTGTTCACCTCGTGCTGGAGCGCGTGGATGACGCGGTTTTTCTCCTCCGCGAGCGTCACGAAATCCTCGGTGACCTTCTGCTTGTAGAAAAATTTCGGGAAGTGCTTCTGCACATTCGCGTGGCGCCTTTGAAAGTCGGTGTAGCCTTTCGATTTCTCATTCGTGCCGCCGTGCGCGAGGTAGCTCTTGTAGGCCTTCGACGCCTCGTTGATCGAGGATTCGAGCGCCTTCATGAGCCGGGGCAGCCCCTTCATGAATTTGTCGCGGCTCTCGATTTTCTTGTCGAGGATCACGCGGTCGAAACGCTCGCGGCCATCAATCAGCTTCTGCCCGAGCTCGAGGTATGCGCGCGGGATGAAGCCGAAATTGTTCACATGCTTCTGCACGTTCAGCTCGGCCTCCTCGATGCGCATGGAAATCTCCACCTCCTGCTCGCGCGTGAGCAGCGGCACCTGGCCCATTTGCTTGAGGTACATCCGCACTGGGTCGTCGAGGATGTCGAGCTTCTCGGTGGGTTTCTCGGGCTCTTCCTCCTCCTTCTGCTCCTCGCCCTTCGGGCCGACCTTGTAACTGTCCACCTGCGCGGAATCAATGATGTCAATCTCCATGCCGCGGAGGCGGTTCATGATCAGTTCCATCTCATCCGGATCGTTCACGGATTCCGGGAGGTGCTCATTCAGATCGTCGAAAGTGAGGTAGCCCTGCTCCTTCGCGAGCTTCACGAGTTCGCGGAGTTTTTCCGCGCCCTCGGCCGTGTCGAGGATGCTCTGGCCGGGACCGAGCTTCGGCTTCGGCGGGGCCTTCAAAAGTGCGGCCAGCTTCGAGCTCACCTTTCCGTTTTTACCGGCAGGAGCCTCCGTTTTCCTCGCGGACTTCGGGGTCTTTGCAGCTTTCGGAGCCTTCGCGGGCTTCGGGGCTTTTGCAGGCTTCGGAGCCTTCGCGGGCTTTTCAGCCTTCGGCTTTTTCGCCTCTTTCGGAGCCTTGATTTTTTTCGGGGCGGCTTTCCTTGCCGCAGCCTTTGCCGCTGGTGCCTTGGCCTTTTTACTCGCGCCGCTCTTTGCGGCTTTCTTCGTGGATTTGGCGGGTTTGGAGACGGCTTTTTTGATTTTTTTCGGCATGTCCACGAAGGAATTCTAAGATTACATTCTCGCCCTCAGCCCCCTCGGATGACCTCCGAAAGCGCGATGGGAAAAAGGCCGCGGAATATGGGGAGTAAGACGCGGCGGGTCAAGGGCTGCTTCCAAATTTATTTTGGCGCCGATTTCGGTGCGCCAACGGCGCAATCCATACCAGCCTGGGGCATCGCCCCAGGCTGTCTGTTCAAAAAGGGAACAAGGGCTGCAAGCCCGATCTATTTCTGAACGCGTGCGTGATGGCGCGGGCTTTCAGCCCTTTGCTTTTTTCACATTCGAGAACTTGGGGCGTTGCCCCAGGCTGGCATGATTCGGGCCTTTGGCCCTGTGTCAGGTTTCACCCCGCCGGTTTCGGTGCGCGCGGCGAGGGGAGCGCGGCGAGCTGGCGCTGGAGGTCGAGCACCTGCGTGTGCAGCCGCGCCATGTCCTCGATCGCGAGGCCGGGAGCGCGCAGTTGCGCCTCGATCGCCTGCCGTTTGCGAAGAAGGACGCGGCGCTCCAACTCGTGCCAGCAGTCCTCGGCGACGACGCGCGCCTCGGGCGGCACGGCGCGTTCGAGCAGCGAGGAAAGCGCGGACTCCTCGCCGGGGTCGAGCGTCGAGAACCATGCGTTCACGGATGCGGGCTCGTCTGCGCGGAATTCGGCGTCGAGGACTTTCAGGAGCAGCACGGAGTCAGGCTGGCCGTCGTTCAGCACGCGGTCGCAGCCCTGCGCCTGCAGCCACATGCGCGCCGCGGGGCTGCGGAGCGCGAGGAGGGCGATCCATTCCTTCGTCGGATCGAGCGTCACGGCCTCGGAGCGCTGCGACTGGGAATTTTCCTCGTCGAGCGCGGCGCGCTGCGGGACGCGCTTGATCAGCACACGCAGATCCTGCGGACTGGCCTCGATGCGCATCGCGGCGTTGTTCAGCACGGCCTCGCGGGCGATGCCGTCGGGGATGAATGCGATCAGCTCCGCGAGCTTCCGCGCCGCGGCGATTTTCCCGCGCGGCGTCGCGAAGTCCGGCCCGCGCACCTGCCGATCGATCTGGTGGTCGAAGAAATCCTTCGACGCTGCGACGCGCTCACGGAATGCGTCCGCGCCCTGCGTGCGGATGAGCGAATCCGGATCCTCGCCCTGCGGCAGCGTCATCACGCGCACGAGCAGACCCTCGGCGAGAAGGTGCGCCAGCGATTTTTCCGCGGCCTTTTCACCCGCGTTATCGGCGTCGAAGCACAGCACCACCTCGTCCACGTAGCGTTTCAAAATGCGCGCCTGCCGGTCGGTGAATGCCGTGCCCTGCGCCGCGATCACATTCTGCACGCCGGCCTCGAACGCGGTGATCAGATCCACCTGCCCCTCGCACACGATGGCCTGCTTCGCCGCGATGAGCGCGCGCTTCGACTTGTTCAGCCCGAAGAGCACGTTGCCCTTTGTGAACAGGATCGTCTCCGGCGAGTTCACGTATTTCGCCGGGCTTTGCTCGGCAAAAAGCACGCGCCCGCTGAATGCGATCACCTCGCCGGTGTCGTTGCAGATCGGGAACATCACGCGCCCGCGGAAACGGTCATACATTTTGCTCCCGTCGTCGCCGGTCGAGAAAAGCCCGCTCGCGACCAGCTCCTCCTCCGAGTAGCCGCGTTCGCGCATCGGCGCGAGCAGGCCGTCCCACGAATCCGGCGCAAAACCGATCTTCCACGACTTCGCGACCTCGGCGGTGAGGCCGCGCTTTTTCATGTAGTCGCGCGCCGCGTCGGCGGACTTCCCGCGCATGAGCTGCTGGTGGAAAAATTCCGCCGCGTCCGCGTGCAGCGAGAGCAGCCTGCGACGCAGATCAGCGCGCTCGTAGTCGGCCTGCGACATCTCTGCCTCGGGGATCTTGATGCCCGCCTTGTCCGCCAGCTTTCGCACCGCTGCGACAAAATCCAAGTGCTCGTAATCCATCACAAACCGGAACACCGAGCCACCCGCGCCGCAGCCGAAGCATTTGAAGATCTGCCGGTGCGGATTCACCGTGAAGGACGGCGTGCGCTCGTTGTGGAAAGGGCACAGCGCCTTGAAAGTCCCGCCCATCCTGCGCAGCGGAAAATACCCGCCGATCACCTCGACGATGTCATTCGCCGCGGCGATCTGCTCGATGATTTCCTGCGGGATTTGCGGCATTTTTTCGCGCGAAAACTAGATCTCAATTTCACGGATGGGAAACCACGAATGGACACGAATGATCACGAATGCAGAGGCTCGCGAAAACAAGATGTGCGTCTGCCGCTTCATTCGTGGTTTTCGCAACTGCCGTCTTCAGGATCGAGCGCGGCCCTGCAGCTCAGGGCAGGAAATCCGTGCGCCCGGACAGGCGCTCCTGCCGGATCGCCTCGAGTTCGGCGATGGGCTCGAAGTCCTTCGGCCGGCCCGCCGCGCGCTTGAGCGCGATCAGCTTTTCGAGGTTCACGCAGGGCAGCGCCACGCCGAATGCCGTCTTCGATTCCACGAAAGGCAGCAGCGCCTCGTACGTGCCGCCGCCTGCGACTTCGCCGAGCAAATCGAGATCGCCGAGTTCCGTCGTCAGCGTGAAATTCAGGCCCGCGCGCAGCGTCGCCACGTCGAGCTTGAACGGCAGGCCGGGCGGCGCGCCGCGCAGATACGGCCGGTGCGGCGCGAGCGTGTCCGCGATCCGCTGCATGTTTTCGCGCGAGCGCCGGTACACTACATCCACATCGAGTGTGTAGCGCGGCGAACCGTGCAGATTTGCGGCACATCCGCCGATCAGGACGAACTCCACGCCGCGGCCCACGAGCGTTTCGTAGATGCGCTGAAAATTCGCGGCCATGACTCAGCGTGCTTCCGCGCGCTTGCGTTCGCGCGCGGCTTCGACGGCGAAGCGGTTCATCTCAGCCAGCGCCTCCGCACGTTCCGCGGCGGGCCTTTGCAGCATCGAGCGAATCAGCGTGCGATCCACATCCTTCAGGTAAGCCTCGATCACCGGGTCGGGGAAAAGCAGCGGGATGTCTTCGGGACGGCGGGTCATGCGGGGAGCGTAGCCGAAAAAAAGCAACCGTGTCTGGAAAATTCGCGGCGGTGTTTCCTTTTCCGCGAAAGCGCGCATAGTCCCGCGCGATGGAACACGATCTCGGCAAAGTGACCGATGCAATCCTCCGGTCCTACGAGACCGGCGGCGGCATCAACCATGTGGACGGCGCAAACCTGCCGTCCAAGCGCGCGGTCGCGGCGATCTGCGAGGATTTGCTCCAGCTACTTTTTCCGGGCTTCCACGATGCGGAGCCGATTCATTCGCAGCACCTGCCGCGTGTCACTTCGCACCGCGTCTTCACGATCGCGGAACGGCTCGGGGAGGAGGTGTGCAAGAGCGAGCGGCTCGGCGATCCGAACTGCCCGAACGAGCGCGCCGTCAAGCTGACGCGCGACTTTCTCGGCGGCATCCCGCATGTCCGCGAACTGCTGAAGACGGACGTGGACGCGGCGTTCCAGGGCGACCCGGCGGCGGAGGCTTCGGATGAGGTGATCCTGTCGTATCCGTTCATCGAGGCCATCGCGATCCAGCGCTGCGCACATGTGCTCTATTCGCTCGGCGTGCCGATCATCCCGCGCATGATGACGGAGTGGGCGCACAGCCGCACGGGCATAGACATCCATCCCGGCGCGCACATCGGCTCGCACTTTTTCATAGACCACGGGACGGGCGTGGTCATCGGCGAGACGAGCGTGATCGGCTCGCACGCGAAGCTCTATCAGGGCGTGTCGCTCATCGCGCGTTCGCTCGCGGGCGGGCAGGCGCTGCGCGGGCAGAAGCGGCACCCGAGCCTGGAGGATCATGTGACGATCTACGCGAACACGACCATCATGGGCGGCGACACGGTCATCGGCGCGGGCACGACGATCGGCGCGAGCGTCTTCCTCACGCACAGCGTGCCCGCGCGCTCGCTTGTGCTCGCGGAGGGCCAGGGCGTGCGCGTGCTGGAGAAGGATCGGAAGATCGCGGACGACTGGATGATTTAGCGCGAGGTTGAAAAACCGATCCTCTCTTACTCTTTGTCTTGCTCCTGCTCTCGCTCTCTTCCGCGATGCGCGCTCATCGAGAGCAAGAGCAGGAGCAAGACAAAGAGGTAAGAAATGCCTGCACGGTCACTGCCGTTTCCAGAACGGGCGGTAGAAAAATTCCTTCTCGTCCTCGGAGACGGACGGGAGGAGCCAGTTCGAGCGGAACACCTCGCGGGTGGCGCGCTCGTCGTCCGTCTCCCAGCGGCGCTTGGCGGCGATTTCGTCCTTCGACGCGCAGCCGCCAAATGCGAACATGAGCGTGAGCGATGTGAGTGCGGCGGGGAGCGGGCGGAGAAATTTCTGGGTCATGCGCGCGGCGAAGATGCCAGCAAACGGCCGCGAGTCATCGCGATTTTTTCCGCACGGCGAGAAGTCTGGGCGCAAGATAGGGAGGAGAACCGCCAAAGCCCGCGGAGCATTCTTGCGCGTCCGACGTTTTCCTCAGTGCAGTTCCAGCATTCCCAGGTCCCGCACCAGCGCGGGGAAATCGGTTGGCCATCGCGCGGCCAGGCGTGATGCTCCGCGCCGATGATTTACCTCGACCACAACGCCACGACCCCGCTCGCGCCCGAGGCGATGGAGGCGATGCGGCCGTACCTGGAAAAATTCCACGGCAACCCGTCGTCCATCCACGCGGCGGGGCGCGAGGCGCGCGCTGCGATTGATGATTCGCGCGACCGGCTCGCCGCGCTGCTTGCATGCAGGCCGCATGAGATCATTTTCACCGGCGGCGGCACGGAGGCGGACAACCTCGCGCTGCTCGGCCTCGCGCGTGCGCACTCTGCTCGCGGGAAGCATCTCATCACCTGCGCGACGGAGCATCACGCGGTGCTGCATCCGCTGGAGCATCTGCAAAGGCGCGAGGGCTTCCGGCTCACCGTGCTGGGCGTGGATTCGCGCGGGCTGCTCGATCCCGCGGATGTGCGCCGCGCGCTCACGCCGGAGACGGTGCTCGTCTCCGTGATGACGGCGAACAACGAGACAGGCATCCGCCAGCCCGTCGCGGAAATCGCAGCGCTGTGCCGTGCGCAAGGCGTGCTTTTTCACACCGATGCGATCCAGACTTTCGGCAAGGAGCCGCTGACCTGCGAGGCCGATGCGCTCTCGCTCGCAGCGCACAAATTTTACGGGCCAAAAGGCGCGGGCGTGCTCGTGCTGCGCGGCGTGATTTCCGTCGAGCGGATTGCATTCGGCGGCAGCCATGAAAGTGAGCGCAGGCCCGGGACGGAAAACGTCGCCGCGATCGTGGGCATGGCGCGCGCGGCGGAACTCGCGGCGGCATCCGCGGCGGACGAAGCGGCGCGGGTGCTTCCGTTGCGCGAGCAACTGTGGGAGGGAATCCGCGCGGCATTCCCCGCCGCCGTGCGCAACAGCGACCCCGCGCTCTCGCTCGCAAACACGCTGAACGTGAGTTTCCCGGGCCTCGACGGCGAGAGCCTGCTGATCAATCTGGATCTCGCGGGCATCTGCGCATCGAGCGGCTCGGCGTGCATGGTCGGCAGTATCCAGCCCTCACATGTGCTGCTCGCGATGGGCGTGCCACGCGACGTCGCGCAGGCGAGCGTGCGCTTCTCGCTCGGAAAAAGTTCGGCGCACGGAGAAATCGCAGAGGCTGTGCGACGCATCGGCGCCATCTTCGCCCGTCTCCGCGAAACGGCATCGCCGGCCTGATCCGGCGTGCCGGCAACCCGCCCGGAAATCCACGAAGCGCCGCGGCGCATCGCGCGGCGCCGCACCCTCGGGATCGGTGGACAGCCGGGCTATTTCGCCAGGTGGCGGAAAAAGCGGCGGTGGTCGGCGAGGCGCTTTTCCAAATTCGCGCGCAGGTCGCGGTGTGGGTCGGCGGGTGCGGCGGTCGCAGTGGCGACGCAAAGGCGGGCCATGCCGAGCGTGTCTTCGAGGCTCACGTATTCGGGAGCGATGAGGTCGCCGGGGCCGCAGTTGTGGTAGTTCCCGAGCGCCACGCACATCGCTGCGGTGCGGTAGCCGTAGAGCGCGTAGGCGGTGGCCTCGCAGGTGCCGCCCTGCATGAGCGCGCGCTGGTGCGCGATGCCAGCAGTCTTCGCGGCGGACTGAAGCTGCGCGGTGGCGGCGGAGTCGAAGACGCTCGTGCGGTCGCCGGTGCGGATGATCGGGCCGCCGCCGATCTTCACGGGGCCGCCTTTTACGCTGCTGGTCTCCAGCGAGACGACGGTGACTCTTTTCGGAAGGCGCGCGCTTTTTGCCAGCTCGATCGCACCCACGAATCCGACTTCCTCCGCGCGGGTGAAAAGTCCCCATGCGGCGCACTGCGCGCCGGTGCGTTCGAGCTCGCGCAATGCGGCGACGATGGCCGCGCAGCCGATGAGATCATCGCACGCGCGCGAGCGGATGCGCCCGGCGCGGACTTCGCACGCGGGGAGATCCCACATGCGGAATGCGCCAAACTTCCGCGTGGGCGGTTTCTTTTTGAGATAGCGTTCCGGCACGCCGCCGAGGAATTCGCGCCCGACGTACGCTGGGTGATCCATGTGCGCGGCGAAGGCAAAGCGCGCCGAGCCGCGCCCGCGCCGGTAGTGCGCGAGCAGATTGCCGAAGCGATCCTCGGTCAGCGCGACGTGCGGGCAGTCCGCGAGCAGTGCGCGGATTTCGCGCCGCACGGCGTCCTCGTGAAATGGCGCGGTCGGCTGCGCGAGGATGCGGCGGGCGATGTCGAGGATGTCGGCGGAGTCCATGGCGATCACTTCTGCGTTGTGCGTCTGAACTTCCAAGTTCCAAGTTCTCACTTCGCCGCAAATCGGTATTCAGTGGCCCCGCCGCGCAGACTGACCGCCAACGTGACGTTCCACTTCTTAATCTTATTCTTAATCGTAATCTTAATCCCAGCCCCTTTCGTGAAACCGCCGCGTCGTCCGTTTGCAGAGTAAGATTAAGGGCACGCCGCTGAACGCTGATTTCCCTCTGCCACGCGCCACAATTTTCCATGAAAAAACTCCGCCACTTCATCGAGACCGCACTCTGCCGGCTGCTCGCGTGGTGGATTCCGCACCTCACGCGCCGGAGCTGCGTCCATCTGGCGAACGGCCTCGGCACGGTGGCATTCAAACTCGATCGCCGCGGTCGCACGGTGGCGCTGGACAATGTGCGCTGCGCGCTCGGCCCGTCGCTCACCGACGGGCAGCGCCGCGAGATCGTCCACGCGAGCTACCGCAATTTTGCCCGCACGATGGTGGACCTTTTCTGGTCGCCCGCGCTCGCGCGTCCGGAGAACCGGCACTTCCTCCGCGTCCACGGATGGGAGGCGCTGAATGAGCGCGCAGCCCGCGAGCGGCGCGGCATCATCTACGTCTCGCTGCACGCGGCGAATTGGGAATGGTCGAGCCTCTCGTGCAGCTTCGGCGGCCCCGGTGCCATCGCGGTCGCCGAGCATTTCAAAAACCCGGGCCTCGATGCCATCTTCAGGCATCTGCGCGAAGTGACCGGGCAGACGATCATCCCGCAGGAAAACTCGATGCTGCGCATGTTGCGCACGGTGAAGCGCGGCGGGCGCGCGGCCTTCCTCGCGGACCTCAGCGTCGCTCCCACGCAGGCCGCGACCATCGTGCGCGCGTTCGGCTTGGAAATGAGCGCCAGCATCCTCCACGCGGTGCTCGCCCAGCGGGCGGACGCGCTCGTCGCCTGCGTGGACACATATTCAAATCCCGACGGCTCGTGCGATGCGCGCGTGAGCGTCCTCGATCATCCGCCCGGCGCGACACTCCGCGAAATCGCGCAGGCGTGCTGGGATCATTTCGAGCCGAGCCTGCGCCGCGAGCCCGGCCTGTGGCTGTGGCCCTACAAACATTTCCGCCACAAGCCGCACGGCACGGCGACGGAGTATCCGTTTTACGCGAACGAATGGGACGCCTTCGACAAGCTGCGGGCCGAGTCCATTTTGCCGAGCAAGCGCGTTTGACAACGGCGGCGGAACCGCCTTTCTTCGCGCCCGATGAAACACCTTCTCAACACATTCCTCGCTGTCGCAGCGCTCGCGGTCCTTTCCGGATGCGGAAATATGATCGGCAGCATGGGCGGCGGCTATTCCGTGAAAGCCTATGCGCCACACAACCCGGGCGCGGTTCACGTGAAGGTCTCCACCTCCACACAGAACATCTACGTGATGGAAGGCAGCCGGATGCTCATGGCCGTCCAGGGCTGCGTCGGCGCGAATGGCGCGACCGGCTCGGGCCACTACAGCATCGGCGAAAAGATCAAGCAGAAGCGCCGCGCGAGCGAGCCGGATGCCGGCTACCCCATGGCCTACTGGTGCTCGTGGAAATCCGCCTACGGATTCCACGAAGGCTTCGTCCATCCCTACCCGCGCACGCACGGCTGCATCCGCATGCACCGCGAGGCTGCTGCTCGTTTCTTCGCGCTCGTCCGCATCGGCACGCCGGTGGACATCGCCTCGTCGCAGCCGGAAGATGCCACCTATGGCAAGACTGTCCGCAAGCTGGATCAGTCGCGCGACCCCGATCCGCCGCGCTCGTTCATGCTGTCGCAGGCGTGGTTCAAGGATCCCGCCGGCCCGCTGCTCATCCAGCAGTAGCCGTTTTTCCTGTCCGTTTTTTCAAAGGCGTCCGCGACGTGAGTTGCGGACGCCTTTCCTTTTTCAAAACCACCGCTAACCTTCCGCCACAATGTCCACGACCACCACGCCAGTGCCCGCCAAACGCGTCAACCTTCGCACGCCAGACGTCATGGCCGCCGTGCAGTCGCAGGTCGAATCGCACTATCGCAGCGCGGTCGTCGAGCGCATCCGCGCCACCGGCGGCACGCTCACGGTGGATGGTGTCACCGTCCATCTCGCGAAGCAGTTCGGCTTCTGCTACGGCGTCGAGCGCGCGATCGATCTCGCCTACGCGGCGCGGAAAGTTTTCGCCGACAAGCGGGTCTTCATCCTCGGCGAAATCATCCACAATCCCGAGGTAAACCGCCAGATCGCCGACATGGGCGTCGTGAACATCCTCGACAGCAAGGGCGAGGCAAACGTGGACGACATCGGACCCGACGACGTGGTGATCGTCCCCGCATTTGGCACCAGCGTGACGACCCTCGCACGGCTCAAGGAACGCGGCGTGCAGATCGTGGACACGACCTGCGGCGACGTGATGAGCGTCTGGAAACGCGTGAAGCAGAATGCCGCCGAGGACATGACGAGCATCATTCACGGCAAGGCCGAGCACGAGGAGACGCGCGCCACCGCGAGCCGCGCCGTCCACGAGAGCAAGGGCCACTACCTCGTCGTGCTCTCGCTCGATGACACTGATTTTGTCTGCGACTACATCCGCAAAGGTGGCGACCGCGCCGAGTTTCTGAAACGCTTCGAGGGCGCGTACAGCCCCGGCTTTGATCCCGACAAGCATCTCCGCCGCGTGGGCGTCGCGAACCAGACCACGATGATGCGCGGCGAGACCGAGGAAGTGCAGAAGCGGATCATGGCCGCCGTCCGCGATCGCGACGGCGACACGGGCGTGAAGGAAAACTACCGTTTCTTCGACACCATCTGCGGCGCCACGCAGGAGCGGCAGGACGCGCTGAAGGACATGCTTCAGAAAAAAATGGACCTGCTGCTCGTCATTGGCGGCTACAACAGCTCGAACACCTCGCACCTCGCCGAAATGGGCGAGGCCGTGCTGCCCACGTATTTCATCCGCAATGCCGGCAAGCTCGAGTCGCCCGCGAGCATCACGCATTTCAAGCAGCACGAGCACAGCGAAACGACGACCGGCGACTGGCTCCCCGCCGCACCCGCGACCATCGGCATCACCGCCGGCGCGAGCTGCCCGAACAATCTGATCGAGGACACGATCCTCCGAATCTTCGAGCTCTACGGCATCCCGCGCGACCGCGTCCTCCAGTAGCCGCCGCCTGCCGTCATCGGCTACGATTGTTTCGCAGCGAGGCCGCTGAAAAATCCCCGCAGCCGTTCTGCGCCCGCGCCAAAACCGAGCGACGCCAGCGCACGCGCCTGCGATGCCTCGACCGCCGCACGCCACGCCGCATCGTCGTGCAACAGCGCGGCGAGATCCGCATTTTCATCGAACGCACTGCGATCCACCGCGCCATTTCCGCCGATGCACGGCATCCTGCACAGCAGCGCATCACCCGCGACCTGTCCCGGCACGGCGCTCGCATCGAGCTGGAAGACCACGCGGCACTTCGCCATCTCGCGCAGGTAGTCGGGATACGGCAGCTTTTTTTCGATCACATGCAGCGAGGCAAAGCCGAGCGCATCGAGCTTCTTCCGCCCGGCACGGCCATCGAGATCGAAGACCGTCACCGGCACATCGGCAGCGCCCGCGCGCAGCAGCGCCGCGGCGTGGTTGCGCGACGGCACATCCCACTCGCGCGTGCCGATGAAAATCCCGGAGCGCTCCGCAAGCGGGCGCGAAAAATCCCAGCGTGCGTCGTCCACGGGATACGGCGCAGGGATGAATTCCGCTGCGCGCGCGCGCGCCGCGCGGTACAGCGGCACCAGCTCCGGCGTGCTGCTCAGCGCACCATCCGCCAGCGCGCAGATCTCGCGAAACAGCGTGATGCCTGCCGCCGAGTCGAGCTGCTCCGCGACCTGGTGCTGCCCGCTCTCTTTCCACGAAATCGCGACCGTGCGGCCCGCGGACTTGAGTGTCCTCAGCGCGGCGAGCGCCGGTTTCAAGTCGCTCCGCAGCAGCAGCAGCACCGCGCGCATGTCGCCGGGGATCGCGCGTGCATCGCGGAAAAATCCTCCGTGCGTGCAGGCTGCATACGCGTGGTAATTCACCGGCGCATGAATGCGTGCATCCACCGCGCCCGCCCCGTCGGGGAAGCGCTGCTCGGCGTCGCGGCCACCGGGATTGAGCACGGCGAGTTGCATGTGCCGCGGAGCATACGCAGGAACCCCGCTGCACTTCCAAGCGGAAGCGACGCTTTCCTCTTACTCTTTGTCTTGCTCCTGCTCGTGCTCCCGGTGCTTTCAGCTTGCGGAAGAGAGCACGAGCAGGAGCAAGACAAAGACGGGGGAACTGCGGAAGGCTCAACCTTCGCGTCTTGTCACCACCGCGCCGCGCGGCAATACCACGCGGCGCATGTTCCTTATCCCCGCCCTGCTGCTTTTCACCGTTACGATCCTCCGCGCGCAGGATCCGAATGTCCTCGTCTATGGCGCGACCCCCGCCGGCATCGCTGCTGCGATCGCTGCGGCGGAAGATGGTGAAAAGGTGCTGCTCGTCGAGCCGACGGATCGCATCGGCGGGATGATCACGAGCGGACTTTCGCACACCGACTTCCGCACCTGCGAGGGACTCACGGGTGCGTATCTGAAATTCTCGCAGCGTGTCGAGCAGCACTACCGGGATGCGTTCGGTGCGGATTCGCCGCAGGTGCGGGACTGCTGGCACGGCGTCTTTGCAGAGCCGAAGGTGAACCTCGCCGTGTTCGAGAAGATGATCGCCGCGCAGCCGAACATCACACTCTGGAAAAACCGGCGCGTCTTCGGCGCGCGGCTGTCGGGAGATGCGACGGGAAGTTCGATCGGCCTCGTCGCGCTGATCGAGAATGACGGACGCACGACGCTGACCGTCACGGCGGACTACTACATTGACGCAACCTACGAGGGCGATCTGATCGCCGCAGCAAAAGTGCCGTACCGCGTCGGGCGCGAAGGGCGCGACGAATACAACGAGCCGCTCGCGCCGGAGCAGGAGGATGCGCAGGTACAGGCGTACAATTTCCGCCTCACCGCGACGCAGGATCCGGCGAACCGCGTGATGCCGAAAAAACCGAAAGGCTACGTGCGCGAGGATTTCGCGGGCGTGCTGCCGCTCTTCAAAAACGGAAAACTCAAAACGATTTTCGGCTACCCGACGGGCTGTCTTTTCAAGGCGCAGACGCCGCCGCTGCCGAATGGAAAATACGATCTGAACGATGTCTCCGGCGGCATCGTGCGACTCTCACTGCCCGGCGAAAATCTTGAGTGGCCCGACGGCGGCGGCGGCGCGGCCGTTCGCAGCGCGCCGGAACCTGCGGTGAAACCCGAGGTGCCATTTTCGCCGACGGCGCTCGCGCAGGCCCGGCAGCGTGTCTTCGACGAACACCTGCGCTGGGATGTGGGCCTGCTCTGGTTTTTGCAGAACGACGAAGCAGTGCCCGCGAAGCTGCGCGACGAGGCGCGCTCTTGGGGCTGGTGCCGCGATGAATACGACGACAATGCGCATCTCCCGCCGCAGCTCTACGTGCGCGAGGCGCGCCGCATGATCGGCGCGCATGTCTTCACGGAGAAGGACACGGATCACGCGGAAGGTGACGCGCGCGCGGGGCTGCGCACCGATGCGATCGCGATGGGCGACTACGGTCCGAATTGTCACGGCACCGCGCATGAAGGCTCGCGTTTCGGAGGGAAGCACACGGGTGAATTTTACAAGGCGGTATCGCCGTACCAGGTGCCGTATGGCGTGCTCGTGCCGAAGCAAATCGAGAACCTGCTCGCGCCGGGGCCGGTGAGTGCGTCGCACGTCGGATTCTGCGCGCTGCGGCTGGAGCCGATCTGGATGTCGCTCGGCGAAGCCGCAGGCCACGCGACGCACCTCGCGCATGCCGGGCACACGACGGTGCAGCGCGTGCGTGTGCCCGAACTGCAGGCGCGGCTGCACGCTGCGGGCGCGGCGACGATCTACGTGAGCGACGTGCCGCCGGGTCATGCGGATTTCGCAGTGGCGCAATGGTGGGGAACCGCGGGCGGCCTGCACGGTCTGGCGCCGATGCCTGCGAAGCCCGGCCAGCGCGGGAAAAATCTCCACGGCCAGTATTTCGAGGCGTTCCCGAATCACGCCGCGGAACTCGATCGCGTGCTCGACGATGCGCTCGCCGCAAAGTGGATCGCGCTCGCACAGAAGCTCGGCGTCGCGACCGACACGCTGCCGCCCGCCGACGGCAAACTCACGCGCGGCGACTGGCTGCGGAAGGCGGGGGCACTTAAAAAGTAGCCGCCGACGGAAGGAGGCGGGCACACTTTGAAACGCGGGACTCGGAACTCGGAACTCGGAAAGAAAAGATCAGCCCGCCTCCTTCCGTCGGCGGCTACGCTGGCTACATCAGCATCAGCGCGGGGGACTCGAGGAGCTTCCTGAGTTCCGCGAGGTAGTTCGCGCCGACCGCGCCGTCCACGACGCGGTGATCCGAACTGAGCGTGATATTCACGCGCTGGCCGACGACGATGGTGTCGCCGGGACCGACGACGGGCTTCTTCACGATCGCGCCGATGGCGAGGATGAGCGCCTGCGGCGGATTGATGATCGCGCAGAACTGTTCAATGCCGTACGCGCCAAGATTCGAGACGGTGATCGTGCCGCCGGCGTATTCGTCCGGCTTCAGCTTTTTGCTGCGCGCACGGCCTGCGAGGTCCTTCACGGCTACGCTGATTTCGCGCAGCGATTTTTTCTGCGCATCGCGGATGACGGGCGTGACGAGCCCTTCCTCCACGGCGACGGCGACGCTGAGATTCACCGAGGCGTACTGGATGATCGAGTCGCCGGCGAAGCTCGCGTTCACCTGCGGGACTTTCTGCGCGGCGGTGACGACGGCTTTCAGCACGAAATCATTCACCGTGAGCTTCTGCGCGCCGGAGGTTTCCGCGGCGGCATTTGCCTCGGCGCGGAGTTTCATCAGCGGCGCGGCGTCCACTTCGATCGTGAGGTAGAAATGCGGGATGTGCGTCTTGCTGGAGAGCAGGCGCTCGGCAATGATGCGGCGCATTCCGCTGAGCGGGATGACGGTGTCAGCCGGGCCGGCAGGAATCGGCGGCACGATCGGAACGGAGGAGCCGCCGCCTGCCGGGGCTGCGGGGGCATTTTCCACGTCGCGCGCGATGATGCGTCCGCCGGGGCCGGTGCCGCGGAGTGCGGAAAGATTCACGCCCTGCGATGCGGCGATTTTTTTCGCGAGCGGCGATGCCTTCACGCGCGAGCCGGAGGTCGAGGTCGCGGCGCGCGAGCCGGTCGCATGGGCGACAGCCGTCGCGGTGCCGGATGCAGCGGGCGATCCCGCGCTGGCTGCCGCGACGGGTTTCGCGGCGACGACAGGAAGCGCACCGTCGGCAGGCGGCGGCTCATTTTTTCCGAGCAGCAGCGCGATGGGCGTGCCGCACGCGACCTTCTGCCCTGTGGCGACGAGCAGCTTGTGGATGATGCCGTCGTCGAACGCTTCCATTTCCATCGTCGCCTTGTCGGTCTCGACTTCGGCGAGCACGTCGCCGGTCGCGACTTTGTCGCCCTCCTTCACGCGCCATTTCACGAGGGTGCCCTCGGTCATGGTGTCGGCAAGCTTCGGCATTTCGATGTATTTGGCCATGGGAAAAAATTCGGTTCTTCGTGTGCGCGCACGCAGGCGCGGGAGCGCGAGGCATGTAGCGCGGATTGCGGGCTTGGGAAACAAAAACTCGGGGCGTGCGCACGGCGGAGGCACGGGGTCACTGCGAGGAAAATTGCTGTTCACGGGCGCACTTGCGCGGTTTTCTCCGCGGTGTGAAACCGCACACCGCAGAGCATGGCGCACCCGAGACGCCGACGATCGAGATCGAGCAGCAGGTGATGTTTTTCGACACGGACTGCGGCGGCGTGGTCCACAATCTCGCGTATCTGCGCATGATCGAAACGGCGCGCACGATGCTCGCCGAGCAGCTCGGGCTCGGGATGGTCGAGCTCGCGACAAAAGGCATCTACCCGGTGCTGTTGCGCACTGAGGCGGACTATCGCAGGCCGGCGAAATTGAGCGACCGGCTGATCATCCGCGGCCGGATGGATCGGCTGGAGCGCGCGCGGTTCTGGTGCGAGTTCGAGGTCGTGCGCCCGGCGGATGGCTCGCTGATGGTGACATGCCGGCAGAGCCTCGCGCTGATCAAAATGCCCGAGGGAAAACCGCTGCGGCTGCCGGAAGACTGGGCCGTGCGCTTCGCACATCTGCGCGCACAGCAGTGATGCTTCAGTGCCGTGCCATGCGTGAATGTCACGGGTTCGTGCATGTCTTTTGCCCCGCAGGGGCAAAACATTCACCGCTGATGCAGCCCTACCGCTGGAGCTGATCCTGCAGGAACTTCACGACCTGCCGGATTTTCTCGTCGGTGGTGATGCGCCCCTTCACGAGCCGGTGCGCGTGGAGCACGGTGCCGTGGTCGCGTCCGCCGAAGGCGTCGCCGATTTCCATGAGCGAGGACTTCGTGAGTTCGCGCGCGATGTACATCGCGATCTGCCGCGGGAACGCGATGTTCTTCGGGCGGCGCTTGCTCGTCATGTCCGCGTAGCGCACATCGAAATGCTCGGCGACGCGCTTTTGGATGTTGTCAATGCTCACGCTGCGCCGCGCCTCTTCCTGCAGCAGATCCTTCAGCAGCGTCTCCACGCGATCCGGCGAGGGATTGCCGCCGCTGAGCGAGATGAATGACGCGACCCGCATCAGCGCGCCCTCGAGCCGCCGGATGTTCGTGCGGATGCGCTGCGCGAGAAATGCGATCAGCTCCGGCTCGATTTTCACGCCGAGCGCGGCGGCCTTTTTCTGCAAAATGGCGGTGCGCGTCTCGACATCGGGAAGCTGCAGTTCGGCAGTCATGCCACACTCGAAGCGCGAGACGAGACGCGGCTCGAGGTTGCCGATCTCCGCGGGCGGTCGGTCGGAGCTGAGGACGATCTGCTTGTGGCCGTCGAAGAGCGTGTTGAACGTGTGGAAAAATTCCTCCTGCGAGCGCTCCTTGCCGGCGAGGAACTGGATGTCGTCAATGAGCAGCACGTCCACCTGGCGGTAGCGCTTGCGGAATTTTACAAGCGAGCCGTTCTGAATCGCGTCAATGAACTCGTTCGTGAATTTTTCGCTCGTGACGTAGGCGACCTTTGCGCCCTTGCGGTTCGCCAGCACATGCTGGCCGATGGCGTGCATGAGGTGCGTCTTTCCGAGTCCGACTCCGCCGTAGAAAAAGAGCGGGTTGTACACTTTCCCCGGCGTCTTCCCGACGGCGAGGCACGCGGCGTGTGCGAACTGGTTGTTCGCGCCGACGACGAAATTCTCGAACGTGTTGCGCGGGTTCATCCCGTTCGCCACGGCTTTGTCCTCGGCTTCCTTCTCGGTCTCCACGACACGCACCGTCTCGCGGCGCACCTCTGGCTCCGGCACGGCTGCGGCCCCGTCGCACACGAAGCGCACTTCGAGTTCGCCTTTCACGACGAGCAGGATCGCCGCGCGCAGCGAGCCGATGTAGTTGTCCTCGATCCAATAGCGGTAGATCTCGTTCGGGACCTTCAGCGTGAGGTGCTGGCCGGTGATTTCGACAGGCTCGACGGCCTTGAACCAGCGGTCGAAAACCTCGCCCGATACCTCTGAGCGAAGTGCGGCTGAAATTTTGTCCCAGAGGGACTTCAGAAGAGTGAGATCGGGCTTTTTATCCACAGGCAGTCAGAGGGAGGAATTTTTAGAGAATGGCTGCGGCCAGCAGCGGGAATGCCGCCGAATGCGACGCATTCGAGACACGTTTGCGTTCCACGGAAAATTCCCGCAGATGACTTTTTTGAACCGTAAGTCGCTTTGTTGAAAGGATTTCAAATTGCGTGCGGCGTGGAACGCAGATGTTTACTTTCTCCCAGCACAAAATCCCTGCGGACTTCGGTGACGAAGCCGTTACTGCGTTGCTCGGATTTGAAATGCGGGAGTTGCTCACAAGTTGTTCACACCGTGTCGGGTTTGGCCCGCAGGTGCGGTCGGAGTCTGAAAACCATGCGCTCTGCTGCCAAGAATTTTCGTCGGAAACAGCGAACATTTTTCCGGAAAAAAGTCTTGTCGCCCGGCAGCCCGCATCATTGCAGGGCCGCAGGGCGATCACGGGGGAAAACAGCGGCGCGATGACAGCCCGGAAACAGTGCCCGGGAAGTGCTGGATTTTTGGCATGGCGCTGAAAGCCAGTGTTCATGAGGCTTTCAGGGCTGCGCATTTTTCTCCGCCGTGTCCGCGATCCGGTTTGCCGGAGTGCGGAAGCACACTGCGACCATGAAGGTGACGATGGTTCCAAAAAGGATCCGCCATGGAAATTCGATCACCGGCAAGCCTGCCGGTTTCCAAAGCGGATGGCCCGTGAAGAGCGTCCACACGTCGTTGTGCAGCCCGCTGAGCAGCACGACCACGGCGAATCCCGCGAGCATCGCGATCCGGTTGCCGCGATCATTTCCGCGCCCGCGCGTGAAAAGCCCGACCATGAAAATCCCGAGCAGCGAGCCGTACGTGTAGCCGAAAATCCCTAGGATGATCGGGATGATGCGCAGTTCAGGATTCATCGAAGTGACCCACGCGGTCGCCAGCGCGACCACGACGAAGAGCACGGCGAAAATGACTGTGCCGATGCGCAGGCTGCGCACGCGACCGGCGTCCGTCGCGGGCTCGCCAAACCAGCGGAAATGGAAGTCGCGCGTGTAGCTCGTCGCGAGTGCATTCAGCGCGGTGCTGAGCGAGCCCATCGTCGTCGCGAGCACGCCCGCGAGCACGAGGCCGCGCAATCCGCCGGGCATCACGGTGAGGATGAAATGCGGATATGCCTTGTTCGCGATGACCTCGTGGGTGACGGGATTGCGCGGCAGCAGTGCGTCGGGATTTTGCTCGAAGTACACGGCGAGCAGGATGCCGATGCCGAGCACGGCGAACTGGATCGGGATGTCCACGAGCCCGCTCATGATGGTCGCGAATGCACTCTGGCGTTTGTTCTTCGCGGTGAGCATCCGCTGCACCATGTCCTGATCGGTGCCGTGGGTGGCGAGCGTCACAAATGTCGAGCCGAGGAACGCCGCCCACAGCGTGTATTCCTGTTCCAGCACGCCTTTCACGTTTGCCCAGAAGCCGACGCCCGGCGTGATCCCCGTGTCGAAGACTTTCGCCTCAAGCAGGTGCGGCTTCGCGCTTTCCCAGCCGCCGGTGTGCGTGATCAGGAAGACGAGCGAAAATCCGAGCGCGCTCACGAGCACGACGATTTGGATCACGTCCGTCCAAATCACCGCGCGGATGCCGCCGATGGTCGTGTAGAGCGCGGTGGCGAAAATGATGAACACAAGCGCCGCGCCGTACATCCAGAATTCCTGCTGCGGCGTCGCGAGCGCTGCGGGGTGCGCGAGATTCCACATCATCACGAGCAGCACCGTGGGCACCCACAGCCGCGTGCCGCTCGCGAGCAGCCGCGTGACGAGGAAGACCGCCGACGACGCATGCCGCGTGGGAGGGCCGAATCGCGTGCCGAGGAATTCATAAATGCTCACCACATTGTGCCGGTAAAATGCCGGAATGAACACGGCGCTCACGACGATGCGCGCGAGCAGGTAGCCGATGATGAGCTGGATGTAAGTGTAGTTCCGCAGCGCAAAGCCCTCGCCCGGTGCGCCGAAAAATGTGCCCGCGGAAATCTCCGACGCGAGGATGCTCGCGAGCACCGCCCACCACGCGATCTGCCGCCCGCCGAGCGCAAAGCCCTCGACGGATTTTTCCCCGCGGCTCATCCAAAGCCCGATGCCGAGGACGACCGCGAAGTACGCGACGATCACGGCGGCGTCGAGGAGGAGGGCGGTGGTCATTCGTCCGCGACGCTACCGCGCTGTGTGCGCGCAATGCGAGCACCGCGTGAACCTCCGCAGCCGCCGACGGGAGGAGGCGGGCTGATCTTTTCTTTTCGAGTTCCGCGCTTTGAAAGTGTGCCCGCCTCCTTCCGTCGGCGGCTGCGTCACGCCCGCGCGGGATCCACGACCGCGGCGGCGATCACCTTTTGCAGCACCTTCGAGTTGCGGCCGCTCGCGTCGTATTTTTTCCGGCGCTCGGGCGGGAGTTCGTCGGGCGAGACCTCGGTGTAGCCGCCCTTTTGCTGGAAATAATTAAACGCCTGCGTGGAGAGCGCGAAGATGTGCTTCATGCCGCGCTGCGCGGCGAGCTGTTCGGCGAAGGCCATCAGCTTCCGGCCAAAGCCCTGGCCCTCGTGGCTCTTCGCGACGTAGAGGCAGGCGAGTTCGGATTTGTGCGCCTCGGGGTAGTCGTGGACGGCGACGCACGCGACGAGCTGGCGATCGATCTCGAGCACCCAGTAGTCGTCGAGCTGCGAGATGAGATCGGCGCGCGTGCGCTTCACGAGCTCCGCGTGCTCGATGGATGAGCGGATGAGGATGAGCAGCGCGCGCAAGTCCTTTTTGAAGACGCGCCGGATCTGCTGGTAGTCGTTGCTGTAGATCATCGTGCCCACGCCCTCGGGGCTGAACACCTCCGCGAGCAGCGCCTCGTCCACGTTGCCATTCAGCAGATGCACGCGCGAGATCCCGCCGCGGCAGGCACGGGCGGCGTGTTCGATCTTGGAAAGCGAGATCACATCCACCTGTCCGCGACGTCTCTTCACGAGGTCCTCGGCCTCGGCGATGCTGAGCTGGCGGACGAGTTCGCCATTCGCCACGACCGCGTCGCGCGCGCCGAGGTAGATGATCTTCATGGCCTGCAGCGCCTCGGCGATTTCCACGGCGATGGCGTCGCTGTTCACGCGGAACGTCCGCCCTTCGCCATCGAAACCGATCGGCGGCACGACGGGGATCACACCCTCGTTCAGCAGGAGCTGGAGGAGCTTTGAGTCCACGCGCTCGACTTTTCCCGTGTGCAGAAAATCCACGCCGCCGAGGATGCCCGCGGGATGCGCGATGACCGCGTTCGCGTACGCCGCGCGCAAGTCCACACTCGTGAGGCCCTGCATGATTTCGTTCATCAGCGTCGTCGCCGCGTCGAGCGAGACCTGCAGTGTCGCCTCGTCGGTGATTCCGGTGCCGTCGATGTTGCTCGGCTTCACACCGCGCGCGGTGGCGAGCTTCTCGATCTGGAACGCCGCGCCGTGGACGAGGATCACCTTCACGCTCAGCGAGCGCAGCACCGCAAGATCGAGCAGGATGTTCCCAAAGTTCGGCGACGCCGCGATTTCGCCGTCCACCGCGATCACGAAGATTTTTTCGCGGAAGCGCGGGACGTAGGTGAGGATGCCGCGAAGGTCGGAGACTTTCATCAAGGTCGTGCGACTTGTGCGCCACGTTGCGCCGCGTGTGAAGTCAGAAGTCAGAGCGGCGAAGAAAGTCCTCAGTCCTCAGTTCTCAGTGCTCAGTCTTCGGACTCCGCGTCGGCAGCCGCTTTCTGAGCACTGAGAACTGAGGACTGAGGACTCTGCTCCCAAGCACGCTTGCCATCCCCCGCCGCTCCGTGCCTCCCTCTGCGCGTGACCGAATCGAAATGGTGGCGCGAGTACGCCGAACTTCTGATCCTCCTCTTCATCCACGGGATGGCGATGGGCATGTGGTTCGTGCCGCTCGGCTCCGTGCTCGATGGGAATGGCTACACCGACGTCCACATCCTCGGCGCAGCCGTCAGCGTGAAGGCGCTCGCCTTTGCCACCAGCGGCATCTCGGCATTCATCTCGCCGCTCATCTTCGGCGCGATCGCCGACCAGCGCATGGCTCCAGTGAAGCTGCTGCGCTGGCTCGCGCTCGCCACCGGGTGCGCGATGTTTGCCGCGACGACCGCGATCAAATTCCACGCGCCCCCGCTCGCCGTGCTCGCGCTCATCCAGCTCCACGCGCTTTTTTCCACGCCCACGTGGAGCATCTCGACGACCATCGTCTTCTCGCGCCTCGGCGATGCGCGCCGGCAATTTGGCCCCATCCGCGCGATGGCCACCGTTGGCTGGGTGCTCGGCTGCATCATCGTCTCGGTGCTGAATGCCGACACCTCCGCGCTCGCCGGCTACTGCGGCACCGTCGCGTGGGTGCTCGTGCTCGCGTTCAGTTTCACGCTTCCGACCGTCGCGCCCGCCGCCCCCACCGAGCACCTCACGTGGAAGCAGCGTCTCGGCCTCGATGCCCTTTCGCTGCTGAAGAATCGCGACCACCGCATCGTCTTCATCGCCGCCGCGCTCTACAATATCCCGCTCGCCGCGTACTACCCCTATTCGCCCACGCACCTCGCGCAACTCGGCCTCACGCACACCACCGCGTGGATGACGCTCGGCCAGGTCACCGAAGTCATCGCCATGTTCAGCCTCGCCGGAGTGCTCACGCGCTGGCGGCTGAAACACGTCTTCCTCACCGGCATCGGCTTCGGCGTGCTGCGTTACGCGCTGTGCGCGTTCGACGGAAAATTCTGGCTGCTCACCGGCATCACCCTGCACGGATTCGCCTTCGCGCTCTTCTTCATCACCATGCAAATCTACCTCGAGCAGCGCATCGAGGCCCGCTGGCGCGCGCGCGCCCAGGCGCTCTTCATCCTCATGTATTCCGGCTTCGGCAACACCCTCGGCTACCTCGGATGCGGCTGGTGGTTCCGCGCCAGCACCGAGGGAAAAGCGACGCACTGGCCGCAATTCTGGGGCGGCCTTTCCATCTCGGTCGCCGCCGTCTTCGTCGTGTTCGCCTTTGCCTACAAAGGCCGCGGCTCGGTGGAAAAAACCGCGCCTGCTTGAACTCGATCGCGCACACCACGCACGCGCTTTCCTTTTCGAGCGGAACTGGTAGATTCCTTCCCATGAGTTCACTCACCGTCCTTCTCGAACCCGACGCTGACGGCAAGCTGCACGTCCAACTGCCGAAGGAAATGCGCAGCAGCAAAGTTCGGGTGGTGGCGACGCCGCTTGAAGATGAGCCAGCCGAAGGGCCGCTCGCGCCCGAGGCGGAAGCGACCGTGATGCAGGCGATCCGGCAGTTGCGGGAGCACGCCGGATTGCAGCGCCGGGAACTGCCGCTCGACGAACTCGAACGCCGGCGGCAGGCCGCGCTCGATGCACTCCGCCAGTTGCGGGAAAGTAATCCCTATCTCGACCTCGCCGATCCCGTGGCCTGGCAGCGTGAGATTCGGCAGGATCGGCGGCTGCCGTTCAGGGATTGAGGCATGTTGCTCGATACAAATATCCTCATCTATCTGGCGCAGCCCGGTGGCGAAAAACTCGAAGCGGAAATCGCCAAGCTGTCGCCCGCAACATCGTTAATCGCCCGGGTGGAGGCTTTGGGTTTCCAACGGATCACGGCGGAGGAGCGCGGGCGGCTCGATCGGCTCTTTGCCTGGGTGGAGGTGCTGCCCGTGAATGACGCCGTCGCGGAAGCCGCCATCCTGCTACGGCAGGCCCGGCGCATGAAGCTGGGCGATGCGCTGATCGCAGCCACGGCCCTGCTCTACGAACTGCCGCTGGTCACCCGGAACGATCATGACTTCAAGCACATCACGGCACTGAGGCTCATCAACCCATTCGCCGAGCCGGAGAGCGCTTGATGTCCGCAAAGTCCGGTATTTCCACCTTCGTCAACGACGACAATCTGAATGTCGAAGCCGGGCAAAATTGCAGTCAACGGTGGTATCCACGTGCGCCAGTCACTGGATTGACGTTTCCAGAATGAGACCAATTGTTGGTTGTAGTCTGATCTGCGCTGGTGCGTAGATGCGGTGCGACAAACGTGCCGTTTGGGCGAATGTAGCCAGAGACAGCAGTTGTGCTCGTGCCAGAAACCCCACCGGCAGGCGGATACGAGTAATTGCTGGACCGATAATTGGATGGCTGGGTAACGGGATATGAAGAGGCAGTCGGCGAGAGTGTTGAACTACCGTTCTGAGCAACAGTGCGTTGCGCTCCATGTAGTGCGCTGTGATAGCGCGCCACCTCATTGTTGAACTCAACGACTGCGGCTTGGTCGGCTAAATTGAGTGTGGCTCGCCGGGAAACTAACTGTTGATGCCAGATCCTCAGGGACTCGAAGGTTTTTTCAATTGCGGCCAGTTGCTTGTCAGGTGTGTTTCTGGTTTCGATGAAATCCTTTGTCGGAGCCGTAGAAGTGAGCGTTGAGTTTGGCTGCTGTCTGCTTTCAGCAACCTTGGCATCTGATTTGGGGTGAAGATTGTTATAAATGATGACGAAAGCGCAGATGAGAAGGGGCATGAGGAAGAAGGCGACCGCTACGCCAGTTTCCTCTTTATTGCTGGATGCAGTCTGGCGTTGGAATTCTGCAAGGTTTTTGCTCGGACATTCTGGCGTCTTGGCGTTCGCAACCGAGAAAAACATACGGCCATAGAAATAAACTGGTAGGCCGACGAATGGCGAAAGAACAAGAAACCAAGCACCGGTGCTGGCGACGAAGAATGCGCCAGAGAGCGTTGATAGAAATAATATGCCGAACAAAACTACGTCTGTTCTGTTGGAAGCTTTTTCAGGCATGAAATTTCGGTTACACGGACATCGAGTGCAATTCTGGGGCACTTGTTAGCCGCAACTTCCATTCCAATGTGCGTAGGCTTCTGAACTTCCGCTACACCACCTCACCCACGAGGTCATACACCTGCGTGCCGGTGATGCGGACGTCCACGAACTCGCCGACGGGCGCGGGCTTTTTCAGCAGGATGCGGCCATCAATGTCCGGCGCGTCGGTCTCGCCGCGGGCGATGAGGGGCTGGTCCGTGAGCGCGCGGATCGTTTTGCCGATTTGCGCGCGGCTGATCTCGGAGGCGATTTTCTGCTGGAGCTTCATCGCCTTTTTGAACCGCGCCTGCTTCACCTTCGCCGGGAGCTGGCCTTCCATTTTCGCGGCGCGCGAACCTTCCTCCTGCGAGTAGGTGAAGACGCCGAGGCGCTCGAACCGCGTGCGCCCGATGAAGTCGAGGAGGTATTCGAATTCCTCCTCCGTCTCGCCGGGGAAGCCGACGATGAACGTCGTGCGAATCGCGATGCCGGGGATGCCGGCGCGGATGCGCGTGATGAGATTCTCGATGTGCTCGCTGCTCGTCTCGCGCTTCATGATTTCGAGCATGCGCGGATGGATGTGCTGTAGCGGCATGTCCACGTAGCGCGCGACGTGTTTGCACGCGGCGATGCAGGCGATGAGTTCGTCGCTCCAGTGCGCGGGGTGCGTGTAGAGCAGGCGGATCCAGAACACGCCCGGAATCTTATCCAGCTCGTGCAGCAAATGGACGAGCGTGACGCCGCGCGACGGATCCACTTTCTGCCGCGGCCCCGCTTTTTCCTCCCATAAATCCATGCCGTAATACGTCGTGTCCTGGCTGATCAAATTGATTTCCTTCACGCCCTCCGCGACAAGCCCGCGCACTTCCGCGACGACGCTCCCGATGGTGCGTGAACGGTGCCGACCGCGCATCTGCGGGATGACGCAGAAGCTGCACGGGTGATTGCAGCCCTCGGCGATTTTCGTGTACGCCGTGTGCGCCGGCGTGAGCCGCACGCGAGGC
>JBBRYC010000088.1:0-24542 GCA_038238025.1 Chthoniobacterales bacterium
GATGGCCGTGCCGGTGCGGCCTGCGCCGCTTGACCGACCTTGCGCCACTGCTAGCCTCCGCGCCCTTTCGATGAAGATTCAACGCGCGCTCATTTCCGTTTCGGACAAGACCGGCCTCGTGGCCCTTGCCAAAGAACTCTCCGCGATGGGAGTGGAAATCATCTCCACCGGCGGCACCGCGAAGCTGCTGCAAAAGGAGAAAGTTCCCGTGATCGAGATTTCGCAATACACGGGATTCCCCGAGATGATGGACGGGCGCGTGAAGACGCTGCACCCGAAAGTCCACGGCGGCCTGCTGCATCTTCGCGACAACGCCGAGCATGTCGCGCAGGCAAAGGAGCACGGCATCCTCCCGATCGATCTCGTCGTGGTGAACCTGTATCCCTTCGAGGCCACGGTCGCGAAGGAGGGCGTGACGCTTGAGGAGGCCATCGAGCAGATTGACATCGGCGGCCCCTCGATGCTCCGCAGCGCGGCGAAAAACTACCGCAGCGTGACCGTGCTCGTGGACCCGGCGGACTACGCGGATGTGATTGACGCGATGAAGGCCAACGACGG
Source organism: Chthoniobacterales bacterium (assembly GCA_038238025.1). GTDB lineage: Bacteria > Verrucomicrobiota > Verrucomicrobiia > Chthoniobacterales > Chthoniobacteraceae > SXWH01. The sequence goes on from JBBRYC010000088.1 coordinate 559, forward strand.
CGAGACGACGCTGCAGCTTCGCGAGCGGCTGGGCATCAAGGTCTTCGTCACGACTTCAAAATACGACGGTGCGATCGCGGATTTTCTGAATCAGGAAAAGGAATGCTCGTCGTCATTCAGCCTCAGCGAGCCGCTCGTGAGCCAGCTCCGCTACGGCGAGAATCCGCACCAGGCCGCCGCGCTTTACGGGAAGTGGGACGAGTATTTCGAGAAGCTCCACGGCAAGGAACTTTCGTACAACAACATCCTGGACATCACCGCCGCTGCGGAACTCATCGAGGAATTTTCGGAGCCGACCGTCGCGATTTTGAAGCACACCAACCCGTGCGGCGTCGGCAGCGATGCGGATCTGCGCGAGGCGTGGGACAAGGCGTTTGCGACGGACAAGCAGGCGCCCTTCGGCGGCATCATCATCTGCAACCGGCCCGTGACCGAGGCGCTCGCCCGCGCGATCAGCGAGATTTTCAGCGAGGTGATCATCGCGCCGGAATTCGAGGCCGATGCGCGCGCGCTGCTGCAAAAGAAGAAAAACCTGCGGCTCATGCGCAAGCTCGGCGCGGTGCAGACGAAGGAGGATCAGATCATCCGCAGCGTCGTCGGCGGAGTGCTCGTGCAGAGCCGCGACTCCTCGCCGGAGACGGGCATCGAGTCGAAGGTCGTCACCGCGCGCAAGCCGACGCCTGCCGAGCTGTCCGCGATGCTCTTCGCATGGAAAGTCGTGAAGCACGTGAAGAGCAACGCGATCGTGTACGCTGCGAGCGACCGCACGCTCGGCATCGGCGCGGGCCAGATGTCGCGCGTGGATTCCAGCCGCATCGCGATCTGGAAGGCGAAGGACGCGGGGCTTTCTTTGAAAGGCAGCGCCGTCGGCAGCGACGCATTTTTCCCATTCCCCGACGGCCTCATCGCCGCCGCGGAAGCCGGCGCGACCTGCGCGATCCAGCCAGGCGGCTCGGTGAAGGATCCCGAAGTCATCGCCGCGGCAAACGAACGCAAGATGGCGATGATTTGCACGGGCGTGCGGCATTTCCGACATTGAAAAAAGTTCTCAGTTCTCAGTGCGCAGTTCTCAGTTCATATCCTGAAGCCGCGCGCTGACTTTACTGAGCACTGAGCACTTTCTACTGAGCACTGATCCCATGCACCTCGGCGTCAACATTGATCACGTCGCCACGCTGCGCCAGGCGCGCTACGCGGGCGGCATTGATGCTCACAATGCGGAGCCCGACGTGCTCGCCGCCGCGGCGATCTGCGAGAGCGCGGGCGCGAATGGAATCACGATCCATCTGCGGGCCGACCGGCGGCACATTCAGGACGCGGACGTTTATCGCTTACGGGAAAAGCTCACGACGAAGATGAATCTCGAAATGGGAAACACCGCCGAGATTCTCGAAATCGCGCTGCGCGTGAAACCCGCCGAAGTCTGCCTCGTGCCGGAGCATCGCCGCGAGGTGACGACCGAAGGCGGGCTCGATGTCGCCGGGCAGTTCGACACGCTGAAGCCCACCGTCGCGCGGCTGCAGGGCGCGGGCATCCGCGTGAGCATGTTCATCGAGCCGGCGCGCGGGCAGATCGAGGCGTCGCATCGGATCGGCGCCGAGATCATCGAGCTGCACACCGGCGCATTTGCGAATGCGACCGGCGACGCGCAGCGCGCGGAACTCGCGCGGATTCACGAGGCGTCCGTCTTCGCGCACAGCCTCGGCCTCCAAGTGAATGCCGGGCACGGAATCAACTACGTGAACATCGCACTCATCCGCACGGTGCCGCATCTCGCCGAGTTGAACATCGGCCACAGTATCGTCGCACGCGCGATTTTTTCCGGCCTCGATGCCGCAGTCCGCGAGATGCTCGCGGCGATGAAAGGCTGACATCATGAGCGTGCTCGGCCTCGGCGTGGACATCGTGGAAATCGCGCGCTTTGCATCCGCGATGGAGCGGAGCGGGCAGCGGTTTCTCGATCGTCTTTTTCTTCCGTCCGAACAGGCCTACTGCTCGCCGCAGCGCGAGCCCGCCCGTTGTTACGCCGCGCGTTTCGCCGTGAAGGAAGCGGTGGCCAAGGCGTTCGGCACCGGCATCGGCGCGGATCTCGGATGGCGCGACATCGAGGTTTGCCGCAGGGAAAATGGCGCGCCATTCGTCGTGCTGCACGGCATTGGCGCGGAAACTGGAAAGCGTCTCGGAGTTTCCAACGTGCTCCTGAGCCTCAGCCACAGCGAGCACTACGCGGTGGCAAATGCGATCTGCTCCGGTGCGGGTGAAACGGCCTAGTCCTTCCCGCCGATCAGCTTTTCCGCCTTGCGCTGCACGCGCCCGGCAAACCTCCCGAGCGCACCGCCGATCGCGCGCGCTGCCTTGCCGATCATGCCGCCGCGATTTTCCCACGCTTTCGCACGCGCATCCGCCGAGGTGTGCTTTTCAAGATTCCACGGGTAGCCGCGGAACTCCGGCGCAGGCTGCACCGCGCCGCGGAATGCCATGATGTACGCACGCCGCGGCGCGTCCGTCTGGTTCGTGTTCGCGCCGTGCAAGGTGTGCGAGTCATGCACGACCGCGTCACCGACGCCGAGCGGCACGAATGTCTCGCGTGATGCGTCAAATTCTCCGGCGCATTCCAGCGCCATGATTCTCGGATCGTTGTTAGGAGAACGATGCGTGAGGATCGGCCCGCGGTTGCTGCCGGTGATGTAACGCAGGCAGCCATTTTCGATCGTCGCCTCCTGCAGCGGCAGCCAGAAGCTGACCTGCCGGTACGTGACGCCGGGATCGTTCCGGTGCGCCTCGTCCTGATGCCACGGGGTCGCGGCGCCATGCCGCGCGGGTTTGGAAATGGCGTGTTCAAACCACGGCGTCGCATCCGCGCCGAGGAGCTGCTGCGCGGCGGCGAGCGCATTTTTCCGGAAAATTGTGTCGCGCAATTCCGGCGCGAGTTCCTGGGGATTCAGAAGCTGGGTGAGCCGGGGAGCCGCTGCCGCATTGTCGTCGGGGTTCACCATGTCGAGGTGAAGTCCGCGCTCGAAGCCCGCCTTTTCCTCGAACAGCCGGTCGTAGATGACGCGGAGCCGTCCGATCTCGTCGCGAGTCGTCAGCCCGTGGATCGCGAGGAAACCCTCCTCGTGAAAGCGGGTGATTTGCTCCGGCGAAATTGCGAACGAAGACTGCACGGAACGCCTATGAGCAGGAAACGGCCCACAGGCGAGCTTTCTGAATGGAAATGCCGGACGGAGCGCGTTACGCCTTGGGCGTGTAGTTCAGCCACGGGCCGAGCCAGCGTTCGGCTTCCGTGAGCGACATGCCTTTGCGCTTCGCATAGTCGGTGATCTGGTCTTTTCCGAGTTTGCCGACGGCGAAGTAACGCGAATCGGGATGCGCAAAGTAGAAGCCGCTCACACTGCTGCCGGGCCACATCGCGAAGCTCTCGGTGAGTTTGATGCCGGTCTTCGCTTCCACGTCGAGCAATTCCCAGAGCGTGCCTTTCTCCGTGTGGTCCGGGCACGCCGGGTAGCCGGGTGCGGGGCGGATGCCGCGATATTTTTCGTGGATGAGATCGTCGGTCGAGAGCTGCTCGTTTTTTCCGTAGCCCCAGTCGTCGCGGACGCGCTTGTGCAGGCACTCCGCAAATGCCTCAGCGAGACGATCGGCGACGGCTTCGGCCATGATGGCGTTGTAGTCGTCGAGCTCGGCTTTGAATTTCTTCACAAGTTCATCGAGTCCGCCGCCGCTCGTAACGGCGAATGCCGCGATGTAGTCGTTGCCCTTTTCGGCGACGAAATCCGCGAGGCAGCGATACGGGTCGGCGTTGTCCTTCGCGACTTGCTGGCGGAGGTGGTGCAGGCGCGTGCGCTCGGTGGTGCGCGTGTTGTCGGTCCAGACGATGAGGTCGTCGCCGACGCGGTTCGCGGGGAAGAAGCCGTAGATGCCGCGTGCGGTGAGCGATTTGTCGGCGATGAATTGGTCGAGCATCGCGTTCGCATCGGCGAAAATTTTCCGCGCCTGCTCGCCGTATTTTTCGTGGTCGAGGATCTTCGGATACACGCCGCGCAATTCCCACGTGTGGAAGAATGGCGTCCAGTCAATAAACGCGCGCAGCTCATCGAGGGAAACGGCGATCGTGGAAATCTCGCTGGTGGTTTTGGGGAGCGCAGGCGCCTCGCCTGCCGTTTCCCGCGCCTCGCGGGAAACATCAGACGACAGCACGCGCACGCCGAGGAACTCGGGCCTCGCGAGATCGCCAAAGTCGAGCTTCGGCGCTTTCAGTCGTGCTTCCTCGATGCTCACGAGCGCAGCCGCATTGCCCGCGTGATGCTGCCTCAGCGCTTCCTGATCGACCGCATTCTTCGCCACAAAATCCGCACGCCCATCGGTGCTCAGCAGCGAGCTGACGACCGGCACGGCACGGCTGGCATCGAGGACGTGGACGATCGGGCCGTCGTAGTGCGGCGCGATTTTCACGGCGGTGTGCGCGCGCGAAGTCGTCGCGCCACCGATGAGCAGGGGCTGCTTGAAGCCGCGGCGTTTCATCTCCTTCGCGACGTGCGTCATCTCGTCGAGCGACGGCGTGATGAGGCCGCTGAGGCCGATGATGTCCGCGCCGAGTTCGATGGCTTTGTCCAAAATCTTTTCGCACGCGACCATCACGCCCATGTCCACGACCTCGTAATTGTTACACGCCAGCACGACGCCGACGATGTTCTTGCCGATGTCATGCACGTCGCCTTTCACCGTCGCGAGCACGATCTTGCCCTGCGCCTTCACGGTTTCGCCGCGCGCGGCCATCGCGGCCTTTTCGGCCTCCATGAACGGCGTGAGATACGCCACGGATTTCTTCATCACGCGCGCGGATTTCACGACCTGCGGCAAAAACATTTTCCCCGCGCCGAACAGATCGCCGACGACACTCATGCCGTCCATCAGCGGGCCTTCGATGACCGTGAGTGGCTTGCCGTATTTTTCCAGCGCCTCGGCGGTGTCGGCATCAATGAAGAGATCGATCCCGCGCACGAGCGCGTGCGAGAGCCGTTCCTCGACGGTGCCCTTGCGCCATTCCTCCTCGACCTTCTTGTCGGCTGCGGTCGTGCCCGTGCTCTTGGCTTTCAGCGCTTCGCCGTGCGTCACCAGCCGCTCCGTCGCATCGGGGCGGCGATTCAGCAGCACGTCCTCGACGAGTTCCTTCAGCTCCGGCTCGATCTCCTCGTACACTTCCAGCATCCCCGCATTCACGATGCCCATGTCCATGCCGGCCTTGATCGCGTGGTACAGGAACGCGCTGTGCATCGCCTCCCGCACGGGATTGTTGCCGCGGAAACCGAACGACACGTTCGACACGCCACCGCTCACTTTCGCGTTCGGGAGGTTCGCCTTGATCCAGCGCGTGGCCTCGATGAAATCCACCGCGTAGTTGTTGTGCTCCTCGATGCCGGTGCCGACGGTGAGGATGTTCGGATCGAAAATAATGTCCTCCGACGGAAAGCCGACCTCGTCCACGAGGATGCGGTATGCGCGCTCGCAGATGCGGATTTTCTCCGCGTAAGTCGCCGCCTGCCCCTGCTCGTCGAACGCCATCACCACGACCGCCGCGCCGTATTTCAAAACGTGCCGCGCGTGCTGCTTGAACACGTCCTCACCGCCCTTCATCGAGATGGAGTTCACGATGCCTTTTCCCTGCAGGCATTTCAGTCCGGCCTCGATGACTTCAAACTTCGACGAGTCCACCATGAACGGCACCTTCGCCACATCCGGCTCGCTGCCGAGGAGCTGCAGGAAGCGCGTCATCGCCGCGACGCCGTCAATCATCCCCTCGTCCATGCAGATGTCTATGATGTTGGCACCATTGTCCACCTGCTGCCGCGCGACGGCCACGGCCTCCTCGTATTTGTTCTCCTTGATCAGCTTCGCGAATTTCGGCGACCCCGCGACATTCGTGCGCTCGCCGATCATCATGAACTGCCCGATCTGTTGCGTGAACGGCTGCGAGCCGGAAAGCCGCAGCGGCTTCGGTGCTTGGGGAATCGTGGATGTTGCCATGGAAATCAGCGGTGCGTTGCAGTCGGCGTTACGTTTCAGACCGTCCATTCGCGCGGATGCCGGCCTTCGAGCGTCTTCGCGATGGCCGCGATGTGTTCGGGCGTGTTGCCGCAGCAGCCGCCGGCGATGTTCACGAGTCCACTCTCGGCGAATTCGCCGAGGTAGCTCGCCATGTCCTCCGGCTTCAGATCAAAGCCCGTCGCTGACAGCGGATTCGGCAGCCCGGCATTCGGGTAGCACGAGATCGCTGCGTGCGCCTTGCCCGCGAGTTCCGCGAGGAATGGCCGCATGAGATCCGGCCCGAGCGAGCAGTTCAGCCCGATGGAGAGCGGCTTCACATGCGCGACCGCATTCCAAAATGCTTCCACGGTTTGCGCCGAAATCATCGTCTCGCCGCCGCGCCCGACTGCCGCGGAAAATGAAACTGGCAGCGAAATTTTGTCCTCCTCGAACACCTCCAAAATCGCCACCGTCGCCGCCTTTGCATTCAGCGAATCGAAGATCGTTTCCACGAGCAGAAAATCCGACCCGCCCGCGATGAGCGCGCGCACCTGCACCTGGTAGGCCGCCTTCACCTGATCGAACGTCACCACGCGAAAGCCTGCGTCGTCCGCATCCGGCGAATTCGACAGCGACACCGTGAGCGGCCCCACCGCACCCGCGACGAAGCGCTGCTTGCCGTCCTTGTTCGCCACGCGATCCGCCCACTCGCGGCACTGCCGCGCGGACTGCTCGTTGATCTCCCAAGCGAGGTCGTTCAGGAATTTGTCCTCGATGATCTTCTGGTAAAACGCCGGATCCTTCCGCCCGCCGTGCTCGCGCGGATCGTCCACGAAAAACTCGCTCTGCCCGATGCTCGTCGCGGAGAAAGTGTTCGTCTCGATGATGTCCGCGCCCGCCTCCAGGAAGCGCCGGTGGATGTCGCAAATCATCGCCGGCTGCGTGATGGAAAAGATGTCGCCATTGTTCAGCAGATCCTTCTTCGAGTCCGCGAAGCGCGTCCCGCGGATGTCCGCCTCCGTCATCCCGTACGTGCGGATGGTCGTGCCCATCGCGCCATCAATGATGGCGATGCGCTGGCGGAGGAGTGCTTCGAGCGGGTGCATATTCGAGCTCAAAGAAGCACGGAAATCAGAGGTATCCAAGAACAAATTGACGCATCATGATTGCATGATGCGTTAATTGCGCTGCGCCTGAACCGCTGAAACTTGAGTCGCCAATTCGGCTTTGGTCACGATGAACTGATCAAGATTGGTTCGCCCCACGCGGATCATCATCGCTGTCATTCATTCCGGATGATGACGAGATGGCCGTCGAAGGACTTCGTGCCAAATGTCGAAATCTGCAGCGCGCTCGGGCCGGCGTGGATCACCGTGTCGCCGGAGTCCAGGATGCCGTTTTTGTTCGTATCTTCCATGAGCGCCCCGATGTGCTGGAAGTGTTTGCCGCCGGGATAGCGGACTGCGACGAGGTAGCCGGGTTTGATGTCGCGGCCCCATTTCAACTCGCGGGAAAAAACGCCGTCGGCCAGATCGATCTCCACGGCTTTCGGCCATTCGCTCACGACCATCTCCACGTTCCAATCACGCTTCAGTTCCGCGCCTTTCGCCCGACTGGCGGCGGCCATGAGCACATCCGCGCAGTCCACGCCGACGTAGTGGTGGCTCTGCCACGGCACGCAGCCGAAGAGGCCGGGGACATTGAAATACGAGGTGAGGAAGCCGAGGAATCCGTCCGTCTTGCGCACCGACAGGCGGAAGACGCGCGGGCTCATCCCGCGTTCGCCGCTCTCGGCGAGCCCGGCGCTGCGCAGGATTTTTCCGTCGCGCAGGATTTCGACTTCAAACCAAAAAGTGCCGCAGTCCGTGTGGTAAAATGATCCGCCGTACGCGAATGCGAGAGGGTGTGCGGCGTTCGCGTCCGAAGCTTTGCCAGGCCACACCGCGGCGTCGCGCCCGTCGTGGAAGGCGCTGAGTTCGCGTCGTACGCCCGGGATTTTTGCGAAGCCGACCCATTTGTAGGGATCGGGTTCCCACGGGTGGTTGGCGTTTTTGTAAAAATCGCGCGTGTCGGGAATGATCTGCCACCAGCGGATTTTATCGTTCGGCTTCGCGGCGACGGTGAGCGTGACCGGCGTGTCCGCGCGGATTTCCGCAGGGCCGGGCTTCGCTGCGGTTCCGTCACCCGTGCGCCACAGGATTTGCAGCGTGGCCGATTTCTCGCGGGGCAGTCCGTCCCACAAATCGGGAGCGGTCACCTGCGCGGATGCGGATGTGACGAGAGCGCCGGTGAAAAGCAGAGTGCTGAGGGTTTTCATTCTGCAAAAAATGCCGGGCGCTACATCCGCTCCGGCACGCCGATGCCGAGGAGGTCGAGGCCCTTTGCGAGCACGCGTGCGGTCGTGTCGCAGAGCAGGAGTCGCGTGGTGCGCGCGGGTTCCTCGGATTTCAGCACGGGGCAGCTTTCGAAGAATGAGTGGAATGCGCCCGCGAGTTCGTAGAGGTAATTGCAGAGGAGATTCGGACGGTGATCATCAAGGATCATCGGGACGACCTCGCCAAACTGCGCGAGCTTCTTTGCGAGCGAAAGTTCACCGGCCTCGGTGAGCAGCGCGGGATTCTGAATGCTGAATGTTGAATGTTGGATGTTGGATGTTGGATGTTCCGCCGCCGGGCGGACGCTCGCAGGATCGATCCCGCCTTTCCGGAAAATCGATCGAATCCGCACGTAGCTGTATTGCAGGTAAGGCGCGGTGTTGCCCTGGAAGCCCAGCATTTTATCCCATGAAAAAACGTAGTCGCTCTGCCGGTTTGGCAGCAGGTCGGCGTATTTAACGGCGCCGATGCCGACGATGCGCGCGACTTCGCGGCGCCCGGCTTCGGGCATCTCGGGACTTTTTTCCGTGACCGTCGCGAACGCGCGCTCCTCCGCTTCGTCGAGCAGGTCGCCGAGTTTCACCGTGTCGCCGCTGCGTGTTTTGAAGGGCTTGCCGTCCTCGCCCATGATGCTGCCGAACCACACATGCGAGAGCTTCATCTTCACGCGCGGCTGCCAGCGCGGCCAGATCGCGAAGAGCTGGCGGAAGTGGAGCTGCTGCCGCCCGTCGGTCACGTACATGATTTCATCCGGCGAGATTTCGCGGCTGCGGTAGTCGAGCGTGGCGAGGTCGGTCGTCGTGTAGTTCGATGCGCCATCGGCCTTTTGCACGAGTGCGGGCGCGGGTTTCCAGCCGTTCTCGTCCTTGATCAAAAATGGATCCTCCTTCTCCGGCAGCGAGCCGTCGCTGAAGACGCACAGTGCGCCGTCGCTCTCGCGGGCGATGCCCTTCGCCACGAGATCGGCGGCGATGTCCTTCAGCCACGGGTTGTAAAAAGATTCGCCGAGCGTGGTGGTGAAGTGGATGCCGAGGCGCGCGTAGATCGTGTCGAACTGCACCTGCGAAAGCCGGATCATCTCGCGCCAGATGCCGAGGTTTTCCTCGTCGCCAGCCTGCAGCTTTACGAGTTCCGCGCGCGCGGCATCGAGCTGCGCAGGATCACTTTTGCAGCGTTCGTTTTGGATTTTGTAGATGCGCTCCAGTTCGCCGATTGGATCGCGTTCGAGTGCGGGGCGGTCGAGCAGCGTCTTCCACGCGAGGCAGAGCATTCCAAACTGCGTGCCCCAGTCGCCGATGTGGTTGTCCGCGACGACGGTGTGCCCGAGGAAGCGCCCGATGCGCGCGAGCGAGTCGCCGAGGATCGTCGAGCGGATGTGGCCGACGTGCATCGGCTTCGCGACATTCGGCGAGGAGAAATCCACGACGAGGCGGCGCGCGGCGACATGCGGGACGCCGAGGCGATCATCCGCGGCGAGCGCGGAAAGGTGCGCGCTGATCGTGGCGGGTTTCAGTCGGAAATTGATGAACCCCGCGCCCGCAATCTCGGGTTTCTCGCAAAGATCGTCCACTTGAACCCGCTCAATGATCTCCGTCGCGAGCTGGCGCGGATTTGCGCGGCGCGGCTTGGCGAGCTGCATGGCGATATTAGACTGGTAGTCGCCGAAGCGCGCGTCCTGCGCGGACTGCACGGTCACTGCGATGCCGCCGGTGTCGCCGGCTGCGGCGGCGAGTCGCGATGCGAGAATGTTTTGAATGGTTTCCATGGAAAAATTTGGGGGCGTGGATTTACCCGCGCGAGCGGCGGAGGGCACGGAGAAAGTAGGCGAGGTTTTCCAGCCTCGCGCGGGCGAGTGCAGCGAGGTGGCTGGGAAGGCGTGCGCAAGCCGCTTTGCTCCGCGCCAGCCTGCCGCCTCCCCCAGCCTGCCGCGCGAGGTTGGAAAACCTCGCGTACTTTGCGCTGCCGCGCCGCCCTACGCTGGCTTGCTCTTCTCGAAGATCGCGAGGATGTCCGCCGCCGTCGGCGCGGTGCCGAGCTGATCGCGGACGTTGCGGTCGTTCAGGAATTTCGCGATCGCCGCGAGCGTGCGCAGATGCGTCTGGAACTGATCCTTCGGCACGACGAAGAGCACCACGAATTTCACCATCGCATTGTCCAGCGACTCGAATTCGATCCCCTTCGTCGAGCGCCCGAATGCCGCGACGACCTTCGCCACCTTGTCGCTCGACGCGTGCGGGATCGCGATGCCAAAGCCGATGCCCGTGCTCATCGTCTCCTCGCGTGCGCGCAGTGCGGCGAGCACCGCGTCGCGATCCGGCTCGGCGATTTGCCCGTGCGTGACGAGCAGGTTCACGAGTTCCGCGATTGCCGCGTAGCGTTCGGTCGCCTGCATCTCCGGGAGGATCGTTTCTGCCGAAAGGAGATTGCCTAAGGTCATGCGGTGCGTGGTGCCAAGGTTGGGCGGGGGAGACTAGGTGCGGCGTCCCTCGTGGCAAGCGCGATCTCCGCGGCACCTGGGCGATCGGGGGAGGGGCCCAGTTTGAAATCTTCGGTCTTTGTCTTGCTCATGCTCCTGCTCTCGTCTCCCCGCTTTTTCGAGAGCAAGAGCATGAGCAAGAAAAAGAGAAAGAGCCGCCGGTTGCTCAAATTGAGCCACGACTGTGTTCGGGCTTCCGTTTCGCGTGCATTTTGCGGAAAGGCTTGGGCGTGCTTCCACAGATCCACGGCGACATCCCCGGCCCGCGCTCGCGCGAACTTTCCGCACGGCTGCGGCGCGTGGAGTCGCGCAATGTGACTTTCACCGCAGAGGACTGGCCGATCTTCTGGGAGCGCGCCGAGGGCGCGAATGTGTGGGATGCGGATGGCAACCGCTTCCTCGATCTCACCTCCGCATTCGGCGTCGCGGCGACGGGGCACACGCGGCCGGAGATCCGCGACGCGCTCACCGCGCAGGCGGCGAAGCTCATGCACGGGATGGGCGACGTGCATCCCACGGAGCTGAAAGCGGAGGTCTGCGAGCGGCTGAGCGCGCTCACGTTCGAGCGTTGGGAAAAAGGAAGCTTGGGCGGCGCGAAGACGATCCTGTGCAACTCCGGCTTCGAGGCTGTCGAGGCGGCGCTGAAGACTTCGCTGCTGCACTCGGGAAAATCGGGCGTGATTGCGTTTCGCGGGGGCTACCACGGGCTCGGCTTCGGCGCGCTCGCGGCGGGCGGCATTCCGTTTTTTTCGCAGCCATTCCGCGCGCAGCTCAGGGACTTCGCCACGCTGCTGCCGTTTCCCGGCTGCTACCGTTGCCCGTATGGAGTGTGCGAAGGATTCCGTCTCGGCGACGGCGATTTTCCAAACTGCTCGACGGTGTGCCTCGAAAAGCTGCGTGCGGAAATTGACGCCACGATCCGCCAGCGCGACATCGGCGCGATCCTGGTCGAGCCGATCCAGGGCCGCGGCGGATGCGTCGTGCCGCCGCGCGATTTCCTGCGGCTGCTGCGGCACATCTGCGACGAGCACAAGATCCTGCTCATCGCGGACGAAATCCTCACGGGCTTCAACCGCACCGGCGCGCTCTTCGCGTGCGAGCACTCGGGCGTCGTGCCGGACATCGTGTGTCTCGGCAAGGCGCTCACCGGCGGCTTCCCGCTCAGCGCTTGCGTCGGCCGCGCGGACATCATGGACGCATGGCCCGCGTCCGCCGGCGAGGCGCTGCACACGAGCACCTTCCTCGGCAATCCGCTCGGCTGCGCGATGGCGCTCGCCTCGATGCGCATCCACGGCGACGCGGAAACCGCGCGCACTGTGCGCGACAAAGGCGCGAAGCTGAAGGCCGCTCTGCGCGCCATCCGCTCGCCGCACATCGGCGATGTGCGCGGAGTCGGGCTGATGCTTGGCGTCGAGATCACTGAGCCGGGAAAAAGCACGCCTGCGACTTCTCTCGCACTTTCACTCGTGCAGCGCGCACTGAAGGACGGACTGCTGCTGCTCGCCGATTCGCCGTCGGCAAATGTCCTCAGCTTCACGCCACCCTTCTGCATTTCGGACGACGAAATCGCCTTCGCTGCCGCGTGGCTGAAGCGCGCGCTCGCGGGGGAAAAGTGATTCGCCCCGCGCGTGTCGCGCATATTTTCCAAGTTCGAACCCGCATCGGACTTGTGATCCCGCACTCATTGTGAGAAGCATGTCATCATGGTCATCGAACCCAACAAACCCACCTTCGGCCTGCGGCTGATCGCCGTCATCGAGGCCGTGAAGGGGGTGCTCGGCCTCGGGCTCGCGCTGGGCCTGCTTTGCTTCCCGCGCACGTCCGCGATCCTCTGGCTCGCGGAGTCGCTGCACCTTGAGCAACTCTTCTCCCTCGACACTTGGCTGATGCTCGCGTTCGCCTACGCGGTGCTGCGATTTGTCGAGGCATACGGCCTGTGGCTCGCGCGGCAATGGGGCGAATGGATCGCCCTGCTCAGCGCCGCAGTTTACATTCCGTTCATCGCCAAGGCCATGATCATGCACGGCCCGTCGCTGTGGAATGTGGTGCTGCTTGTCCTGAATCTCGCATTCGTCACCTACCTCGGTCTCGTGATCGTGAAGACGAGACGGAAGCGCTCGCGCACGGGTCTGCCGGTCTCCAGGGGCGAGGCCGTGGGGACTCCGGCGGGCGGGAACTGACCTGCGCGACGGTCCGTGCGCGCGATTTGGATTGGAGTAAATGCAGCGCGGTGCTCGCATCGCCGCACCCCGCCATGCGCTCGAACTCCCCGCTGCTCTCCGCCGCCCTCCTCGCCATGTCTGCCGCGATGAGCCCGTCAGTCGCTGCCACCGCGGAGCGTGGCATGGTCGCCACGGTGAATCCGCTCGCGACGCGCGCGGCTGTCGGGGCGATGCGAAATGGCGGCAATGCGATTGATGCCGCGGTCGCCGCCGCGCTCACGCTCGGTGTCGTGGACGGGCACAACTCGGGAATCGGCGGCGGATGCTTCATGCTGATCCGGCTCGCAGCCGGGCGCTTCGTCGCGATCGACGGACGCGAGACCGCGCCGCGCGCCGCGACGCACGACATGTATCTTCGCGATGGAAAGGCGGACACCGCGCTGAGCCAGACCGGTGCGCTCGCAGCCGCCACACCCGGCGCGCTCGCGGCGTACGCGCACGCGGTGGAAAAATTTGGAAAGCGCCCCCTCGCCGAGCACCTGAACGCCGCGGCGGAGATCGCCGAGCGCGGGTTCGTCCTCGATGCCGTCTATGCGCGCAAGCTGAAGGGCGCGGCGGAAAATATCGCGAAGTTCCCGGCGTCGCGCGCGATTTTTTTGAAGGCCGACGGCACGCCGCTGCACGAGCGCGAGACGCTAAGGCAGCCCGACCTCGCCCGCAGCTACCGCACGATCGCGGAGCAGGGGACGCGCTGGTTTTACGAGGGCGAATTCGCAAAGGCGGCTGGCGCGTGGATGAAGGCGAACGGCGGGATTTTGACCGGGCAGGATTTCCGCGACTACCGCATCGAGCTGCGCGAGCCGGTCTTCACCGAGTATCGCGGGCATCGCATCGCGAGTTTCCCGCCGCCGAGTTCCGGCGGCGTGCATGTCGCGCAACTGTTGAACATCCTCGCGACGCGTGACGTGAAGGCGATGGGCGCGGGCAGCGCGGACTTCGTCCATTTCACCGGTGAGGCGATGAAGCTCGCATTCGCCGACCGCGCATTCTGGCTCGGCGATCCTGCGTTTGCAAAAGTGCCGCGCGGACTCGTGGGCACCGCGTACGCGACGACGCTCGCGGACAAAATCCGGATGGATCGCGCCGCGAAAGTCGAGGGCCACGGCATGCCTGAACGCGCCTACGACGAGATTTTCGGAAAGCACACGACACACTTTTCCACCGCCGATGCCGAGGGAAACTGGGTCGCATGCACGGCGACGATCAACACGGGCTTCGGCTGCAAGGTCGTCGTGCCCGGCACCGGCATCGTGCTGAACAACGAGATGGACGACTTCTCCGCGCAGCCCGGCGTCGCGAATCATTTCGGACTCATCGGCGCCGAGGCCAACGCCGTCGCGCCCGGCAAGCGCCCGCTCTCGAGCATGAGCCCCACGATCGTGCTGCGCGGCGACGTGCCCGTGCTCGCAGTCGGTGCAGCCGGCGGCCCGACGATCATCAGCCAGACGCTCCTCGCGATCGTGAACGTGCTCGACTTTGGCATGGACCTCCCGGCTGCGCTCGCCGCGCCGCGGTTCCACCACCAGTGGAGCCCGGACGAGTTGAAAATCGAGGACCGCATCGGCGCACCCGTGCTCGCGGAACTGAAATCGCGCGGGCAGAAAGTTTCCGCAGGCGGCGCATTCGGCGCGTGCAATGCAGTGGGTCGCAGCGCTGATGGAAAGGGCTTCGTCGGCGCACATGACCCGCGAGTGCCGGGGCTCGCGGAGGGATGGTAAGAAGACAAGGCGAGTGGGCGAGGGGGAGACAAGGAGAGGTGAGATCCAGGACGCGGAAATTTCTTTCGCCCCCTCCCCTTGTCACCCCCTCTCTTTGTCTCGCTTTCCGGGTTGACGCCCTGCGCGTTTGTCCCGACTTCTCCCGCCCCGCGCGCGGCGACGGCGCAGCATCCACACCGACATCTTTTCAAAATTGAAATCCCGCGATCTGCTCATCCTCCTCGTTCTCTGCGTGCTCGTGTTCTGGGTGAGGCTTGGGCGCATCGGGCTCATTGATCCGGACGAGCCATTCTACGCGGTGACCGCGCAGGAAATGCTGGAGGGCGGCGACTGGGTGACACCGAAGATTTTCCACGAGCCGCAGTTCGAAAAACCCGTCTTCTATTACTGGCTCGTCGCCGCGTCGTTCAAAGTTTTTGGCGTGAACGAATGGGCGGGCCGGCTGCCGTCGGCGCTGCCGGCGACGCTGCTCATTTTCCTCGTGTACGCATTTATGGCGCGGGTGTGGAACCGCCGCGCCGGACTCCTCGCTGGCATCGTGCTCGCGTCGGGCCTCGAGTACGCGATCATGTCGCGGCTCATGCTCACGGACATCGCGCTCGCGCTCTTCATTGCGGGCGGGATGTTTTGCTATTGGCTCGCGGTCGAGGACGAAAAGAACCGCACGCGATGGGTGCTGCTGCACTTTGCATTCGGCGGCCTCGCGATGTTCCTCAAGGGGCCGGTCGGCACGATCGCCTCGGTGCTTGCGACGGTGGCATTTTCACTCGTGGTGAAGCGCCCGCACCCGTACCGCGGGCGCGCGTTGTGGGCGGGCATCGCGGTGTATCTGGCCATCGCTGCGCCGTGGTACACGGTCATGTTCTGGAAGTTCGGCTGGAGGTATTTCGATGACTTCGTGGTCCACGAAAACATCATGCGCTTCTTCCGCGCGGAGCATCTCGCGAACAACCATTTCTGGTACTACATCGCGATTCTCCTCGGCGGATCGATCCCGTGGATGCCCGCGGTCATCACTGCGTGCTCGCGTGCGATCCGCGACGGCGTCCGGCACGATGCGCGGCTCGCGTTCCTGTGGTGCTGGCTGCTCACGAGTCTGGTGCTGCTCACTGCCGCGCAGTCGAAGCTGCCTTCGTACGGCTTCTTCATGTTCGTGCCGCTCGCGCTGATCGTCGCCGTCGCGCTGGATGATCTTTGGTCAAAGGGGTTCCGCGACGCGAAGGAGCGCGTCGTCGTGATTGTGTTGAGCGTGGTGCAGGTCGCCCTCGGCGTCGCTGCGCCGTTCATCAAGCTGGCGAAGCCGTTTGCAACCCCCGCGCTGCTTTTTTCCGGCTGTCTCGCGGTGGGGCTGGTCTTCGTGTGGCGCGGACGCGTGGGCGGCTGGGTCTTTGCAAATGCCGCCGCGACGGTCGCTCTCGTCGTGGGCGCGCTCACATTTTCCGCGGAGCACGTCGAGCAATACAGTTCTGCTCGTCCCGCCGCGGAGAAAATGATGCGGATGCGCAGGGCCAACGAGCCGCTCATCGCCGGGATTTTCCTCGTGCGCGGCGTGCATTATTACACGCACGATCGCACGCATGAGACGATGACTGTGGTCGGGCTCGACGAGAAGCCATTCAAATGGACGCAGCACGACCTGCCGGTGATCGCCGATGCCGACGACAGCAAGAAGCCGCCCGGCGCGAAACGCGACAACAACATGGGCGCATTCCTGAAGGCGCACGGCTCCGCGATCTGCACGATGCGCCGCCGCGAGTGGACGCTGTACTGGGAGCGCTTCGGCTTCGCGGATCCCGCGACGCCCGTCGAGTGGTCCGGCGACAACGTGATCGTGCGCCTCGTGGACAAGCCGGCGAAGTAGCCTTGCAGTGCGCGAGTTTTCTCGCCGTGGGCGCCGGGCACGGGCTAGAATCCGCGCATGAATTCCCCGCAAAACGGACGCTGCCGCATCGTGCTCACCGGTGGGCCCGGTGGTGGCAAGACGACGGCGGGCGATTTGTTCCGCCGCGAATTCGGCGAGCGGGTGGTGCTCGTGCCGGAGGCGGCTACGCTGCTTTTCAGCGGCGGCTTTCCGCGCGTGCAGGAGCCGTCGGCGGTCCGCGCGGCGCAGCGGGCGATCTATCATTTGCAGCGCGGGCTGGAGGATGTGCAGGGCGCGCGATTTCCCGAGCGCATCCTGCTCTGTGATCGCGGCACGGTGGATGGCGCGGCGTACTGGCCGGGCCTGCCTCATGATTATTTCGAAGGCGTCGGCACGTCGCTGGATGCGGAGCTGAAGCGCTACGATGCGGCGATTTTTTTCGAGAGCGCCGCGGTGGGCGGGGACGCGATCGAGGGCGGGAATCCGATCCGCAACGAGAGCATCGAGCAGGCGGTGGAGCTCGATCGCAAGCTGCGCGCGCTCTGGTCGCGGCACCCGCGTTTTGTGCTCGTGCCACACAACCCGTCCTTTTTCAAAAAGATCAGCTTCGGCCTCGCGGCGCTCGAAAGCATCGTGACGCAGCTCGCCGGGGAGGCGGCTGCGGGGAAGCCCCCCCGGAAAAAAGCACCGCGGAAAAAACGCTGAGCAAGATTTTCCTTGCCGCGCCACGCCGCCCGCTGTTCAACGCGCGGCTCAGTTCTTTGCGAGTTCAACGATAATTACCGGTGCGAAGGAATTCCGTGAGATTCGGAAGCAGTTGCGCTGCTGTAACTGGATACGACTTCCCATTCAGCCAGTCCCCGCGAAAGCGGGGATGAAGGCGGGAAGAAGGATGGCAAGGCCCCCAATCAGGAGGCCGTGCCGCAAGCCAGGAGCCAGAACATTTCCCCGGTGATTCTCATTCGTGGCCCCGCGTGTGCGGGTGCTCTCGACAAAACTTCTTCGCAAGAAAGAAGCAATGAGGGGTTCAAAAGGTGTGCTGCTCGCACTCCGTTTCGATCTCTCGAAACTAGGAGAATAAGATGAAAAAATGCATTCTAGCTGGAGTCGGCATTCTGATGCTGACTCTCAGCGCAAGTCGTGCGGCCATTAACGTGTCCTCGGACTTTTCGACAAACCCGCTGACGGGTGGCGGCTGGTCCTTTGGAGTGGGCAACAACTCAAACACTCAGTTTGCGTGGAACCAGCCGACGAATTCCCTTCGCGTCCATCTGGATTCCTCGCTGCCGACGGTCAGGCTCGATTTGCCGATTGGTGCAACGCTGACCACCGGCACGGATTTCACGCTGACGAGCAGGTTCAGCTTCACCGTCACCAGCGCCCCCGACAACCAGGGGATGCAACTGGCGTTTGGCCTGGTGAACCACGCTCTCACCGGGGGAGACCGCACGGGAACCCCCGCCAATTTCGGCTCGGACAACGTGTTCAGCACGGTGGAGTTCAACTATTTTCCGAATGTGTCACCCGCGTTTTTTTCCGGACGAACGCTGACCCCGGCGGTTTTCGGGGCGCAAATTCCCGGTAACGATGCCTTCTCGAATTTCGCGTCCATTTTCGGTCCCGGCTCCGATCTCGGTGACAATGTCGCGCCGGCCGTCACTGAGCTGCCGCAATCCACCTTGCTTCAGGCGACGCTGGATTACACCGCAGCCACGAAAATGCTGGCGCTCACCATGCAGCGGGTCAACGCGGATTTGTCGCTGACCCCGGTCGAGACGGGCGTCCCTGCGCTGGATCTGTCCTTCATCAGTCCGACCTTCTCAGTGGATTCGCTGGCGATCATGGCCTATCAGGACGGCTTCAACTCGGGCCCTCCCGCCCTTGTTGCCGATATGGACATCCGTCAAATCAGAGTCGCATCACCTGTGCCTGAGCCCGCGAGCGCAGTATTGCTCCTGAGTGCCGGCGGAGTCTTGGCATTGCTCAGAAGGCGGCGCGTGCCGGAGTCAGTTCCGCAGACGTGAAAAGGGCATTCACACTCATCGAGCTTCTGGTGGCGATTGCCATCATTTCCATCCTCAGCGGCTTGCTGATGTCGGCAGTTTCGAGGTCGAAGATTGCCAGCGCGCGGGTCATCAGCGCGCATTCCCTCAGCCAGCTCATGAGTGCCGGGCATCTCTATCTGGGAGACAACAACAATTGCTTCTGGCCTTACAGGCAGGCTGTGAGCGGAGGGGTTCAGTGGTGGTTCGGCTTTGAATCAACCGCCTCTGCGCAGTTGCCCGAAGGCAAGCGCACCTGCGACTATTCCAAAGGCCCGCTGGGGCCGTACGCCATCGCCTCGGGCGGAATGAAAGCCGACCCTGCGTTCCTCCAATACAGCCCGCGGCTGAAGCCGAAATATCAGGATGGGAACTACGGCTACGGTTACAACATCGCGCTGGTCGCCGATTCCACTGGTGCGCCGCGCAATGCCCTGCAGGTGGATTCCCCTTCTCAGATGATCGTATTTGCGACGTGTGCGCAGGTGAACGCCTTTCAGGCCCCGGCATCGTCGAAGAGGCCAATGATCGAGGAATTCTACATGATCAGCGACACGCAAAGGACGGCACATTTCCGGCATGGAGGCGACGCGCTGGCGGCATTCCTCGATGGCAGCGTGCGTCCGTTGAAAATGGATGCGGACATGCTGCCGGGCAGCCAGGACATGCGCATCCCGTCCGCGAATATCGGGATTTTCAAGGCTGAGTACGTGAAGCAGGCGGGGTGGTGAATCTCTGCGCGCCAGCGTCCGCAGCCGCGCTTGTGAAAGCGCGGGCTGACTTCTGCTCCGGCCCGACGATCAGCCCGCGCCTTCACAGGCGCGGCTACGAGGCGCAGCATTGCGCGCGGGCGCGGGATGCCGGAGGATCGCGCCATTCGCCAGCCAACGAACAACCATCCTGAACCCCATGCCGCGGACGTGCCTGGTCGCGAAGCTGCGAGCGTGTCGAGCTTGAACCCGCAGCTCGCCCGCGGGTTCGTGCTCTGCGCCGTGTGCATGTGCAATTTCGCCGCAGCCGCAGCGGCACCGCACGCCGACGGCTGGCGGCACTGGGTCTCGGACAAGGTGCTCGGGTGCGGCATCGCCGCGGTCGCGCTGCTCGTGCTCTCGCTGCTGCTGCGTGGCATGCTGAAGGTGATCACCCTCGCGCTCGTCGTCGTGCTCGTCGTGGGCGGGTTTTATTTTTTCCGCGACACCTGGGAGCATCGCGCAGAATTGCTGCCGCGCGAATGGACCGCGCTCGCCGAGCGCACGCTCGATTCGCCAAAGGCACGCGAGGCGTGGCAGTCCGTGCAGGCGGAACTCGGGCATCTCTCCGCGACCGCGCGCGAGCATCTCGCCGCGGGCACGGACACCGCACGCCGCAAAGTGCAGGCGAAGCTGGAGGCAAAGGCGCGTGAACTGCGCAGCGAGGGCAGCATTGCCGAAGCCAATCAGATCGCGCGTCTCGCGGAGCAGATGGGCAGGCAGAAGTAGCGGGTCGCGGTGGAAAGTAGTCCAGGGCTTCAGCCCGTCAGACGTCGGTTCGGGCTGAAGCCCTGGACTACTTTGTGCGCCGCGCGGAATGTCTCGCCGCGCGCTCACAATTCTTTTACATCGCCCGCTCGAAAACCTGACAACCGCCGGAGCGATCCGGCCAAGATTCCCCGCCATGAAATTGTCCCGCCTTCTCGCGCTGGTCCTGCCTGCGTTTGCACTCACCGCCTTTGCGCAGGAGCCGCCGCCCACACCGCCCGCGACACCCACACCGCCGAAAGTCATCACCAAGGAGCACACGGTTTTTGTGCCGTTTGAGAAATTGGAGGAAGTCTTCGAGGGGCAGGAGCAGGGCGTGTTTCTGCCGTATCGCGAATTCCTCGAAATGTGGAACAAGATCAATTTGCCCGAGAAGCTGAAGAAGACGGAGCCGCCGGTGGATGGCGTGGTGGCGGGCGCGAGCTACGTCGGAAAGGTGGACGGCGATCTTGCGGAGATTCACGCGAAGGTGAACTTCGAGGCGCTGAAGGACGGCTGGTCGCAGATCCCGCTCGGCAACGGGCTCGCGCTCGCGGAGGCGAAGACGACGGCGCTGCTGAATGCGACCGACGCGGGTCAGACGATCATCTTTCCGAAGAAGGGCAGCTACACTCTGGAGGCGACTATTTTCGGAAAGGTCACTCGCGACAAAGGACGTGCGACGCTGCCGCTGAATCTTCCGCGCACGGCGGTCTCGCAGTTTGAGCTGACTATTCCCGAGAAGGGACTGGAGTTCACGATCGCGCCCGCATCGGCATTCACGGCGACGGAGAATGAAGCCGGGACGAAGCTCTCGGTGTATTTCGGCGCCTCGCAGCAGACGGTGATCATGTGGTCGAAAAAGGGCGGCGAGACCGCGCTGCCCGCGCTGCTTTTTGCCGATGCGCAGACGGATGTGCGCGTGAGCGCGGGCACGCTGCGGACGGATGTGACGGTGAACTACCGCATCCTGCGCTCGGGCGTGAGCACGTTCCAATTTGAAGTGCCCGCGGGCGCGCAGGTGCTCGCGGTGGACGGGCAGGGGATCAAGGAATGGAAGCCGCTGCCGGGCGACGCGGCAAAAAATCAGACCATCGAGGTCACGCTGCACACGGCGGCGAAGGACAGCTACTCGCTGCGCCTCACGCTCGAATCCGCGCTCGGCGCGCTGCCGCAGAAGCCTGCGCTGCCGCTGGTCTCCGCGCTGAAAGTCGAGCGGCAGAGTGGAAGCGTGACGGTGAATGCCGACGCCGAACTCGTCGTGGAGCCAGGCGATTTGCAGGGCCTCACGCAGCAGGGCGTCGCGCTGACGAAGGACGGCAAATCGCAGCCGGGCCTCGTCGGCAGCTACCGCTATTTGCGCCTGCCGTATTCGGGCGTGCTGAATGTCACGGAGGCAAAACCGCAGGTGGAAGTCGCTGGCGAGACGCTGCTGCGCATCACGCCCGAGATGCAGGAACTCACGGCGCGCTTTGACTACACGGTGAAAAAGACGGGCATCTTTTCCACGCAGATCGAGCTGCCCGCGGGCTTCACGACGGCCGAGGCGACGGGCGATCAGATCGAGCGCGCGACGGTGCAGGATGTTGCCGGAAAGAAAGTGCTCAACGTGAAATTCGCCGCCCGGCGCATGGGGAAATTTTCCTTCACCGTCACCGCCGAGACTCCGCGCGCGAAGCCCGATGCGCCTGTGAGCGTGCCCGTCTTCGCACCGCAAAATGTCGAGCGCATTGACATGGGCGTGAGCCTCGCCATTCACGTGAGCCTGAAGGCGAACACGACCGACAAGGGCGACATGCGCGAGGAGGACATCCGCAATCTCGGCGGCGTGCCGATCAAGGACGCGGGCGCGACGCCGCTCACGGTCGGCTTTCGCTACCGCTCGCAGGGCGCGGCGGTGAAGCCTGCGCAGTTGCAGTTTGAGCTGCGAAAATCGCGCGTGTCCGCCGAGGTGCTCACGCTCGTGGAAGTGCGCGAGACGATCACGAAGCACTCGTGGATCGTGAATCACACGGTCGAGTTTGCGGGCGTGAATGAGTTCAGCATCGAGGTGCCGAAGGCCATCGCGGACGATTTGCAAATCGAGGGCGCGAACATCAAGGAGCGCGTTAAAATCGAAGGCTTCAACGCGAACGCGGATCCCACCGGCAGGGTCATCTGGCGTGTCGTCTTGCAGGACAAGGTGCTCGGCACGCACACGCTCACTTTTTCCCATGACGAGGCGCGCACCGAGCAGAAGCCCGTCGCGGTGGTGCCGGTGAATCTGCACGAGGTGAAGGCGGTGAATGTGTTCCGCGAGACCGGGCAGGTCGCGGTGCTGAAGGACGGCAACCTCGAATTTGCCAAGACCGACGCGACGGGCCTGGAGACGATTGACCCGAAGGAACTGAACGCGATGCTCCAGCGCGACGGCATCTTCCTCGCCTACAAATACAGCCAGCATCCCGTGGCGCTGAGCCTCGGCGTGTCGAAAAATCTCTACCTCGACGTGCCGCAGGCCATCGTGACCTACGCGGTGCTCACGAGCGTGATCGCCGAGGACGGCGCGGAGACGACCGAGGTGATCTATTGGGTGAAAAATAACTCGCAGCAGTTCTTCGGCATCCAGCTTCCGTCGCGCGGCGGGAAGCAGGCGCGGCTGCTGAGTGATGCGTTCGTGAACGGCGAGCCGCAGCAGCCGAGCAAGCGGCCCGACAGAAATGAGGTGCTCATCCGCCTGCCCGCGCGGCAGGCGAACAACGCGGAATTCCCCGTGAGATTCGTGTACGAAGTGCCGAGCGCAAAGCCGGGTGAGAAGCTCGGCTGGCGCGGCACTTTCAATCTCGAGCCGCCGCAGCTCGCGGGAGTGAAAGTCTTGCAGACTCGCTGGACGCTTTTCCTGCCGGCGTCGCAGCGTTACGTGGATTTCGGCGGCGCGATGCGCGAGGACGCTGGGGCTTTCGGCTGGGAACTTTTTGCGCGCAGGCTGCGGATGTTTGTGCCGCAAGTCGGCCCGCCCGCGCCGGCAGTGGGCGGTGCGCGTCATGCCGAGCCGCAGGCGCTTCCCACGCCGAAAAGCGCGGGCTTTGACACGCAGCTCCGTCGAGAGGGCGTGTCCGTGGAATTGCGCCGGATGGATGCGCCCGCCGTGGTGAAAGTGTCGCATCGGAGCAAGACCTACGCGTTCGTCTTCGAGGCGATGGCGGGTCTGCTCGGATTCGCCGGTGCCATCGCATTGTGGCGGCGCGGGCGCGGCGAGAAATGGGCGTATTTCCTCTTCGTCGGTCTCGGCGCGCTCGTCGTGTCCGGTGCGGTGCTTCCGCGCGCGGCAGGGCCGTGGCAGATGTTTGCCGGCGGAGTTTTTGCGGGCGTGTGCATCTGGATCGTGTGCGGGATCATCTCTGCGATGCGCGCATGGGCGGAGCGGGCTGAGCAGCGGAAGTTGCAGGCTGCGACGCTCGCCGCTGCGGAAGCTGATCGCCGCGCGGCGATCTTCCAGGCGAATGCGGCGAAGGTTGCGGCGGCGCATCCGGCGACGGAACCGCCGAAGCCCACCGAGCCGCCGACGCAAACCGGAGGACAGCCGTGAGTGCAAATTTTGAGCACGTCGCTCGATCAATCCGGATCGAGTGTGAGAATGCCGAAGGGCGTGCCTCGGGTAGCGCGGGCGTCCCGCCTGCCGTGCCGGGCGTCCCGCCTGGAACACCGGCCAAGCTTGGGCGCGCATTTCGGACCACGCGCACACGGACGCCCGATGACCGACGACGGATGCGTCGGACGGCAGGCGGGAC
>JBBRYC010000089.1:0-24040 GCA_038238025.1 Chthoniobacterales bacterium
CATTCGCAAACGGCGCGAAAAATTCATCCGGCGCCTGCGCGGGCCAGTGCGGCGTGTTGTAGGGTACGTAGCAGAAAAAAGGACGCGCGCGATTTTCCCCGATGAACTTCAGCGCGTGATTCGTGAGGTCGTCGGGGAGGAAGCCTTCGCCCTTCACGAGTTCGCCGTTGTGCTCCAGCGGCGCGTCGAAGTAGTCGCCCCAGTGCCCCGAGCAGAAGCCGTAGTCTTCCCCGAAGCCGCGCCCGCGCGGGTGATACGGATACTGCATCCCGTTGTGCCATTTTCCGAACGCGGCGGTCGCGTAGCCCGCGGCGGTGAACGTGTCCGCGATGGTTCTTTCCGAGAGGTTCAGCCGCTCGCCGCCGAGCGAGACATTCCATACTCCGCCGCGCGGATGCCAGCGCCCGGTGAGGAATTCTGCGCGCGTGGGCGAGCACACGGGGCACACGTAGAAGCGATCCAGCACCGCGCCTTTTTTGCCGAGCGAATCAATGTTCGGCGTGGAGATGTTCGTGTTGCCGTTGAAGCTGAGATCGCCCCAGCCCTGATCGTCCGCGAGGAGCACGACGACATTCGGGCGCTTCGCATCGGCGGCGTGAACGGCGGATGCGATGAGAAAAAGGAGGACCGGGAGGAAGGGGGGGGCGAATTTCATGCGAGGCGTGAGAAAAACCACACCTGCGCTGCACATACAAGTCGGCCCATGCTCTGCATGCCGTCATTCCTATCCGGGGAAAAAGCCGCGCGCCCGTGGTTGCTGTCGGGCCTCGTGCGGCCGGAGCCAAAAGGTGTGTTCTGTTTGTTACACGCGGTGCGCGCAACGGCATCTCAGGTCCCGAAGGCCGAATGGCTTTGGTTCCGGCAGCCGTTGGCGGATCCATTCGTCTTCGAACAGTGTCTGCGGCGTGAGGTCTTCTGGCAGCGGCGCTGCCGACGGTACTGCCTCGGTCATGTCCTCCGACAGCATGAACACTTGGGCCGAGGAGATGAGTGGCACGACCATCGTGAGTTCGAAAAACCACGCCATCATTCGGTGAACGAAGACTGGCAGCGGGAAAACGACCACCGGCCTTCGGACGATTCGCGCGACTTGTCTGACCGCATCGCTCAGAAACATCCGGCGTGGCCCGATGACGGCAACCGTTTCCCGGGACAGTCTGCCTTGGACAAGGGCGGCTTCAAGGATGCGAACGATGTCCTCAACTGCCACGGGCTGGATCGGCTTTTCGTGGAAACCGACTTTCGCGAACAGGGGCAGGCTGTGCATCGTGTGGCTGAGATGATCGAGCATGTGATCGCCCCTGCCGTAAATCATCCCTGCCTTGATGATGGTGTAATTGAGCCCCGATGCGCGAACGATTTCCTCCGCTTCCCATTTCGAGCGGTGATACGGCGATGCACACTCCGGCCGCGCCCGCAGAAAGCTCAACAGCAGCACCTTTTTTACTCCCGCACTGCGCGCGGCGTTCACCACGTTGCGTGTGCCCTCGACGTGCACGCTCCGATAGGTCTGGCCTCCGAGTTCGCGATTGATCCCCGCGCAATGCGCCACCGCATCGCATCCGGCAAAGGCCGTGGTGAGTTGCTCGACAGACGAAGTGCCCACCGGAGCGAACGTCGTTTTCTTCAACTCCCGGATCGCAGGGTCGCGGGAATCAAAGCCCCGGGCAATCAGCACCACCTCGTGCCCGGCCTCGACCAGCACGCGTGCGAGATGCCGCCCGACGAATCCAGTGCCGCCCGTGATGGCTATCCTGCTCATAGCCAAATGCTCAGCGTTCACGATAATCGAGTCAAGGCCGTGCCGCATTTTGCTCGCTGGCATCGAATGACGAGCTGCTGCTGGAACGCGAGCCTCTTCACAAAAGAATCCAGCACGATTGGCCGCTACGCCTTGCGAGGCTGATTGGGCGCGGGGTGGTCGCGGTTGCGCTGCGGGCCGGTAGGTTCCTGCGCCGCTGCAGGAAGAACGGCGACGAACAGGGAGAGGAGGAAAAGACGCGGCGGAATTCTCGTGGTCGGCTCCTAACAGCCTGTTGAAATACCTCCCAAAGCAGAGTCATCCTGAGCGGAGCGGAGGCGGAAAGGCGGGCGCAGCGCAGTCGAAGGATCCCGTGAGTTTCAGATGCGATGTGCCCTCAAAGCCTGATGAACACGTGCTTTGGAGGTCATTCGCCATTCCGCGAGATCCTTCGACTCCGCGCCGCGCCGCCTTCGCCCGTCGCGAGTTCGCCATTGTGTTCGAGCGGCGCGTCGAAGTAGTCGCCCCAGTGCCCCGAGCAGAAGCCGTAGTATTCGCCGAAGCCGCGCCCGCGCGGGTGATACGGATACTGCATGCCGTTGTGCCATTTTCCGAACGCGGCGGTCGCGTAGCCCGCGGCGGTGAACGTGTCTGCGATTGTTTTTTCCGCGAGGTTCAGGCGCTCGCCGCCGAGCGAGACATTCCATACTCCGCCGCGCGGATGCCAGCGCCCGGTGAGGAATTCCGCGCGCGTCGGCGAGCACACGGGGCACACGTAGAAGCGATCGAGCACCGCACCCTTTTTGCCCAGCGAATCAATGTTCGGCGTGGAGATGTTTGTGTTGCCGTTGAAGCTGAGATCGCCTCAGCCCTGATCGTCCGCGAGGAGCACGACGACATTCGGGCGCTTGGCATCGGCGGCGAAGACTGTGGATGCGATGAGGAGGAAGAGAATCGTGAGGAGGGGGCGCGGCGTTTTCATATGGGGGTGCAGAACAAAATACGGTGGTAAGTGCCGCTCCATTTTTTACCGTTTCGGCGTCGGACTGTAGCGGTAGAAAGTTTCGAGCATCAGCGTGCAGATCGCAGTGCGATACACTTGCCCGGTCTTTCCTGAATCGGCTTGCGGACCGATGCCCTTGCTGGCGGGAACGGGCCAGCTTCCGTCGGGGCTTTGCGCGCCGATGATCTCATCCTGGAACCAGCGATTCCAAAGCCTCCATGCCACGCCGCCGAAAAGGAGGCACGCCTGCGTGTGGAAATACCACGCGTAAAGATTCGCGTTTTCACCGTCGTATTTCACGGGCTTGTTCTTCTCGGTTTCGTCGAGCAGCCACGTCATGCCCTTGCGCAATTCGCTGCGCTCACCCTTCCACAGCAGGCTGCAATAAATCCCGGCTCCCGTGAGGCCGTAGCTGTCTCCGGGTGTGGTGTAGCCATAGCCGCCGTGCTCCCCTTTCAGCGAAGCGACAAACTTGACGGCCTTGTCCAGCGCCGCCTGCACGCCGGGGAGATCGAGCCCGGTGAGGTGCGCGGCGGTGAGCGCCTGAATCTGCC
Source organism: Chthoniobacterales bacterium (assembly GCA_038238025.1). Taxonomy (GTDB): domain Bacteria; phylum Verrucomicrobiota; class Verrucomicrobiia; order Chthoniobacterales; family Chthoniobacteraceae; genus SXWH01. The sequence continues at coordinate 3,299 of JBBRYC010000089.1, forward strand.
AGCCGCTCACGGAGAGATCGCCAGGTGATTTGTTATACGTGTAGCGCCAGCCGCCGCCTTCGTGCTGTCCCGCGACGATGTGGCCGACTGCCTGTCGGAGGACGGGCAGCACATGGTCGTCCTTGGTGATGGAGTAGTATTCGCAGAGCGCATAAGTGGCAATGCCATGTTCATACGCGGCGGCTCCGGAGAACTGCTTCGCCATGTTCAGGCGACCTTCGAACTTCGCGCCATTTTCGGTAATCCACTCCACCGATTTCGCAATGGTATACCCGTAGGCTGTGGACTCCGGCGTGTCGCCATGTGCGAGAAAGCTGAGAAGCGCGAGGCCGGTCATGGCTCCCTGGTGTGTGTCGCCCCACGAGCCGTCAGTGTTTTGATTTTTCCGAAGCCACGTCAGCGCTTTGGTCAGGTAAACTGTCTCCTTTTCCGACTTCCCTCGATACGGATTTATGGTTTTGCAAACGATACGGGATTTTTTAGATGCAGTGGGATTTGCGGTGGAATTTTTTCCGATCACGGCGATTGCCGCGGAGAACAGCGACACGAAGGTGAGCACGAAACGTTTCATGGGGGCGATGGCGTCAGTGTTTTGTCACGGGAAACTGCTTTCGCAATAGCGCCGCCGCCTCGGCCTGTGCTTCGGCGAGGGCGGGTGAGTCTGCGGCGTTTTTCATTTCATTCGGATCGCTCGCGGTGTCGTAGAGTTCGCGCTCGACGGGCTCGCCGGTTTTCCAGTCGCGCCACTCGGTGTAGCGCACGCGCGCGGTGCGCACGCTCACGCCCATCACTGCGGGCTGCTTCGACGGCTCGCGATCATAGTACGCGGGGCGCGGATGCTGGGTGAATGCGGCGGGCTTCAGCGCGAGCGAGGGATCGTCGAGCAGTGGGCCGAGGTTCGTGCCTTCGAGGCCGTCGGGCTTTGGCAGTCCGCACAGGGCGGTGAGCGTGGGGAAAAGATCGAGCAGCTCGGTGGGTGAGGCCGTGCGTTTGCCTGCGCCCTTCATGGCGGGCGCGCCGATGAAGAACGGCACGCGCGCATCCAGCTCGAAGTTCGACGTCTTCCCCCACAGCGTGTGCTCGCCGATGTGGTAGCCGTGGTCGGCGACGAACGTGACGATGGTCCGATCCGCGACACCGCTCGCGTCGAGCGCGTCGAGCACCTTGCCGAGCTGCGCGTCCATGTAGCTGATGTTTGCAAAGTAGCCGTGGCGCATTTCCGCCGCGGCCTCGGGTGTGAGCATCGCGCGCTTGTCCGGCGGACCGAGGACTTCGCTGCTGTTGTGGAAGGCGATGTCCGGTGCGCCCTCGGGGCGGCGTGCGTCGAGCGGCGGCAGCTTTGCGCGGTCGTAGAGATCCCAGTATTTTTTCGGCGCGTTGAAGGGCGCGTGTGGTTTCCAGAAGCCGACGGCGAGGAAGAACGGCGCATCCTTTTTCTTCATCTCACCGAGCACGCGCACGGCTTCGGCGGCGACACGGCCATCGTAGTACGCCTCGTCGGGCACGTCGCGGCATTCGCAGATGCCGTTCTTCGCGTAGCCGAATCCCGTCACGGCCTTCGCGAGATTTGGCGGCAGTTCGCCTTTCACCTGCGCGTCGTCCTCGCCGTGATTTGCGTAATGCAAAAATTCCGGCGTGCTCCACGACTGCGGATCACCGTGAACTTTCGTGTGCCAGTTGTGGAAGATTTTCCCGACGCAGCGCGTGTCGTAGCCGTGCTGCTTGAACCACAGCGGGAGCGTCATCACGTCCGGGTTCAGCTCGCGAAAGTGAACGCTGTTGTTCCAAATCCGCAGCGTGTCGGGCCGACGACCGGTGAGGAAGGACGAGCGCGATGGATTGCAGACGGCCTGCTGTGCGTAGGCGCGATCAAATTGCAGCGTGCGCTTCGCGAGCCGATCCAGATTCGGCGTGATCGCGGGCGAGCCGTAGCTCGCGAGTTCGGCGCGGAAGTCGTCGGCGACGATGAAAATCACATTCGGCTGCGGCGGCGGGGTGGCGGAGGCTGTGCGGACGGCGAATGATAGGAGGAACGCGACGAGGGCGGATGCGAGCAAGCGGGAATTCATGGGAGGACGAAATAGTCAGCGAGGTCCGCCCGCGTTGGAAGCCCCGAAGCGGAGCGCCGCCTCGCCTACTCGCTGAAATCCGTGTCCGCCTTCGTCAGATCGAGTTCCTTGATCCACGCATTGCGGTAACGCACATCGTGCCCCTCGCACTGGAGCTTGAGTCCGCCCGGCGTGTCCGTGATTCCTTTGCCGCCGTCATTGCCGCCATCAATGCCGGACTTCGGCCCGCCGTGGACTTGGTTGATCTGCACATTCGTGTGGACCTTGATGCCGTTGAAAAACATCGAGACAAGCGGCTTCTCCACCATCTTCCCATCCTTGAAGCGCGCTGCACGGAAAGTGATATCGTAAGCATTCCATTTTCCCGTGCCGTTGTACGCGTGGTAGGGCGACTCCGTCTCATTGATCACCGCGCCCATGCCGTGCTTCGTCTTGTCGCCGTCGAGCACCTGGATCTCGAATCGGTTCTGGAGATACACGCCGCTGTTGCCGTGCTCCTTCGCGATCCAAAATTCGATGTGCAGCCGCACGTCGCGATACTGCTTCTTCGTCACGATATCCGCCGCGCCGAACTTCCCGCCATCTGCCGTGCGGTCATCCGTCATCACCGTCGTGCCCCTGTCCTTGTCCACCGGATCCTCCACGATCTTCCACTTGATCGGCATCGCCGACTTGAATCCCGGCCCTTCCCAATAGATCCACTTTTCATCCAGCATCGCGCGCGAGCCATCGAGGATCACCTCCGCTCCCTCGGTGGGTTTCGCGCCGACTCCGGTGCCGGCGAATGCGGCGGGCGCGAGGAGCGTGCCGGTGAGGAGGAGTGCGGTGAAAATGCTGCGCGGTGTGTGCATGGGGATGGGGTGATTTTGTGGAAAGTCTAGGCAGCGGAGATGAGTGCGACGACGCGGAAATCTTGGGCGCAAATGGCCCCGCGCCGCCCGCTCACCACTTCCAGCAGAGCCGATACACGGAGCCCGGCTGCGGATTCGGCAGAACCGCGAAACGCGTTTGAGAGCCTGCCATCGCGGTGCAGGTAGCACGAAGGCGGATCGCGGTGAAAGGGGATACGGGGATTTCGTCAGCGCTTTTCAGAGTGGGAGCCGAACCTCCGCCCTCGGGCGAGGGCATGTGGGCCGGATACGCCCTTGCCTTGCCGCGAAGGCGCGGCATTTTCCCCGCATGAATGCGTTCCTCCCCGCCGTCGTGTTTGGACTCCTCACCTCGCTGCCGCTGGCCGCGCAGATCGGCATCCCTGCCACGCCGAAAAAATTCGACACGACCCGCATCGGCGAGGCGGCGTCGGGCGGAAGCTCGATCAACAACGCGCCGCTGGCACCCGCGCAGACAAAGGTGCGGACGACCACACACATCGTGCTCGGCGAGCCGCGGCAGTGGAAAATGGCGGATGGGAAATCTTTCGTCGGCAAGCTCATCGCGTTTGAGGACATCGTGATCGAGGGCACCGCCGCCGCGCCCATGAACGTGCCGAAGAAGCCGACCGTCGTGCGCAATGCGACCGCGCGCTTTTACGTGAACTCAAAGGTGTACGAGCTCGCGCTCGACAAGCTCGGCGCGGAGGAGCGGAAATTCATCGAGGACACGAGCGCCGCCATCGCGGCGAAGAAGTGATCCTCGCAGTGGACCGCCGCGCACTCGCCGCCGCCGGGATCATGCGCGCGGTATATTCGCGGCTGCTGGAAAAAATGCGCCTCGACCGCTGGCGCGTCTTTGACCGCCGCTACTCACTCGGGAAACTCACCAAGCTCTGGCTCGTGCTGCGCGGCTGGATGGGACTGAATTGATCCATCAGCGATTTTAAGATCACAAGACGTGATCTTAAAACGCAGGCAGCACACAGAGTTCCGTCCCACGCCTTCACAGAACATGGTTGCCGGATGCAATCGCTTGCGGATTCAGTCCGCGCGCTTCATGGCCAGCACCTTTACGTGGCGATCCGCAAAATCGATCCAATACAGGATCGCGATGCCGCTGCGGATGATGCCGTTGAGTGTGCGGCCGGTGTCATCCTTTTCCTCGAACTCACTCATGGCATCCGGGAATTCCCGGAGTTGCAAAATGTCGCTGCGCAGCGCCTGGCGCACCCGGATCGGCAGCCGGTTCAACTGCTCGATGACTTCCCAATCCACCAGGAGCCGATAAGGTTTCACGAAGCCGCGCGGTCCAGGCCCAACGCGCGGTCGAGATCTTCCTCCGTGACCCAATGGTTCGGGTCGTTGTCATCAATTTTAGTCGCGAGCTTGCGTCGGAAATCCGCATCATTCTTCCGGCTCAGCGCGAGAAGATGGCCGATCAGTTCCCGGCGTTGCTCAGGCGTGAGGGTCGTGGACTCCGCTTTGATTTGCTCGAAGCTCATGGCGGCAAGATTACCGGATTATCCCGCGACACGCAACTCCTGGCCCGTTGCATCTTCCGCGTAAAGTTCGATGGCCTCGCGGATGTTTTTTAGGGCTTCATCACGCGTGCGACCCTGCGACCAGCAGCTCTTCAGCGAAGGACAGCGTGCGGAAAAATAGCCGTCTTCACCACGTTCGATCACGACTTGGACTGTCATGCGCGGAGATTACGCGGCGGGAGTTCTTGGTCAACCGTTTGCCGAGTGTGCGAGGTGTGTTCGCGGCTGCTGGAAAAATGCGCCTCGACCGTTGGCGCGTCTTCGACCGCCGCTACTCGCTCGGCAAATTCACCAAGCTCTGGCTCGTGCTGCGCGGCTGGATCAGAGCGCTTGGGTAGGCGTCAGCGATTGAAGATCGTGGCAAAGCTGCCGCGCGTTTTTCAACCCTCCGGGCTGTCGCTTCATTGGTGTTTTGTTCTTTGCTATTTTGCGTTCAGTGCTGCCCGGATGAGCACACTCACATCATAGTAGCTCCTCACGTCAGCGTCATAAACCTTTTCAATTTTGGTTATAGCGCGAATGTCTCGGTGACCGTGACTGAGAGCTGTGCCATTGAGTCCATACATTGTCCCGTCGGGAGCCTTGAAAGTAATGTCACTAAGACCACCGTTCAAATTGCGGCGCTGAAGAGTGCCGGATGACACAGTGAGTGGCCAACGGTCGCCGTAGTCAGATTCACTGACCTCCAAACTGGCCGTTACCGTGGCCTCAGTTGGCTCCTTGTCAGACGAGCACTTCTGGATGCCAATAACAACCAGAAGAATGACCAGCAGGGTCCCAAGAATATCTGAGCATCCGGAACCACATCCGGAATTGCCACTGCTCGGTCTCAAAATTTTTCTAGCTGAGTTGCTTGTGTCCTCGGATGGCGTTGGGGGCGGTTGCTTTAGCAACTCTGGAATAATGATAGAAGTATTGCACGTTGGGCAACGACCTGACTGACCAAACTGGCTTTTATCCGCAGAAATCCGCTGACCGCAATACGGACATGGAAACTTGAGCGTCATTTCCAGGGAGCGCGACGAAAGGCTTTAGCGGCCCTACGCCACGCTCTTCGCCCCCGTCTTTTCCGCCGGGAGGACGGCGAGGATGGTCTTCACGGTGTTCTCCACGGTGAGGCCGTGCTTTTTCCGGAGAATGTCCGGCGCGCCGTGCTCCACGAACTGGTCGGGCCAGCCGATGCGGACGACGGGCGTGGTGATGCGCTGCGTGGAGAGGTGCTCGATGACGGCGCAGCCGAAGCCATTGTGCAAAACGTGATCCTCGATGGTGCAGATGACGTCCACGCTGCGGGCAAAAAATTCGATGAGCTGCGTGTCGAGCGGCTTGATCCAGCGCGGGTTGATGACAGCGGTGGAGATCCCCTGGGCTTCGAGTTGCGCAGCGGCCTGCTCGGCCATCTGGCACATGCCCCCGAGGCCGATGATGGCGACGCGGACGGGCTGCTTGCTGCCGTGCTTGACCACTTCGGCCTTGCCGATTTCGAGGAGCTTCGGCTGCGCCTTCGGCTGCACGCCGGTGCCGCTGCCGCGCGGGTAGCGGATGGCGGTGGGGCCTTCGCTGTGGTTCGCCATCGTCCAGAGCATGTCGCAAAATTCGTCCTCATCCTTCGGCTGCATGTGGATGAGATTCGGGATGTGGCGGAGGTAGCCGATGTCGAAGAGGCCGTGGTGCGTCGGGCCGTCGTCGCCGCTGAGGCCGCCGCGATCCATGCACATGCGGACGGGGAGATTTTGCAGCGCGATGTCGTGGATGATCATGTCATACGCGCGCTGCATGAAGGTGGAGTAAATCGCGAGGAACGGCGTGAAGCCCTCGCACGCAAGACCGGCGGCGAAGAGCGCGGCGTGCTCCTCGGCGATGCCGGTGTCGAAGTAGCGCGTGGGGTGTTCCTTTGCGAAGCTGATGAGCCCGGTGCCGCTCGGCATCGCGCCGGTGATGGCCACGAGCTTGTTGTTCGTCGTGGCGAATTTCGAGAGCGTCGTGCCGAGGAGTTCGCTGTACGTCGGCGTGGGCGCGGCCTTCGTTGCGCCGGTCTCCGGCTCGAAGCGTCCGAGGCCGTGGAATTTCATCGGCGACTTGAGCGCGGGCTCGTAGCCCTTGCCCTTCGTCGTCATGATGTGCAGCAGCACGGGCTCGTTCTGCGTCTTCAGGAATTCGAGTGTGTGGATGAGCGTCGGGATGTCGTGTCCGTCCACCGGCCCGTAGTAGCGGAAGCCGAGATCCTCGAAGAGCACGCTGTGCGCGATGAGGCCCTTCACGCTGTTCTCCACGCGCTTCGCAAAATTCTTGATGCGCTTGCCGAGGAGTTTCTCGACGAGCTTCGCCGCACGGTCGTGAAAGTGCGCGTAGGTTTCGCTCGTGGCGATCTTGTTGAAGTAGCGCGCGATGGATCCGACGTTCCGGTCGATGCTCCACTCGTTGTCGTTGAGGATGACGATGAATTTCTTCGTCTGCTCGTTGGCGTTGTTCAGCGCCTCGTAGGTCACGCCGCAGGTGAATGCCGCGTCGCCCGCGATGGCCACGACGTGCTCGTCCGACCCGCGGAGATCGCGCGCGACCGCCATTCCGAGCGCCGCGCTCACGGCCGTGCCCGCGTGGCCCGCGCCGTAGCAGTCGTGCTCGCTCTCCGTGCGCAGCAGAAAGCCGTTCAGCCCCTGGTACTGCCGGATGGTCTCGAAGCGCTCGCGGCGCCCGGTGAAAATCTTATGCACGTAGCCTTGGTGCGAGACGTCGAAGACGAACTTGTCCTTCGGCGTGCTGAAGACGCGGTGCAGCGCGATCGTCAGCTCGACGACGCCGAGATTCGGCCCGAGGTGGCCGCCGACGGATGTCGGGTTGTCGTCGGACATCACGCGGATGAGTTCCGCGCGGACTTCCTCGGCGAGCTGCGGCAGCACCTTTTCGGGCAGCGCCTTCACGTCGGCAGGAGAATTGATGGTGGACAGGAAGTTGGTGGTCATCGGGATGGTGGAAGTCATGTGCGTAGGGCGGTTCCGGACGGGAGATTTTGAGAAATGGGGATCAGAAGAGGTTCGCGTCCCGCGGGCCGGGCTTGCGCGACGGGGCGGGGGAGTCCGCCGTGGCCTCGGGATCGAATGCCTTCAACTCCGGATCCGCGTTCGCCTGCCGCTGGATGATTTCGATCTTCTTCTCCGCCTCGGCGAGCTTCTGCTGGCAAGTCTTCACGAGCCGGATGCCCTCCTCGTAGTTCACGATGAGCCGCTCGAGCGGGAGGTCGTCGCGCTCCATATCCTCGACAAGACCTTCGAGCCGGCCGATCGCCGTTTCAAATGTCTGCTCGTTTGGAGCTTCGCTGCTTTTTGCCATTCCTTCTTCCGTAATGCGATTTTGCGTGATGCTCAACCGCCAATTCCGCAGGGCATCGAAGCTGCTCAACGAAAGTGAAATGGTGCCCAGCCGCCCGTCCGCCGGATTTTCGCTCGTTGAACTGCTCGTCGCCATGTTCATCGCCGTCGTCCTGTACGCGATGGTCGCCGGCCCGAGCCGCGCGCAGGTGCAGCGGCAGAAGCTCGCGGCGTGCGCGGAAAACCTCCGCAAGCTGCACATGGTGCTCACGCTCTACGCGAACGAGCACGATGGCGCATTCCCGCTCGTCGAGGGCGCGCGGAATTCCGACGAGGTGCTCGCGTCGCTGGTGCCGCGCTACACGAGCGACCGCACATTTTTCTCGTGCCCCGCGACGAAGCACAGCGGCGGGGAAAACGACTTCGCGTACGTTTCTGGCTTTCGGAAAGATTCGCCCGTCTCGCTGCTCGCATCCGACGCGCAGGTGAATGCCGGGCCGAAGCTGCGCGGTGCGAAAATTTTCGCAGACACCGGGGGCGTGCGCGGCGGCAATCACGGCGATGGCGGTGGCAACCTGCTTTTTTCGGACGGCCATGTGGAGACGATCAGCACCGAGGCTCAGCGCGACCTTTCACTTCCACCCGGTGCAAAAATACTGAATCCCGCGCAATGAGCCTCGCCGTCCCCGTCAAGCAATCGCCCACTTCCACGCCGGCCGCTGCAAAGCGCAGCTATGTTTTTTTGATCGTCGTCGCGGTGATCGCTGCGCTGCTCGGCGGCGCGGGCTGGTATTATTTTTCCGGCCGCAAGCCGAAGGTCGCGATGACCGTGGCGCTGGAGCTGAACGGCAATACCGCCGCGCGCGGGCTGTGGGCCGCCGGGCCGGGCGAACTGCTGCTCGTGGGCGATGGCGATGTGACCTTGATTGATCCCGCGTCGCGGAAAAAGAAATGGACCGCGCGGGTCCCGAAGTCCGCGGTGCCGGATCGCGCGTGGCAGGCGACGATGAATGCACGCTTCGTGCGCTTGCAGCAGTGGAGCGAAGAGCTTTCGCGCAAGCGCGCGAGTCTCGCGAATCCCGATGAAATCAAGGCCTTCAATGCCGACGCCGCGAAGTATCACAAGGAACTGACCGCCGTCCGCGCCGAGGCCGCGAAGCCCGGGCTGAATCCAGTCGCGGCACCGGCACCGCAGGCACCCGCGGGCGGGGCGAAGCCGGCGTTTGTCTTCGGCGGTGATCGTTCGGCGGTGGATGCGCTGCGCCCGGTCATGGATGCGGGCTCGCAGATCATCAGCGACCGGATGAAAAAGCGCGGCGCAAAACTCCAGGCGTTGAAGGCGGCGCTCGATGCAAAGAAGGCGAACGCCAAAACGCCGCTGCAAAAGTCCGCCGCCGCCGAGGACGAGGCGCGCTACAATGCGGAAGCGGCCGAGCAGAAAAAGGACGGGGAGGCGCTCGCGAAATCGAAGGCGCAGCCTGCGCCACCGATCGTCTCCTCGCGGCCCGCTGAGACCGAGGATGGGCCGCCTTCATTCGACGACGACTTTGGCAGCGCACGCCCGAAGGCCGCGATTTGCAGCGACCGGTTCTGGATCGTGGAAGGGCAGCACGCGGTCGCATTTGAGCGCAGCTCGGGAGCCGTGAAGGCGGATGTCCGCCTCGCGGGGCCGGCACGTGAGGTTTTTGCGGATGGCGACACGGCCATCGTCATCGCGTCCGCCGGCGCGAGTGCGGTGCAGATCACGAAGCTTTCCGCGAGCGCACCGCCGCAGTCGTCCTACTTTTCCACGGGTCGCCGCGAGTCCTCATTCACGATGTCCGGGCGCTCGCGGACGCCGAACATCCAGGAACTGCGCACAGAATTTTCCGCCGCCGGCGGCAGCCTGCTGCGCGTGGAAATCCGCCTGAAGGAAAGGAACGTGACGACGCGCGACGCGATCAAGCCCGGCTCCGAAAAGGAACTCGAGGCGACTGCGGGCGGCGCCGCCGCGCACTCGGCGGATGAGATGAAATCGCTCACCGCGCTCATCCGCAACGACGCCGCGCGGCTGAACGGCGAGGCCGTCGAGCAGGTGGACGACAGCGTTTACGACATCACGCTGAAGCGGCCATTTGAGCCCGCCGTCGCCGAGTGGACGGGCACGTTGCGCGGGCGCGTGCAGGTATTTTCCACACCGACGCTGCACCTGATCACGGCGGGCACGAAGCTGCTCGCATTTGATCGCGCGAACAAAAAAATGTGGGAGGCCACGCTCGGCAGCCCGGTGCAAATCCGCCGCTCAGACAGCGACGCAGACGGCACGCCGCAGCCGTGGTTCGAGACCGGCGGCAGACTCTTCTTCGCAGACGGCGCATTCCTCACCGCGTTCGACAGCGCGAGCGGGCAGGCCGTGTGGCGTCTGCCCAGTGTCGGCATCCGCAAAATGCAGATGGATGCCGAGGGCTTCCTCTACGTGCTGTCCGGAAATGCGCGGGTGGAGAGCCTGTCGTTTGCGATGGATGCGAGCCTCGCCGGCACTGTGCCGCTCGTGATGCGCGTGAATTCCAACGACGGAAAAATCCTCTGGCAGGTGGAGAAATACCAGGACGTGTGGGCATCCGGCAAAGACGTGTACGCGCTGCGCGAATCGCAGAACCCGCACGACATTGAGGAGCAGGTCTTCAATCGCGACAAGGCGATCGGCGCACGCGTGAAGCTCTACAAGCTCAGCCGCAAGGATGGCAGCCCGCTGTGGGAATGGTTCCAGCCGCGCCGCCCGCACGCCGTCGAGGCGCAGGGGAAAAGTGTCGCGCTGCTCTTCGCCGAGGAGCTGCAGATCATCCGATCGATCTGCTGGTAGCGAACCCGCGCGGGTCGCCTACGGCCCGAGGTTGAGTCCCTTTCGCTCCTCCGTGAGGATGGTCGGAGGCTGCCTCTCGATGCTGGGCATCGTGCCATCCGGCGGATCGAGCGGCATCACGGTGAGCTTCATTTCCTTGCCGTCGCGCGAGACTCGCACGGGCAGCGGCTCGGTGGCGGTGACGAAAAATGCGGCGCTCATCACGTCCTCGGCGTTCGTGATTTTCCACGTGCCGACCTGCAGCAGCACGTCTCCGGGGCGGATGCCGCCGGCGAAGGCGGGGCCGTCCTCGCGCAATGTCTGCACGCGCGCGGAACTGCCGTGCTCGGGCATATCTGTCGGCCGCACGTCCACACCGACCCAGCCCTGCCGCACGCGGCCGTGTGTGCGAAAATCGCGCAGGATTTTCTCCGCGGCCTCGATGGGCAGCGCGAAAATTCCGGCGTTCCCGTCTACCATGCTGATGAGGACGCCGACGGCTTCGCCTTGGAGATTCAGCACCGGCGAGCCGCCCTGGCCGCGCTGCACGGCGATGTTTGCACGGATGTGGCGTGTGGCGAAGTAGCGTCCCTCGAAGCCGGGATCCATCCCCGCGACGAGGCCGAGGCTGGGCGAAAGCGGGAGGTCGAGCGGGTAGCCGAGCGTCATCACCGGCGCGGCCACGGCGAGGTCGGTGGATTTTCCAAATTTCAAAAAGCGCACCGGGCGCTCGGCGATGATCTTCAGCACGGCGATCCCCGCACGTGAGTCGGCGATGAGCCGCTTCGCCGGATAGCGCTGTTCGCCCACGGTGACGGTGATGTCCTGCGATGTGCCGCCGACGCTGTAGCTCGTGAGCAGCGTGCCGTCCGCATCCACGAAAAACCCCGTGCCGCGCAGATGCCCGTGTTCGTCGTCGGCCTCGATGCGGCAGATCGCGTCCTCGCACTTGCGATGGATCTCGCCCATTTTCTGCCATGGATTCTCGGCCTTCGGCACCGCCGGTTTTGCAGCCGCGGGTTTGGCAGGGACGGCCTTCGTCGGCGCGCTTCCGCGTGCAGGCGCCGCGCCGTGCGATGGCACGGCGCAACAGATCGCAATCGCCGCGAGGCTAGAAGCGAATCTGAGTCGTTTCATAGCTGACCGGCTGCGCATCAATGATGAACCGGACGGGTGCGTCCGGGTCACGCGTGACGTGCCGGTTTTGTTGTGCCGTCAGCGGCTTCGTGCTGCCGGGCTGCAGCGTGATATTCGGCGCGGATGCCTGCAGGCTGCCGCCCTCGACGATTTGCGCGATCTGCGTCGGAGCCGAGACGCGATCGGGAATCGCGACGCGGATCGCGAAGACGCCCACGACGAGCACCGCGGCCATCGCACCCGCGTGACGCCAGCTCATTTGCAGCGGGGCAAAAAATGCGCGCACCCGCTCGATCGCGATCTGCCACGCGGGACGGCTCAGCATTTCCTCGCGCTGGCGGCGGTGGACGCGATCGAGGAGGCCGTCAAAATATCCCGGCGGCGGATTTTCGTGGCGCTTGAGACGCAGGAGTGCCTGGAGTTGGTTTTCGTCGAGCTGGTTTTGCATGGCTATGTGGCGGTGGAGTGGTTCGTGGGCGCAAACTCTGCGAGCTGCGTCCGAAGCTGCTGGTGGGCGTAAAAAAGTCGCGAGCGCACGGTGCCCTCGCTGATGCGGAGGATCTTCGCGATGTCCGCATGCGGCATCCCCTGGATGTCGAACATCGTCACGACCAGACGGTGATCCGGCGTGAGCTGCAGGATTGCCTCGTTGATTTTTTTCTGCAACTCGCCGAGATCCGCATCGCGCACCGGCGTGCTCGCGGCCTGAAGCTCGATGAATTCCTTATCCTGCAAAATCCCGCTGTCGAGATCGTCGAGGTTCAGCGTCCGGCGGCGCGTCCGCTTTTTGACAAAATTGACGGTCGTATTCGCGGCGACCGAGTGCAGCCAGGTGTAAAATTGCGACTGTCCGCGGAAGCCGCCGATGCTGCGGTAAACCTTCGCCCACACGTCCTGCAGCAAGTCATCCGTGTCGTCGTGATTCGCCGTCATGTGGTACACGAGCGCGTAGAGCCGCGGGCTGTGCTTCATCACGAGCGCATCGAACGCCACCGCATCGCCCGTCTGCGCGCGGGCGACGAGTTCCTCGTCTTCACGGCGGCTCTTTTCCAGATCATCCATTTCGCGTGCGTCCTTCCTGCCAGCAAGCGCGGCGGCGGGAAAGGCCGATTGAGCTGGGAGAGACGAGGACACCAAGGAAAACAGTGGCAGTGAAATGACAGTCATTTGGTCGCGACCGCATCCCGGGTGAGGGACGGGACAAAACCGCATGCAGTGGGAAAGTGCATGTTCAGTGTGAAACGTGCGATGAGAAAATGCGTCATTTTGCGGCGTGCAGATCCGTGTGCTTCTCTCAGACATCCGAGGCTTTCAGTCGTTCAAATAAAATTCCCGTGCGAATTTCCACACCCCATCAATCGCACTCGCCAACACCGCGCATCACCTGCACCCTCCGCGTCCAATGCCCCGCACCGTCGCAATCGTAGGCCGCCCGAATGTCGGCAAGTCCGCTCTCTTCAACCGTCTTGCCGGGAGAAAAATCGCGATCGTCCACGATCAGCCGGGCGTCACGCGCGACCGCATCTCGGCGGTCTGCAAGCTCGGCAGCGGGCCGTTCACGATTTTCGACACGGGCGGCATCGGCGCGGATGTGGACATGTCCTTCACCGAGCAGGTGCATACCGAAGTGGACATCGCCATCGAGACGAGCGACGTGCTGGTCTTCGTCGTGGACGGGCAGGAAGGGCTCACGGGGATTGACGGCGACATCGCGAAAAAACTGCGGCGCGCACGCAAGCCGATCATTTTGGTCGTGAACAAAATCGACCACGCGAAGCACGGGCAGTACGCGAATGAATTCACCAAGCTCGGCTTCGAGCGACTGCTCACGATCAGCGCCGAACACGATCTCGGCACGACGCGACTCGTGGAGGAAATCGAGGAGTTGCTCCCGCCGCACATCCCTGCCGAACCGGGCGAAGAAAAGGGACGACCCCTGCGGATCGCGATCGTCGGACGTCCGAATGTCGGCAAGTCCTCGCTCACCAACCGCATCCTCGGCGACGAGCGCACGCTCGTCTCGCCGATCAGCGGCACGACGCGCGACGCCGTGGACATCTTCTACACGCGCGGCAAGCATGAGTACATGCTCATTGATACCGCCGGCATCCGCCCGCGCGGGAAGCGCGACAATTCCGTCGAGATTTTCAGCGTCATGCGCAGCGAGGCGAGCATCGGCCGCTCGGACCTGTGCTGCCTCGTGATTGACGCCGTGGACGGCGTAACCGCGCAGGACAAGAAAATCGCGGGGCTCATCCAGGAGGCAAAAAAGCCGTGCGTCGTCGCGATCAACAAGTGGGATCTCATCAAGGAAAAGACCGATGACAAGGAGAGGCTGAAAGCCGTGCTGCAGCAGATCGAGTCTGAGCTTTTCTTCATCAAATACGCGCCCGTGCTGCTGCTCAGCGCGAAGACCGGCGAGGCGCTGGATCGGCTTTTCAAGACCATCGAGAAAGTCCGCACCGGCGCGAAGCAGCGCATCACCACCGGCCCGCTGAACCGCCTCATCGCCGAAGCCATGACCGCGCATCCGCCCGGAGCGCGCAGCGGCAAGCGCCTCAAAATCCTCTACGGCACGCAGCCCGAACCGCAGACCACCAAGGCCATCCACGTCCCGGAAGTCGTCTTCTTCGTGAATGACAAAAACCTGCTCGACGAAAGCTACCATCGCTACCTCGACGCGCAGATTCGCGAACACTTTCCCTACCCCGGACTGCCGCTGCTCTTCCATCTCCGCAGCCGCGAAAAACGGGCCGGCAAATGACCGACGCGCTCCTGAAGCTCTGCGGCCTCAGGGTGGAAAATGCGGCGCACGTGAGCGGCGCGGAGTTTGTCCTCCGCAACAAGCAATGGCTCGGCTGGATCATCGGCATCGGCATCGTGCTCGCGGTGCTCACGTGGTTCTCGTATCGGCGCGATGCGGCGGAGTTGATCACCCGTGGAAAAAGGCGCGTGCTCACGGCGCTGCGCATTTTGCTGCTCATGCTGCTCGCGCTGCTGCTGCTGCGGCCCGTCGTGGCGTTCACCGTCGAGTCGGCGATCCGGCGCACGCTGCTCACGCTCGTGGATGCGAGCGGCAGCATGAAAATCCAGGACCCGCGTGTGGACGCCGCCGACCTCAAGCGCGCCGCGATCGCGAAGGGCATCCTCGATCCGCGCAAGGGCCTCGAACAGCAGCTCGATCCCGCCATCGCCGCGAACGTGAAGCTCGTCCCGCGCGTCGAGATCATGCGCGGGATGCTCGGCAGCGAGCAGCTCGATCTCTGGCCGCAGCTCGCGAAGGAACTCGATCTCGCCGCGTTCAGCTTCGGCGCGGCGCTCGGCGACACCGGCGAGGCGAACGCCGAATGGCTCGCGCATCTCGAACCAAACTCCACGTCCACCGCGGTCGGCGACGCCGTGCGCGACCTCATCCAGCGCAAACGCGGCCAGCCGCTCGCGGGCATTTTCCTCGTCACCGACGGCGCGAACAACCACGGCTCCGCGCCGCTCGACGCCGCGCGCCTCGCGAAGCAGGAGGGCATCCCGCTTTACATCTACGGCGTCGGC
Organism: Chthoniobacterales bacterium; assembly: GCA_038238025.1. Classification (GTDB taxonomy): domain Bacteria; phylum Verrucomicrobiota; class Verrucomicrobiia; order Chthoniobacterales; family Chthoniobacteraceae; genus SXWH01. The sequence continues at coordinate 18,596 of JBBRYC010000089.1, forward strand.
ATCACGTCGCCGCGCGACATCATCGTCGGCAGCCTGCTCGCGCAGGAGGTCGCCTTTGTAAAAGACGAACTGCCCGTGACCGTCCGCGTGCGCGGCCAGGGGCTGAAGGGTGAAAGTGCGAAGCTCATCGTGCGGCTCGTGCCCGCGAATTCGACCGGCGAAGGCGAGGTCGTCGCGACGAAGGACATCACGTTTGGCGACGACGAGGACGCCGTGGTGGCCGTGCCGTTCACGCCGAAGACGACGGGCGAATTTGATCTGCGCGCGAGCATCGCGCCGCGCGCCGACGAGGCGTCGAAGGACAACAACTCCGTGTCGCAGCGGCTGCGCGTCATTGATTCCAAAGTGAAGGTCCTCTACGTCGAGACCACTCCGCGCTGGGAGTTCCGCTACCTGCAAGGCGTGCTCATGCGCGACCGCCGCGTGGATTTGAAATGCGTGCTGCTCGAAGGCGACGAGAGCATCGCCGCGGGCGACAACTCGCCGTTCCTCGCGAAGATGCCTGCGAAAAAGGAGGATCTCTTCAAGTTCGATCTGATCATCATCGGCGACGTCGAGCCGCGCAATTTCACGCCCGAGCAGTTCGCCGCGTTCGAGGAGTTCGTGCAGAAATTCGGCGGCTCGATGCTCTTCCTCGCCGGTCAGCGCGCAAACCCCGCCGCGTATCGCGGCACCACGCTGGAAAAACTTTTGCCCGTCGAACTCGATCCCGCCGTCACCGCACAGCAGCCCGCACCTTCACAGGGCCTGCTCGTCGAACTCACCCCGCAGGGTCGCGCCAATCCGATGCTCAAGCTCGCCGCGACCGACGACGAGAGCGCCGCGATCTGGAAACGCTTCGGCAAACTTTTCTGGAGCGCCCGCGTGCTCCGCGCCAAGCCCGCCGCGCAAGTCCTGCTCGTGGACGCCGACCAGTCGCGCGCCAACCGCCACGGCAAGCAAGTCATCGCCGCCTTTCACCAATACGGCCTCGGCCAGGTGCTCTACATGGGCACCGACAACACCTGGCGCTGGCGGCGCAATGCGGGCGATCAACTTTACCCGCTGCTCTGGGGCCAAATCGCGCAGAAGCTCGGCCTGCACCATCTCCTCGGCGGCTCGAAGCGCACGCAGCTCACCGTGGACCGCCAGAATTACACCACCGGCGAGCGCATCACCGTCTATGCACGCCTCTACACGGCTGATTTTTCCCCGGTGAAAGATCAGATCGTCGCGGCCGGATTCACCGTGCTCACCGGCGCTGCGCCCGGCCCCGAGCGTGAAGTCCCGCTGCGCGCCGTGCCCGAACAGCCCGGCATGTATCGCGGCGATTTCGTTGCGCTCGAGCCCGGCACGCACCGCTTCGCCGTGAAAAATGATCCCGCCACCGTGCTGGAACTCAGCGTCACCGAACCGAAATTCGAAACCGGCGAAACCGCGATGAACGAAGCCCTGCTCAAACAAATGGCCGAAGCCAGCGGCGGCGCCTATTTCCGCGAGGAGACGCTTGCACAATTTCCAAAAACGATCTCCGCAAAATCCGAGCGCATCCAAGGCACGCTCGACGGCGAACTGTGGTCCTCTCCGCTCGCGTTCATCCTGCTGCTCACCGTCGCGACGATCGAGTGGGCGCTGCGGAAACGGTGGCAGCTCAAGTGAGGCCGCAAGGCTAATCGAGCGGCGTTACGAAGTCGGCCTCCCCGAGCGCTGCGGGCCAGACGCGGCCCACGATCACGATCCCGTCCCGGATCGTATAGATGATTTTCCACCGGCGGTAGATGAGTTTCCGCCAGCCTCCCTCCCGCAATTCATCGAGAACCGCACCGGCCTGCGGATGGGTCAAAAGCAACTGCACCCGCTCGTAAATCCCGAGGCCAATCGCTCTCGCTGCAGGCGGATTGCGGCGGGCGATATACCGGACAATCGCCTCGATGTCCGCCGAAGCCCGCTCAGTCCAGACTAGCGCTTCGCCCATTCCTCGATCCGGCTCTTCATGTCGCCGTTCGACACGAGGCGTTTCTCCCGGATGTCCTCCTCGGCTTCCGCCACCGCAGCGAGAAGTGCGATCTCCTCGTTCACATCACGGAAGCTGATGTCATCCGGCAGCCGATGGATAACAGCCAAGACTTGTTCTTTGACGCTCATGCGAAGGAAAGTAGCACGACCTTCCGGGGAAACTCAAGCACGTGCGCCGGGTGTTTCTCCATCTCTGCCGCCAGGAGGAAACTCGTGTCGAAGCCATGCGTCACACGCACCCCTCCAGCATTTCGTCATACCATTCCTCGCGGGTGCCGAGCGGACGCAACATCTCGCCGAGATTCAGCGGCTGCATGTCCAGCACACTCCGCCGCGGCTCCGCCGACTTTTCCCGTTTGGTCTTGCGGACGAATTGGTCCAACTCGGCAAGTCCACTCTCGGTGAGTTGCGGGATGGCGGCTTCGATTTCGGCGAGCGTACTCATTGTTGCGAAAGTAACATGCATCTTGTGGGAAGCTCAAGCGCTGCGGCGCTGCGAATAATCAGCCCATTCCTCGTCCTCATCAGACCGCGGATTCGCCGCGGCAACGCTTTTTGCTTCAAAGTTTCCCTGGCTCTGGAACGCGACATCTCAAGCTCCGGCGAAGCGAGAGTTTTGGATCGAGCGCATTTCATTTCGTTGCCATTGGCGTTCACAAAGCCCAACAAATTCTTAGAGTCGGAGTAATCAGTTCCTTATGCAAGGTGCGTAAGCTTTTGCCGAGAACTGATGCACTTCTTTCACTTAATGAACTGAAGCAGAATCTTTCCGCAGCAGTTCTGGAATGGAAGACCGCTGCTACACGGGCATGATTCTCTGCCCTCAAAGGTCCTCCCGTGACGCCGGGCAAGCTGCTGACAAAGTCGCCGCGCGCTGAATTGCTTCTGTCGGAGTAACGCAGCCTCTCCTCTGGGGCGACTGGCAAGCACTTCGGAGTGTGAATCAATTTGCGTTCCATGAACCAGAAATTCCTGAGGTAACGGGCAATCTTTTCCCACTAGGTCTTTGAGTCGCCTGCCAACTTCACCGGAAAACTTACCGCCCACAGAAACGGCTTCAGCAGCTGCTTCCCAAAACCATTTTCGGAATTTCACACCTTCCGGTGAGTCCGAGATGTCGACGCATTTGGCGAGTCCGATCTTCTCGGAAAGCATTCCTACATCTGGTAAGGCTGCAGCATTGAGTGCAGTGTTTAGTTCATCCAAGGCTTGGTAAATCCGGTGGAAGCGAATTCGGCTTCCCCATCGGGCTAAGGCCACTTGCGCCAAGCCAGGCTCGAATTCGACCACATCGACGTGAAGCTGTTCAGCAACGGAATAATACTTAACCACGTTTCCGATGCGCAACAGTCTCTCGGCAGACCAAGGAGCTTCCATCGCCTGTGGCCTCGAAACTCCAAGTCCCAAGAGTTTTCGAATGGCAGGGGCTTTTGATACCTCCAACAGCTCGTCACTGACCTTTTTGGGGAAATCCACGTGACGAATTGCTTGCCCGACTGTCCGAGCGAACTCTGGCGACAAGCGAAACTGCGTAGCAACCGCTTTCAAATTCCGACCGAGCATGTCTGCTTCCGGCGATTCGAAGAAATATACGTCGCCGACTTTATCCTTACCCGTGACAAATGTGAGTTCGCTGTTACGCGGGTTCAAAATAGGAATCAACCGGCGAGACTTGATGAGCTTCAGGAACTGCGGTGCCCCCAGTGCTGCGACCGCGGCGTGTGTGAACGGAACAGGATAATATACCTCGTCAAAGAGCAGCAAGGCGCTTGCCAGCACTCGTGTTGCGCTAACCGCACGTTCATCCACCTCACCTGTCCCCCATTGCATTCCAGTTATACAATCAGCGACCGGGGGGCCATTTCGTTGCTCGGCAATCGTGAAGTGTTGACCGACGAATCCTCCCTTATGGTAAATTTCAGTCAGCAACACGCTGCGATAATTGCGATGGAAACGGGTTGTTCCGCCGTCGCTATCTGAGGCATGAAGCAGCGAACGTTTCAGCCATTCATGAAGTTCCGCTTTCGAATGCTCATATAGATTTGAAAAAGAAATCGAGACAGTTTTTTGCAGCCTCCACTTGTCGTTCGTTCTATCCAATTCATCGACAATCTCATTCGCAAAACGCCAGCGCGTCGTTTCTACTTGAACCGAGTGAACTGCTATCAGAATTGGGGGCTGTGCGGCGGTCCAATCAATGAGATGGGAAACCTTCAGCGATTCCTGATGGTTTTCTGCCAATTCTGTTGCTGAACCCTTTACCTGTAGCCCAAACAGTAAGGCTGTCCGAATTGGCGGATATCCAGGAATTACGTGTTGAACGAACGCATCGAGACCGTAGTCATCCCCTTGTCCAAGCCGGGTAGGAATACAGGGCGCGAGTTTCCCTTCTACTGCATGTTGGGCCGCTCGCGCTATTTCATGCTCATCTGGAATCGGTCGATCAGGCATTTTGAGTACGGCGATCAGGCATTGATCGGAACTGCCCGCGACGTGAGTCGAACGACGATCTTAAAAATATGAGGAACAGCTTCGTCTGCGCGTGGGCCAGCATGGACGCAGGCTATCGGGACGAGCGCTCGAACAGCAATCTTTCAGTGGAAAGCGTGCATTTCGACCTTTTGAATCACGAGACAGGTTGAAATTTCTGCCGAAAAGAGCGTCGGTAAGCGCATGGCTCAGTTTCCTGATGAACAATCCGAGGATGGTGAATTCGCGCGGCAGGAGGATGCGTTTCGCGATTGGGTCAGTGCGGATGGTTCCACGGCTTATCCGGTGGAAAGCGGGCGGTATCATCTTTACGTCTCGCTCGCGTGCCCTTGGGCGAGTCGCACGGTGATTGTCCGGCATCTGACGGGGCTCGGAGGGAGCATCGGGCTGACCGTGCTGGACCCGGTTCGCGACGAGCGCGGGTGGGCGTTTCGCGAGGGGCCGGGATTCACGACCGATCCGATCAATGGCTTCCATTTTCTCAGCGAAGCGTATGCGGCCAGCGATCCGCAGTTCGACGGACGCGTGACGGTGCCGGTGCTGTGGGACAAGGCCGCGCGGCGCATCGTGAACAACTCCGAGGACGACATCTGCCGCATGTTCAATGATGCCCTTGGCGGACGGCAGCGTGCCGACCTTTTCCCCGCGGACCTGGAGCCGGCGCATGCGGAACTGGCGCGCTTCATCTACGAGAATGTGAACAACGGCGTGTATCGCGCGGGCTTTGCCGATAAGCAGGCCGCCTACGAGCGCGCTTTCCGCACGCTCTTTGCCGCGCTGGATGAACTCGAGTCGCGCCTCGCCACGCGGCGCTGGCTTTTCGGCGCGCGCATCGTGGAGGCGGACTGGCGGCTCTTCTGCACGCTCGTGCGGTTCGACGCGGTGTATCACGGGCACTTCAAGTGCAACCTGCGGCGCATCGCGGATTACCCGAACCTGCAAGGCTACCTGCGCGATCTC
>JBBRYC010000090.1:0-23813 GCA_038238025.1 Chthoniobacterales bacterium
GGGCGACAACACGCCATTGCGCGGATTCAAAGGCAGCATCTGGGAGGGCGGCGTGCGGGCGTGCGGCTTTGTGAACTGGCCGGGAAAGATCGCATCCGGCGTCCACATCAAGGAGCCGATGCACACGATTGACTGGTATCCCACACTCGTGAAACTCGCGGGCGGATCGCTGGTTTTCGAGTCGCCGCTCGACGGCAGGGACGTGTGGCCGATGCTGACGAAAGGCGCGCAGTCGCCACACGACGCGATTCTCTCCGTGCAGTCGCCGACGACGGCTGCGGTGCGCATGGGTAATTGGAAATTGCTGATGAACGCCGCCGACCACGACAGCGAGGACGGCGCCGAGGAGACGGTGAAAAAGAAGGGCCGAGCGAAAGGCGCGGCGACTGGCGAACATCTCGCGCTGTACAATCTCGCGAACGACATCGGTGAGCAGACGGACCTCGCGGCGAAGGAACCCGAGCGCGTGAAAACGATGCGCGCGAAGCTGGCTGAATTGCTGAAGGACGCGGTGACGCCCGGCCATATGAATCACGAAGCCGACGCTACGGTTCCCGCGAAAAAGGCGAAGGCGCAGCAGTAAACCCCGGCATTATTCCCGACCCATTCCTCACATGAAACGTATCCTCCAAGTCCTCGCCGCCCTCATTGGAATCCTCTGCGTCCCCTGGGCCTCTTCGGCCGAAGGCAAACCAAACATCGTCCTCATCTTCGTGGACGACATGGGCTACGCGGACATCGGGCCTTTCGGGAACAAGGAGCTGCGAACGCCGCACCTCGACAAGTTCGCCGCGGAGGGACGGAAGTTCACCAGCTTCTACGCCACGCCAGTGTGCTCGATGTCGCGCGCGTCGCTGATGACCGGCTGCTACAATGTGCGCGTGTCGATCCCCGGCGTGCTTTTTCCAAACAGCAAGATCGGGCTGCACACGGACGAGATCACGCTCGCGGAAATCGTGAAACCGAAGGGCTACGCGACGTGCGCGATCGGGAAGTGGCATCTCGGGCATCACGCGGAATTTTTGCCGACGCGGCAGGGCTTCGACTATTACCTCGGCGTTCCATACAGCAATGACATGACCATTGATCCGGTGAATGCGCGCTTTGCGAAGGACTGCATTTTTCGCGACGGCATGACGGAGGCGAAGGCGCGCGAGGGTGCCATCCGCCACGTCGTGCCGCTGATGCGCGGCGAGGAGATCGCGGAGTATCCCGCGGACCAGTCGCACATCACGAAGCGTTACACGGAGGAGGCGGTGAAGTTCATCCGCGCGCACAAGGACGGGCCGTTCTTCGTCTATCTGCCGCACACGATGATTCACAATCCGCTCGCCGCCTCGGAGACCTTCAAAGGCAAGAGCACGCAGGGTCTGCTGGGCGACGCCATCGAGGAGATTGACTGGTCCGTCGGCCAGATCATGGCGGTGCTGAAGGAACTGAAACTTGACGACAACACGCTCGTCATCTTCACCTCCGACAACGGCCCCGCCGGCCGCGCTGCGCCGCCATTCCGCGGCAACAAGGCCACCACCTGGGAAGGCGGCGTGCGCGAGCCGTGCATCATGCGCTGGCCGGGGAAAATCCCCGCGGGCACGACGTGCGACCACATCGCGGGCAACATAGACATGCTGCCGACCTTCGCAAAAATCACGGGCGGCGACGTTCCGAAGGATCGCGTGATAGACGGACGCGACATCACGCCGCTGATGTTCGAAGCGAAACCCGGTCCCGCGCGCGACACACATCTTTACTTCGCCGGCACGGGCAAGCTCAGCGCGATCCGCCAAGGCCAGTGGAAACTTTTCCTCCTGCCAGGCCAGGGCGGCGGCAAAGGCGCGCAGGCGACGAAGGACGCTACAAAGGAGAAGAAGAAGGCGAACAAAGCTGCGGGAGCGGAGGCCGATGCCGGTGACTTCGCGCTCTACGATCTCGCGACGGACCTCGGTGAATCGAAGGACGTATCCGCTGCGCATCCCGAGGTCGTCGCGAAGCTGCGCGCCGAGGCCGCGCAGCGCGAAGCCGAGATCCAAGCGCACAAACGTCCCGTCGGCGAACACAAGACGGCACAGTGACAGCGACCTCATGCGCAGGGCGTCTCCGTCGCATTCCGCTCAAGTCCCGCTTTCTTTCCAAACCGTTCCGCCCACTACATTCACGAGCCCTGCTGTAACGCGTCCCAATATCGGAGACTTTGAAGCAAGTCCGAAATTGGGGCCATGCAAAGACACCAAGGCGCAGAAGATCCCGTGTGAACGTCCCCGCTTTACGCATTTGCCTCAACCTCCTATCCGCCGCCCGCTTCCCGCTTGCGATAGTCCCGCGGGGATAGTCCGAACATTTTGCGGAACTGGCGCGCAAAGTAGTTGCTGTCGTTGAAGCCGGACTTGAATGCTGCGGAGGTGATGTCCTCCTCGGTCCGCCGCAGGAGGGTGGCGGCATGGCTGAGGCGGAGCTTGATGAGATACGCAATCGGCGCGCTGCCGACGGCGGCCTGAAAAGTGCGCAGGAAGCTGCGCTTCGACATGTGCGCGAGCTTGGCGAGGCTGTCGAGGTCGAGCGATTCGTCGAAGTGCGCCTCGAGGTGGCTGATCGCGCTCGCGATGCTCAGGACGGCGCGGGCGTCGGGGCTGCGGCTGCGGCTGTAGCAGCGTGAGAGAAATGCGGCGATCTGCATGAACGTGGCATTCGCAGCAAAGGCGAAGCCCGGTGTGCGTGTCCGGAGTTCATGTCCGAGCGTGTCCGCATGGCCGGTGACGATGCTGAGTTCCTTCGGATCGAGACGCAGGCGGCTGTTGAATTTGCGCTGCTGACGCATCGCAGGCTCGATCGTGAAGAGCGCGTGGTAGCCGGGCAATGTGGGGAGATCCCAAAGATCGAGCCGCAGATTCTCGGGCCGGAAGAGGATGTTGATGAGCCGCAACTTTTGCATGTCGCGGTATTCGTGCGCACGCGGGCCGCCGATGACGAAGACATCGCCGGTCCCGATCGGCCACGACTCGCGGCCGGTGGCGTGGAGCGCCCGCCCGCCGGTCACGATCACCAGCTCGCTGAACTCATGCGTGTGCGGGCCGAACGGCTCCTGCGGATCGCGCCGCTCGACGGCGAGCGGGAAGCCGTCCGGGTGAAACCAGTCGCTGGTGCGCAGCTTGCGGAGCATTGGCGCGATGATGCGGTTCAGCATGACCACAGGCAAGAGCGGGCTCTGTTTCCACGGGCTGCGCGTCCTCCCCGTGCCTTGCCGCACAGTGGCGCGATCGTGCTGGAAATTGGCGCGATGGTGAAGGAATCGAGCGCGCTTGTGCGGCACTTTCAGGATCCCTAGATTCGCCCGCCACCCTCTCACGCCGCGCTCCGCACTCCCGTTTCCATGAGCAAAAAAATCGAAGCCACTTTCAAACTCGCACACGAACGCTACGCCGCGCTCGGCGTGGATGCGGACGCCGCGCTGCGCACGCTCGCGACGCTGCCCGTCTCACTCCACTGCTGGCAGGGCGATGATGTGGGCGGCTTCGAGACTGGCGGCGGCACGCTCGGCGGAGGCATCGCCGTCACCGGAAATCATCCCGGCAAGGCGCGCACGCCGGATGAATTGCGCGCGGATCTCGACAAGGTACTCTCGCTCATCCCCGGCACGCACCGGCTGAATCTCCACGCGTTCTATGGAGAGTTCGGCGGGAAAAAAGTGGACCGCGACGAAATCGAGCCCGTGCATTTCAAGAACTGGATCGCATGGGCGAAGGCGAACGGGCTCGGCCTCGATTTCAATCCGACGTGTTTCGCGCATCCGAAAGCCGCCGACGGCTTCACGCTCTCGCATCGCGACAAGGGCGTGCGCAATTTCTGGATCGAGCACTGCCGCCGCTCGCGCGAAATCGGCGCGGCGATGGGCAAGGCGCTCGGCTCGCCGTGCGTGACGAATGTGTGGGTTCCCGACGGCTTCAAGGACACGCCTGCCGATCGGCAGTCCCCGCGCGAGCGTCTCGCCGATTCGCTCGATGCCATTTTCAAAAAGCCGCTCCCGGCCAAGCACAACCTCGACGCCGTGGAGCCGAAGCTCTTCGGCATCGGCGCGGAAAGCTGCACCGTCGGGTCGCACGAATTTTACCTCGGCTACGCCATCACGCGCCGCAAGCTGCTCTGCCTCGACGCCGGGCATTTTCATCCCACCGAGAGCATCGCGGACAAAATCTCCAGCGTGCTGCTCTACCTGCCGGAGATCCTGCTGCACGTCAGCCGCGGTGTGCGATGGGACAGCGACCACGTCGTCACTTTCAACGACGACCTCCAGGCCATCGCGCGCGAAATCATCGCTACCGGCCACGCCGAACGCGTCCATCTCGGCCTCGACTACTTCGATGCGAGCATCAACCGCATCGCCGCATGGGTCATCGGCACGCGCAATCTGCTCCGCGCCCTGCTCCTCGCACTGCTCGAACCGCCCGCCATCCGCGCCGCCGAACTCGCGGGCGACAACACTGCGCGCCTCGCCTTGCAGGAAGAAAGCAAGTCGCTCCCCTTCGGTGCCGTGTGGGATTTTTACTGCGAGGGCAAAGGCGTTCCGGTTGGCGAAGCGTGGCTGGCGGAGGTGAAACGCCACGAGCACGCGGTCCTTTCAAAGCGCTCGTAGAAATCGAGAATGCCGCCGCCCCTTCTCCAACTATCAGCGGTCACTAAGTCCTTCGGAGCGGTGCGTGCGCTCAAGGGCGTGTCGTTCGATCTGCGGGCTGGCGAGGTGCATGCGTTGCTCGGTGAAAATGGCGCGGGGAAATCCACGCTCATCAAGGTCATCACCGGCGCGCACCAGGCCGACGGCGGGAGCATTGAAATCGAGGGCGAGCGGGTCGCGCAACTCACTCCCGCCGCCGCGCACAAGCTCGGCATCGCCTGCATCTACCAGCAGCCCGCGCTCTTTCCTGATCTGTCCGTCGCGGAAAACATCGGCCTGCGGCTCGAACCGGCGTCGGCATTCCGCAAAGTGAAATGGAGCGAGCGACGTGAACACGCCGCGCAATTGCTCAAACGCATCGGCGCAGAAATCTCACCCGATGCGGAAGTCCGCTCGCTCTCGATGCCCGAGCAGCAGCTCGTCGAAATCGCCTGCGCGCTCGGGGCGGGTGCGCGCATCGTCATCATGGACGAGCCGACCGCCTCGCTGACGCACGCGGAGCAGCATCTCCTTTTCGCCGTCGTGCGCGACCTGCGCGCGAGCGGCGTCGGCGTCATCTACATCTCGCACCGGCTCGAGGAAATTTTCGCGCTCGCCGACCGCGTGACCGTGCTGCGTGACGGCGAAAGCGTGGGGACGAGCGAGGTGGCCGGGATGAATGAAGCCACGCTCATCAAGCTGATGGTCGGTCGCGAGGTTTCGTCCATCTTTCCTCCCGCTGAGAGCGAACCGGGCGAGGTCGTCCTGTCTCTCAAGAACCTCAGTTGCGTTGCAGGCGGTGTGAAGAACATCACGCTCGACGTGCGCGCTGGCGAAGTCGTCGGCCTCGCCGGACTCGTCGGCGCGGGGCGCACGGAACTCGCGCGCGTTCTGTTCGGCCTCACGCCCGCCGACTCCGGCGTAATCCTGCTGAACGGTGAGCGCATCACCATCCTCTCGCCGCAGGAAGCCGTCGCGCACGGCATCGCCTACGTGCCCGAGGATCGCCGACGCCACGGCGTGATTCTCGAAATGCCCATCGCGCACAATATGACGATGGCGATTCACGAGCGCATCTTCCCCGGCACATGGCTGCGCTCTGGCGCCGAGCGCAATCTCGCGCAGGAATTCATCCGCGATCTCGCCGTGAAAGCCTACGGCCCTGAAGCGCCCGGCGGCTCGCTCTCCGGCGGCAATCAGCAGAAAGTCTCGCTCGCGCGCTGGCTCGCGACGAAGCCGAAGCTCCTCATCCTCGACGAGCCGACGCAGGGCGTGGATGTCGGCGCGAAAAGTGAGATCCACAAAATCATCCGCCGCCTTGCGAAGGACGGCCTCGCCGTGCTGATGATTTCCAGCGACCTGCCTGAAGTGCTCGGCATGAGCGACCGCATCGCCGTCATGCGCGGCGGCACGATCACCGCGATGCTCCCCGGCAAAAGCGACGCACACGATGTGATGGCCGCGGCGCTCGGGCAGACTGAAAAGGGAGGCGCACAATGAAACGCTACTTTCGCGAACTCTCCGTTGCCGCCGCGCTTTGCGTGATGCTTCTCTTGCTCGCCGTCTTCGCGCCGAACTTCTTTTCGCCGCAGCCGCTGCTCTCTCGCCTCACCGCCGCCGCGCCGAAGCTCGTGCTCGCGTGCGGCGTCGCGCTCGTGATCATCGCGCGGCAGATTGATATTTCCATCGGCTCGCTCTTCGCCGTCTGCGGAACGTGCGCGGGACTCATCGCCGCCGCCAATTTTCCGTGGCCCGTCGCCATGCTCGCAGCAGTGGGCGTGGGTGCCATCGGCGGCGCGATCAATGGCGTGCTCGTGGCTGGATTGCGATTGCCGAGCATCGTCGTGACGCTCGCCACGATGGTGACGATGCGCGAGGCTCTGCGGCTCAAGCAGCAGGGCGTGTTCATCAATCTGCCCGACGGCGCGCAATGGTTCGGCCTGCCGATGACCGCGGGGCAATTCACCGTCTGCGGCATCGCGCTCGGCCTGCTCGTGCTGATGGCCTTCGCGATGAAAAATCTTTCCGCCGGCCGATTCGTCTATGCCGTGGGCTCGGACGCGGAGGCGGCTCGGCTCGCAGGCATTCGTCCGCAGCTTACGACGTTTCTCGTGTTCGTATTCATGGGCGCGCTGACGGGACTCGCCGCAGTGCTGAACATGGTGCAATCGCCGCAAGTGGATCCGAACAGCGGACGCGGCCTCGAACTCGAGGCCATCGCCGCCGCAGTCGTCGGCGGTGTCGCAGTGAGTGGCGGGCGCGGACGGCTTTGGGGCGTGCTCGCTGGCCTGCTGCTGCTCGTGTGCATCGGACCGGCGCTCACTTACGTCGGCGTGAAGCCGTATTGGGAAAAGGCAATCCAAGGCGCGATCATCCTGCTGGCCGTGGTGGCCGACGGGCTGCGAACGCGGAAGGGAAGTTTTTAACCGCAGATGAACGCGGATGAACGCAAATATGAAAACTGACTTTAGAGCGGTTCACCAAAAAGTATGGCCGTTTTTCAAGGAGCCGGGGCGCCCACGCCCCATGTGGACACTCGGGGGGGGGGCGCCCCGGCTCCTTGTGTCGCGGCTCCGACATTTCTTGATCCGCTCCAAATGCCCGCTCGCTGAAACCCGCGTGAGCAAACGCGCTCACTCGAGAACGGCACCTCAGTGCTGCTTGATTTCATCTGCGTTCATCCGCGTTTATCTGCGGTTCTAATCATGTCTTCCTCTTCTGAATCGCGCGGTTGGAAAGCGTCGCTGCTCCGGCACGAGACCATCCTCGTGGTGCTGCTCATCGCCGAGGTGATTTACTTCAACGCCTTCGGCCGGCGCTTCGGTACGGCGGACAATGTGACGAACATCGTGCGGCACTCGGTCGAGATAGGACTGCTCGCGCTGGTGATGACGCCGATCATAATCACGGCCGGCATCGATCTTTCGGTGGGCTCGATCCTCGGGCTGTGCGCGGTGCTCTTCGGAAAATTGTGGCGCGACGCGGGACTCGATCCTTGGCTTGCGGGAGTCTGCACGCTCGGCATCGGCGGGCTTTGCGGCGGGTTCAATGCGCTGCTCATCACGCGGCTCGGACTGCCACCGCTCATCGTCACGCTGGGAACATTCTCGCTCTTCCGCGGCCTCGCCGAGGCGATCACGCAGGGCGTGGATGCGTTCACGAATTTCCCTCAGTCGTTTCTTTTCCTCGGCACCGGCCAGCTCGCCGGTGTGCCGACTCAGGCGTGGATTCTCATCGCCGCTGCGATCAGCGTTTGGCTGCTCGTCCATCGCACGACGTTCGGACGTTCGTTCCGTGCGATCGGATTTGCGCCCGAAGGCGCGCGCTATGCAGGGCTGCCGGTGCAGCGCCGGCTCGCGATGGCCTACGTGCTAGCGGGCGTGGTCGCGGCGGTTGCGGCGCTGACTTACACCGCGCGCTTCGGCACGGCGAAGGCGGACGCGGGCACGGGCTACGAGCTGTTTGCGATCACTGCGGTCGTGCTCGGCGGCACGAGTATCTTCGGCGGTGTGGGCTCGGTGCATGGGACGCTGCTTGGCGTCGCGGCGGTGGCGGTCCTCAGCAACGGCCTCACGCGCGTGCCCGGCCTCATGAACATCGCCAGCGAACTTTCCGGCATGCTCACCGGCGCGCTCTTGCTGCTCGCGCTCGCGGGCGGACTGCTGCCAAAATTTCTCGCCTCGCGGCGCACGCACCGACAATCCCCACCACAACCAACCCAACCCAAACTGACATGAAACACATCGCCTCAATCCTCGCCGCCTTCCTGCTGGCCCTCGTCGCGGGATGCGACAAATCCGCATCCACCGGTGGCTCCGATGGCGGCAAGAAAGTCACCATCGCGCTGATGCCGAAATCAAAGGGCAATGCCTACTTTGTCTCGTGCAAGGAAGGCGCGGAGGCCGCTGCGAAGGAACTCGGCGTGGAGCTGATCTTCGACGGCCCGACGACACCGGACCCCGCGAAGCAGAACGAAATCATCGAGAACTGGATCACGCTCGGCGTGGACGTGATCGCAGTTGCTTGCGAAAACAAGGACGGCATTTCCACCGCGCTCCGCAAGGCGCAGCAGAAGGGCATCAAGGTCGTCACGTATGATTCCGATTCAGCGACCGATGCGCGCTCGTTTTTCGTGAACCAGGCGACACCCGAAGGCATCGGCTACGGCCTGATGGATGAAGCCGCGCGGCTGTGCGCGGAGGACGGCGAGTTTGCCATCATCACCGCGAGCCTCACGGCGGCGAATATGAACGAGTGGCAGAAGCACATCGAAGCGCGCCGCGCGTCGAAATATCCGAAAATGAAAATGGTCGCGCTGCGTCCGTGCGACGATCTGAAGGACAAGGCGCAGGCCGAAGCCACGACGCTGCTCAGCGCAAATCCGAATCTGAAACTCATCATGGCCATCTGCTCGCCCGCAGTCCCCGGAGCGGCGGAAGCCGTGAAGCAGGCTGGCAAGACCGGTGTGGTCAAAGTGATCGGTCTCGGACTTCCGAGCGAGAACAGGAAGTATGTGCACGAAGGCGTGACGCAGAGCGTAATCCTCTGGAAGACGACTGACCTCGGCGCGCTCACCATCCGCGCCGCGCACGCGCTCGCGACCGGCAAGCTCAAGGCGGGCGACAAGACCTTCAAGGCCGGCCCGCTCGGCGAGTTTGAAATCCAGGGCGACAACATCCTGCTCGGAAAGCCGTTCATCTTTAACAAGGACAACATTGACGGCTTCAACTTCTGACGGAGTGAACCGCTAATCTGCGCTTATCCCCGCTAATTTCAAAATCCGAATTAGCGCTGATGAGTGACGATTAGCGGTTTCCTTTTTGCATCTTATGAAATGCATTTTCTCCTGCGAGTTCGCGATCGAAGTGCCCCGCGAACGCCAATCTGACGACAGCGTGAAGCCGGACATCCAAGCGCCCGCCGGGATCATCGTCGAACGCTGAACTGCTGACTTTTCCTCATTATGAACTTCCTCGCCATCCTGCTCTGCGTCGCCCTTCGCACTGAATATCTCACGAACCCCGATGGCATCGAGGCTGCGCAGCCGCGCTTGCAGTGGCGCATCGAATCCGCCGAGCGCGGGCAGCGGCAGACGGCGTATCGCATTCTCGTTGCCAGTGCCGCTGCAACACTTGCGGGGGACAAGGGCGACCTTTGGGACACCGGCAAGGTGATGAGCGATGCGACTTCGCAAATCGCCTACGCGGGCAGGCCGCTCGTGTCGGGGCAGCAGTGTTTTTGGAAAGTGCAGACGTGGGACAAGAATGACGCCGCATCGAAGTGGAGCGAGGCGGCGAAGTGGAGCATGGGGCTGCTGAAGCCGGAGGATTGGAAGGCGCAGTGGATTTCATTCAAGGACGAGACGCCGCTGCACGCGGATCGGGCGAAGTTGTTTTTGCCGCCAGCGCGACATTATCGGAAGGAGTTTGCGGCGAAGGGGGAAGTGAAACGCGCGATACTGTATGGCTCCGCGCTGGGGATCGCCGAGTTTCATTTGAACGGGCAGCGCGTGGGAGATGCTTACTTTGAGCCGGGTTGGGCGGACTATCGGCAGCGCGATTACTACCGCGGGCATGATGTGACTAAGCTCGTGAAACAAGGCGGTAACTGTATTGGAGCGATCGTCGCGGACGGCTGGTACGCGGGCTATGTCGGCTACGGCTTGCTCGTGGGCTATGGGCCGAACAAAACGGGACGTGCAATCTACGGAAAAACGCCTGCGCTGTTCGCGCAACTCGACATCGAATTCGCAGACGGTTCGCACGAAATCATCGGTACCGATGCAACGTGGCAGACAAGCGGTGACGGGCCGATTCGCGAAGCGGATTTGTTGATGGGGGAAAGCTACGACGCGAGGCACGAGAATTTCGATTGGTGCCGAGGCAAGGAACCAAGCGAACCCTACCTGCTCTCCGATCCAATCTCCACGAGCGAACTGCGTAAAATGCAGTTGAAGCCGTACGTGTATTCAAAGGAGGCAGATTGGAAATGGAAGCCCGCCATCCGCGCCGAGGACAACGGCAGCGTGAAGGCCAAATTCTTCGAGCCGGGTGTGGAGAAGGAAGTGGAGCTTGGTTTTCAGAAGCCCGCGAAGCTCGTGGCTTACACCGCGCCGCCGATCCGTGTAGTCGAGGAGATCGCGGCAAAGAAGGTCACCGAGCCGAAGCCGGGCGCTTACATTTTCGATCTCGGAGAAAATATTGCCGGTGTGATCCGCCTGAAGGTGAAAGGCGCAGCCGGGACTGTGGTGCAGATTCGCTACGGCGAGATGCTCCACAAGGATGGTCGGCTCATGACGGAGAACCTGCGCAAGGCGCGAGCGACGGATTTCTATACACTGCGCGGCGATGCGAATGGCGAGAAGTGGCAGCCGCGATTCACGTATCACGGATTCCAATTCGTCGAAGTCACCGGCCTCGCGGAGAAGCCTACGCTCGACGCCGTCACCGGCCTCGTGCTGAGCAACGACACGCCCGCCGCCGGCGAGTTCGCGTGCAGCGATCCGGTGATGACGCAATTTTGGAAGAACACCGTGCGCACGCAGCGTGCGAATTTCATCGAGCTGCCGACCGACTGTCCGCAGCGCGACGAGCGGCTCGGCTGGTCGGGCGACGCGCAGATCTACGCGCGCACAGCAAGCTACAATGCGGATGTCGCGGCCTTTTTCACGAAGTGGATCGACGATCTCGATGAGGCGCAGCGCGACTCCGGCGCGTTCCCTGACTACGCGCCGTATCCCTTTGCCCACGGCAAGGCCGGGGCGACGCACGGTGCGGCGTGGACGGATGTCGGCGTGATTGTGCCCTGCACGATTTGGAAAGTGTATGGCGACAGGCGGGTGCTTGAGCGGCACTGGGCTTCGATGACGAAGTTCATGGAGTGGCGGCGGAAGGCCGATCCGGAATTGAAAGGCGTGAGCATCGGCAACACGTGGGGCGACTGGCTGAATGTGAACGAGGCGACGCCGATCGAGTATGTGGATCTGTGCTATCACCGGCTCAGCGCGATGCTGATGAGCGTGATGGCCGATGCGCTCGCCAAACGCGACGAAGCTGCGAAGTATCGCGACACCGCGGATGCGCTTGCGAAGTCGTTTCGCAGCCAATTTGTGAAGCCCGACGGCAGCCTGAGTGTGGACACGCAGACCGCGTATGTGCTCGCGCTCGAAGGCCGCATTTTCGCCGAGCCCGATGAAGCTCGCGCCGCCGCCGCACGACTCGCGGAAAAAATCGCGCGCAACGATACGCGCATGGCCACGGGATTTCTCGGCACGAAGCCGCTGCTGCTCACGCTCACGGTGAACGGACAGACCGATCTTGCGCTGCGACTTTTTCAGAGCCGGCGTTTTCCCTCGTGGGGCTACGAGGTGGAGCAGGGTGCGACGAGCGTGTGGGAGCGCTGGGACAGTTTCACGAAGGAGCACGGCTTCAACGGTGCCACCGGGAAGAACAACGCGGCGATGAATTCGTTCAGCCACTATTCGTTCGGCGCGGTGATGCAGTGGGCGTTCCAGACGCTCGCGGGAATTGACACGGACGGCCCCGGCTATCGGCGCATCGTCATCCGCCCGAACCCGCCGTCTGCCGGTGCGAGTGCCGCGAGCGGCGAGCCGAAGCCGATTGATTGGGTGAAGGCGCACTACGATTCCATCCGCGGCCGCATCGGCAGCGAGTGGCGGGCGAATGGCGCGGACTTCGAGCTGAACGTGACGATCCCGGCCAATACGACGGCGACCATTTTCCTCCCGGCAAAGGACGCCGCCTCCGTGACCGAAGGCGGCAAGCCGCTCAGCGATGCGGCTGGCGTAAAATTTCTCCGGCTCGAAAATAGCCGTGCAGTCATCACGGCGGAATCGGGAAACTACCGCTTCGCATCAAAACGCTGAAACATCCTCATGCCATCTTCCACACACGTCGAAAACCCTGATGTCGTCCTGATCGGCAGCGGGATCATGTCCTCCAATCTCGGCGCGCTGCTCAAGCGCCTCGATCCACGCCTGCGCATCCAGCTTTATGAAGTGACCGACGGCCTGTCGCAGGAGAGTTCGGACGGCTGGAACAATGCGGGCACGGGGCACGCGGGGATCTGCGAGCTGAGCTACACGCCGAAGCGCGAGGCGGATGGCTCGGTGAACGTGAGCAAGGTCATCGAGATCTTCGAGCAGTTCGAGCACTCGAAGCAGTTCTGGAGCTACGCGGTCGCGAGCGGCATGGCGGATGCGCCGAAGGAATTCATCAATCCCGTGCAGCACATCAGTTTCGTTCATGGTGCGGAGCAGGTGGATTTTTTGAAGGCGCGAGCCGCGGGCATGTCGGCGCATCATTTTTTCAAGGAGATGGAATACACGACGGACCGCGCGAAGATCGCGGGCTGGGCGCCACTGCTGCTCGAAGGCCGCGGCGATGTGCCGATTGCCGCGACGAAAATGGACGCGGGCACGGATGTGAACTTCGGCGAAATCTCGCGGAAGCTGCTGCGCTGGCTCGGGCAGCAGGAGGGCTGCGGGATTGCACCGGGGCATCGCGTGGTCGGCCTGAAAAAAATCAGCACGGGCTGGGAGGTGCGCGCGAAGGAATTGGCGACCGGGACGGTGCGCGTGAACCGCGCGAAGTTTGTCTTCGTCGGCGCGGGCGGAGGCAGTCTGCCGCTGCTGCAAAAGTCGGGCATCCCGGAGGCGAAGGGCCTCGGCGGATTTCCGATCGGCGGGCAATGGCTCATCTGCGACAATCCGGAGATCGTCGCGAAGCATCAGGCGAAAGTGTACGGGCAGGCGCTCGATGCCGCGCCGACGATGGCGGTGCCGCATCTCGACACGCGGATTCTTGATGGAAAGAAGACGCTGCTCTTCGGCCCGTTCGCGGCGTGGACGACGAAGTTCCTGCACAAGAAAGGCAGCATCACGGACCTGCCGTTCTCCGTCCGGCCGGACAATATTTTCACGCTCATCAAGATCGGCATCCACAACCTCGATCTCGTCCGCTACCTCGTGCAGCAGGGCACGCAGAGCATGAAGGCGCGCATGAAAGTGCTGCACGTTTTCTATCCTGCGGCGAAGGCGGAGGACTGGAAACTGATTGATGCGGGCATCCGCGTGCAGGCGATCAAGAAGACGGATGGCGAGGCGGGCATCGTCCACTACGGCACGGAGGTCATCACCGATGCGGCGCGCACCATTTCCGCGCTTCTCGGTGCGTCGCCCGGAGCCTCAGTCTCGGTGAATATCGTGCTCGAAGTGATCAAGCAGTGCTTCCCGCATTTGCTCTCCACGCCGGAGGGTCACGCGCGGATGAAGGAGATGATTCCGACTTTCGACGAGGACATCAAACTGCCGGCCAACGCCACGCGATTCCGCGAAGTGCGGCAGCGCGCGGATGAGATCCTCGGACTGCACACCCCGTAAATTCCCAGCGCGATCTTCGCAGTGCCGCACGCAATATTTTTCACCAAGACAAACCACGATCATGAAAGAGAAATGCTACCTCGCAGTGGACTGCGGCGCGGAGAGCGGCCGCGTGATGGCCGGGCTCTGGGATGGCGCGAAGATGCGGATCGAGGAACTTCACCGCTTCCCCACCGGCGTCACGCGCATCGGCGACACGATGCGATGGGACATCACGCGCATCTGGGGCGAAATCGAGATCGGGCTCGGGTTCGCAGCGCGGCGTTTTGGCGATTCGATTGTGTCCGTCGGCGTGGACACATGGGGTGTGGATTACGTGCTGCTCGACAAGGCCGGCGAGCTGATCGAGATGCCGTGGAATCACCGCGATTCGCGCACGCGCGGGATGATGGAGAAAGTGAAGGAGCGCGTATCGCACGAGGAAATTTTTGCGGAGAGCGGGGCGCAATTCATGGAGATCAACACGCTGTATCAGCTCCTCGCGTCGAACGAGCGCGACCCGGCGCTGCTCGCCTCGGCGGACAAGTTCCTGATGATCCCGGACTGGCTGAATTTCAAAATGTGCGGCGCGAAGGCCGGCGAGTTCACGAATGCAACGACGACGCAATTTTTTCACCCGACAAAAAAACGGTGGTCCGTGGAACTGCTGCAAAAACTCGGCCTGCCCACGGCGATGCTGCCCGAGGTGGTGCAGCCCGGCACACGGCTCGGCGCATTGCTCCCCGGACTGCGCGAGCGCACAGGGCTGCATGCGAGCGTGGTGGTGATTGCGCCCGCGACGCACGACACGGGCTCGGCGGTGGCCGGTGTGCCCGGTGCTGCGACCGAGGGGCACGGCCGGCTCGCATACATCAGCTCCGGCACATGGTCGCTGCTCGGTGTGGAGCTGCACGAGCCGGAGCTTTCGTCGCGCGCGTTCGAGCTGAATCTCACGAACGAAGGCGGAGTGGATGGCACTTACCGCCTGCTCAAAAACATCCTTGGCCTGTGGCTCGTGCAGGAGTGCCGCCGATCGTTTGCGAAAGGCGGGAGCACGAGCGACTACCCGGCACTCGTGCGAGCCGCGGAGGCAGCGCCGGCCTTCCGCTCGATCATCAATCCGGATGACCCGAGTTTTCTAAACCCGCCGGACATGCCCGCGGCGATCGCGCAATTTTGCACCGAGACGGATCAGCCCGTCCCCGGCACCGAGGGCGAATTCGTCCGCTGCGCACTCGAGAGCCTCGCGCTGCGCTACGCCACGGTGCTTCACTGGCTGAAGGAGATGACCGGCAGCCTGATCGGCGCGGTGAACATCGTGGGCGGCGGCTCGCGCAACCGGCTGCTGAATCAGTTCACCGCGAATGCGTGCAAGCGCCCCGTGCTCGCCGGCCCCGTCGAGGCCACGGTGCTCGGCAATGTGCTGGTGCAGGCGCGTGCGTGTGGGGAACTTGTTTCGCTCGCCGATATCCGTCGCGTTGCACGCGAATCGAGCGAGGTGGAGGAAATCCAGCCAGCGGACGACGCATCGTGGAACGATGCGCGCCAGCGCTATGCGAGGATGAATTCGAAGCGCTACCTTTTCGGAACAAAATCATGAGCTTCGCCGTGTTTCACCCGCGCGCTCTGATCGTCGCCGTGAGCATCCGCACCGGACTCGCTGCCGCCTTCCCTGACGTCTAGGCGGTCACAATCACAAAGGCGTCCCCCCTCATCCAAAGTCGGTTCCCCGGACCGAACAGCACCCTTGTCGCGAGCGCAAACCACGAACCGCCGAAATCAGAATCCCGAACGCATGAAACGCTTTCTTATCCTCACGGTCTTCCTTTCGTCATTCATCATCAGCCATGCCGCATTGGCTGCGGAGCAGCGCCCGAATGTCGTCTTCATCCTCGCCGACGATCTCGGCTGGGCGGACACGACGCTCTACGGGCACACCAAATTCTACAAGACGCCGAACATCGAACGTCTCGCGAAACGCGGGATGACTTTCACGCACGCGTATTCGGCGAGTCCGCTGTGTTCGCCCACGCGCTCGGCGGTTCTCACGGGGCTGAGTCCGGCGCGCACGGGCATCACCACGCCGAATTGCCACGTGCCGCAAGTTGTGTTGCAGGCCACGACGGGGACAAAGGCGCCGCCGGATCAAAAGGCGATCCAGCCGCAGCCGGTCACGCGATTGAAGACGGAATATCACACGCTCGCGAAGTCGCTGAAGGAAGCGGGCTATGCGACCGGGCACTTTGGAAAATGGCACCTCGGGCCGGAGCCGTATTCGCCGTTGCAGCATGGCTTCGATGTGGACTTGCCGCATTGGGCAGGACCGGGACCGGCGGGCAGCTATGTCGCGCCGTGGAAGTTCAAGGACTTCGATGCCGATCCTGGCGAGCCGAATCAGCACATCGAGGATCGTATGGCGAAGGAAGCCGTCGCGTTCATCGAGAAGCACAAGGCTGGGCCGTTCTATCTGAACTACTGGATGTTCAGCGTGCATGCGCCGTTCGATGCGAAGAAGGCGCTCATCGAAAAATATCGCGCGAGCGTGGACCCGAGAGATCCCCAGCGCAGCCCCACGTATGCAGCGATGATCGAGAGCATGGACGACGCGGTCGGCACGCTGCTCGACACGCTCGATCGGCTGAAGATCGCGGACCGCACGATCATCATCTTCACCGCCGACAATGGCGGGAATATGTACAATGAAGTGGACGGCACCACGCCCACGAGCAACGCCCCGCTGCGCGGCGGCAAGGCCTGTGTATTCGAGGGCGGCACGCGCGTGCCGTGCGTCGTCGTGTGGCCCGGCGTCACGACCGCAGGCACTCGCAGCGATGCGATTGTGCAAAGTGAAGACTATTACCCCACGCTGCTCGCTGGCATCGGGCTGAAGCCCGCTGCCGGCCAGCGATTCGACGGTGCGAGCATCCTCCCCGCGCTGAAGGGTGACGCGCTCAGCGGCAAGGCAGTCTTCCAATATTTCCCGCACAATCCCGGTGTGCCCGACTGGCTTCCGCCCGCGGTCTCCGTGCATCGCGGCGACTGGAAACTCATCCGCATCTTCCACGGCGGCGACAAGGGCGCGCATCGCCATCTGCTTTTCAATCTGCGCGATGACCTCAGCGAGAAGACCAACCTCGCGGCTCAGAAGCCAGAACTGGTGACGGAACTCGACGCGCTCATCACAAAATTCCTCACCGACACAAAGGCCGTCGTACCCGTCCCGAATCCCGCGTTCGATCCCGCGAAGTATCACCCCGAGCGCGAAGGCATCCAGACCAACAAAGACAAACCGAAGGCCAAGGCCGCCGCCAAAGCACCGGTGAAAACTGCGGCGAAGGACGACAACGATCCCGCGCTGCAAGGCTGGAAAGCCCGCGGCTCCACGGCGTCTGTGAAGGATGGCATCGTGCATGTCACCAAGCTCACCGATGCCAGCTTCCTCGGATTTTCCGCCGCCAAAATCAGCGGGCCGAGCACCGTGAAAGTGCGCATCAAGTCCGGCGCAGGCACATCGCATTTCGACTGGCTGCCCGGCGGCGCGCAGGACAAGGCGCAGAGCGTGAATTTCACCCTCACCGGCGGCGACTGGCAGGAAGTCTCGATCGCACTCCCAGCCACCGGCCCGCTCGGGATCGTCCGCCTCTATTTGCCGAAGCAGGAGCAGCCCATCGAGATTGATTGGATCGAAATCGCCCCCCAGACCGGCACTCCCACGCGGACAAATTTTTGATCGCATAAAGCCGCGCGCCTTCGTCTGCGCAATCGCGGTCTGGCATCTGTCCCGAACCGAACCTGGCTCGCTGTTACCCTGACCTAACGCACCCGATGAAAACCCTTCTCTGTCTCTCCACTTGTTTGCTGCTCCTCACCTCTGCTCGGGCAGCGGAAGATGGAGCTCGCGCATTGTTCAACGGCAAGGATCTCACCGGATGGGATGGCAATCCGGCGCTGTGGTCGGTCGAGGATGGCTGCATCTCCGGCAAGACCTCGGGGCCAGGGGCGCTGGAATACAATCAGTTCCTCATCTGGCGCGGCGGGGTGGTGAAGAATTTCGAGCTGCACGCGAAGATCAAGGAGAGCGGCAACAACACGGGCATCCAGTATCGCAGCAAGGAACTGCCGGAAATCGGCAAGTGGTCGGTGGGCGGTTATCAGTTGGATATTCATCCTGCGCCATCGCACAACGGCTCGATGTATGAGGAAAAGGGGCGCGGTGTCATCGCGAGCAATGGCGAGAGCGTGGTCGTGGATCCCGAGGGCAAACGATGGGTGGTCGCAAAGCGTGAGCCGGTGAAGGGGGATGTCGCGGAGTGGCACAATTACACGGTCATCGCGCAGGGGAATCATCTCATTCAGAAGATTGACGGGAAGGTCACGATGGACCTCGTGGACCACGAAGAAAAGGCGCGGGCGCTGGAGGGTTTGCTCGCGTTTCAAATTCACAAAGGCCCGGCGATGAGTGTGCAAATCAAGGACGTGATGTTCAAAGAACTGCAGGACGGCGGCGTGACGGTGTTCGACAAAGCTGCGCTGCCAGCCGATGCAAAAGGAAATGCGCCAAAAGGGCCAAAAGAGCCGAAGGCAAATGGTAAGCAGAAGGGCAAAGGCAAGGCTGCCGAACCCGCGCCGCCCGTCGAGAAACCAGCCGAAGCCGAAGCTGAGGCCGAAGCCTCGCAGAAGCCCAAGTCGCGGCGTGGGGTGGCGGAAGTGCCAGCGAAATCATCTTCTGACGAGGATACGCCGGCACCGGTTTCGGCGGGAAATGCGGCGACTGCGAATGTGAAGGTCACAGCAGGCTTTAGGGTCGAGACGATTTACGAAGTGCCACTCGCCGCGCAGGGCTCCTGGGTTTCGCTAACGATGGATGATAAGGGCCGCCTCCTCGCGAGCGATCAAGGCGCGAAGGGGCTTTTCCGCATCACGCTGCCGACTGCTTCCGCGCCGACGGTGAAGGTGGAGAAGATGCCCGTTGCTGTGTCCGGTGCGCAGGGATTGGCTTGGCAATCTGGAGCGCTCTATTTTAACAAAAACGGTGAGGGGCTCTACCGCGTCACGGATACGGATGGTGATGATCGCTTGGACAAGGCGGAGATGATTTCGCCAGTCGCGGCTGGTGGCGAGCATGGCACCCATGCGGTGCTGGCGGCGGAGGATGGCGCGCATCTTTACACACTGGGAGGGAATCAAACACCACAGCCGGCGGCGGACACCATCGTCCGCAAGCATGTGCAATCGTGGCGCGAGGACTTGCTGCTCCCGCGCGCGTGGGACCCGCGCGGCCACGCCCGTGGCATCCTCGCGCCGGGCGGCCTAGTCACACGCTTCGATCCGGTGAAGCGGACGCACGAGATATTTTGCGGCGGCTTCCGCAATCCTTACGACATCGGATTCAATGCGCTTGGCGACATGTTCACCTACGACGCCGACATGGAGTGGGACATGGGCATGCCGTGGTATCGCCCGACGCGGATTTGCCACGTCGTGAGCGGCGGCGACTTCGGCTGGCGCAGCGGCGCGGGGAAATCGCCCACGTATTATGAAGACAGCCTGCCGCCCATCGTGGACATCGGGCCAGGCTCGCCCACGGGCGTCGTGGCTGGCACAGGCGCGAAATTTCCTGCCAAGTATCAGCACGCGATTTATGCGCTCGACTGGACCTATGGGCGCATTCTCGCGATTCATGTGCGGCCCGAGGGCGCGAGTTACCACGGCGAGGTGGAGACGTTCGTTTCCGGTGCGCCGCTCGCCGTGACCGATGCCGTCGTCGGCAAGGATGGAGCGCTGTATTTCACCGTCGGTGGACGCGGCTCGAAGTCAGCGCTGATACGCGTGACTTACACGGGCAAGGAATCCACCGCGCCCGCTGCCCCGGCGGCGCTACCGAAAGAAGCCGTCACGCGACGCGAGTTGGAGGCGTTTCATGGCGTGGTCAATCCAGCCGCAGTCGCCGCAGCGTGGCCGCATCTGTCGAGCAGCGACCGCTTCCTGCGCCATGCCGCGCGTGTCGCCATCGAGTCACAGCCCGTGGCGACTTGGGCGGAAAAAGTCTTTGCGGAAAAAGACCCGCAAGGGCGCATCACCGCCGCTGTGGCACTCGCGCGGTCCGGTGCGACCGAGCATCGAGCGCCGTTGCTCAAGCTCTTGCTCGCACTCGATTTCAAATCGCTGCCCACCATGCAAAAACTGGGCGTGCTCCGCGCCATGTCGCTCACCTTTGACCGACTCGGAAAACCGACGAACACCGAGCGTGAAGCCGTCATCGCCGCGCTCGCTCCATTGCTCCCCGCCGACCACGCCGACGTCAATGGAGAGCTGCTCCGCGTGCTCGTATATCTCGATGCGCCGTCCGCCGTGCCTGCTGGCATGAAGCTCATCGCCACGATGCCCAAGGCCGCCGCGCCGGACTACGAAAAGCTTCGTGGTGCCAACGCCCGTTATTTTGCCAACCTCCAGAAGCTCCAAAAAAGCCCGCCACCGACCGCCCAACTCCGCCTTGCCTACACCCTGCGCAGCGCGCGCCTCGGCTGGACGCCCGAGCTGCGCCGCGAGTATTTTGCGTTTCTCAATGTAGCGGGCCAAGCCTCTGGCGGCGCGAGCTATCCCGGCTATCTCGCCAACATCCGCGACGAAGCTCTGGCGACTTGCACTAATGAAGAGCGCATCGCGTTAAAGGAGTTGACCGGCGTGGATTTTAATCCCGTGCCCAATTTCCCCATCACACCGCCGACCGGCCCGGGCCACGTATGGACCATGCCAGAAGCCATCACAGCGGCGGACAAAGAACAATTGCCGGGTGCCAAGTTTGAGGCCGGACGCAACCTATTCCATGCCATCGGCTGCGCCGCGTGCCACCGCGTCAACGGCCTCGGTGGCAGCATCGGCCCCGACCTCACCAGTGTGCCAAATAAGTTCGACGCCACCTATGTGCTCGAATCCATCATCGAGCCAAGCAAAGTCATCTCCGACCAATACGGTTCGTCCATCGTCACCCTAAAAAATGGGCGCGTTCTTGCCGGATTAGTCGTCCCGCAGGATGAAAAAACGATGCACGTCTATCCCGCCGACGCCAAAGCCGAAGGCGAACTCGTCGCCCGCACCGACGTGAAGTCCATCGTCGAATCCCCCGTGTCGCAAATGCCGCCTAGCCTCATCAATACACTCAACGCCACCGAACTGCGCGACCTCGTCGCCTACGTCATGTCCGCCGGAAACTCGAACGACAAAAACTACCGCGCCAAGAAGGGAAAGAAATGAAACCTCTCATACTGTCTATAATCCTCTCGCTTCTCTACCTTCCTTCGCCCGCGGCGGCCGGAACGGCTGACTCGGTGAAATCACCACCTACCATCGTGATGATTATTTCTGATGATCACGGAGCCTTTGATTCCGGATGTTACGGCAATCCGGATGTGCGGACGCCGAACATCGACCGGATCGCAGCTCAGGGGATGAGATTCAACTGTGCCTTCGCCGCCAGCACCCTCTGTTCTCCCTCGCGCGCCGTGATCCACACTGGATTGATGCCCTTCCGAAATGGCGGCCATGTCTTCGGAGGCACCGTCACAAAGGGCACCAAGACTCTGTCTCACTATCTTCAACCGCTGGGGTATGAAACGGTGCTGATTGGTAAAACCAGTCTGCACCCCGAGAGCGCGTTTCCCTATGACGTGAAGAAAGCCTCATGGCATCCGGGCACCGCTGAGACAACAGCGCTGCCCGCGATGGTGGATGAGTTCCTTGCTGCTCGCGACAAGGCAAAGCCGTTGTTTATCGAGGTCAATACCGGCAACCCGCACATGCCGTGGATGAAGAACAAGACTTATGACAAAGCGAAGCTGACCTTGCCCGGACACTATATCGACACGCCCGAAACGCGCGACGCGTTTGCCGATTACTACACCTCGGTGACAGCTCTGGATGACACGATTCAAGCCGTTGAGGAAGTGCTGAAGAAACGCGGCTACGGCGACAATACGCTGTTCATTTACACCTCGGACCACGGGTCAAATATGCCTCTCGCCAAATGGTGCCTCTATGATGCCGGAACGCGCGTGCCGCTGCTGGTTCGCTGGTCGGGAAAAGTGGCCGCAGGCGCGACTTCCGATGCCTTGATCAGTCTCGCCGACCTCTTGCCCACCTTCATTGAGGCCGCCGGTGGAAAGCCGCCGGAAGACCTCGACGGCCGGAGTTTTCTCCCCGTGCTCAAAGGCGAAAAGACGGAACATCTGGACGCTGTTTTCGGCAGTCACACCGGAGCTGACAAAAATTATGAATCATGGAAAGCCAACTGGTCACCGCAGCGCTCCATTCGCACGCGCACGCACAAATACATTCTGAACCTCAATCCCAACTACCCGTTCATGACCCATCTAATCGGCTGCGATCCGGAGGATCCCAAGCGGCAGCCCCAGGCCACGCACCCGTTCTGGAAATCCTGGGAGCGGATGGCGAAAACCGATGAGCGTGCGAAGCAGCTTGTTCAGCGCTACACCATGCGCCCCATCGAGGAACTTTACGATCTGCGAACCGATCCCTATGAGCAGCACAACCTCGCGGGCACACCCGAGAACGCCGAACTTCTCAACACGCTCCGCAAGCAGCTTAGCGACTGGCGTATCAAACAGAACGACCACGTCCGCGTTCATCTGACCGAACCCTATGTCGCACCTGGCCGCGGAGATTCGGTGTCCAAGGCGAATGAATAGATCTCAGCGTTGAACGCCGCAGAAGTAACCATTCCCGAAATTGCCCCCCCTGAAATTCATCATGAAGCACAAAGCCATACTAATCGCCGCCTTGCTACTCACGTCGCTGACCACCGTCCACGCCGCTGAAAGCAAACCCGCCAAGCCCAACATCGTATTCCTTCTGGCCGACGATTTGCGACCCGACTGCCTCGGCGTGCTTGGGCATCCCATCGTCAAAACCCCGAACGTGGACAAGCTGTTGGAGAAAGGTCACATCTTCCGCAACGCTTATGTGCTCGGCTCTAACATGGGCGCGGTCTGCATGCCGAGCCGGACGATGATTCAAACCGGGCGGAGTTATCTGCGCACAGAGCGGACGACACCTACGCTGGCAGAGACGATCAAAGCTGCTGGCTACGCGTCCATCCGCAGTGGCAAGTATGATAACGGCCCCAAAGAACTCGACGCGGTCTTCGACCAGTCGCTCGACGGAGGCAATGCCGATGGCAACGCTGACAACCTCATCAAGTTCATCCAGGAAAAGGCGGGTAAAAAGCCGATGTTTCTCTACATGGCACCGCATGAACCGCACGACAATCAGTATGCCACGGATGAGTTTTACAAGATGTATCAGCCGGAAAAAATTCCGCTGCCGATCAATTTCCTGCCGTTGCATCCATTCGACAACGGCGAGATGAGCGTCCGCGACGAAATGACCCTGCCGTGGCCGCGCACCAAGGAAAACGTCACTGGCAAACTTGCGCGTTATTATGCTTCGACCAGTTTCTGGGACGCGCAATGCGGGCGGGTGATCGACGCGTTAAAGGCCGCCGGACAGTATGACAACACGATCTTCATCGTCGCCGGAGACAACGGTCTTTCGCTGGGCGAACACGGACTGCTAGGCAAACAAAACCTCTATGAATTCGGCGGCATGCACGTCCCGCTCATCTTCGCCGGGCCGGGCATCAAGAAAGGTGATACCCAATCATTCGCCTATCTGTTTGATGTCTATCCCACGATGTGCGAATTGGCCGGCGTTCCCATCCCGGCCGGGCTCGATGCCAAGAGTCTTGCGCCCATCCTAACGGGTAAGCAGTCA
>JBBRYC010000091.1:0-23741 GCA_038238025.1 Chthoniobacterales bacterium
AGATACGGCGAGATGTTGCGGACGACGGAGACGGTGGGGTTCACCGGGTCGGTGTCGTAGTCGTAGAGGCGCTTCTCGGGCACGTCGCCGAGGCCGAAGCCGAGGATGACGACGTGGACGTGGGCCTTGCCGCGGGCCTCGCTCTCCCACGGGAAGGTGCGGTGGGCGAAGTGGAGCTTCACGCGGTAGCGCGAGAGGAGGCAGCCCCAGAGGACGCTGACCTGCTCGCCCTGGCAGATGGAATTGGTGGAGACGAAGGCGACGCGGATTTGGGGAGCGCACGCGCCCTCGCGTGCTGTTTCCGGCGCCCCGCCGGAAACGCCGGGCGTGGATGACGCGTGTTTTGGAAATGACGTCTCGCGTGGTCCGATGTTCCCGGCGAGGGCGCCGGGAACAGCACGCGGGGCGCGTGCGCTCCCCGTTTCCTTCGCGAGTTCAAGCGTCCCTTTTCCCATCGCGTCAAACGGGCTGGTGCCCGCAGCGGCGGTGAGGTAGTCGGCGGCTTTGCGATACCAGCAGGTGACGAAATCGAGGACGCCCGTGCCTTTCACATCGCCCCAGACGGCGTCCATGTCCGCCTTTTGCTCCGCGCTCTGATAGTGATGTCCGATGAACGGCGGGTTGCCGAGGATGTAGCTGCACTGCGCGGGCGGGAGGACGGTGCGCCAGTCGAGGCGCAGGGCATTCGCGACGTGGATGTGGGGGCTTTTGCGCAGCGGGATGCGGAGGTAGGCCTGCGTGAAGGCGAGGCCGAGGGCGACATTCGCCTGATGGTCGGCGAGCCACAGGGCGACCTCGGCGATGCGCGCGGGGAATTCCTCGATCTCGATGCCGAACATCTGGTCCACGTCGAGCAGGGAGAGCTTGTTCACGTCGTCGAGGGTCATCTCCTGCTGGTCGCCGTGGAGGGCGGTGAGGATGTCGAGTTCGAGGGCGCGGAGTTCGCGGTAGGTGATGACGAGGAAGTTCCCGCAGCCGCACGCGGGGTCGAGGAAGCGGAGCCCGGCGAGCTTTTTCTGCAAGTCCGCGAGGCGGGTCTTGCGGCGACCGGAGCGGTCGGACTTGATGGCGGTGAATTCGGCGCGGAGGTCGTCGAGGAAAAGGGAACGGACGACTTTGAGGATGTTGCGCTCGGCGGTGTAGTGCGCGCCGACCTGCCGCCGGGCCTTCGGCTCCATGACGGCCTGGAAGAGCGAGCCGAAGACGGCGGGGGAGATGCGCGACCAGTCAAAGGCGCAGCAGGCGAGGAGCTTTGCGCGCATGGCGCTGGTGAAAGCGGGCAGGGCGAGGCGCTCGCGGTAGAGGTCGCCATTGATGTAGGGAAACTGGGCGAGGTCGGCGGCGAGATTTTTCTGACGCCGGTCCTCGGGGGTATTGAGCACCTCGAATAGCTCGTGGAGCTTTGGCCCGAGGTCGGAGCCGTCGGCGGCGGTGTGGTCCAGGAGATAGAGCTGGAAGGAGCGCGTGATGAAGATGCCGTTGTCCTCGGCGAAAAGGCAGAAGAGGAGGCGGACGAGGAATTGCTTCAGCTCATGCCCGGCGCGGCCCGTGTCATCGGTGCCATATTCGCCGACCTCCAGCGCGTCGTAGAGATCGCACATGAGCTGCGTGGCTTCCTCATTCGCGGGGTCCTCAGGATTCAGCCGGTGCTGCTTGTAGCCCGCGATGAAGAAAAAGTGACGGATGTGCCTGTGAAAATCCTGGAGCGGAAACTCGAAGGAAGGCGGCAGGCGTGAGGGGAGCGGCGCAGCGGGATCCTGCTCAGGCTCCAAGTCGTGAATGGCGATGCGGCGGAAGTCGGAGACGATGAGGTAGCGCGGGTTGTCCTTTTCGCGCCCGCTGCTGGCGAGCGCGCGGATGTATTCCATGCCCTGTGCGTGCGCCTTGCCGAGATGCTTGCCCGCGCTCTTATGCTCGGCGAGGAGAGTGCGGGGCCAGAAGAGGTCTATGTAGGCCCAGTCGCCGCTGAGTTTTTTCACCGGCTCCTCGAAGGATGCAACGGTGCGGCGTTGGACGCCGAAGACATTGAAGAAGGCATCCCAAAAGGATTTCGCCTCCGCGTCCTCACGAGTCTCGCCGTGCCATTCCTTCGAGAATGGCGATGGCGCGGGTGTAGCGGGTGCGCGCACGGATGGCGAGGGTGTTGCGTGTGGGTTGGTTCCAAATGAAGCGCGTGGGGTGGCATGGTCGCCGAGGCGCTTCTTTCCGCGCCATGCGCGGACATCGTGCTCAAAAGCGTTCTTTATTTCCAAAGCCGGGACCGACGGGTTCCGGCTTTGGCATTTTCAGGGCTGAGGTCGGGATGAAAAATCGCGGTTTGGATTCTGGGAACAGCCACTTTCTCCGCGGCGAGACTGCGAATGAAAGTTCGACTCCGCGGCTCGCGTCCTTTTCCTTCGGCGCGTGCCTGACTCGCTCGAAAGCATCGCCGTCTCGATTGTCCGCCGCCTGCGTGCGGCCGGCTTCACCGCGCTGTATGCGGGCGGGTGTGTGCGCGATCAGTTGCTCGGCCACGTGCCGCACGACTACGACATCGCGACGGATGCGCGGCCCGGGCAGGTGCGTCCGCTTTTCCCGCACACGTATGCGGTGGGCGCGCACTTCGGCGTCGTGGTGGTGCATGAGGGCGGGCATGATTTCCAAGTGGCGACTTTCCGCAGCGACCTCGCGTATGTGGACGGGCGCAGGCCGGAGGGCGTGACTTTCAGCACGCCGCAACTCGACGCGGAGCGGCGCGACTTCACGATGAACGGGCTGTTCCTCGATCCGCTGAATGGCGAGGTGCTCGATTACGTGAATGGCCGCCGTGACATTGAGGCGCGCATCGTGCGCGCCATCGGCGATCCGGTCGCGCGCTTCCGCGAGGATCGGCTGCGGCTGCTGCGCGCGGTGCGGTTCACGGCGGTGCTCGGCTTTGAAATCGAGCCGGCGACTTGGGCTGCGGTGAAGGAACACGCCTCGGAAATCCACGACGTGAGCGCCGAGCGCATCCGTGAGGAACTCGTGAAAATTTTCCTGCACCGCAATCGCGTGCATGGCTTCGATCTGCTCGTCGAGAGCGGGCTGATGCATGAGGTGCTGCCGGAGATCACCGCGCTGCGCGGGTGCGAGCAGCCGCCGCAGTTTCATCCGGAGGGCGATGTGTTCGTCCACACGCGTGCGATGCTCGGGCTGCTGCCGGAGCAGGTGAGTCTGCCGCTCGTGTTCAGCGTGCTCTTTCACGACATCGGCAAGCCCGGCACCTTCGCGGTGGATGAGACGGGGCGCATCCGTTTCAACGGCCACGACAAGCTCGGTGCGGAGATGACCGAGGCGATCATGGCGCGGCTGCGTTTCAGCCGCGCGGAGATCGAGGCGACCGTGGTGGCTGTCGCGAATCACATGGTCTTCAAGGACGTGCAGGACATGCGCGTGGCGAAGCTGAAGCGCTTCATGGCGCGGCCCGGCTTCGACGATGAGATGGAACTGCACCGCGTGGACTGCGTGAGCAGTCACGGCATGGTGGATAATTACGAATTCGTGCAGCGGAAGCGCGAGGAATTCGCCGCCGAGCCGCTCATCCCGCCGCCGCTCATCACCGGTGAGGATTTGAAAAAGCTCGGGATGAAACCGGGGCCGCAATTCAAGGAAATCCTCGACGCAGTCTCGACGCGCCAGCTCGAAGGCACGCTGCGCACGCAGGACGAGGCGCTGGAGTGGGTGAAGGGCGGATGCGCGGCGGAAAAGTAGTCCTGAGCTTCAGCTCGTCGCGCGCCGGTTCGGATCGGGGAAATGAGATTCGTGGCGGCGGCGGGAGCAGGAATCCGGTCTCTGGTCGGGCGGGGTCACATCCACTTGATGTCGCGGTGATCGGCTCCGGCGAATGTCTCCAGGCTGACGAGCAGGGCGCGCAGCTTTCGCACAAAATGGGAGGCATCCTCCCTGAGCGTTGCGACTTTTCCGGCTTGCGCGTTCATCTCGAGCGTTTTCGCGGAGGCCCAGGCGTCGGTTGCGTTGAACGCGCCGACCATTCCCTTGAGTGCGTGGGCGGTTTTTGCGACGGCGTCGGCGTTGCCTGCGTGGATGCCCTCGGAGAGTTCAGCGAGGAGCCGCGGGGTGTCATTTTCACGGCAGAGGAGGATGACTTCGCGGAGCAGGGACTTGTCGCCGCCGAGGTTTTCCATGAGCGGTTCCGGATCAAAGAGCGGGGTACCCGGAGTGGTGGGCGGCGGCGCGGCGAATTCCTGGAAGAGTGCGGTGGGTCTCGTCATGGCGATGGGCTTCGGTGGAGTGGGAGCGGGCGGTGCGACGGGCTTGGGCGCGGCTTCGGCGGCGGGCGGTGTGGCGGGTGCGACCGGTGCTGCCGCGGGTGCCTGGATTTCCGGTGCAGGAGTCGCGGGGGGTGCGGGGAGCATCCTGATGCCCGAGCTGGACGCAGCCTGGCGGGATGCATCGGCTTTGGCGGGCGGTGCGGCGAAGACGGCGGATGTGGGAGCGCCGGCAGATGCCTTGGCCCCCAGCGCGGCGAGGTAGTAGTCGCCGGCGGTACGGTCCACGAAGAGACTCTGGATGAGCTGGGCCATGGCGCCGAGGAGTTCGGGCTGGCGCACGGGCTTGGAGACGTAGCCGTCCATGCCGGATTTCACGCATTCGTCGCGGACGCCCTTGAGGACGTTGGCGCTCAGCGCGAGGATCGGCGTGCGCGAGATGCCACGCATTTTTTCGAGTTTGCGGATGGCCGCGGATGCCTCGAAGCCGCTCATCTTGGGCATCTGGAGATCCATGAGGACGAGGTCGAATTCCTTTTCCTTGAATGCGTCCACGGCCTCGGTGCCGTCGTTGGAGAGGGTGACCTTGTGGCCCCAGCCCTCGATGTTGAGTTTGACGAGACGCTGGTTGACGGCGTTGTCCTCGGCGATGAGCACTCGGAGCTGGCGTTGGGCGGGGACGCTGCCGTTTTTCGGGACGGACATGCCGCCGTCCTTTTTCGGCCCTTCGAGTGCCTTGGCCACGGCGATGCGGAGGGAGCGGGCGGTGACGGGCTTGATGAGCGTGGCGCGGATGGCGGCGTGCTGGTAGCGGTCCATCTCGCCGAGGCGGGTGGAGGAGACGAGCAGGACGACGCGCGTGGAGGCGAGCTCGGGATAGGTGTCAATCGCAGAGGCGAGCTTCACGCCGGGGCTCTCGGGGCGGACGGCGTCGGCGACGAAGAGATCGTACGGTTTGCCCTGCGCCTTCGCGTCGCGGAGCTTCGTGAGAGCGCTCGTCACGTCGCGCACGCTGTGGGCGTCCATCTTCCAGTTGGTGAGGAGTTCGGCGGTGATGCGCAGGCTGTTCGGGTGCGCGTCGAGGACGAGCACGCGGAGGCCGCAAAATTCGGTGACGGTGCGGTCGTCCTGCTGCTCCTCGCCCTTGCGGTAGCCGAATGTCCCCGTGAAGTGGAAGACGCTGCCGCGGCCCACTTCGCTCTCCACTTTCACCTCGCCGCCCATGATCTGCACGAGTTGCTGCGTGATGGCGAGGCCGAGGCCGGTGCCGCCGAAGCGGCGCGTGGTCGAGTAGTCGGCCTGGTTGAACGCCTGGAAGATGCTGCTGACGCGATCGGGCGGAATGCCGATGCCGGTGTCGGTGATGCTGAAGACGAGTTCCGCCTCGCCATTCACCCAGCGCGAATTTTCCACCCGGACGAGGATCTCGCCGCGCTCGGTGAACTTGAGCGAATTGCCGACGAGGTTCACGATGACCTGCCGCAGGCGGTGCGGGTCGCCGACGAGCATGTCGGGCACCTCGGGGCGGATGTGCAGGAGGAGTTCGATGCCCTTGTTTTGCGCACGCGGCGCGAGGGTGGTGACGGTCTCGCCGAGGAGTTCGCGCAGGCTGAATTCCGTGCGCTCGAGTTCCAGCTTGCCGGCTTCGATTTTGGAAAAGTCGAGCACGTCGTTCAGCAGTGCGAGCAGTGACTCGGCGCAGGAATTGATCGTCTCGAGATAGTCGCGCTGGCCTGGGGTCAGGTCCGTCTGGAGCGAGAGCTCGGTCATGCCGATGATGCCGTTCACGGGGGTGCGGATCTCGTGGCTCATCACGGCGAGGAATTCGCGCTTGGCGATGTTGGCCTCGCCGGCCTTGAAGGCGAAGGACTTCACCTGCTCGCTCGCCTTTTCCATCTGCTCGTTCATCCCTTGCAGTTCCTTGTTGTTCATCATCAGCCGCTCGCGGTCGCGGCGGCTGGCGTCGAGCACGCGGCAGAAGGCGTCGGCGAGGTCGCCGATTTCGTCACCCCGCGTGGGGAATGCGAGATCCTCGCGCTTTCCCTCGGCGACGAGGGAGGCCCCGGCGGCGAGTTCGAGGATGGATCGGGTGGTTCCGCGGACGATCCGCGCGGAGATGAAAACCCCGGCCACGAGTCCGAGGATGCCGGCGAGGAGCAGCGCGTGGGATCCGTTTTCCGAGAGGAGGCCGTAGCGGCTGGCGAATCCCGCTGCGGCGATCCCGGCGCTCGGGAGCACGAGGGCGAGCATCGCGAGCACGAGCCGCTGCCACACGCGGAGGCGCACCCGGAGCGGCTCGGATTTCCCGTTTTCGCCGGTACGCGTGCTTGCTGCGGGAAGAATCTCGCCGGGGGAGGAAGAGTTCTTTTTGCGATGTTTCACCGGCTTGGCTTGGGGCTGACTTGGCAGGACTACTGTGGGCACAATTCACTTGAGAGAGCAGACTGCGCGCCAATTTTGCAGCGATATGGGGAATGCAAATTACAACACACAAAGCACAAAATCCAAGGGGGGGCGACTCCCGGCTTTGTGTTTTGGATTTTGGATTTTGTGTTTTCCTCTTCGCGGCGCGAAACATCGCGCTTTGCGATCCGCGCGTCACGCCATACGGTGCGCAGTCCGCCTACCAATGCCCAATTCTCCTGAAACGCCGGCGACTCCCGGCGCGGTCCTGCTGATCGGAAACTACACGCTCGCCTCGCAGCGCGACGAGGCTGCAAGCCTGCTCGACGAACTGGGCGAACTTGTGGCGACGCGCGGCCTGCGCATCGCCGGGCGTGAACTCGTGCAGCACCGGGAGATGCACGCGCGCTACCTCATCGGCAGCGGAAAGGCGGAGGAGATCGCCGCGCGCGCAAAGGCGGAGAAGCTCGCGGGCATCATCTTCGATCACGATCTCTCGCCGAGCCAGCAGCGGAACTGGGAGCTGCTCGCGGGCCTGCCGGTGCTCGATCGGCAGAAGGTGATCCTGGACATCTTCGGCGCACGCGCACGGACGCGCGAGGCGCGGCTGCAGATCGAGCTCGCGCAGCTCGAATATTCGCTGCCGCGGCTCACGCGCGCGTGGAGCCATCTCGGCCAGCAGGGCGGCGGCATCGGCGGGCGCGGCGAGGGCGAGAGCCAGCTCGAGCAGGATCGCCGCCGGAGCTGGAAGGCGATGGACAAGCTGAAGGCCGAGCTGAAGGAAATCCGCAGCGCGCGCGCCACGCAGCGCAAGGATCGCCAGCGCACGCCGGTGCCGAATTGCGCCATCGTCGGCTACACGAATTCGGGAAAATCCTCGCTGCTCCGGCGGCTCACCGGCGCGGAGGTGCTCGTGGAGGACAAACTTTTTGCGACGCTCGACACGACGACACGGAAGGTCGCGCTGCCCTCGCGCCAGCCGCTGCTGCTCACGGACACGGTCGGCTTTGTGCGCAAGCTTCCGCACCGGCTTGTCGAGGCGTTCAAGGCCACGCTCGAAGAGGCCGTGCAGGCCGATTTTCTCGTGCATCTCCTCGATGCGAGCGCGCCCGAGGTGCTGGGATTTCACCAGACCACGCTCGACGTGCTGGAGGAACTCGGCGCGGGCGCACGCCCGACGATCATCGTCTTTAACAAGGTGGACAAGGTCGCCGATCCCGCGACGATTCACCGGCTGCGCTCGCATTTTCCGGATGCGATTTTCATCTCCGTCCACACGGGCGAGGGTCTCCCGGCGCTGCTTGAGAAAATGACGGAGCTTGCGTCGCCGGGGAACGTCACGCGCGAACTGCGGATCCCCGCCGCGGAGTCCGGCCTGCTCGCGCGCCTGCACCGCGAGGCGCAGGTGCATGGGATCGAGTACGATGGCAGCGATGCGCTGGTGACTGTCACGCTTTCGCCGCGGCTCGCGTCGGAATATGCGCAGTTTGCCGCGGTGCCGCCGAAGGCCGCGGGGCGGACGCGTGCGCGATTTTTTCGCGACAGCGGGCGCGAAAGCAGCTACGGAAAACGGCCCGCTGCCAGATAAGGCGGGACGCCTAAAATTTACGCATGAGTTTCCTCGACCGTTTCAAGCGCAAGCCA
Organism: Chthoniobacterales bacterium; assembly: GCA_038238025.1. Classification (GTDB taxonomy): domain Bacteria; phylum Verrucomicrobiota; class Verrucomicrobiia; order Chthoniobacterales; family Chthoniobacteraceae; genus SXWH01. The sequence goes on from JBBRYC010000091.1 coordinate 8,295, forward strand.
AAGCCGGAGTCCGAGCCCGCCCCCGGCCCAGAGCAGAAGAAGGTGCCGGCAGGCGGGGCAAAGGGCGCTGCAAAGCCGCCTGGCATCGGCGAACTGATCCAGCAGAAGGCTCCGCCGCCGGCGGAAGGCATCCGGCTGGAACTCGGCGATTTCCTCCACCGCATCCCGGCGCAACTCCTCCTGCCCGGGCCGCACGATCTGAAGACCGAGCTGCGGTTCGAGATCCCGGCGCTCTCGGCGCGGATCGCGCAGGGGATCACGATGGTGAACCTTGCGGAAATCTACCGCCGGGTTCCGCAGATTTTCCGATCCGAGGTGCTCGAGGCCGATGGCATCGAGATCCGTTTCCCGTGGCAGAAGATCGCGAAGCTGGTGACGAATGCGAAGGGCGGCGCGGGATTCAGTGCGGATGCCGGCGAGCCCTCGGCCCTCGCCGAGAAGCTCCGTGCAAAAAAACCCGGAAAGCCCGGCCCCGGCGGGCAGGCGTCCGCCCCGGCGGGCCGCGTGCTGCCGGGACGCGGCGGCCAGCAGGCAGGATCGTGGTTCACGCGCACCGGAACCGACAAGCCGGAGCCGCTCCCGCCGGCCAAGCCCGCCGGCACGGGTGCCGCGGCACCGCCGGCTCCCGCGCCGGACGGTGGCCCGCCTGCCGCCGGCCCGATGCGTCTCATCCGGGACTCGCTCGCGCCGGCACCCGTGCCCGAGAAGCCGGCGGCTCCGAAGATTGACCTTCAGCTCAACGAACTGCCGGCCGATGTGCAGCGCCGTGTCGCGACGATGCGCGGCGAATATGAGCGGCAGATCGTGGATCTGGAGCGGCAGCGCAAGTCGCTCGGCGAGGCGCACGAAAAATCCATCGCGGAGGCCGAGGCACTGCGCAGGGATCTCGATGACGCGATGAACCGTATCGCAGAAGGCAGCACGGCGGTGTCCATCCGCTCGGACCTCGCGACCCGTGCGAACAAGGAACTCGAGGCCAAGCAGCACGAGATCGATCGGCTGAAGGATGAGGTCGCATTTTTTGAAACCGCCGGAAAATCCGGCCACGCGGGCGCGGGTGTGCCGCGCACGAGGGATCACGACCGCATGGTGGAGGAGCTGAACCGCCGGATCAAAGCCCTCGAGCAGGCGCAGAAGCAGGCGGCGCTGGAACTCGCGCGGGAGAAGGATGCGCGGTCGAAGGTGGAGAAATTCCTCGCCAGTGCGGACAAGCGGCAGGAGGAGACGGCGAACTACATGGAGACCGCAAAGCTGGAAATGCGGAAGGACATCGAGGCCAGCGTGAAGCAGCGCGAGGCCGATGTGCGCAAGGCGATGAAGGATTTGCAGGACGAGGTGGAAGCGCTCCAGGCGCAGAACCGCATCGCCCAGACCGAGATCGAGTCTGCGCGCCAGCGTGCGGCGGAAGTCGAGGCGCTGCTCGGGGGAGGCGTGGATTCCAAGGAGGCGGCCGCCGCATTTTTCACGCAGACGATGGAGCGGATGGAAGCGGAACTCGGCGAATACCGCGTCCGCCTGAAGCAGCTCATGCAGGAGCGCGACGCCGCGCGTGCGGAATTAAAGAAGGCCGGGGATGAGGCCGCGAAGAAGCCCGCCGCGGAGGCAGGGGGGCTTGCTGGGGCGGAGAAGAAGTTTGCGGAATCTGAAAAGCGGATTGCGGAATCCGCCGCGCGCATCGCCTCGCTCGAGCAGCAGGCGCAGGCGAAAGATGCCGAGATTCGCGAACTCCACGGCGCGATCCAAAGTCGCGGCGATGCGGGCGGCGACGTGGCCGCGCTGCGCCGGCAGCTCGATGCGCTCCAGGCGAAGCATGCGGAGGAGCAGGCGCAACTCAGCGCTGAACGCGAGGCGATCGTCGCCGAGCGGAAGGAGATCGCCGCCAGACTGCGCGGGCAGGGCGCCTCGCTCGAGGGGCAGATCGGTGCGCTCGTCATCGAGCGGGACCGGCTGCGCGCGGAGATGGATGCGGTGAATGTGCGCTTCAACAGCGAGATCACGGGACGCGAGGACATCACGGCGAAGATCCAGGCGGAGCACGCCGCGGCGATCAATGCCCGCGACGATCTCGCGCGGCAGCTCGCGGCGACCGAGCGCGCATGCAAGGAGCTGAAGAAACAGAATGCGCGCCTCTCATCGGGCGCGCAGGGGCTGCTGGCGGACCCAGTGCTCCAGTCTGAAGTGGACCAGCTTCGCGGCCAGCTCGCGATCGCGCGCGATTCGGAGAAGGAGGCGGCGGTCGCGCGGCAGGCGGCCGAGGCCGATCTCGCGCGGGTGCAGGCCGAGCGCGCCGACGTGGTGGCGGGGCTCGCGGAGCAGCGCACGGCCTCGGAACGGCTCACGGACGAGCTGGCCGGGCTTCAGGCCGAACTCGCGGAATTGCACGGGCACCTCGATGGCGTCGCGCGCGAGCGCGAGACGGCGGAGGCCGAGATTCAGCGCGTGGCGGCGGCACTTTCGGAGCTTGGGGATTCCGCCCGGCGGGAAGCCGCCGCGCTCACTGCGGAGCGCGATGCCGCGCGCAGGGAGCGGGAGGACATCGCCGCGCAGCTCGCGGCGGCGCACACGCACCACGAGACGCTGACCGGTTCGCTGGACAGCACGCGGGAGTCGCTGTCCGCCGAGGTCTCGCAGGCGCAGGGCACGATTGCGGAGGGGGACGCCCTCCGCGGGCGGCTCGAATCGCAGCTCGCCGCCGAGCGCGAGGCGGACGCCGCGAAGCTCGCGGAACTCCAGGCGAAGCACGAGGAGGCGAAGGGCACATTTGCGGCGGATCTCGAAAAGGTGCGCCAGGAGCTGGCAGCCACGTATGCGAAGATCGCATCGAGCGAGCAGACGCTCTCCGAGGCCACGCGCTCGGCGAACAAGGAGCGGACGGCGCTCATGCACGAGCGTGCGGAGATCGAGCGCCGCGTGGCGGATCTTCACAAGGCGATGGCGGATGCCGCGCGCCGGGCAGCCGAGCAGGAGAGGGCGCTGCGCAGCGCGTCGGAGGATCTCCAGCAGCGGCTCGCGGCGACGGAGCGCACGCTGGCGGAGGCGCGGAAGACATCGGAGTCCGAAAATGCCGCGCACACGAAGGCGCGCGCGGAACTCGGCGAGCAACTGGCCGCGCTCCAGTCCCACTTTGAAAAGACGCGCGACGAGTCGGATGGGCAGCACGCGTCGCTCTCCGACGAGCTGGACGAGGCCCACGGGCGTCTCGCGACGACGATCCACACGCTGGAGGAGACGAAGCGTTCCTCGGATCAGGAAAATTTCGAACTCTCTCAACTGCGGGACGAGCTTGAGCGGAAGCTGGCCGAGTCGGAGGTCGCGCGCGCCGAGGCCATTCACCGTGCGGACGAGGAGCACGCGCATTTCCACGAGGCGAAGACGGAACTGGAGACGCGCCTCTCGGAGACGAATCTCGCGATCGAGGACGAGCGCCACGTCGCCACGGCCGCGAAGGCGGAACTCGAACGCCGGCTCGTGGAGATCACCGGCGCGGCTGATGAGGCGCAGCGCATCGCCGCCCGGGAGCACGCGGCGCTGTCCGCGGAGCATGCGTCACTTTCCGCAAAGCACGGCGAACTGCACGGGAGCTTCCAGGCGCTCACGCAGACGCTGGAAGAGACGCGCCACGTGGCTGCGGAGGCGCACGGCGCATTGTCCGCGGAGAAGGTGAACATCGAGCGGCGCCTCGCGGAGACGGAGCATTTTTTGGAGGAGACGAAGCGGATCTCGGCCGAGGAGCACGCGGCGATTTCGGCGAAGCACGGCGAGCTGCACGGGAACTTCCAGGGCCTGAAGGAGACGCTGGAGGAAACCCGCCGCACTGCTGCGGAGGCGCTCGGTGCATTGTCGGCGGAGAAGGCGGACATCGAGCGGTGCCTCGCGGAGACAGAGCACTTTTTGGCGGAGACGAAGCGGCTTTCGGACGAGGAGCACGCGGCGCTTTCGGCGAAGCACGACGAGCTGCACGGGAACTTCCAGGGCCTGACGCAGACGCTCGATGAAACCCGCCGCGCCGGTGCGGACGCGCACGGTGCGCTGTCTGCGGAGAAGGCGGACATCGAGGGCCGACTCGCGGAGACCGAGCAACTGCTCGCGGACACGAGGCGGCAGTCTGCGGAGGAGCACGCGGCCCTTTCTGCGAAACGCGACGAGCTGCAGGGAAGCCTCGATGCCGTCACGAAGACGCTGGAGGAAACGCGGCGCGCGGATGCGGAGGCGCACAGTGCATTGTCTGCGGAGAAGGCGGAGATCGTGCGCCGGCTTGCGGAGACCGAGGAACTGCTGGCCGAGACGAAGCGGCAGTCTGCCGAGGAGCATGCGGCCCTTTCCGCGAAGCACGGTGAGTTGCACGAGCGGCATTCCGAGACCGTGAAGAGCCTGCTGGAAACGCGCCGCGCTGCAGCCGAGGAGGTGACGGCGCTCACCCAGGCGAAGGCCGCGCTCGGGGAGCGGATCGCGGAAAGCGAGAGGGCGCTTTCGGAATTCCAGATCGCGGCGTCCGAAAAATACGCGACGTTGTCCGCGGAGAAGACCGCGCTCGAAGGCCGCCTGGCGCAGTCGGAGAAGGCGCACGCCGATTTGCAGGCCGAGTCGGGGCAAATGCAGGCAAGCCTCGAATCCGAGAGGGCCTCGCTCGCCGAGGCGCTCGCCGGGACGCAGCGCAAGGCCGCGGAGGATCACAGGAGCTTCGACGCGCTGAAGGCCGGCCTCCAGCGCCGGCTCGCCGAGCACGAGGAGTCGCTGGCTGAACTCAATGAGTCCGCGCGCAGGGAGATCAACGAGATCGCCTCGGAAAAGGCGAAGCTCGAGCATCACCTCTCCGCGACGGAGCACATGCTCGCCGACACGCGCCTGACGACGGACAAGCAGCACGCCGCGCTCGCGACCGCGAAGGGCGAACTGGAGGAGCGGCTCGGCGAGACCGAACGGACGCTCGCGGATACACGCAGGACCGCGGCCGAGGAGCATGCCGCGCTCACCGCGGCGCGCGATGCGCTCCAGCAGAAGCTCACGGAGACCGGGCACGCGGCTGCCGAGGCGCAGCGAATCGCCGCAGCGGAGCACGCGGCGCTCACGGCTGCGAAGGACGAATTGCAGCAGCGCCTGAGCGCGACGGAGGCCAGCCTCATCGAGGCACGCCGGCTCGCGACCGGGGAGCACGCTGCACTTTCCGCGCATCGCGACGAGCTGCACCGCAAGGTCGGCGAAGTGGAAGGCACGCTCGCCGAAACGCACCGTGCCGCGGGCGAACACCGCGCCGCGCTCGAGGGCAGGGCGGGGGAACTCGAGGCGCAGCTCGAAGTCACGCGCCACGAACTCGCCGCGGCGAAGGAGTCGCTGGGCGCGGAGATTTCCGGGCTCTTTGCGGAGCGGACCGCGATGAAAGAGCACATCGCCGCGGTGGACGCCGCAAAGACGGACTTGGAAAAACAGCTCGCGGCCACGCGCGCGGAAATGGCGGAGGCCGCGCACGCGGCGGAAGGGCGGCATTCGCAACTCGCCTCGGAAAAGGCGGAGATCGAGCACCGTCTCGCCGGCGTCGTGCAGACGCTCGCGGACACGCGGCAGGCGGCGGAGAAGGAGCATGCCGCGCTCACCGTGGCGAAGGGCGGACTGGAAATACGCCTCGCGGAGACGGAGCGCACGCTGGCGGAGGCCCGCCAGTCTGCGGCGGACGCGCTAGCCGCGCTAGCCGCATCGCGCGATGAATTTCAGCACAAGCTGGCCGCGACGGAGCACGCGCTCGCGGAGCCGCGCAGCGGGGCAGGCGAGGAATACGCGCAGCTCACGGCGGCGAAGGAAGAATTGCAGCGCCGGCTTTCCGAGGCGGAGACCGGCCTCGCCGAGGCGCACCGCACCGCGGCCGGGCACCGCGGGGCCGCGGAGCAGCACGGCGCGATTTTTGCCGAGCGCGATGACTTGCAGCGCAGGCTCGCCGAGGCCGGGAGCGCGCTGGCCGCGGCACAGCAGGCGGCGGATGAAAGGCACGCCGCACTTTCCGCGGAGCGGGACACGCTGCACGCGAGGCTCTCGGATGCGGAGAAAGATTTCGCCGGGCGGCAGCGGCACACCGTCGGGGAATATGCCACGCTCGCTGCGCAGCGCGACGAACTGCTGCACAGCCTCGCGGAGACTGAGCGGAAGGCCGCGGAGGAACGCAACGGGTTCGAAATGCTGAAGTCCCGGATGCAGCGCCGCCTCGCCGACCAGGAGGAATCCCTGCGCGGGTTCAACGAGATGGCGCGGACAGGTGCCATGCCGCACGGCGCAATGGCAGCTACTGCAGCGGACGCAGTGGATCACGCGCCGCTCATCGCGGAGAGGGATGCGCTGCATCGCAGGCTCGCAGAGACGGAGCGCGCGCTCGCCGATGCGCAGGGGAAGGCCGTTGCGGCGCACGGCGAACTCGCCGATGCACAGCGGCAGTTCGGCGAGAGTCACGCCGGCCTCGCGGTGGAAAAGGACGAATTGCAGCGCAAGCTGGACGGGACGGAGAAGACGCTCGCCGCGCTGGATGAAACGCTGCGCGGGGAAGTCTCTGCGATCACCGCATCGAGGACCGAACTCGAGACGCGGCTCACCGAGGCCGGCAGCGCCGCCGAGATGGCGCGCAACAATGCCGAACGGGAACGCGCGTCGCTGCTCGCGGAAAAGGAATCGCTGCATCACAGGCTCGCCGAGACTGAGCGCGCACATGCGGAGGCGCAGCGGAAAGGCGATGCGACGCTCGGTGAACTCGCCGATGCACGGCGGCAGTTTGGCGACGGGCATGCCAGCCTCGCAGTGGCGAAGGACGATTTGCAGCGCAAGCTGGACGGGACGGAGAAGACGCTCGCCGCGCTGGATGATTCCCTGCGTGGGGAGATTTCTGCGCTCACCGCATCGAGGGCCGAACTCGAGACGCGGCTCACCGAGGCCGGCAGCGCCGCCGAGACGGTGCGCAACAATGCCGAGCGGGAACGCGCGTCGCTGCTCGCGGAAAAGGAATCGCTGCAACGCCATCTCGCCGAGATGCAGGAGGCGCTCTCCGCTGCGCATGCCGAAAAGGCGGGACAGGGTGCCGAGCTTGCGGCCGCGAGGCAGGAACGCGAAACGCGACTCACGGCGGCTTCCGAAAAACTCACGGTGACGCAGCATCGGCTGGACGAATCCGAGCGTGCGCTCGCGGCACGGCAGACGGCATTTTCCACGGAGAAATTTGCGCTCGAACAGCGGATTCACGCGGCGGGCAAGATGCTCGAAGAGCATCGCAATTCGGTCGCGGCCGAGCGTTCCGCGCTCGTCGCGGAGCGGGACGGGCTCCAGTCCCGCATCGCCGCGGCGGATGCCAGCCATGCGGCGCTCACAGCCGAGCGCGCGCAGATTGCGGCGCAGCTCGCGCAGGCCACGGCTTCGCAAGGCGAATTGCAGGCGCGGCTGGAGGCTGCCTCGGGCCACGAATCGCTCGCCGCAGCCGCGCACGCCGAGCGGGATCGCGTGCAGGCCGAGCGGGATCGCGTGCAGGCCGCTCTTGCCGAGACGGAGCGCAAACTGCACGAGACGCTCGCCGAGAACGAGCACCGCGGAGCCGAGCGCGCAGAACTCGGGCGGCGGCTCGCCGAGGTGGACGAGGCCCGCCAGCAACTCCGCACGGCGCTCTCGGAAAATGAGGACACCGTGGAACATCTCGAGCAGAAGCTCGGCGCGGTGATCCGCGAGACCGAGGAGGATGCCAAATTGCAGAACGCAGAGCTGGCCTCGTTGCGGGAGTCGCTGGAAAATGCGCGCCGCGAGGGCGCGGAGCTGCGTGCGAAGTCCGATGCCGCCGCCGGGAATTCCGAGAGGCGTGTGCTCGCGCTCGAACAGCACTCCGCCGCGGTGGCCGCCGAAAGGCAGCGCGCGGAGGTGGAGCGCGACGGCCTCGCGAAGGCATTTGCCACCGCAGCAGAGGAGGCGGCGCAGGCCGCGGCCGCACACGCGGAATCGCTCGCAAACGCAGAGGCCGGGCGCGCGCGGCTGGAGCAGGAACTCGCCGGGGAGCTCCGGAAAAAATCCGAGGAACTCGAGTCCGCCCTCGCCGCGATCGCCGCGCTCGAACGCGAGAACGTGGAGGCAAAGGCCGGGCACGAAACCGCCGCGCGTCAGCGCGACGAAGTCGCCCGCCGGATGGCCCGCGTGACCGATGAGCACAAGCGGCTCCTCGATGACCTCGCGGATCCGGCCGGCACCGACCCCGGCCAGCGTTCCGTGCGACCGGCGGCGGTGAAGCCGCACATCATCGAGATGTCCGACGGCGATCTGCTGCCGCCGCAGAAGGAGCGCGTGATCAATCTTCCGCCCGCCCGCCCGGTCACCATCGCGCCGCCGAAGGTGCGGACGGTTTAGGGTTTTGGAGCGTGCGGTTCCGCTGCGTTCATGCCGTCCTCTTGATCGATCCTACGCCTGCCTGCCGCGCACGGCGCGGTATGCGAGAAGAAGGAGAATCGCGCCGATGACGCTGCCGATGAAGCCCGGAAACTCGCCGGGCCGGTAGAAGTTCAGCGCTTCTCCGAGGTATTTCGCGATGAGGGAGCCGGCGATGCCGATGCCGGAGGTGATGAGGCAGCCCTGCGGATCCCGCCCCGGCGTGAGCATTTTCGCGATGATGCCGATGACGAAGCCGACGAGCAGGGTCCAGAGAAGGGGAATCATAATGGTGTCAGTGAATGGTGCTGAGTTCGAGCCCGGCTTCCACTTCCTCCTCGACTTCGATTTCCTCGAGCGGGGCGAAGCGCTCGGATTTGAACGCGAGTTCCTCTTCGCCCTTGTGCGAGGGGTCGGACGGATTGCGGAGTTCCTCGAGCAGCAGCGCAATGGTCGCGGAGTCGGAGCCGCGCAGGGTCTCGCGGCGCAGGCACACCTCGCGGATCGTGTAGGTGGCACCCTTCACGGGGAGCTGGTTGAAAAATTCGACGACCCACTTTGGAAAGCGATCGTCCACGCAGACTACGCGCTGGCCTTTGATCATGGCCGAAATGTGCGCGCGAGTGCGCGCGGTTCCAAGTTCCAAGTTGCCGTCCGGAGAACGGACGTTCGTCATTCGTCATTGGTTGGACGTTGGATGTTCACACGTCGCTTGCCTGCGTGCGCTTCTTCGCGATGCTCCGCGGATGCTCCGCGCTCCCGCATTTCTTGCCGCATTCCTCATCGCCCTGCTCCCTGCCGCGCAGTCCGCGGAGGAGCGGCTCGTGGTGGATGACGAGGCTTTCGAGGAAAAGGCGATCGCCGCGGCCACGGTGCTGCACGGCAAGTCGAAGCTCGTCCCGCTCACGAAACTCCGCACGCAGCTCAAGCACGCCCACTGTGAACTCGCGCTGCCCGAGCCGCGCAAGGACAGGCTTGCGCCGCGCGAGATCTATCGCCTCGTCCGCAGCAGCACCGTGGCCGTCGCGACTTTTTACCACTGCACGAAATGCAAGAAGTGGCACTTCGACAGCGCGTCCGGCTTTGTCGCGGCGGACGGCGTGGTGAGCACCAGCGAGCACGTCGTGGATTTCGAGGACGATGGGATGAAGGACAGCTTCCTCATTGTGGTGGATGCGAAGGGGCGTGTGTTTCCCGTCACGGAGGTGCTCGCGTCGAACGCCGACTCGGACACGTGCCTGCTTCGTGTCGCCGGTCTCGACCTGCCGCCGCTGCCGCTCAGCCGCGCCGCCGAGGTCGGCGACACGGTGTTCTGCCTGAGCCATCCGGATGGCAACCACTGGATGTTCACCGCCGGGATGCTCTCGCGATTTTTCATCAATCGCGACGCCGCGAGCGATGGCGACAAGCCGCCGGCAAAGGCGAAGGTCGCGCCGTCGCTCTACATCAATGTGACGGCCGAATACTCGCCGGGCAGCAGCGGAGCGCCGGTCGTGGATGAGTGCGGGAATGTCGTCGGCCAGGTGCAGAGCATCACGTCGAGCATCGAGGATCAGAAGGGCGACGACGGGAAAAATGTGACAACCAGCTACGGCATGCCGCTGCGCTCGTGTGTCTCCGCAGAGGAAATCGCGAAGCTCACGCGGCCCGCGGCGAAGCGCGCGAAGTGAGCCGCGGGATCACTGCGGCGGGGATTACGGCGCGAGTTTTTTCCCGGCGGCCTTGCGCGCCGCGATGCACGACGCGCACTGGTACACGCGCGCGGACAGCGGTTCGCTTGGGAGCAGCGCATTTCCGGTGGAGACGATCTTCTCCGCGCCGAATGGAAATCTTGCCGTGAGCGAGAAGCTCGCGGAATCGCTTCCCTGCGGCGCACCATTTTCAAAGACAATCGGGATTTCCCTCACCGTCATTCTCTCGTGATGCACCGGGCATTCATCCTCGACGCCCTCCAGGAAATTGCGGGGCGGAGGCGGCTTGCCGAGTGAGTCCTGCGCGGCGATCCGCTCATTGTTGGCGCTGTTGCCGGGGAGGTTTGCGCCGGCACTTCCGTCGTGTCTCAGAGGCGCTGTGTTCGCCGCGCCGCCACTCTCCTGGCCGGGCTCGCAGGAGACGAGCAGCAGCGCTGCGAGCGGTGTGAGGATGGTGAGATGGCGCATCGGGCGGTGGCGTTCCTTTGCGAAAGTGCGCATGGTGGTGTGTGTGGCGCAACGTGTTTTCCGGCAAACGTCGCGGCACAGTTTGGCTCATTCGCCATATCCAAAAAAACGCCCCGCGCTGGACGATGCCGGCGCGGGGCGCGAATTTTTCAGACTGAACCGCAGCTTCAGATCACCACCGTCTTGCCGGGGATGGCGCGCGGATACATGCCGTCGGGGCCGGGCTTCACGGGCATGTCGGCGTCCCACGCGAGGTTCTCCGGGAAGATGGTCACCTTGCTGTTCAGAGCCTTGTCCATCTCGATTTCCTTGCCGCCGTAGGTCGCGAGGCGTCCGAGGATCGCCGTCATCGTGCTCATCGCGCCGGATTCGGCCTCGTTGTAAGGCGTGTTGTTGCGGATCGCGGCGAAGAGATCGTCGTGTTCCTGCTGATACGGATCCTTGTCGCCTTCGCTCTTGTAGCGCCAGTTGTCGCCGCCGGTGACCGTCATCGTGTGGCGGCTCACATCGCACGAGCCTTTCGTGCCGACGACGTGTTCGCTCACCGAGTTCCAGCAGCCGACGATGTGGCGGCAGAAGCTGGAGAGGCGTGAGCCGTCCGCGTATTCAAATTCGACGGCGTGGTGATCAAAGATTTCGCCGTAGTCCTCGCCCTTGCGGACTTCGCAGCCACCCATGCCCTGCGCCTTCACGGGCCAGCCTTTTTTCACCCAGTTGATCACGTCGAGATTGTGAATGTGCTGCTCGACGATGTGGTCGCCGCAGATCCAGGCAAAGTAGTACCAGTTCCGCATCTGATATTCCATTTCGGTGAGCTTGCGGCCGTACTGCTTCTCGAGGTCGGCGCGTTTCTTGAGCCACGGCGTGTTGCCATTCCAGTAGGCGCGCATCGAGGTGATGTCGCCGATCGCTCCGTCGTGAATGCGCTTCATCGTCTCGATGTAGCCCTTCTGGTGATGGCGCTGCAGACCGACGCCGACTTTCAGCCCCTTCTCCTGCGCGATTTTCGCCGCGGCGAGAACCTTGCGCACGCCAGTGCCGTCCGTCGCGACGGGCTTCTCCATGAAGACGTGTTTGCCCTGCCGCACCGCTTCCTCAAACATCATCGGGCGGAAGCCCGGAGGCGTGGAAAGGATGACGACATCGGCCTGCGCGATCGCCTTCTTGTAGGCGTCGAATCCGATGAAACGGTTCTCTTTTGCGACCTGTGCGCGCTCGGCGAACTTCGCCTCGAAATTCTTCAGCGCGGAGTCCATGCGATCCTCATGCACGTCCGCCGCGGCGACGAGCTTGATCGGGCCGAGATTCGAAGTTGAGAGCGCCTGGGCGCATGCGCCCGAGCCGCGTCCGCCGCAGCCGACGATGGCGAGCTTGATCTCATCGCCGCCGCCCGCGCCGAGTGCGAAGCGTGAAGGTGCGAGAGTGCTCGCGAGCGCCGCGCCGCCGAGCGCCGCGCTGCCGCGCCTGAGAAAGCTGCGGCGGGAAAATTGATCCGGGGTGATGATTCTGGGTTCCTGTTTCATGGTGGGTTGTGGGTTTGCTGTGAAGTGAAGGGGCGTGAGCCTAGAGCACATGCTTCCGGCTTGGCTACGCCCGAATGACCGGCGCGCGCGGAATTTCTTTGCGGCTGAGGCTGCGGCGATGATGACGAAAGTGCGAGATGCCGATCACTCCGCAGGCTCCTCGATGCTCTGCAGCCACCAGCGCGCGGACGCCCGTGCACGTCCGAACGAACGCTGGAAATAGACGCGCATCACATGGCCGTCCGCCGTGCGCAGCCGGAAACAATGCCTGCGCACGTAGCGTTCGCCGCTGCCGTATTTGCAGTCGCCGTATTCCTTCGCGGTCTCCAGCACCTCGGCCACGATCCAGTCGCGGCCACGCCATCGGAATTTCCCCGGCAGCCCCGGCTCGCCGCGCGCCATCGTGAGCGGATCGAAGCTCGCATCCGGCGTGATCGGTTCGCTGATGAAAGTCGCTGGCACGGCGTGAAGCAGACGCCGTTTCCCCGCGATGTCCAAGCTGTGCGTGAAAAAAACGCGGCTTGTGATCTTGCGCCGCAGCGCGGACACCCCTGCGAAGTTCCCCGATGAAAATATCCCCGCTCATCCTCACCGCGCTCGTGTCCATTTTTTCCGCCCCGGCGCGTGGTGCGGATGCCGCGGCGCCCGCGGGCGCATTCGATCTCCGGCAGTGGAAGCTGCAAGTCCCAGGCCCGCTCGAAATCAAGCAGCTCGCGCGATATTCCTCTGCGTATTTTTTCCTGAACAAAAACCGCGAGATGGTCTTTCACCTCGACGCCGCGGAGCAGGGGACGACACCAAACACAAAGTACGTCCGCTCCGAATTGCGCCACCTCCCGAACTGGAACGTCACCGACCCGCACAGCCTTTCCGCCGAGGTGCGCGCCGTCGCGCATCTCGACCCCGACAAAGTTACCGTGCTGCAAATCCACGGCATCCAGGAGGACGGCGGCGACGCCCCGCCGCTGCTGCGAATCGCGCTGAACCGCGGCGACCTTTACGCGATGATCAAGCCTGACAATGAGGGCGAGCGCACCGATTCCATCCTGCTGAAAAAGGGCGTCGGCGCGAACTGGTTCAAGGTCGAGATCGCCGTAAAAAATCGTTCGCTCGTGATCTCCGTGGACGGCCAGCAGAAGCTCACGCACAGCCTCGCGTACTGGAAATACCCGAACTATTTCAAGGCTGGCTGCTACCCGCAGGCGACGAAAGGCACCGCCGATATTTTTTTCCGCAAGCTGACCGTGAAGTGATCGATGGGAGCGGGAACTTCCGAGTCGCCGCAGTCGGGCAGGTCTCGCCGGTCATTCCGAATTCGACAATCACCCGCACCGCGCTATGTAGCGCCCCCTCATGGGTAACGCCGCACACAAACGCATCGTCCTGAAATTCGGCTCCGGCATCCTCGCCACGCCGCGCGGGACGAATCTGGATCAGCGCCAGTTCGCGCGACTCGCGAAGGAAGTCGCCGTGCTCGTGAGCTTCGGGCACGAGGTGATCATCGTCTCCAGCGGCGCAGTCGCCGCGGGCCTCGGCGCGCTCGGGCTGAAGGAACGCCCCGAGGATCTCGCCTCGCGGCAGGCGTGCGCGGCAGTCGGCCAGGGGCGGCTGATGTCGTGCTATACGGATCATTTTGCAAAGCACGATGTCACCGTCGCGCAGCTCCTCCTCACGCACCGCGACATGGACAGCCGCACCTCCTACGCGAACATCCGCAACACCATCGCGCGGCTGCTCGCGAATCACGTCGTCCCCATCGTGAACGAGAACGACACCGTCGCCGTCGAGGAGCTGAAGTTCGGCGACAACGACTCGCTCAGCGCCGCCGTCGCGACCCTCGCGGATGCGAATCTGCTCATCCTTCTCACCAGCGTGGACGGCCTGCTCGACGCGAAAGGCCGCACCATTCCGCGCGTGGACGATCTGGATTCGGTCACAAAATTTGTCCGCCAGGAAAAGGGACGCCTCAGCGTCGGCGGAATGTCCACGAAACTCCAAGCCGTGCGCGCCGCTGTGAGCGCGGGCATCCCGACAGTCGTCGCGAGTGGACGGAAAGCGGGGCAGATCATCCACGCCGCATCGGGCAAGCCCGCGGGGACCTACTTCCCGCCGCTCGTCCCGTTGAACGCGCAGTGACCAAGCCGCACGCTTCTTAATCCTAATCTTAATCCTAATCTTAATCTTAATCCCCACCCCATCGCGCGTCCTCGCTCTTGGAGTTAGAAGTTAGACGTTAAATGTTAGATGTTAAGCCCGCCGCAGGCTCCTCTTAGAAACACGACAGCCATCCCGCCACCGATGGCGAATTTTTAACATCTAACATCTAACACTTAACTCCTGACACCTAAAAACGAACGGCCTCGCAGTGCTGGTTCGGACGGGGATTAGGATTAAGAATAAGATTAAGACTCCTCGCCGAGCGCGGCATCCTTTCACATTCGACTACTTTCACTCCCGATGACTCTCAACGAACAAATCCTCGACTACGGTCGCCGCGCCCGCGCCGCCGCGCGCCAGCTCCGCCTTTGCACCACCGAGCAGAAGAACGCCGGCATCCGCGCAATGGCAGATGAAATCATGGCCGCGAAGGACGCCATTCTCGCCGCCAACGCCGAAGACCTTGCCCGCGCAAAAGCAAACGGCCTTTCCGGCGCGATGCTCGAACGCCTCGCGCTCGACCCGAAGCGCCTCGCAGCCATGGCCGACGGCGTCCGCCAGGTCGCCGATCTCCCCGACCCCGTCGGCGAAATCATCCGCGAGTGGACGCGCCCCAATGGCCTCCACATCGAGAAGAAGCGCGTCCCCATCGGCGTCATCGGCATCATCTACGAGAGCCGCCCGAACGTCACCAGCGACGCCGCCGTCCTCTGCCTGAAGACCGGCAACGCCACCATCCTCCGTGGCGGCAGCGAGAGCATCGCCTCGAACGTCGCCATCGCCGCCGCCCTCAGCCGCGGCTGCGCGCGCGCCGGCCTGCCTGCGGATGCCATCCTCCTCATCCCCGTCACCGACCGCGAAGCCGTGCGCCTCCTCTGCGCCATGGACCAGTATCTCGACTGCATCATCCCGCGCGGCGGCAAGGGCCTCATCGAGACCGTCGTCGAGCACGCCCGCATGCCCGTCATCAAGCACTACGACGGCATCTGCGCCATGTATGTGGACCAGGCCGCCGACCCCGCCATGGCCGAGTCCCTCGTCCTCAACGCCAAAGTGCAGCGCCCCGGCGTCTGCAACGCCATCGAGACCGTCCTCGTCCACTCCGCGATCCTGAAAAAATGGGCCGCCACGACAGGCCGCGCGCTCTTGGAAAATGGCGTGCAACTCCGCTGCGACGATCGCTCATTCTCTCAACTCTCAACTCTCAACTCTCAACTCGCGACGAAGGAGTC
>JBBRYC010000092.1:0-22761 GCA_038238025.1 Chthoniobacterales bacterium
CAGACTTCCAAGTCTGCTGTATCGCGGATTTCCTAATCTGCGAACGCGGCGGGATGCGGAAGCGCTGCCGGTTTGGAAACCGGCGATACAGCAGACTTGGAAGTCCGCGCTACGCCGCCGCCGCGCCTCCTCCCATGAACCAGTTTCGCGAGATTCAATAATCATAATCTTCCTCCTCCTTGTCCGCGGCACACCGGGCGGGGATTAAGAGTAAGATTAGGATTACGAGTAAGACCTCCGCCCTCCCGGTTCAGCATGGGCGTTTGCCATTTCCAAAACGCATCGCTAGAACCGCACGCAAGGCCGTGATTTCCATCCGCATCGAAAACCTCACCAAGCGTTTCGGCGACAGCATCGCGCTGCATTCGCTGAACCTCACCATCGCCCCGGGCGAGATTTTTTTCCTCCTCGGCCCGAGCGGCTGCGGGAAGACGACGCTCCTCCGCAGCATCGCGGGCTTCTATCCGCCGGACGGCGGCAGGATTTTCTTCGGCGACGAGGAGGTGACCTCGCTGCCCCCGCACCTGCGCAACACAGGCATGATGTTCCAAAGCTACGCCCTGTGGCCGCACATGACGGTCGCACAGAATGTCGCATTCGGCCTCGAGGAGCGGAAGGTGCCGCGCCCGGAGATCGATCAGCGCGTCGCCGCCGCACTCGGTTCTGTGAAAATGGGCGAATACGCCGCGCGCAAAATCAACCAGCTCTCCGGCGGCCAGCAGCAGCGCGTCGCGCTCGCACGCGCGATGGTCATCCGCCCGCGCTGCCTCCTGCTCGACGAGCCGCTGTCGAATCTCGACACCAAACTCCGCATCGAAATGCGCGGCGAAATCCGCCGCATCTGCAAGGAGGCGGGGCTCACGGCGATTTATGTCACGCATGATCAAAAAGAGGCGCTCAGCGTCGGCGACCGCATCGCAGTCATGGAGGGCGGACACATCCGGCAGTCCGGCGCCCCCGCGGAAGTGTATCGCCAGCCGGCCTCGCGCTTCGTCGCCGATTTCATGGGCGAGACGAATTTCATCGAAGGCACCGTCGCGGCTGCGGGTGCGACGCCCGTCGTCGAGACTGCGTTCGGAAAATTCACCGGCAGCGCGCACGGCTGGCAGCCGAGTGCGGGCCAGCGCGTCGTGCTCAGCATCCGGCCCGAGACGCTGCGGCTGCACACGTCCGCGCCGTCGGTGAATTCCATCAGCGGCACGATCCGCGAGCGCGTCTATCTCGGCGAAATGGCGCAGTACCGTTTCGCCGCGGGCGAGCGCACGCTGAAGATTTTCGAGCTGAACCCACGCTTCGCATTCGGCAATGACACCGGCGCACTTTTTGCCAGCGCCGATCCCGCCGACGTGATCGTGCTTCCCGAATAGCGCATGGGCAAAAACCTCGCCCTGCTCATCGCGCTGCTCGCAGTCGTGCTCGGCCCCATCCTCATGCGGCCCCGCGGCGACGAGGCGATGCTCAAGGGGCAGGACACGCTTTCTGTCATCACGCCGCACAACGAGGCCATCCGCTCGGAATTCAGCGAGGCATTTCGCGAATGGTATCGCGCGAAGACCGGGCGCACCGTCGTCGTGGAATGGTTCACGCCCGGCGGCACGAGCGAGAGCACGCTGTATCTCAACAGCGCATTCAGCGCGGCATTCGAGGCGCACTGGAAGGGAAAGCTCGGAAAAAAGTGGAACAACGACGCGAAAGAAGGCTCCCTCGATCCGCGCACGATCCCCGCGGAATCGCCGACGACGGACACGCAGCGCCAGGCCGCACGGCGTGCATTTCTCGACTCGAATGTCGGCGCGAAGATTGACGTGTTTTTCGGCGGCGGCTCCTACGATTTCATCAAGATGGCCGGCGTCGGCCTGCTCGTGGACTGCGGCTACATCACTGCGCACCCGGAAGTTTTCGGCCCCGGAAAATCCATCCCGCCGACGCTCGGCGGCGAGCCGTACTACGACGAAAAGGGACGCTGGCTCGGCACCACGCTCGGCGCATTTGGAATCGCATACAACCGCGACCAGCTCGCACGACTCGGCCTCCCCGAGCCGCGGCAGTGGGACGACCTCGCCGACCCGCGCTATTTCCGCGCGCTCGCCATCGCAAATCCGATCCAGAGCGGCTCGGCAAATAAGGCGCTCGAGATGCTCGTCCAGCAGCAGATGAACGTCATCGCCGCCGAGCCCGGCGCGGACGAGGCGCGCATCACCGCCGAGGGCTGGACGCGCGCAATGCGGCTGCTCCAGCGCATCGGCGCGAACGCGCGCTACTTCACCGACTCCTCGTCGAAAATCGCGCTCGACGTGGAAGCCGGCGAGGCCGCCGCAGGCATGACGATCGATTTTTACGGCCGTTTCCAAAGCGAGTCCGTCCGACGCGCCGACGGCTCCTCGCGCATCGGCTACACCGACGCGCAAGGAGGCACGTCGTACGGCACCGATCCGATCGGGCTGCTGCGCGGCGCACCGCACGCGGAGCTGGGAAAAAAGTTCATCGAATTTGTGATGACCGACGGGCAAAAAATCTGGGGCTGGAAAGCCGGCACGCCCGGCGGACCGCACCAGCATTCGCTGCGACGGCTCCCGATGCTGCCCGAACTTTACGGCCCGGAATTCCGCACGCTGCGCAGCGATCCCGACGTGCTCCCGTACGAGGCGGCGAAGCATTTCACCTACGTGGGCAGACGCACCGCCCCGTATTTCAACGCGATCGCATTTGTCGTCCGCGTGATGTGCATAGACACGCACCGCGAACTCACCGCCGCATGGCAGGCGCTCTTCGAGGCGCAGCGGCGCACCGGAAAATTCCCGCACGATGCGCTGGCCGCATTCGGCGATGTCAGCGCCGTGGATTACGCAGCCGTCTCCACCCGCATCCGCGACGCCGTCAGCAGCGGCGCTCCAAAGATCGCGCAGGTCCGGCTCGCGAAGGAACTCGCCGATCATTTCCGCGCGACCTACCGCCGCGCCGGGGAACTCGCGCGCGAAGCCAGGTAGCGCCCGCAGTTTGCGCCCCTGCTGCTACGGCTTCGGAGTCAGCGCATCGCGCGCCGCCTCGCTGTCGAGGCGAAGCAAAGCCGCCGCGTTGTCACCCGCGAGCCTCAGCCGATCGACCACGGCCTGGACGCTGTTTTCCTCCTCCACCTGCTCCTGCAGGAACCACGTGAGAAACTGCAGCGTCGCGAAGTCCTTTTCCTTCAGGGCCAGCTCGTAGAGATCGTTGATTTGCTGCGTCACTCCCTGCTCCTGTGCGAGCGAAATCTCGAATACCTCAAGCGGCCGCGGACCGTAATCAGTCTTCGGAGCTTCGATGGCCTTGAGTTCGATCGTCGCGTTGCGCTCGCGGAGATAATCGAAGAGCTTCATCGCGTGCGTGTACTCTTCGCCCGACTGCGTGCGCATCCACTTTGCAAAACCGACGTAGGCCGTGTTGTCAAAGTGCGCCGACATGCCGAGGTAGTTGTAGTGTGCCTGGAGTTCGTTTTTGATTTGGGCGTTGATTGCCTTTTGGACAGATGATGGCGGGTTCATAGGTGGGATAGATTTTGATCCATCGTACGCATCGGCGTTGAAAAGTGCAGGAGAAATGTTTGCCGACAGCCGGGAGGCTGTGCGCCGCGAGGAAAACAGGCGTCCTCGCCTGTCAGGGCAGACATGCCGCCGGCCTGTCCGAACAGCCGCAGACGGCTGTTTGCCAGGATAGCCGGGAACGGCTGTCTTCAGAGCCATCGGCGACTTCTTGGACGCCCTCTCAGTGGTTGAAGATGAACTCCCGGTTGCTCATCAGCGCCCAGAAAACGTCCTCCATCACCAGCCGCTGATCGGCCTTCGCATCCGCCAGCGCGCGCGACACCGCGACCTTCTCCATCGCCGTGGGCGGCCTCCCCAGCGCGGCGAGATACGCTTCATCCAGCCACGTCTCCATCGGCTTCTTTCCCGTCATGATTTTCGCGACGACGCCCGACGCATCGCGCAGCTTCGCATTCACCGTGTCGCCATTCGCGATGTGCAGCGCCTGCGTCACGTTTGGTTCCTCAGTGCGCTCGCACTCGCAAGTCTGCTCGCGCAGCGGACGCCCAAAGATGCGCGTGAAATAGCTGTCCGTATTCACATCCGGGAGCTGCACCGCGCGCCAGCCCGCGGGGAACTGATCGCCCTTGTCGCCGTTCACGTAGGGATCCTTCGTCTTGAAAATCGTCGGCACCTGAGTGACCTGCGCGACGGCGTCGTGCAGCACCTCGGCCATGAGCCGCTTCGGATAGTAGCGCGAGTAAAAGCGCGAGTCGTCCCTGTTCCCCGGCAGCGGCACGCTGCTGCGCTGATACGTCTCGCTCTGCAAAATCTCGCGCATCATCGCGCGCAGATCGTAGCGATGATCGCGCAGCCATTTCGCCGATGCGGAAAAGAGCGCCTCGTTGCTCGCCGGGTTCGTCTCGCGGATGTCGTCCACCGCCTCGACGAGTCCGACGCCGAAAAAATTCGCCCACACCCGGTTCACGATCGCGCGGGAGAAATACGGATTCTCCGGCGCGGTGAGCCACTGCACGAGTGCCTCGCGGCGGTCGCCGCCAAAATCCGCGGCAATCGTTTTCCCGCCGAGCGGACGCGGCACCTGCGGCTTGCCCGTGAGCGGCTGGATGAGTTCCCCGTCGTCCGCGGCGAACACGATCTTGTCGCCATCACCACCGCCGCCGTTTTTGAAACGCACTCGCGAAAACAGGTTGGCGTAGCCGAAGTAGTCGTTGTTCGTCCACTTCTCCAGCGGGTGATTGTGGCAGCGCGCGCAGTTCGTCGAGATGCCGAGGAAAGTCACCGCCGTCTTCTCCGACATGTCCCGCGGATCGGGCGTCATCACGAAATAGTTCGCCGCGCCATTCTCCAGCGTGCTCCCGCGCGCCAGCAGCAGCCGCCGCGCAAACTCATCCCACGGCGTGTTCGTCGCGACCTGATCGCGGATCCATTTGTAGTACGCCCACACCGCAGGCAGCGGCATCTTGCGCTTCGTCACGAGCAGCAGATCGCTCCATTTGTAAGTCCAGTAGTCGGTGAACTCGGGCCGCTTCAGCAGCGACTCGATCACGCGGTCACGCTTGCCTGTGCTCGAGTCCGCAAGAAATGCGCGCACCTCCTGCGCCGTCGGCAGCACGCCGATCGTGTCGAGGAATGCGCGGCGCAAAAACTCCCCGTCCGTGCAGCGCGCCGACGGCGGGATATTCAGGTCGCGCAATTTTTCCAGCACGAGATCGTCAATCCAGTTCCGCCGCGGCGCACCGGCGAACACCTCGGGCGCGACGGAATTCTCAAACGGCACCTCGACCGTCGCGAATGTGATCTTCTGCAAAAACCACGCCGTCACCGCACTCTCGCCGTGGCCGAGCACCGTGACTTTTCCCACGTCGTCCACATTCGCCACCGTCTGATTTGTCGCCGTGTATTTCGCGTAGCGCGTCACGTCCTCGGAGTGGCCGTCGGAAAAATGCGCACGCACTGTGAACTGCTGCGTCTGCCCCGCCTTCAGTTTCGCCGTCGGCGGCGTGACCTCGATGCGCTCGATGCGCACATCGTCCGCCTTCGGCCCCGGCGCTCCGGCAGCGACCCAGTCCACGAGTGTCTGCCATTCCGGCGAATGCACCCTGAACCGCTCGCCACCCTTGTGCGGCACGGCAGCCGTCGTCTTCATCAAAAAAAGCGACCGCGCCGGATCCGTCGTGCTGATCCGCCGCCCGAACGCGCCGCGCGTGAGCGTGAGATAATCGCCCTCCGTGTCATACCCGCGCAACGAAAGCTTAAATCCCCCCTGCCCCGCCGCCGCCCCGTGGCACGCGCCCGACGAGCAGCCCGTCTTCGCGAGGATCGGCTGGACATGATTGCGAAACGAAACGTCGGCAGCGCCGAGCGGAAGCGCCATCGCGAGGGTGAAAAGGAGGAAGCGAATCATCAGAAACGAAAACACGCTACGCGCACGATCCTTGGGCCGCAAGCGCCCGGAGCGCCACGCTCCGTCGCGTCCCGGATCAAAGTGGCCGCTCAATTTCAAAACCGGAGCCATCATCCGGCGTCAGCGCAGCGCATGATTGGAATCTTGCCTGGCAACCAACCAGACAGGCTCCATGCAAATGAAAGTCGGCCGCGCTACGATTTCAGATCGCGCCGCAGGAAAATCGTGCAGCCGATGAGGATGAACGTGGCGTTCAATCCGAACAGGAAAAGGAAATCCTCCGCCATTTTTCCATACGGCACCGGACTGCGAAATACATTCAGCCACGTCACCATGTGGCTCGTCATGAACCACCCTTTGAACGGCGCAAACGTCGGCCAGAAATCCAGGATGCGATCCACGAAAAGAATCGCGAGACTCACGATTGTCGCAGACGCGGGCTTCATGTTGCAGCAGGAGAACATGAACGCGAAAGACACGATCGTGCAAAAGCTCAGGCCGAAAAACGGCATCGCCACAAAGTAGCGCACCAGCCCTTCGCGCTGGGGATAGAATGCGAGCAGCTTCTCCTCGGGGATGACCGCGCACAGGCTGCCAAGCCCCTGCCACGCAATGCCCGTGAGCAGCGCGGTGATGCCGATGAAAAAGATCAGCACAAAACAGTAAACCAGCGACGCGAGCAGCTTCACGCCAAGCACTCGCAGGCGGCTCACGGGACGGCTGAGCGTCATCCGCATCGTGCCATCCTCGACCTCCTTGCTCACGATGTCCCCGGCCACGAGGGCGACGAAAATCGCCCCGAGCAAGGCAACGGTGATCGCCATCATATTGAACGCGAGCGTGAGACCGCGGGCATATTCATCGAACATCGCACCGTGGCTCTCCAGAAACGCGTGACCGGCGCGCTTCGCCCGTTCCGTCCGGGAAAACATGAGGATGAGAAACTCCATCGCAAAGAACGCTCCGAAGCCGATCCATGTCCGCTTGCGTGCAAACAGCTTCACCAGTTCGGCGGAAAATTGGCGGAGGAAAAGGCGCACGGCGGAATTTAAGATTTAAGATTTGGGATTTAAGATTTTTCCGGGCAGTTCGCCGACGGTGCTCGGTCGCGTTGCAAATCTTAAATCATAAATACTAAATCTTAAATTTTTCGCGCTCATGGCCTGTGGACCTCCTTGAGATAGAGCTGCTCCAGCGTCTGTTTCTCCGGCGTGACGGCGCGCACCTTCACACCCGCCTGCACGAGGCGAGCGACGATGTCCGCGATGTCCGCGCCGGCTGGCAATTCGATCACGCCCGGCTCCACGAGCGATGCGCCATTCAACTGCGCGCCCACCTTTTCCCACGGCTCCGCCTCGATACGGAAGCGCGCGCCCTTCGGTGCGAGTTCCTTCCAATGGCCGCAATAGATGAGGCTGCCCTGATTCAGGATCGCCACGCGATCGCAGAGCTGCTCCACCTCACTGAGCAGGTGCGAACAGAAGAGCACGGTGAAGCCGCGCTCGCGGTTCAGCCGCTGGATGAGCGCGCGCATCTCGGCGATACCCTCGGGATCGAGACCGTTCGTCGGCTCGTCGAGCAGCACGACATCCGGCTCCGGCAGCAGCGCCTGCGCGAGCCCGAGCCGCTGGCGCATGCCCTGGCTGTACGTGCCGACCTTGTCGTGAATGCGCGCCGTGAGGCCGACAAATTCCACGGCATCCTGCATCTCCTTCCGCGGCACGATCGCGCTGTAGCACGTGAAAATTTCCAGATTCCGCCACCCGCTCAGGTAGTCGTAAAAGCGCGGCGCCTCAAAAATCGCGCCGACCTTCGCCAGCGCACGCGGACGCTCACGCTGCACGCTGACGCCACCGACAAAAGCCTCGCCCTCGTCCGGAAAAACCATCCCGAGCAAAATGCCAAGCGCCGTGCTTTTCCCTGCGCCATTGTGCCCGAGCAGACCGAAAATTTCCCCGCGTTCGACGGAAAACGACAGACCGTGCAACGCAGGTTTCCCGGCGAAACTCTTTTTCAAATTCGCGAGCCGGATCGCTTCCATCAGTGCTTCGGCGGCGGCTCGGCCATGAAGGTCAGCTCCTGCGACACATGGCCGTCGGCGTAGAGGACATTCAGTTTGTTTTCGAGGTGCTCATGAAAGCCCTCCTTGTCACCCATCATCATCGTGCGGCCCGGCTCATCAATCGGGCTCATCGCCACGAAGCTGATGCTCAGCGACGCAAGCCGCTGGCCATTCAGTTTCTTGTTCCAGAGATAGCTCGTGCCGCTCGCCTCGGCGATGCGCTTGCGATCCGCCGGGCAGAAAAAGACCCGCGGGTCGCCGGTGTAGGACGCCAGCACCGTGTCAATCACCGGCACGTCGTCGCCCCGCGTCGCGCGTGACATTTCAAGCTCGGGATAAATCCCCTCGTGCTCCCCGACGTAGCGCGCCATCGCCGCACCGATGCTGCGGAGATTCTGGGTGCAGGCCGCCGAGCGCGCATTGCGCTGCGACCTCTGCCAGCCGGCGTTCCCGAGCGTCGCGAGCAGCGCCACGATCGCGATGACCACGAGCAGTTCGATGAGCGTGAAGGCGCCGCCACGACACGCGCGCATGGAAGTCAGTGCGACCATTTCACCGTCTGCTCCAGCGCTTCGAGGAATGGCAGCGCGTCCATCTTCGCATCAATCGTTGCATCGCTGTAAAATGACTTCAGCCCCTGATCGATGATCTTCCGAAACTGCGGATCGTTTACATCCCGCTTCTCGCGATCCCCGCCGTGCTCGCGAAGATCGTCCACGGCTTTCTGCACCATCCGCTTCCGTTTGCTCGGCTCCATTTTGTTGAAGTTTTCCATCATCTGCTTGAACCCCGACGGCAGCACGAGATCGAGGTAGCGGCTTCGTTCCTCCCCGTTCATCGCCTTCCAAAAGACTTCGAGCTTCCGCTGCTTGTCCATCTCGCGCCGCTGCTCGTACTCGAGCCCGTTCACCTTCTTCGCGACCTCCTCGATCAGCTTCGCGCGATCCGCGGGCACCTTGCCTTCGAGACTGTTTGTGCCGACAAATGTCGCGATGCGCTCCGGCGTCGGGCGATTCTTGCGGACGATGAAAATCGCACCGCCGATCACGCCCCACACGAGGGCGAGCAGCACGGCGATCTTGATCCAGTTTGGACGCATCGAGCTTTTATAAACGCGAACCGCACCACACTCAACCATCATGCGTCGCCGTGAAAAACTTTCGCGCGCCCGCGTCTGGCACGGTCGCTGCTATTTCCAAATGTGCAGAGCACGGAAGCCACGAAATCCAAATAAATTATTCCGCTAGCGTTCCAGTAGCCTCCGCAACGCAACCTTCGGGTTGCGTTCTTTTTTGTACGGAAACATCGGGCGCCACCGCCTCTCCCCTATTCTTTCGCAGCGTCGGCCTTCCGGCGCTTCTTCGGCTGTTCGCCCGCATCCGGCGGAAGATCCTTCAGTGCGAGCGCGCGGAATTCCTCCGTGTGCTTCGTCCACATCGCCGCCATTTCATTCACGCGTCCGGGTTCCTTTTTCGCGAGGTCGTTCGACTCCGCGCGGTCGGTGCGCAGGTCGTAGAGTTCCCACGGCGCATCCTTTCCCGCTGCGACGATCTTCATGTCGCCGACACGCAGCGCGCGATTTCCCTCGTGCAGCCACCACAGGTATTCGTGCTTCACCGCTCCATCCTTTGCGAATGCAGGCACGAGGCTCTTTCCCGGCGCGGGCGGCACAGCCGTCCCATCCCATGTCTCCGGTGCTTTGCCGCCGGCGACGTCGAGAATCGTCGGCACGAGATCGATTAAGTGTCCGGGATTGTGCCGCAGTTCACCGTGCGCCGCGATGCCCTTCGGCCATTGCACGATGAGCGGCGTCGCGATCCCGCCCTCGTGAACCCACGTCTTGTGCCGGCGGAATGGCGTGTTCGCCGCGCTGGAAAATCCCGGCCCGAGGCAGAGGAAACTCCCCTCCGAACCCGGCGCGGCATTCAGATCATTGCCATCGCCGCGCACCATGATCTCCGCGCTCGCGCCGTTGT
Organism: Chthoniobacterales bacterium; assembly: GCA_038238025.1. GTDB lineage: Bacteria > Verrucomicrobiota > Verrucomicrobiia > Chthoniobacterales > Chthoniobacteraceae > SXWH01. The sequence goes on from JBBRYC010000092.1 coordinate 9,967, forward strand.
CGGAGAGGAAAATCACGAGCGTGTTTTCCATTGCGCCCATTGCCTTCACCTGAGCGAGCACGCGGCCGATTTCCTGATCCATCCGGTCAATCATCGCCGAGTGGATCGCCATCTTCGTGGCTTGGAATTCGCGCTGCACCGTCGTGAGTTCCGTCCACGGGATCGGCCTGTTGATCTCGCCCGGCCCGACCTTCGCAAGCTCCGCGGGGAACGCATACGGTGGCCCGACCTCACGCTCCAGCGCCGACAGCGTCGTGTTCACGATGCCCGATTTCTTCTGCCGCTCGAAACGCTCCTCGCGCGTGACATCCCAGCCCTTGATGAATTTGTCGCGGTACCGCGCGATGTCCTCCGCCGGCGCCTGCAGCGGGAAGTGCGGCACGGTGAACGCGAGATACTCGAAGAACGGCTCGCCCGCGTGTTTCTCCGCGTGCTCCTTCAGGCACTTGATCGCGTGGTCGGCGAATGCGGTCGTCGTATAGTAGCCGCTGCCGGGTTTCACCGGCGGGAGCGGCTTGTCGTCCTCGGAAAGCTGGCGCGGCGCGAAGTTGCGGTTGTGATCGTCGAGCACGTAGCTGTGATCGAAACCGCACTCCGTCGGCTTCCCATCCACATGCCATTTGCCCGACTGATACGAGCGGTAGCCAAGCGGCTTCAGCATCTCCGGCAGCAGCCGCGCCCACTGCGGACGCGCACCCTTCGCGCCACCACCACCGCCGGGGAACGCATCGCGCCGCACCGCCTGCGCGTAGTAGCCCGTGAGGATCGCCGCACGCGAAGGCCAGCAGCGCGCCGTGTTGTAAAATTGCGTGAAGCGCAGCCCGTTCGCCGCGAGCGAATCGAGATTCGGCGTGCGCACGTCGCCGCCGTAGCAACCCGCATCCGAGTAGCCCATGTCGTCGGCGAGGATGAGGAGGATATTTGGCTTTGCCGAATTCGCCGCGCGCAGCGGTGAGGATGAAAATGCGAGGCAGCCGAGGAGGAGAAGCAACGAAATGGGGCGTTTCATGCGCGCGATGAGAACGGACATCACGACGATTGTCGCGCACGAAACCGACGCCGCTCCACCGGACGGAGGGAAAGCCGAACGGTGCATTTCCCGGGGTGGAGCACGCGACTCGCGTGCTGTTTTCGGCGACCCGCCGAAAACATCCGACGGTGCCACCATGCAGGCTGCATGCGCAGATTTGGGACGCGCCCCGCAGATCGAAGCGCAAGCAACAACACCGATCCTGCGAAGTGTTTTCGGCCAGTGGCCGGAAACAGCACGCGAGTCGCGTGCTCCACCCGGAAGCTGCTGTCGCCGCGCCCTTGCATCCGATCGTCAGGCGTTGGTTTCTGCAAAGCATGTTGACCGTTGAAAAAGCCCCGCCATTCCCGTCTCGCCTTCGCCGCAAATCACACGCACACTCCCCGCGTCCCAAGCCAACATGTTCCCCCGACTCACCGCCGCGGCATTGCTCATCCTGCCCGCATTCTCACCCGCACAGTCACCGGACGATGCCCCGGAGCGCGCATGGAAAATCCATGTCGAATTGCAGGCCATCACGCTCCCGGCGAAGGACGCGCTCGCGCTGCTGCCGGGACTGAGCGACGAAAAATCCATGCCCGCCGCGTGGACGAAGCTCGCCACGATGCTCTCGGAGGAGAAGGCGAAGATCTCCGCCGTCCTGCTCGGCGAGACGCACGGGGAAAAGATCGAGGCCCGTCAGGGCGAGGATGTGCGATACCCGAGCGAGTTCTCATCACCATCGCCGATTGAAAATCCCGCCGTCGAAAAATCCGCGCCGAAGCAGAACCTCGGAGTCGCGTTTTCCGCCACCGCATTTGAAGTCCGCGCGACCGGCGTGATGCTCACCGCGGATGCGGATGCGAGCACGGATGGCAAACGCATCACCATCACCGCGACGCCGGAGCATGTGTGGATGCTCGGCTGGCAGGACTTCGAGGTGGGACGGCTCGCGAACAACGAGAAGATCATCATCAAGCAGCCGCGCTTCGCCTCGGCAAAAACCACGGGCACTTTCGCGGTGCAAAGCGGCGAACGCACGCTGCTGAGCATCCACCGAGTGCCGGAACACGAGAACGAGATGGAACTTTTCATCCTCCGCACATGGACGACGCCTCGCAACGCCGCCAAAGACATCGGCAAAGACGCCGGCAAAAAATGATCATGCGCCTCCGCTGGCTGCTGCTCGCTCTCGCCACCGCCGCAGGTGCGGAAGAACGGCCCGCCCCGGTTGAGCCGTGGCAGGTCCGCGGCGAATTGCAGATCATCCGCCTCGATGCGCAGCGTGCCATCCCGATCATCGCCCGTTTCACGGACGACGCACCCGGCGCAGCCGAAGAACTCCGCCATCTTCTCGCCGACGGCACCGCCACGCTCGTCGCGCATCTCATCGGGCGGACAACCAACGGAGATGCGTGCGAAGCGGAGCAGACACGGGGCATGCGCTACGGCACGGAATTCTTGCCATTCGACCGGGGCCTGATTCCGGAGAAGCAATCTGGAAAAATTCAGGAATCCGTTCATTTTCCGATCACAGCGTTCGAGAGAATGGATATCGGCGCGACACTTCGCTTCGAGCCATTCGTTCACAAGGGCGGCAGCATTGTCAGCGTGCTGATGGATCTGAATCTGCGAGACGATGCCAAGTTCCAACGACTCGAGAGCGGGATTCAGGACAATGGCACGAGACTCGGCGTCGATCTGCCGACCGATTTTGTCCGCAGGAATGCCTCAACTTTCGTCGTTCACGCGGGAGTGCCGACGCTCATCGGATGCTGCAAGCCCGAAGGTCAGAGGGCCATCTTGGAGCTTCAAGTGCTCACGATCCACGTCAGACTCCTCGACGGACCTCTGCCCAAAGCCAAGAAAAGACTCGATCCCCCGAACGCCTTCGCACCGCGCGTGCCTGACCTCGGGGCACCAGCGTTCCAGACGCGCATTGAGTTGCACCGTTTTCTGATGCCGGAAGCTGATGCGCTCCGATTGCGTCCGGCTCTGTTGGATCTCACGAAGATTGATTCCGCCTTCGCCAATCTGCTCGACAGCGTCAAATCCGGAAGTTGTGAACTGGCCGGGATTCTCTCGATTCCACTGCGCGACGACAGACACGGAGAGTTTGAAAATGGGCGCGGACAACGTTACATGACGGAACCTTCCCCTGGTAGTCGTCCGCAAACTATCGGAGACGCACCGGATATCCAAGAGCCAAAACCTCGATCACCGGTATCAGCGGGAAAAGAAGCCGCCTGGAGCAATCCTGTTCAATATTTTGAAAGACGGGACGTCGGCGACCACTTTGAAGCTGAGACGAAAGTGCATCCCCAGGGCGAACTGCTGGAACTCCAACTTTCTTACAGCATCATAGGCCATCGCGGCTTCATGCGCTGGCCCACCGGTGCATACCCGCCCTCGCGGACCGCACACAGCTACGGCTACCAGCCGGACTTCACCCTTCGGAAATCCAACATCACCCTTTCACTGGCGAATCGGCAGCGCACGCTGCTCCATTTCCAAAAACTCCCGGCACCGGATGGCCGGGTGGAAATCGCGCTGATCCGCACAATCACAGAACGCTTCAACCCAGACGCAAAACCATGATCAAGATCGCAGCCGCTCTCATCGCCGCCCTCACCTGCCCATTGGCACAGAACTCGAATGCGCAGGAGGAGGACACTTCGCGCCAAGTCCGCCTGGAACTGCTCGTCGTGCGACTCCCGGAAGCGAAGGCGCTGGAATTGCGGCCGCTTCTCCGCGACCCGGCACGATGCGGCGCGGCGCAGGAAAGCATCCTCGCAATGATCGGCAAGAAGCAGGCGGAACTCGTGGACTGGCCGATCCTGACCACCAAGTCCGGGCAGATTGCCATGACAGAAAATGTCCACGAACTCCGCTACGCTACCCAATTCGCAGCACCGGATTTGCACGTGCCAACATCCGAGATTGGCGCTGTCGCCGTTCCCGAACCGACGGTTCCGACCGCCGAGGAGAAGGAGTCAGGGAAAGCAAAGGAGCCGCTGGAAGTGCGCGTGGTGGGCGGACTGCCATCTGCATTTGAGAAGCGGGACATTGGCGTGACCTTCGAGGTGGAAGCGGTGGTTGCACCCGACGGAGTCACCGTGGAAATGCGAGTCGTGCCCAGCCACGTCACTTTCATGGGCTGGCACAAGGTCACACTCGACCATGGCCGCACCGAACGGGTCACCGTCAAGCAGCCTGATTTTCAGAACATCAAGGTGAACACCAACATCAATGTCACCAGCGGGCAGTCGGTGCTGCTGGCGTTTCAAAAGCTGCTCGACCGCCCGAATCAGATCGAGGTCTTCATCCTCACGACGACGGTGCTGAACCACAACGGAGTCGCCGTATCGAAGCCCGGGCAAACTCCGCGCAAGCAGCAGCGGTAGCTTTTTTCAAAACGCGAGCCATCGCACATGCGATGGCGGTGCTACTTCGCCGCCGCGAGGAAGACTGCGAAGGACGCGAAGAGCGCGGCGAAAAAAAGTGCGATGCACGCGCGCAGGCAGCGGTTTTTCCGGCGCAGCAGGCGGGAGGTGAGGAAATTTTGCGCGAGGTATTGCTCGTCGAGTTGGCCGGAATCGAGCACGGCGTCGAAGCGCTCCGTGTAGGCATTCACGCTGCCGGTCGCGGCGATGTCGCCCCAGAAAAGCACGCTGTCGCCCGTCCTCGGCAGGCGCGGGAAAATGGTCGCGCCGGCCATGAGCACGGAGGCCGCGTATCCGCCGAGCGCGGTGAAGAAGAGCACGCGCCAGCACAGCGCATCGGGCATCTCGCGCAGCAGGAAACCTCCCGCGGCGACGTTGCCCGCGAGGAAGGCGGACGCCTTCGCATCGAGCACGCCGACGTAGTGGTTCAGCAGGCCGTTGATCTGCCGCGCGATCTTGATGCGGCGGAGCTGGAGGGGATCGGGGTCGGTCATGGCTTTGAAAGTCTCACGCGATTTTCACCGTCATGCGGAATGGAGGCGGCGCGGCGAGTGATGTCCTGATTAGGAGTTAGGAGTTAGACGTTTGATGTTAGACGTTGAGCCTGCCGCAGGCATCTTCAGCGGGCGAGCAGGAGCTATGACTGCATTGAATCTCCCATTCGGACATTCAACTCTTAACATCTAACTCCTAACTCCTAACTTCTAATGCCTAATCAGCACGCCGCCTCGCTTCCGCGTATTTGCGACAGCAGAACTGTGTCCATCGTTTCACCGCGCCTTCAGCCAGCCGCCGGTCGCCTGAAGCGGCGGCTGCGCCTCGCCTTTCGTGATCCAGGCCGCAATGGCCGCGGGACGATCGGCGGTCTTCGCGGCGAGTGGGACGGTGGCGACGAGGCGGCCATCCGCAGAATGCAGCGGCGCGCTGGCGAGGTGCAGTACGGTAAAATCGTGCCGCAGCTTGCGCCCGCTGTTCTCGCCGCGCTTCACGTCGGACTCCAGATCGCCACCGAGGAGCGCGACCTCCACGACAAAAGGGCCGGTGATGCCGACGCCGGGCGCGAAGGAAACGTCGGCGTCCTTTTCGCGCAGCGTGATCGTGAGCCTGCCGACCTTCGCGGAAGAAGCGACCGGCAGGCCGGCACGCTGTCCCCCGCCCCGCCACTCGCGGCCGTTCGCGACGAAGCCGGGCGTGTAGATGGAGTTGCTATTCCACGTGGCGGCGTAGCGGCGCTGGCGCGCGGTGTTCGCGGCGCTCGCGAAGCGATCCGGCCAGCCGAGCCGATCCCAGTAGTCCACATGGAAGACGACGGGCACGAATTTTTTCCACAGGTCGGGGCTGGTCTTCAGCGTGCTCACCCACGCATCGGCCGGCGGACAACTGCTGCAGCCCTCGGAGGTGAAAAGCTCGATGAGCGTCGCGGGAGTCTCGTCACTTTCAAAGGTGGCGGGCTCCGCGAGCAGCGACGCGGCGCTGAATGCGAGCGCGGTCAGGATGGCGGATGTCTTCATGCGGTGATGCCGGTGGCGGAATCACGGAGTCGGGCAGAACCCGCCGTGCTTCGCGTGATATTTCTGGTGGTATTCCTCTGCTGCGTAGAAGGGCGCGGCGAGCTGGATTTCCGTCGTGAGCGGGCCGCGGAGTGTGCCGCTCGCATCGAGCTTTGCAGCAGAAGCGCGCGCTGCGGCTTCCTGCGCGGGCGAGGTGAAAAAAATCGCCGAGCGGTACTGGCTTCCGACATCCGGCCCCTGGCGGTTTTTCGTGGTGGGGTTGTGGCTTTTCCAGAAGACGGAAAGCAGATGATCGAAGCTGACCTGCGCGGGATCGTATTCCACCTCGACGACCTCAGCGTGGCCGGTGCCATGCGAGCACACATCCTCGTAGCTCGGGTTCTTCGTCGTGCCGCCGGAATATCCGACGCGCGTGGCAGTGACACCTTTCACCGCGGCAAACGTGGACTCGACGCCCCAGAAACAGCCTGCACCGAGGGTCACTTTTTCCCGCGCGGGCTTCACGCCGTCCTCGCGGAAAAGAAGCGCGGCGGAATTGATGCAGTAGCGCAGGCTCGTGGGCGCGGGGCCGTCGTCGAAGACGTGGCCGAGGTGCGATTCGCAGCGCACGCAGTGGACTTCCGTGCGCTCCATGCCGAACGCGGTGTCCTTCGTGCTGCCGATGTTTTCAGCCGCGACGGGCTGGAAAAAACTCGGCCAGCCGGTTCCCGAATCGAACTTCGCATCCGAGCGGAAGAGCGGCAGGCCGCAGCCGATGCACGTGTAGAGGCCGAGCTTGTGGTTGTCGTGGAAGACGCCGCAGAACGCGCGCTCGGTGCCCTCGGTGCGCGTGATGTCGAATTGCTCGCGCGTGAGCTGCAGGCGCCAGGCTTGCTCGGGTTTCACGACCTTCGGGACGACGATGGGCGCGGTGAGTGTGCCCGTCGCATCCAGGAGGCGGACGGTGACAGGATTTGTATCGGTGGTCTTGTGCATGGGACGGGTGTGGCGGCGGAATTGATCGGCCGCCGCGAGGATGCCAGCGGTGCCGAGGATTGCGGTGAGGAAGGTGCGCTTGGTCATGGGTCGGAGTTCGTTGAGTTGATGATGAGTCGGATGACACGCGGATTCCTTACAGCCAGTCGAGCAACGCCCGCGGACAGCTTCTCAGAATCCAAACCATTCTCGTGGAACCGTCCCGCGGGAGCGAGGCAGATTTTGTCGGTGATGTAAGGATTCGGCGCGCATCGCGACGAATGATCAAACCCGACCGACCGCATGCACGAAGACCATCGTTCTCCTTACCTCCAATCCTTCATGCCCAACGTGCCTGCACGCCGCTTTCGCGCCTGCCATGCGGCGATATTCACCGCTGCAAGTTCGGGCATGCGTTTCGCTTTGCCGCACAGTTTCCGACCGGGCGCAGCTTGCTTCGAAGACGATTTTCACGCGGCGCCAGGTCGCCCGAAAGCCGCTGCGCACGGGCGTGCCGAATTTGCGATGAGGGCTTCGGCGACTGCAGGTCTTCGCGGAAGCCGCTTCACGAACCGCAAAATGTCGGATAGAAATCCGTCCACAAAATGAACGCTGTCGCACGATACTTTCACTGGCTGCACGGCAAATGGCCGGCGGGCTCGATCGAGAAACTGCCGGTGGTCGGCGAAGCCGGGGCCACGAATGTGCCGGGCGTGCGCATCGTCGGCGATCTGTCGGGGGTGCCGCTGCTGAAGTTCAGTTCGGAGACGGGCACGCTCGCGGTGCGCGCGATTTTGGCGGAGCCGGAATTTGTGAAGCAGCGCGGGCAGGATGCGGAAGTGTTCGACATCGCGATCCTCGGCGCGGGCGTCTCGGGAGTTTCCGCAGCGATGGAGGCGGCGAAGGCGGGGCTGCGCTACCGGCTTTTCGAGGCGACCCAGGTCTTTTCGACGATCGCGAATTTTCCAAAGGCGAAACCGATCTTCACTTATCCGACGGAAATGGTTCCCGCCGGCGGCATCCAGTATCCGCCGAGCAGCGATGTGAAGGAAGCGCTCTTCGAGGACATGGAGCGCCAGCGGCGCGAGGCGGGCGTCGAGCCCGTGATGGCGCGGATCGAAAAGGTCGAGCGGCGCGACGGTGTCTTCGTGCTGCAGCACGGCGATGACGCGAAGACCGAGACGCGCGCGCTCCGTGTGATCGTGGCGATCGGTCGCAGCGGGAATTTCCGCCGCATGGGCGTGCCCGGCGAGGAACTCGACAAAGTGATCAACCGCTTGCACGACCCGAAGGATTTTGCGGGCAAGGACGTGCTCATCGTCGGCGGAGGCGACAGCGCGGCGGAGGCCGCCATCGCGCTGGTCGCCAGCGGCGCGCGGGTGACGCTCGCTCATCGCGGTGAGGAACTCACGCGGCCCAAGCCCGAGAACATCGAGAAACTCAAGACGCTCGCGGGCGATCCAGACGCGAGCGGTGGAAAATCCGCCGGCTCGCTGCGGCTCGCGCTCAACACCTCGCCGGTGCGCATCGAATCCGGAAACGCCGTGCTGCGGTCCGGTAAGGACGGGCCGGAGGAGTCGCTGGCGAATGACTTCGTCCTCGCGATGATCGGACGCGAGGCACCGCTGGAATTTTTCCGCCGCAGCGGACTCGCGATCAGCGGCGACCGGAATCGCAAGTGGTGGATCACCCTCGTGTTCACGCTCCTTTTCTTCCTATGGCTCTATCATTGGAAAAAGGAATTTTTCGCCGGCACGCCGCTCGATGTGAACACCACCGTGCTGAAGCCCTCCGCGGCCACGGACACCACGAGCTTCCTCTACACACTTCGCGAAGCCGCCTCGTATCGCAGCTTCTGGTATTCGTTCGCCTACGTGATCGTCATCGCCATTTTCGGCATCCGCCGCGTGAAACGTCGCCGGACGCCCTACGTGAAACTGCAGACGCTCTCGCTCGCGCTCATCGCGATCATCCCGCTATTTCTCCTGCCGGAAATCGTGCTGCCGTGGATGGGTCACAACGGCTTCTTCTCCGAGGGCGCGCCGCTGCGGGGATTCGCCGATCAGTTCTTCGAGGTCGCGGATTGGAAACTCGCGAAGCTCCCCGAGGCGGATCGCGCTGCCGCCGCCGTCTTCGGCGCGGAGCGTTCGTACTGGCGCGTCATCGGCTTCATCCTCGCGTGGCCGCTGCTCATCGCAAATTGGTTCACGAACAAGCCGATGTTCGGCTGGCTCATCGTCGGCAGCATTCAGACGTTCGTGCTCATTCCCCTGCTCGTCTGGCGCTTCGGGAAAGGCGCGTATTGCGGCTGGATCTGCTCGTGCGGCGCGCTCGCGGAGACGCTCGGCGACACGCACCGCCACAAGATGCCGCACGGCCCGAAGGCGACGCGTTGGAACATGATTGGCCAGGCATTTCTCGCCTTCGCCGTGGTGCTCATGGTGCTGCGGATCATCAGTTGGATCTTCCCCGCGTCGCCCGCCGGCACCGTCTTTCATTTTCTGGAAAAAGGCGCGCCGCTCGGCTCCGGTCTGCCGCTGCTGAACTACGAATATTTCGTGGACTTGCTCTGGTCGGGCGTCATCGGCGTCGGCCTGTACTTTCATCTTTCGGGCCGCGTCTGGTGCCGCTTCGCGTGCCCGCTCGCGGCGCTCATGAATATCTACGCGCGCTTCTCGCGATTCCGCATTTTTGCCGAGAAAAAGAAATGCATCTCGTGCAATGTCTGCACGTCCGTTTGCCATCAGGGCATCGACATCATGAACGTCGCCAACAAAGGCATCCCCATGGAAGACCCCGAATGCGTGCGCTGCTCCGCCTGCGTGCAGCAGTGCCCGACCGGCGTGCTCAGCTTCGGCCATCTCGATGGCGCAGGTGTGCCCGCGCTCGACCGGCTCGCCGCCTCGCCGGTGCAGATGCGCGAGAAGGCCAAGGCGTGACCGCTGGTCCGGACATCGCGATCATCCTGCCCGCGCGCGACGAGGAAGCCGCGCTCGCTCCGGTGCTCAGCGAACTGATCCCGCACGCTGCACAACACCACGCCGTGATCGCCGTCGGATTGAATGACTGCACAGACCGCTCCCGCGCTGTTGCGGAAAAGCATGGCGTGCTGATCGGCGAGACGAAAACTCGCGGCTACGGCCACGGCTGCCTCGCCGGGGTCGCCGCCGTCCGCGCCGCCGGCCTGCAGCCCGCAGCTTACATTTTCATGGCAGCCGACGGAGCGCACGATCCGGCGGAATTGCCGCGACTGCTCGCACCCTGGCGCGACGGCGCGAAACTCGTGCTCGGTCAGCGCACGGCCATTGCGCAAAACTGGAAGACGCTCGGGATCGTCCGCGCATTTTCCAACGTGCTGCTCGGCGCATGGGCCGGCCTGCTCTGCGGGCGCTGGTATTCCGACCTCGGCCCATACCGGCTGATCGCGCGGGAGCTTTTCGAAACGATGGCCCCCCGCGAGACGACATGGGGATGCACCATCGAACCGCAAATTTTCGCCGCACGCGTCGGGGCGAAAATCGCACAGGTCAGCGTGACCGAACGTCCGCGCATCGCCGGCGAACAGAAAGTCACCGGCGTCTCGCTCCGACATTCCGTTTCCATCGGCCTCGCGATCGTGCGCGCCGGCTGGCGCTGCCGCTTCCGCGGAGCGCGCGGGCCGCAACCAAAGTAGCTTGGGCTTCAGCCCAAAGTCCCCTCCTGGTTTTTGGGCTGAAGCCCAAACTACTTTGCTGGCGCGCTGCGCGAATTCCTCCTCGCGCGCCCTGCGTTCTATTCCCATCGCCGCTTTTTGGTTTAGCGTCCTGAATTCGCTTTGATGTCCATCAGCACCATTCTCTACGTCGCATATTTTGTGACGACCGCCGGTCTGCTCGCCTACGGCGTGCAGGCGTATGTGCATCTGCTGCTGTTTGCGCTCCGGCATCGCGCACACCGCGCGACGAATGCAGCGCTGCTCGCACGCGCCGCGGCGACTCCTGACTCAGCGCTGCCGCGCGTCACCACGCAGCTTCCGCTTTTCAACGAACAGAACGTCGCCGAGCGCCTCCTGCGCGCGGTGGCGGCGAGCGATTATCCACGCGACCGGCACGAGATTCAGGTGCTCGATGATTCGACGGATGAAACGTGCGCCATCGTGGATTCCGTCACCGCCGAACTGCGCGCAGCGGGCCACGACATCCGCGTGATTCGCCGCGAAACGCGCACGGGCTACAAGGCCGGCGCGCTCCGCGAAGGAATGACCACGGCCACCGGCGAATTCTTCGCCATCTTCGACGCCGACTTTCTCCCCGCGCCAGACTTCCTCCGGCGCACGGTGCCGGTCTTCGCGTTGCGTCCGGAAATCGGTTTCCTGCAGACGCGCTGGACGCATCTGAATCCGCGCCAGTCACTGCTCACCGAGGCGCAGGCCACCGGCATTGATGCCCATTTCATCATCGAACAAACGGCGCGTGCCGCGAGCGGGCTCTTCATGAATTTCAACGGCAGCGCCGGCATCTGGCGACGGCAGGCCATCGCGGATGCGGGCGGCTGGCAGGACGACACGCTGACCGAAGATCTCGACCTCAGCTTCCGCGCGCAACTCGCTGGATGGTCGCCATTTTACCTGCCGGAAATCGCCGTGCCCGGCGAAATCCCCGCGACCGTCGGCGCGTACCGCAGGCAGCAGTTTCGCTGGGCCAAAGGATCGATCCAGACCGCGCGCAAGCTCCTGCCCGCAGTGCTCGCCGCGAAGGTGAATCCGCTGAAAAAAATCCTCGGCTGCATGCATCTCACGCACTTCCTCGTGCATCTGCTGCTGCTCATCCACTGCCTGCTGGCGCTGCCCATTCTCATCTGGTGCCGCGCGGCGCCGGCCGAGCCGTGGTTCACGCTGTTCTGCGTCGTCGGCGGATTTCTCCTGGCCGCTCCGCTGGCGATTTATCTCACGGCCATGCTCTCGATGCCACGCTCCTCACGCGGACGACTGCGCTCGGTGCCCGCGATCATTCTGCTCGGCGGCGGTCTCGCCCTTTCCAATGGACGCGCCGTGATCGAGGCGCTCATCGGTGTGCGCAGCGGATTTTTGCGGACGCCGAAAGCGGGCATGCTTCCGAACTCCACGCGCACGCCCCGAAGTTCCCGAAGCTGGATGCCCGTGCTCGAAGTCGCGCTCGGCATCTACGCGCTCGTCGCGCTGTTTCTCTTCATCGCGCGCGGCGGATGGTTTCTCGGGCCGTTCCTCCTCGTGTACGTCTGCGGGCTGCTCTACCTCGGCATCAGCGATCTCCGCGATCAGCGCCATGTGGACTGACACGCTCTGGACGACATTCGGCGGGCGCTGCGTGCTCACGACCGCGCTCTTCGCGACCGGCCTTCTCGCATGGTGGCGATGGCCGCGCACATGGACTCTGCGCGGGCAATGGGCACTCCTGCTCGGCCTCGCGATCACCGCGCGCGCGCTCGTGTGGCCGCTGCCAGTTTCCGACGACGTGAATCGCTACATCTGGGAAGGGCGGCTCGTGCGACTCGGACTGAGCCCGTATGCGGCACCCGCGGACGCGCCGCAGTTCGCCGCGTTTCACGACGCGGAATGGGACGCGATGAACCACAAGGACAAGCTCACGGTCTATCCCCCGCTCGCGGAGTTGGTGTTCACCGCACTCGGTAATTCGCCGTGGATGCACAAGCTCGCATTCACACTCGCCGAACTCGCGGTCCTGCCATTCCTCGCCGCACTCGGCGGACCGTCGCGCTTTCGCTGGCTCGCGCTCTACGCCGTGAATCCCGTGCCCGTGCTCAGCTTCGCGGGCGAGGCGCATTTCGATTCGCTGATGGTGCTCGCCAGCGTCGCCGCAGTCTGGGCGTGGGAGCGCGGACGATTCGGCTGGGCCTGGGC
>JBBRYC010000093.1:0-22439 GCA_038238025.1 Chthoniobacterales bacterium
ATCGCTCCCCTCGGTACCGAGGCCGTAGGTCGCCCACGCGCCCATGCTCGGGCGGCCCGGCATCTCCGAGCCGGTGAGGAAAAAAGTGATCGCCGGCGCGTGGTTCACCGCGCCCGTGTGCATGGACTTGATGAAGCACACATCGTCCACGATGCCCGCCGTGTGCGGGAGGAAATCGCACACCCACGCGCCGCTCTTTCCGTGCTGCTTGAAGCCGGTGAACGGCGGCAGCACGAGCTTCTTCGCCTTCTCCGTCATCGTGGAAAGCCGCTGGTTCTTGTGGACGCTCTCGGGGATTTCCTTGCCGCGCCATTTCTCCAGCTCCGGCTTGTAGTCGAACATGTCCACATGCGGCGGCCCGCCATTGTGGAGCAGATAGATCACGCGCTTCGCCTTCGGCGCAAAATGCGGCAGCCCCGGCAATCCGCCCGCGCCATTGGAAGTTGAGGACGCCGCGAACCCGTCCGACTTCATCAGCGAAGCGAGCGCCGCCCCGCCGATGCCGAGCGCGCCCTTCGCGAAAAATTGCCGCCGCGTAAGAAATGCGGCGCGGTCTTGGAATGGGGAGTTCATCATTGCAGTCATCGGGAACTACTCCCTGAAGCAGCGCGCATCAGTTCTTTTTTTCGGCAGCCCCGTCCGTATCGTCATTCGTCATTTTGTCAGCGCCTCCACACCCCGCCTGATCTTCTCCACATCCACCTTCGCGAGATAGCGCGGGATGTTCGCCCAAGCCTTGTGAAAGCCGAACCCGCCGTCCTTCAGTTCGCGAATCGCATCCTTCCGGCTCCAGCCCTGCTCGACGATCCGGACCATCGCGCACACCACCCCCGTGCGATCCGAGCCGTGATGGCAATGCACGAGGAATGGCCCGTCCTTCTTCCGTCGCAGCATCGCGAGCACGCGCACGATGTCCTCATCCTCGATGTGCCACGTGTCCATCTTGACTCTGCGCAGCGCCAGCTTCGTCCCGCGCGCCTCGTCCTTGTCGTCATTTAGATCGCGCAGATCGATCACCGTCCGCACCCCGAGCTTTTCGATCTCGCGCATCCCCGCCGCATCCGGCTGCGCGGAGCGGTAAAGCTGCGGTGTCACGCGGTTCAGATTTTTCACCGACGTGCCTTGCACCGGCTGCGCCCATGTCGCCGGACGCTCCGCCAGCGCGACCGATGTGATGAGGATGAGTGCGATGAAAAAGCGAAGCATGCCCGCATCGTGAGCAGCGCCGTCGCGATTTGAAAGATCGCAAGTCGCGCGCAAAGTAGTCCTGCGCTTCAGCGCGTACGGCGTGCTGATGGAACGGAACCGTGCGTGTCCAGTTTGCTGCCAAGCTCGTCGGAGTGCAGACAGGATTCTCAGGATTCATGGGATTGCAGGATTTTCGCAGGCGCAATCCCGCAAATCCTGCCAATCCTGTCGAACCGCAGGGCAGCTTGGCAGCAAACCGGATCAGCAAGGAACGAAACTGCGCGGCGATCTTGAGATCATCCGGCCATCACAGAACGTCACGAGCTAAAGCTCAGGACTACTTTGGCGCGCTGCGCTCCCCGCTACTTCGCCGAAGCCGGCAGCGGCACCTGCGTCCTGTGCATGAGGTAGCCGATGAGGTCGCGCACCTGCGTCTCGCTGAGCGCTTCGAACAGACCCTCGGGCATCATCGAGGCCGCCGACTGCTCCAACTTCTTGATCTCCGCGCGTTCGACCGTCGTGCTGCCCGTGAGCGCGCGGATCGTCACGGTCTTCGCCGTCTGCGCCGGCACGACGCCTGCGAGCAGCCGCCCGTCCTTCATCTCCACGATCGTCATGCGGAAATCCGCATTCACCACCGCGCTCGGGTCGGCGATGTTTTCGAGCAGGTAGTCGAGATTGTCGCGCCCCGCGCCAGTGAGGTCCGGGCCGAGGTCCGCGCCCTGTCCGTAGAGCCGGTGGCACGTCGCGCACACGGTGGAAAAGACCGCGCGCCCCGCAGGCAGATCGGCCTTGTTCAAAACGTCCGGCGTGAGTCGCGCTTTGAGCTTCGCGATGAGCGCCTGCTTGTCCGCCGCCGGCTCGCGCAATTCGCCCCACGCCTCGCCGAGCAGTTTCGTGAGCGCGGGATCGTTGAACGCGCGGATCTGCCGCGCGTGAAATGGCGTCACATCCGCGCGCGGAATTTTCCCCGCGGCGACTTCCGCGAGCAGCGCCTTCGCAAATGCGGCGCGCGACACGAGCGTCTCGATCACCGCGCCGCGCTCGGTGCCGTGGAAATTGCGGTAGCTCTTCGCGAGTTGCTCGCCGATCGCCGGATCGTCGAACCGCGAAAGCCCGCGCACCGCGACCGCATTGAGAAAGCGCGTGCCGAGCAGCTTCTCGCACACGCTGCGAAGGTCCGGCGGATTCGCCTCGATGAGCGACTGCAGCGCCGCCTTGCGCGCGCTGATGTCCGCCTTCCCGTCGAGCGCGATCTTCTTCACCTCGTCGAGCGCACGTCCGTCGCCGAAGAGCACGCTGAGTTCGCGCACGCGACCGCGCAGCGCCTCGTCGTCGGACTTCGCGACCGAAGCCGCGAGCGCATCCCAAGCCGCCGGCTTCGTCGCCTTTCGCCACCCGCTCATGCCTTCGGAAAGTCCGGCGAGGATGTCGGACTGAAATGCCGCGCCCTTCGTCTGCGTCGCAGTGAGTAGCGCGTTCACCGGCGCGGGATTCTTCTCGATGTCCTCGACAAGCCGCCGCGCTATGAAGCGTCGCGTCGTCGGCAATTCGCACTCCGTTCCGATTTTCGCGAGCGTCGCAGGATCAGAATCCGCGACGGGAATCAGGCCATACCAGATCATCTGCGGGAGATTGTGATCGTTCGCATCCTCTGCATGTGCTGCGAGGGCCGACGCAATCGCGGGCCGCTGCCACGCCGGCAGACGCTGAAGCACTGATGCAAGCGCAAGACGGACAAGCGGCGAGGAATCGGACTTCGCGAGGGCGGATAACTCGTCGAGCAACTGCCGCGAAGCGCCATGATCCTCGCCTGCATTCGCGGGCCGCGTGCTCATGCATGTGTCAAGTGGTTGGAAGTCAAAAAGCAAGCGCACAGCCCATGCGCGCACACGTTCGTTCGTGTTCTGGAATTCCTTCGATAGGAATAGATCGCTCGCGGCACCGCAGGCACGAAGAGTCCATAGCGCACGGAGATGGAGCGCCACGTTGCCATCCTGCCGGAACATCGCGAGCAGTTGCTCCTCCGCCCCGCCGAATTGGCGTTCCGACCATGCGCGCGCAGCGAGTTCCAGCCGCGCCTGCCGCGACCACCACTCATTTGCGTGCGTGTGCAGCTTCACAAGTTCAGCGTCGCTCATCTTCGTGAGGTCGAATGGCTCGCCTTTCCCGTAGCCGCCGTCGTGAGACGGCGGGCTGATCTTTTCAAGGTGCCCGGAATTCTGAGCGGCGTCGGGTTTTCGTTCACCGGCACCGGGAGTGCCCGCCGTCTCACGACGGCGGCTACCATTGTCGTTCGCCTTTCCGCCATCGTTCGGTTTTCCCTCGTAGGTGATTTTGAAAATGCGTCCGCTCGTGCGGTGGACGCCCGTGCTGTCGTGGCATTCGCCGGTGTCGCTCCAGTCGAGCGCGAAGACGCCGCCGTCCGGGCCGTAGCCGAGTTCCATTCCGCGGAACCATTTGTCCTCTGCGAGCAGGATGTCCGTGCCGTGTTTGCCGACGTAGCCGCTGCCGCTGCGCTCGATGATTTCCTGATTCGCGCGCCGCCCGTGCATGTTCCAGGTGAAAAGATGATCGCGATATTCTGCCGGCCAGTTGTCGCCGAGGTAGAACATCGCGCCGATGTGCGCGTGGCCGCCGCCGAGCGCATTCGCCGCGCCGCCGCGCGACTTGGTCCAGTCCTGCGCGGTGTCGAAGTGCCAGTGGTCCGCGTGCTGATCAATGCTCTGATACACATGCGGATTCGGATCGATCGTGTGCGGGCGGACGTAGTGCGCGCCGGTGATGCCATGCCACAGGTGCCCGTTCACCGTGTTGATGAAAAACAGCTCGCCCATCTCGTTCCAGTCGTGCCCCCACGGGTTCGTCGTGCCGCTGCTCAGCGCCTCGAAGACGTGCGTCTTCGGGTGAAAGCGCCACATCGTTCCGCGCAGCGGGATGCGCTCCGCCGCGGGAGTTCCGGGCTTGCCGACATCGCCGGGAGCCGATGCGCCGCAGCGTCCGTAGAGCCAGCCGTCGGGGCCGAAGCGCAGGCCGTTCGCGAAGTTGTGGTAGTTGTCCTGCGGCGGCGTGAAGCCGTCGAGCATCACCTCCGCGGGGCCGTCGGGTTTGTCGTCGCCGTTGCGGTCGGGGATGAAGAGCAGTTGCGGCGGGCACATCAGCCACACGCCGCCGTGGCCGACTTCGAGGCTCGTGAGCATCTGCACGTCGTCGGTGAAAACCGTGCGCTTCGTAAAATGCCCGGTGTTCGTGCCGTCGAAGATCACGATGCGATCACGCAGCCCCATCTCGAAACGTGTGGGCCGCTCGGCATACGTGTAGTTCTCCGCGACCCAGAGCCGTCCGCGCGCATCCCAAGACATCGCGATGGGATTTTGCACATCCGGCTCCGACGCAAAGACGCTCACCTTGAATCCCGGCGGCACCTGAAATTTTTTCGCGGCCTCCTCGGCGGGCATGAGCGGGATGCTCATGTCCTTCTCGGTGTTGAAGGGCTGCGGGAAATCCGCGGCGGTGGCGATGCCGAGCAGTGCGAGGAGAAAGGCGAGCGGTCGTACGATCATGGCGTGAGACAATCGGAAAGCGCGCCGGTTAGAAGTTAGAAGTTAGAAGTTCGATGTTAGGCGTTGAAGCCCCGCGCAGCGAATTCACCGGCGTACTGAGTTCGCTCTGCCGATGCACGGTGCCTGCGGCGCTCAACACCTAACATTTAACGTTTAACTTCTAACGCCAAAAGAAAGCGGCGCTCACACGGTGCATGGGGAATTTGGAAGCACGGGAATCGTGAACGGCGAAGCCGCCTTTCGGGTGGAGCGCGCGACTCGCGTGCTGTTTCCGGCGACCCGCCGAAAACACCGGACGGTGCCCAAATGCAGGCTGCGTGCGCAGATTGGGAACGCTCTGTGTGGTCCGAAGATCAAACTGCAAACCCAGATCCTGCGAGTGTCTGCGGCGAGTCGCCGCAGACGGCACGCGAGTCGCGTGCTCCACCCGGGAGATGCGCGGCACACGCCGTGGCTCGTCGTCAGCACGCGAAATAGTCCTTCGATCCGTGTCTCTGCGGGAATACTCCGTCCACACATGAAGCCATCCGCATTTCCCCTCGTCGCTGCCGCGCTGCTCGCGGTGCTGCCGTCAGTTTCCGCCGCCGACACGAAGGACGATCCGCTCGCACCGTGGCGCAGCGGTGTGAAGATCAGCCCCGCCGCGCCGAAGGAGGGGCGGCACACGATGCACTCGTATTTCAACACCTGCCCGGAAAGTCCCGATGGGAAATTCGTGCTGTTCTATTCGTCCACCGCGCTGGACGGGCATCACGGCGAAGTCGTCATCCGCGACCGCGCGAGCGGCGAGGAGAAGGTGCTCGCGACGAACATCAACGCCGAGGACGCGCACCGCGTCGCGTGCCAGCAGTGGGTCTCGGGCGGCAAGCGCGTAGTCTTCCACGGCGAGCGCGGCGGCGACTGGTTCACGTGGTGCGTGGATCTCGACACGATGAAGGAGCGCGTCCTTGCAAAAAATCAGCTCGCCGGCTGGGGCCAGCCGAACGCGGACTTCGTCCCGCTCTACAGCCCGCACTGGAATCCCGGCGAGCATCGCGACATGGATCTGATCAATGTCGCGACCGGCGAGAAGACGACGCCCGTGACCGTGGACGCGCTGAAGCACGCGTATCCCGAGTGGTTCGCGAAGGCGTTCGGCGAGCAAAAGCCGTCCATCTTTTTCCCGATCCTCAGCCCTGATCTGAAGCGCGTCTTTTTCAAAATGGCGCTGAAGACCGGCGACGATCCTCGGAGCAAAAGTGCGAGCGCGCGCGAAGGGCTGATCTGCTACAGCCTCGCGGAGAAAAAATTCCTCTACATGAATGCGAAGTGGGGCCACCCGTCGTGGCAGCCGGATTCGCGGCACATCACGGAGATGCACTACACAGTCTTCGACAGCAACGACGGCAGCTCCGTGCAGAATGTCGGAATACCGACCAAAGCCGAGCGAGCGAAGGGCGCGGATGGCGGAGGAAAAAGCGCGAAGACTTCCGGCGCCGATGCGCCCATCGCCACGACGAAGGCGGAACGCGCCAAGGCCGCCGCCGAAGGCAAGGTGTCCGCAACGGGAAAAGGAACTGCCTCTGACAGTGCGCCGGCCGAGGGCAAGGCGATCACGAAGGGCAAGGCTGCCGTCGCAACCAAACCGACAGCCGAGAGTACGCCTGCGACCGAGGCAAAGATGCGCGATGTGAGCGGCGATCACCCGTCCGTGAGTCCCGACGGCAGGCTCGTCGTCACGGACACGATCATGACGAGCTTCGGGGGCGCGCGGAACGAATGGGGCGTGGTGCTCGCGGACACGAAGGGCACGGGGCAGATCGTGCTCCACAAATTCGACAACTCGCACGGCGCAAAATCCTGGCGCGTGTCGCACCCGCATCCGGTGTTCAGCGCCGACGGGAAGCGCATTTATTTTAACGTGAGCGACGGCGAGTTCACGCGCCTGTTCGTGGCCGAGCGCGCGAATCCGTAGCGCCATGCGCGGAAGATTTGATTCGAGGAGTCATCGAACCCGAGCACAAATGAATCGCGAAACAACGCCGACGTGGATCGGTGCGAGGATGTTTTTGGGTGGGGCGGGTTTCCAACCCGCCGTGCCGGGTTTTCAACCCGGCACGCCCGGACAAAGACGGGCGTGCGTTTCAGATCCACCTCCTGCGACGCCTGAAGTTCCGGGTAAGATACCCGGAACGGCGGGTTACAAACCCGCCCTACCCTGTATCACGACTCACGGACCCCGCCTTTTATGAAACTGAAATCACTCCCGTGCATCACCCTCACCGCCCTGCTGCTCACTGCGCCTCTCATTTCCACAGCCGCCGACGCGCCCGTGCCTGCTCCCGCGAAGCCGGTGCTCAAGATCATCCCCGGCAAGGTCATCGTGCCGACCGATGCGATGCGGCGGATCTGGGGCGAGCTGATCAGCGTCGATCTCGCCACGCGCACGGGGAAGTTCCGCAAGGAGGGCACGGATGAGGTGATGCCGTTCATCGTGATGCCGTATGCCGAGTTGCTGCACCACGCGGCGAACGGCGACTTGCAGGATTTCCGCATCGGCGAGCGCGCGATTTTCCGCATGCACGAGAACGACAAGGGCGAGTGGGTGTGGCTCACCTACATCCAGGATCAGATGAACATGATGAATGGCCACAAGGAGTATTTCCATGTGGACAGCATGGATGCCGCGAAGGGCGTGCTCACCGTCACGCAGGCGAATGGCGACAAGAGCTACGTGCGAGAGAAGGACATCCTCATCGAGACGGACAAAGAGACGCGCTACTGGCTGAAAGGCGTGCCCGCGAAATTTTCCGACATCAAGGTCGGCGACAAGTTGCGGACGAAGACGCACGGGATCGGCAAAGGGAAGACGCAGATGTGCTGGGAGATTTTTCTCGACGACGAGAGCCTCGCGAAATTCCTGGGCGAGCAAAAGGCGGTGCATGCAAAACGGATGCAGGACGAGGGCGCGCCGGGCTACGTGGATGAAATCAACGCGCAGGAACTCAAGCTCACGATCTTCGGCGAAGCGGATGAAATCGCGAAGGGACTCAAGGCGGGCTCGGCGATCCGCGTCGCGCCCGCGGGAGTGGATCGCAAGGCGACCGGCGCAGGCGTCGCGGGCAAAGTTACATCCACGAAGCAGCGTGGAAAAGTGTGCGAGGTGGTGCTCGCGGTGGACTCTGCGGCGGGCGGATTCAAGGTCGCCGGCCTCGCGCGGCTGTGGGTCGCGAAGTGACCTGGGAGGGGCGACTTCCAAGTCGCCCCATTTCTTGTCTGCGCGTTCGTGAAATTGCACCTCGCGCCCGCACTCACCGCGGCGACTTGGACGTCGCCGCTCCCATTTGTTCGCGTCGCTCTCCCACGAAATGCCCCAAGGTCGGACGGAAAATCCGGTCGTTTCACACGATGATGTCCCGTCCTCCCGGAAGCCTCCTTCACACCTTCGCGGCGCTCGCGCTCGCGAGCGTCGCGTGCGCGGAGGATGCGCCGCTGTGGTCGCTGAAGCCGGTGAAAAATCCGCCGCTGCCCGCGGTGCAGAAGGCGGACTGGCCGCTGGCGAAGGCCGACCATTTCATCCTCGCGGAACTGGAGAAAAACGGACTGCACCCGAATGCGGAAGCCGATGCGCCGACGATACTGCGCCGGCTGAGCTTCGATCTCATCGGCCTGCCGCCGTCGCTCGCTGAGATCGCGATTTTTGAAAAGGAATGGAGCGTGAGTCCGCAGACGGCGATCGCGCACGCGGCGGATCGGCTGCTCGCGTCGGCGGACTTCGGTGCGCGCTGGGGGCGGCACTGGCTGGACATCGCGCGCTATGCGGAGTCGAGCGGGAATTCGCGCAACATGGTGTACGTCCTCGCGTGGCGGTATCGCAACTGGGTCGTGGATGCGTTCAACAGGAACACGCCGTTCGACAAGTTCATCCGCCAGCAGATCGCCGGCGATCTGATGCCCGCTGCGAAGCCCGAGGAGCGCGATGAGAACTTGCTCGGCACGGGCTTTCTCACCGTCGGCGTGAAGTCGCTCGGCGAGCAGGACCTCGTGCAATACGAGCTGAACATCGCGGACGATCAGATTGACGCGACGACGCGCGCCTTTCTCGGCCTCACCGTGAGCTGCGCGCGGTGCCATGATCACAAATTTGATCCGATCCCCACGCGCGACTACTACGCGCTTGCCGGGATTTTCCGCAGCACCGCGAATTGCACCGGCGTGGAATCGAACAACCGCCACGAGGAAGCAGACGGCATGGCGCTCGGCTCCGATGGAAAGCAGCGCGTGCTCGCGGTGAAGGCCCACGAAAAGCAGCTCGCGGACATGACGAAGGAATACACCGAGACCGCGCAGAAGCGGAACACGATGCGCGATGAATTGGTGAAGGCGGGTATCGAACCCACGAAGGCGAAGCCCGCGGAGATGCCGCCCGCGGTGGCGGAAAAACTCACGACGCTCGTGACGCTCGACAAGAGCGTGGAGGATTGGAAATCGCGGCTCAAGACGATGAAGGAGAAAGCGCCCGCGCCGCCGCCGCTCGGCATGGCGGTGCAGGAAAAACCGAAGCCCGCGGACAGCCCGCTGTATTTCAAGGGCGACGTGAAAAAGCCGCAGGACTCAGTGCCGCGGGGCGGACTCAGCGCGCTCTCGGTAGCCTTCGCAAAAATCCCGCCGGGCGAGAGCGGACGCCGCGAACTCGCCGACTGGATCGCAGCGCCGGAGAATCCGCTCACGGGCCGCGTGATCGTGAACCGCGTGTGGCAGCATCTCTTCGGTCGCGGAATCGTCGAGACGCCGGATGATTTCGGCGACATGGGCGCGCGGCCCACGCACCCGGCGTTGCTTGATGCGCTCGCGTTCCGCTTTGTGCGCGAAGGCTGGGACGTGAAGGCGCTCATTCGCGAACTGGTGCTGAGCCGGACGTATCGCATGAGTTCTTCGATTGCGGATCGCGGATTGCGGATTGCGGATTCAAAGGCGGAGCCGTCAGCCAATCCGCAATCCGGAATCCGCAATCCGCAATCGCTTGATCCCGCGAACAAGCTGCTCTGGCGCATGAACCGAAAGCCGCTCGAAGCCGAGCCGCTGCGCGATGCGCTGCTGGAACTCGGCGGCACGCTCGATCACGCGCCGCTCATCGGCAGCCAGATTGCGACACTCGCGGCACCCATCATTTCGCAGGGTCGCGAGCTCGGCCGCAAGGGTCTGCTCGATGGCGATCTTCTCGACGAGCCGACGCGCCGCAGCATCTACCTGCCGCTCGTGCGCGCGCAGGGAAACCCGGCGATGCAGTGCTTCGACGCCGCCGATCCGAGTCTCGTCACCGGCCAGCGCCGCGCGACGATCGTGCCGGCGCAGGCGCTCTTTTTGATGAACAGCGACTTCGTGCTCAGGCAGGCGCAAGGTCTTGCCGCGAGCGTGATCGCCGAGCCGGGCACACTCGATGAGCGCATCGTGAAAGTGTGGCGCCGCTGTCTCACGCGGTTGCCCTCCGCGAGCGAGACGATGATTTTGCACGAAGCCCTCGCCGCCACGCCCGACGATCCCGCTGCATGGGCGCGCGTCTGCCAGACGCTGATGATGACCGGCGAATTCCGAATCCTCGAA
Organism: Chthoniobacterales bacterium; assembly: GCA_038238025.1. Lineage (GTDB taxonomy): Bacteria > Verrucomicrobiota > Verrucomicrobiia > Chthoniobacterales > Chthoniobacteraceae > SXWH01. The sequence goes on from JBBRYC010000093.1 coordinate 10,335, forward strand.
TGATGGCTGCATTTTTTTTAACGCAGAGACGCAGAGGCGCGGAGGAAGACAAACAAGTCTGTCGTCGGTGCCCTTCACTTCCCCTGTGCTTCTCCGCGTCTCTGCGTCTCTGCGTTTAACGACATCATGCACCCATCATTCCTGACCCGCCGTGAATTGCTTCGCAGCGCCGCCGCCGGTTTCGGCTGGCTTGCGTTCAATGGACTCCACGCCGCGAACCTCGCGCCGAGCAATCCGCTCGCGCCGCGTGCGCCGCATTTCCGCCCTCGGGCAAAGCGTGTGATCTTCCTTTTCATGGAGGGCGGGCCGTCGCAAGTGGACACGTTCGACTTCAAGCCGGAGCTGACGAAGAAGCACAACACGAAGGTCGGCAACGCTGAGAACGGCCCGGTGCTTTTCCAGTCCCCGTGGGAATTCAAACCGCGCGGGCAGAGCGGCATGATGGTTTCCGATTTGCTTCCGCACATCGCGCAGCACGCGGACGATCTGTGCGTGATCAATTCGATGCACACCGATCACAACGCGCATCCGCAGGCCATCCTGCAGATGAACACGGGCAGCTTTCTTTTTGCGCGCCCGAGCGTCGGCTCGTGGGTCACGTATGGCCTCGGCACGGAAAATCAAAACTTGCCCGGCTTCATCACGATCAGTCCCGATTTTTCCGGCGGCGGCGCGCTGAAGCACAGCAGCGGCTTCCTGCCCACCGCGTGCGGCGGCACGCAGATCGGCAATGGCGGCAGCGGCAACGGCGCAGCGCCGCAGTCGCTGAAGGATTACAGGATGCCCTTCATGCAAAACGCCGCGCTCGACGCGACCGCGCAGCGCCACCAGCTCGACCTTCTCGCGAAGCTGAACGCCGAGCACCTGAGCCATGATCCGGCGAACGACGCCATCGAGGGCATCGCGCAATCCGCCGAGCTTGCATTCAAGATGCAGCGCGAGATGCCCGAGGTGATGAGCTTCGCGAAGGAATCGCCGAAGACGCTCGAACTTTACGGCATCGGCGACGGCAAACCGACCGATCACTTTGGCCGCGCGTGCCTCATGGCGCGGCGCTTCAGCGAGGCGGGCGTGCGATTTGTGCAGGTGAATCACAGCTTCTGGGACGACCACAGTGACATCATCAAAAATCATCCGCAGCACGCGCTCGAAACCGATCAGCCCGTCGCCGCGCTGCTCGCCGATCTGAAGCAGCGCGGTCTTCTCGAAGACACGCTCGTGCTGTGGGGCGGCGAATTCGGACGCCCGCCGCTGCTGAACAAAAACAAGGGCCGCGATCACAACAACGTCGGCTTTTCCATGTGGCTCGCCGGCGGCGGCACGCGCGGCGGCATCCGCTACGGCAGCACCGATGAGACGGGCGCGAAAGCCGAGCAGGACAAAGTCCACCTGCACGATCTGCACGCGACGATGCTCCACCTTCTCGGCTTCGATCACGAGCGCCTCACGTATCGCTACGCCGGCCGCGACTTCCGCCTCACGGATGTAAAGGGCGAGGTCGTGAAGGGGCTGCTGGCGTAGGAGCGAGGCTCTCCCTTACTTCTCCCCGTCCTCGCCGACCTGCTTGGTTTTGCCGGTCGCCTTGTCCCATACGAACAGTCGGATCGGCGCTGTTCCTTTCGTGAAAAACACGCGTTCCTTGCCCCCGGCAGCGGTGGCGGCGGTGTTGCGGATCGTGTCGCCGTCAGTCTCGATGATTTGCACGCTGGCGAGGCTCTTGGCCAGATAGGCGTAGTGGTCTTTCAGCGCATCATTGGCACCGGAGCCTTCACTCATGGCCGGCTTCGGATTCATCGCGACGCGCACGAGCTGGCCCATGTTATGACCGCGGAGCGCGACGTAGATGCCCGTGCCCGCAGGCATGATGGAATCCACATACATGCTTCCGGCATTCGCCGCGTCGGTGTTCAGAAATGCGAGCGGCGCGATGCGCACGCCGTTGGTGACCGTCATGCCATTTCCGTCATCGTCCTTCTCAAAGCCGCCCTCCCAGAGGTCACCTTCATTGGCAAAAAAGAAACGCCCATCGGCAGTGAATGCACTGGCACCGACACCGCCCACGCGCCGGCAGAACGTGGCCTTGAACGTCTTTTCACCCGGCTTGCGTGCGTAAAAAATTCGCCGTGACTGGCTCTCCTTGTCGGCTCCGGCGATGAACATCCAGTCGGCCAGTTGTGCATCCTTCGACGGCGCGACCGCGAGGTGGCCGGGGTCTTTTGCCTCGCCCAAATCGCAGACCTTGCGCGTGCCTTTCGCGTCGTGAACCCACACGGATTTTTCCGTGAGCAGCAGCGCCTCGCCATCGCCGCCCGAGGCGAGCGCGACAACACCCTGGCCCTTCGGCAAATTGAGCGCGATCTTTTCGACCTTCTTCGTTTGCAAATCCACGCGCCGGAGTGCCCCATCATCGAAGATGGGCACAAAGGTCACGGACTTTCCATCGGGCGAAAAGAAGGCGTCGCCGGCATGGCCTGTCGCGATGAAGAAGAGGATGAGGATGCAGAGGATTGAGCGGGAAGTTTTCATGAAAGTGGTGGCGTTGGAAATGGATGGGATGCGCGCCGTGGCTGCGAGGTCACGCTAAATTTTCTGTCGGGCGAGGCAACCCTTTCCCCGCGAAACGACCGTGCAGATCCGTTTGCATGACAATACGCCCGCAGGCGAGCAAAGCCCGGTGGAACGCGACCTCCGGGCGCGTTTCGGGTCACGCACTTTGCAGCCGCCCTCAAAAGCGTGCCCGGAGGTCACGCTCCACCTCTCTCGTTCCTCCCGCTGTCACTCGACCGGGTAAGCAGAGAGACTACTTCGCCTTCTGCCGCTCCCACTCTGTGCGAAAGGCCTGCTCCTTTTCCGCTACATAGCGACGGTAACCCTCGGGATCCACAAAGGGGTTCGCGCCGCCGGTGCCGAGCCGCGCGTGCTTTTCCACCATGCCGTAGTAGCCGCCGTGCGCGCCGAGGAACAAATCCACGGGTAGCGACTTCAGCACGCGGAAGGTCTGCTCGTAGTCGGTGGCGATGGACGGGTAGTTCCGGTTGCCCACGAGGACATAGCCGGGGTTCACATTCGGGCTGCCGATGATTACGGCCTGCAGCGGCTTGCCATCTTCCATCACCTGCATCGTCCAGGTGGTGCAGCCGCGCGTGTGCCCCGGCGTGAGATGCGCGACGAGCACCGCGCCGCCGAGCTTCACCTCGTCGCCGTTCTTGAGCTTCTGATCCACCTGCGCGGGTGGAAACTGCGTGTAGTCCGACACCCCCGAGGGCAGCTTTTTCGCGCCGCCATTCTCCACCGCCTCGGCGTCCCCCTCCATCACGAGATGCCGCGCCTTCGTCAGCCGCAGGATCTCGGCGCTGCCCGCGCAATGGTCGGAATGCGCGTGGCTGATGAGCAGGATTTTGATGTCCGCAAACTTGAAGCCGAGCTTCTCGACGCTCGCCCGGATGAGCGGGACGGATTGCTCGAGGCTGCTATTGATCAGGATGTGCCCCTCGGGCGTCGCGACGAGGTAGGAGGCCAGATCCTGCGAGCCGACGTAATACAGGTTCCCCGCGATGCGATGCGGCGGGAACGGCTTTGTCCAAGTGCTCGTGTCCTGCCCGGAAGCCCAAGCCGTCCAGCACAGGCCGAGGATCAAAATGAGGCGGTGGAATGTCATCCGCGCATCCGAGTCCACATCCGCGCGGAAGGCAATGCGAAGCGTGGAAGGCCGTCGGCCTGTTCATCGGGAAATACGGGAACGAGCATGTGCCGGAACTGGAGGAAGGCGTCATCTCGGGCGACGAACCTGCGAAGGAATAAACAGTCTTCCCCTCGTCCCTTTCCGCAGATGAGCATGGGCTTCCCTTACGAAAACGATCTGATAGAAACACATTGCAATGCTCACTGAACTTCGGCTGCAAAACTTCAAGACGTGGCAGGACACTACTTCGCTGCGTCTCGCTCCGATCACGGTTTTCTTCGGCGGCAATAGCTCGGGGAAATCCAGCATCGGGCAGTTCCTGCTGATGTTGCGGCGGACGGTGGAGCAACCGGATCGAAACATGGTTTTCTACACCGCAGACGACCAGAGCATGATGCATCTTGGGAGCTACAGCTCGTACGTCTTCGACGGTGAGACGGAGCGCGATGTGACTTTCGATCTAAACTGGAAGGGCGAAAAAATGAAGAGCATGTTTGATCCGCTGCACCGTCGGCACTACCGCTGGATGCACATGAAGTTTTCGGGGAAAGTCGGACAAATGGCGGGAGCCGAACGGGTGGTGTGTAAGGAATTCCAATATGTCCTGCCTGAGCGCCGTGTGCGAATGATGTCGCAAGCGGGTCCCCGGATCGAAACGGTGCCGGAGGTGCGCGTGGGGTTGGAACGAACCAACGGCAGCGAGAAATACCGGCTGGTGACTTCGGAATATCGAGAAAAGCACAGTCCCGGCCGCGCGTGGCCGCTGCCGAATCCGGCGCGTTTTTATGGCTTTCCCGAAGAACTTTATTCGTATTACCAGAACGTCGCTGGATTCGCAGACTTGCAACTCGAACTCGAGCGCGCGCTCAAGAGCATCTATTACCTCGGCCCGCTGCGGCAGTATCCGAAGCCATCCTACACATGGGCAGGGCAAGCACCGAGCGACGTGGGTTTCCAAGGCGAGAATACCGTGGCGGCTCTGCTCGCGGGGGCGAAGCGGGAGTTCAATGTCGGCGGAAAGACTCGCTACGCGCCGCTCCAGCAGGTGGTGGCGCGATGGTTGGTGAAACTCGGCGTCGCCGAAGCCTTCGAGGTCGAATGCGCGTCGAAGAGCACACACACGTATCGGACGTTGCTGAAGATGCCGGGACAGAAAAAGCCGATCACGTTGCCGGGTGTGGGCTTTGGCGTTTCGCAAGTGCTGCCTGTGGTGACGCAGGCTTTTTACGCGCCGCATCACGCGACGATCATCATCGAACAACCGGAACTGCACCTTCACCCTGCCGTGCAGTCGGAACTGGCAGATCTGTTCATCCAAGCAATTCGCACGAAAGAGGACGGCAAGGAGCGCAAGGTGCAGTTCGTGATCGAAAGCCATTCGGAACATTTCTTGCGCCGGTTGCAACGGCGCGTCGCCGAGCAGAAACTAGCGCCCGACGACGTAGCAGTCTATTTCTGCGAATCGCCGCAGAACGGCACGGGATCAAGCATCCGGCCACTCGAAGTGGACAAATACGGACGAATCAAGAACTGGCCGGACAACTTCTTCGGTGATCAGATGACGGATGTCGCCGAGATGCGGAAAGCAGGCCTCAAACGAGAGATCGCGGCGGCGAAGGGAGTGAAGGCGTGACGCTGCCGAAAACTTGCATCATCGAAGTCAATGTGGGGATCTCGGCAAACGGCCGCGACACTCATGTGTCCCTCACCTGCCAGAAGGTGTGCGTGGAAATGCTGCTGGCGCTTCGCGACCGAGGTGGCTTCGCAATGGATGAAGGCGGTGCGATCTTCGACGAATACAGTCGCTACTTGAATTTCAACGGCGAGCCGGGAGTCGGAGATCTGTTCTTCAAATGGGTGAATGATGTGCAGTGGGATGAATCCGTCTGTCGGCGGGAGAGCCTCGCGCCGCATGCGACCAGAACATTTGCGGAGTTTCCCAGCGACCCAGCCTTGGCAAATTTTGACCGCGCTGACCGCAAGTATGCAGCTCTCGCCAGAAAATGCGGACGAACAGCAGCGGTTTTCAATGCAGCGGACAGCGATTGGAAACATCACGAAGAAGCGCTGAAGCACAACGGCGTGAAGGTCGTGAATCTGTGTCCTGCTGACCTTAAAGAAGCGACATGATACCTTGCCGCAATGATCGGTATGCTCCGCAAATTTCCAAAGACGCCTCATCTGCTCTGGCTCTCGCCACAGCCTGCGCGCGACGACAAAGTGATGTCGAACACGGAGGCGGAGGCTTTCCTCGACGGTGGCGAATGCATCGTTGAGGAGAAGGTGGACGGCGCGAACCTCGGACTGTCGTTCGATGAAGCCGGACGGCTTCGGGCGCAGAACCGCGGGAACTTTCTTGAAGGCAGGCTCACCGGACAATGGGAGGGACTGCGCGGCTGGCTCGCGCATCACGAACCGAAGCTGCGCGAGCACCTGCCACCCGGAGCAGTGCTCTTTGGAGAGTGGTGCTACGCGCGACACAGCATGGCTTACAGGCAACTGCCAGATTGGTTCCTTGGGTTTGACGTGCTTGAGATGAGTGCGCGGTTTTTGAATACGCGCCGACGTGATGCGCTGTTTGATGCCATCGGGTTGATGCCGGTTAGATGCGTGGCACGTGGGCAATTTTCGCTGCGACAACTGCAAGCAATGTTGTCCGAACCTTCGGCTTACGGAGATGGGCCGGTCGAAGGCTTGTATTTGCGACGAGAAGATAACGAATGGCTTCTCCAGCGAGCAAAGCTCGTGCGTCCGGAGTTTGTGCAGGCCATTGGTGAACATTGGTCTCGCAGTCCGCTTCACATGAATCGGCTCAGCAGTGTTGCGTAGGCTTAGGCGGAACACGGATACGGCTGACGTTCATTCTTCCGTGGTCTGCATGTGCATCCATCCATGAACTCCCGCCTCTTTTCCCGCGTCCTCCCTTTCACCGCCCTGCGCGTGCCCGGCATCCGAGGAACTCACCATGCGTCTGCTGGCGGACGGGATCGTCCTGCAGTCGCCGCGGATGACGCTGCGCACATTGGAATCGCGGCAGCGCATGCGATGGACTTCCTGCTGACGTGGAACTGCAAACACATCAACAAGCGCTACACTTTCCGCCGCATTGAGCGGGCCTGCGCGGCCTGCGGCATGGCCTGCCCCGTGATTGCGACTCCGACCGAACTGATGAACCTTCAGCCATGAACGAGAACGAGATTCTGAAGGAAATCCGGCAAGTGCGCGAGGAGCACGCTCGGGAATGCAATTATGATGTGCATGTGATGTTCGAGCGGATGCGCGCGGAGACGGAGCAGTTGAAAGGCGAGGGCTGGAAAGTCGTCTCACCTGCGGTGGCGCAGGAGCCGTCCGCCGTCGTCCGCGAAGATCCACCGAAGCTGTGATGAACACCGGAAATTTGATCCTCGATGAAATCCATCGCGTCCGGGAGAAGATTGCCGACGAGGCGGGCGGGGATTCACAGCAGTTGCTCGCATGGGTGTGCGCAGAGGAGGCCAAGGCACGCGCGCGGGGCGTGAAGTTTGCCGCGTCCCCGGAGGTCGCGGAGCCATCCGCCAGCGTGCGCGAGGAACCGCCGAAGCCGTGATGCGTGGAGAAAACGAGGTGCTGAAGGAAATCCGCCGGACGCGCGATGATGCTCCTGCTGCTCGCAGCGTTTTCCCTTCGCGCCAAGGTGGCGGAGCCGGGCGGGTCTGTCGTTTCATCCACTGCGCGTGCGCGGTGAAGCGGCGGCGCCTGGCGATTCAGGCGACGTGCGTCGGGACTCCTTGTCGGAGCGCGGGAGCCGGAGTTGCCGTCTGGTGACGTGCAAGCGCCTTGGAAAGGGCTGCGCGGAGTGAGTCGGTGGTGAACGGCTTGGACGCGACGACGTCGAAGACCGAAGGGCTGTCGCCAACCGCGGTCATGAGGTCGCCGAAGCCTGTGAGCAGGATGATCGGCATGTCGGGATGCGTGGCGCGGACTGCGGCGGCGAACTGGTCGCCGTTCATGCGGGGCATGGCGCGATCCGTGATGACAACGTCGAACGGATGGACGCTGAGCTTTTGCAATCCTTCCGCGCCATTCTCCGCTGTTTCGACATGGTGTCCGTCCTCCGAAAGAACCACGGCGAGCACTTCGCGAATCAGTTCCTCGTCATCCACCGCGAGGATGGCGAGTGCTCCCGGCGGCATGGGCGGCAGCACGACGGGCTCTGGCGCGCTCGCGGCGGCGTGGGCGACGAGGGACACGGTGATGGTGGTTCCTTGGCCGGGGGCGCTCTCGATTTCAATCTCGCCTCCGTGCCGCCGGACGATGCCGCAGACCATCGCGAGGCCGAGCCCTGTGCCGCGCTCGTTTTTCGTCGTGTAAAAGGGTTCCATGCAGTGAATCCGGGCGTCTTCCGACATTCCTGTGCCCGTGTCGGTGGTCTGCACCACCACCGCGCCGTCCCTGCAGAATGTGCGGATGGTAATCGTGCCGTGCTCAGGGATCGCGTCCACGGCGTTGAAGACGAGGTTGGTCAGCATCTCGCGCAACTCGGATTCGTTGCCACTGACCGGGGGGAGTGGCTCCAGTTCGGTGACGAAATGGATGAGCGCGCCCCGCCCGAGCGCCTGATCTTTCCACCGTGGCTTGGTCAGCAGCTCCACATGGCGGATGAGGTCGTTGAGGGCCACCGGGGCGAAGACGTCGTGCGGATCGCGGTAGCGGTAGAACTCGCGCAGCCGCCCGACGACCGCGCAACTGTCCTTTGCGGCGAGGTGAATGAGCCGGAGATACTCGTCCGATTTCGCCTGCACGGCGGGGCTGGGATTGAGCAACTGCTCGCTGAGTGCGACGATTGGCGAAAGGGCGTTGTTGAAGTCGTGCGCGATTCCGCTGGCCATGCGGCCCAGCGCGCTCAGCCGCTCCTGCTGCACCATCCGGTCCTGGGTCTGCTGCAACTGGTCCAGCGTGCCTTGGAGCTGAAATGTGGTGGAGGCGAGTTCGGCGGTGCGTTCCTGGACGCGCTGCTCGAGTTCCTCGTGGGCGCGGGCGAGTTCCCGTTTCATGCGGTTGCGCTCGAGCCCGTAGCGCATCGCCCGAATCAGCGAGTGACGGTCAATGCGGCCTTTGACCAGATAATCCTCCGCCCCCATCTCGACCATTCGGACCGCGACATCCTCGTCGCTCAGCCCGCTCAAAATGATAATCGGTATGCCGGGTGCGGCGGCTTGCATCGCGGAGAGCGTTTGGAAATCCTGAGTGTCGGGCAATGTGAGATCCGTCACCACAAGCTGGATGCCGCCTTCGCGGAGCCGCTCAATCGCGGCCCGCATCGAGCCAGCCGTGTGAACCACAAACGCTTCGCAATCTTTCGAAAGCAGGCGCTCCAGAATCAGGACATCCACGCGACTATCCTCAACCAGCAAGACATGAACCGCAGTCTCGCTGCTCGCTTCCACTGCATTTTGGGAACTCATTGTTTTCCTGAAAAAAGCAACCTTCATGCCGTATTGAGATCCAGAATCATGAGGTTTCCACCCCGTGCGGCGACGCAGATGATGGCGGTTCACTCGATGCATCTCCTGCTGACGAAATAAGGAGGCATCCCAGTCTCATCGGAAACGCGACAAGCGGATGGCTCCTGTGGTAGCCTGCACATGCAGGCTATCCATCCATGAACGCCCGCTCTTTCATCCGACGAATCCCTCCCTCCATGAACCACCTGACCCGCAAAGTTTTCCTTTTTTTGACTGCATTGCTCATGGCATCCGGCTGGCAGGTGCTCCGTGCCGATTCGCCGGAGGGGACAGGCATCAAGACGGAGCGCTTCGACAAGGATCCCGGATGGGAAGGGCGCAACAATCACATCGTGCCGAAGAAGGTGCAGATGGTGCGGCAGGACTTCGGCTACAGCGCGACGAACTTTGCGGGGAAGGCTGCGGGCGAAATGGGTGGCTCGATCCAGCGTGCGACGACGCCGGCTTCGTATGCCGCGGCGCTCGCACCGGCGAAGACGCTCCAGGACAAGCTCAGCGCGTCCGGGAGTTTTGCGATCACCGGGGCCACAGGCGGTGCGGGTATATTCTTCGGCTTTTTCAATTCGCAGCAGCCCGGCGGCAGCGGACGGCCGATCGGATCGCTCGGGCTGGATTTCGACTTCGAGGGCAAAGGCGCGCGGCTCGCGGTGCGGCTGATCACCGGGGGCAACAAATCGTGCGGCACATTCATCACGCCGTATCTGCCGGGAAAATTCCGCCCCACGCCGCTCAAATTCGACGGCACGCGGTATCGCTGGACGCTCGATTACGATCCGCAGGCCGCGGGAGGGAACGGGCGCTTCACGTTCACGCTCACGAGCGACACGCACAAGATGCAGGACTACGGGAAGCTTCCCGAGTTGCATGAAAAGGAGGCGCAGGCGTGCTTCCCGAACACGACCACGTTTGCCGTGGACCTCACGCCGGGGCACAAGGCGGAGGGCGCGATCTTCGATCGGTTTGGCGTGTGCAACATGATGAAGTCCGGCGGCACGGCGACGATCTTTTTTGATGACGTGCAATTCAACGGAGAGGCGCAGGATTTTTCCAAGGATCCCGGATGGATCGGCGCGGGCAATCGCGTGACCTTTGAGGACCGCGAGCAGACGGGCGCGCACGATTTTGGTTTCAGCGAGAAGACAAATTTCGCGGGCGGATCGCCGGGCGAAGTCGGCGGCGGCCTGTGGCGGAGCGGCTCGTTTGGATTTTACGCCGATCGCGTCGGGCCGCTGGATCTGGAGCGGCGGCTGGAAGCGCGGGGCAAGGTGCGGCTCGTCACCGCGGGGCCGGATTCGGACATGTCCATCGGGTGGTTCAGCAGCGCGGCGACGGAAAAAGAGCCGGCGGATGCGAGGAATTTTGTCGGCATCCATGTCGGCGGACCGACGCGCGTGGGGCACTATTTCATCCCGCAGTACGCGACTGCGAAAGGCGAAGTGGGCAAGGTGAAGCAGGGCCCGCTGCTCACGCCGGGAAAAATTTTCGACTGGTCGCTCAGCTACGATCCTGCGGCGAACGGCGGCGCTGGCGAATTGCGCGCGACGCTCGGCACGGAGTCCGTGACGCTCGCGCTGAAGCCGGGGCAAAAGGCGCAGGGGGCGAGTCTCGACCGGTTCGGACTTTTCACCTCCACCGCAGGCGGGCAGATGGTGAAGATTTACTTCGACGACTTGAGCTATACGGCGGGCGCTGCGCGGTGAACGCGGGATGACGGATGACGAATGACGAAAACGCGCCCCATCGTCATTTGTCATCCGTCATTTTGCATCCACGTCCACTGCCCGGCTTGACGCCTTTCCAGCGCCCGCCATTCTCCGCGGCCCGATGAAGCTCGACGCCACACTCATTCGCAAGATCGCCGCCAAGGTCGGCACGCCGTTTTGGTTTTACGACGCCGCGGTGCTCCGCCAGCGGATTGCCGACATCCAATTCATGGCCAGCGCGCCCGGCGTGCAGGCGCGGTTCGCGATGAAGGCGTGCCCTGCGACGAAGGTGCTGCGCGAGATGGCGGCGGCGGGCATTTGGATTGACGCGGTGTCGGGCAACGAGGCGCTGCGCGCGCTGCGCGCCGGCCATGCGCCGGGGAACAATCCGCCGGTCGTGTGCTTCACCGCCGATGTGTTCCGCGACAATGCGCTCGATGTTGTCCTGCAAAACAACCTGCTGCCGAACATTGGTTCGCCCGGCATGATCCGGCAGCTCGCCGACGCGGGCTATCGCGGCCCGGTGAGCATCCGCGTGAATCCCGGCTTCGGTCACGGCCATGTGAATACGTGCGACACCGGCGGGCCGTCGTCGAAGCACGGCATCTGGCATAGCGATCTGCTTGCGGTGAAAGAGGCCGCGGTCGCTGCGGGCCTCACCGTCACGATGCTGCACGCGCACATTGGCAGCGGGCCGAAATTTGAGGAGCTGCACGAAAATCTCACGCGGCTTGCGCTGGAGTTCCGCGATCTCATCCCGCACTTCCCGCAGCTCACCGCGGTGAGCCTCGGCGGCGGCATCCCGCACAATTACCGCGACCGCGAATCGCAGGTGCCCATCGAGCCGCTGCGCGAACTTTTCACCTCCTGCCACCAGCGCATCAGTGCCGCTGCGCACCGGGAAATCCGTCTCGAGATCGAGCCGGGTCGCTACTACGTCGCTCCGTCATGCACGCTCGTGACTCGCGTGCATGACATCAAGCGCAGCGTGGACCGCAGCTCGCCCATCAACCATGCCAATGTGGCCAAGACCTGCGGCAAGTGCCACGTCACGGTCGAGGAGATCTACAACAAGAGCATCCACGGCATGAGCAAGGCCATGGGGGCCTCGGCCGCCCCCGGCTGCGCCGACTGCCACGGGAATCACTACATCGTCCCGGTGAAGCAGCACGATTCACCGGTCTACAAGATGAACCTGCCCAAGACCTGCGCCAAG
>JBBRYC010000094.1:0-20720 GCA_038238025.1 Chthoniobacterales bacterium
GGCGAACGCTACCTCTCCACCGCGCTCGCGGCGGAGGCGCGTGCGGCAGTCGGCGGGTAGGCTGACCTGTTTTCCAAAACCGAACCGTCACCGCAGCGCATCCGAATGCAGGGATGAAAAAGGGAGCGCACGCTTCCAGCGTGCCGCATCCGGCATCCCTGCCGGATGCAGGGCGAAGGTGGCAGGTCCGGTCGTTATCAGTCAGATCATGCTCAGCAGCTTTGTTGACTCGTGAATATTTCCGGCAGGATGCCGGAATCGACACGCTGGAAGCGCGTGCTCCATTTTTCCTGTGTGCTTTGTGGGACAAAATCTCCCGGCATTGCCGCTAGCGTCGCGGGGAAAGCCCGCTAGCTTCCGCGCCCTCATGTCCGCACCTGCAAACGCCACACCCGTCGTCAGTGCCAATGGCCTCGTCGTCCGCTACGGCGCGACGACGCTGCTCGCCGGCTCCACCATCGCCCTGCACGAGGGCGAGCACGTCGGCCTCGTCGGGCGCAATGGCTGCGGAAAAAGCACGCTGCTCAAAATCATCGCGGGCGAGATGGAGCCGGACGAGGGCGACGTCACGCGCCGCCGTGGAATCATGACCGGCTTCCTCTCGCAGACGTTCGACCTCGACATGGACGCGACCGTGGAGGCGAACGTGCTCAGCGGCGCGCAGCACATCCTCGACATCATCGCCGAATACGAGAACACGCCCGGCGACTCGCACCGCGGCGCGGATCTCCTCGACGAGATCGAGCGGCACGACGGCTGGAACCTCGATTCGCGGCTGAAGAGCCTGCTGCAAAATCTCCACGCGCCCGCGGCGGATCGCATCGTGCGTCCGCTGAGCGGCGGAGAAAAACGCCGCGTCGCACTTTGTCGTGCGCTCATCGCGCAGCCGGAGTTGCTCATCCTCGACGAGCCGACGAACCACCTCGATCCGCAGAGCGTCGAGTGGCTGGAGAATTTCCTGCGCAGCTATCCCGGCACCTGCTTCCTCGTCACGCACGACCGCTATTTTCTCGACCGCGTCGCTACGCGCATCGTCGAGCTGAAAGGCGGGGCGTTCTATTCGTATCCGGGAAACTACCAGCAATACCTCACGACAAAGGCCGAGCGTGAAGCCGGCGAGGAAGCCTCGGAAGGCCGCCGCCAGAAATTTCTCGCACGCGAACTCGAATGGGTGCGGAAAGGCCCGAGCGCGCGCCGCACAAAAAGCGTGGACCGCATCGCGCGCTACCACGATCTCGCCGCGCAGGCCGGCCCGATGCGCGAGGAGGACGTGGACCTCATCATCCCGCCGCCGCCGAAGCTCGGGAACACGATCCTCGATCTGGTCAATGTCGGCGTGGAAATCGGCGGGCGAAAACTTTTCGACTACCTCTCGCTGGAGCTTCCTCCCGGCGCGCGCGTCGGCTTCGTGGGACGCAACGGCGCGGGCAAGACCACGCTGCTGCGCATCATCCTCGGCGAGCAGGAGCCCACATGGGGCAAGGTGGTACGCGGCGCGCGCACGGTCATCAATTACGTGGACCAGAATCGCGAAGTCCTCCGCGACGAGGAGAGTGTGATGGAGGCCATTTCCGGCAAGAGCGACTGGGTCGTGCTCGGTGAGCACAAGCTGCATGTCCGCAGCTATCTGAAGCGCTACCTTTTCACCGACGAGGCAATCAATGGCCGCATCAAGTCACTCAGCGGCGGAGAGCGCAGCCGGCTCGCCATCGCGAAGATTCTCCTGCGCGGCGGCAACCTGCTCATCCTCGACGAGCCGACGAACGACCTCGATCTCTCCACGCTGCAAATCCTCGAGGAAGGCCTCGCGGAATTCGGCGGCTGCGTGCTCGTCGTCAGCCACGACCGCTGGTTTCTGAATCGCGTCTGCACGCACATCCTCGCATTCGAGGACGACGGGCGCGTGGAACTGAATGTCGGCGACTACGACTACTACCTCGAAAAAAAACGCACGCTCGCAAAGGCGCCGGTGTCGGAAATCGCGAAGCCCGTCGCAAAGCCCGCCGCCACGCAAGCCGCGCGCGCGCGCAAGCTCAGCTACAAGGAGCAGCAGGAACTCGACGGCATCGAAGCGGTGATCCTCACCGCCGAGGGCGAGGCCGCGGAGATCGAGAAGACGCTCCACGATCCGACATTCTACGCGACGCGCTCGCGTGAATTTCCCGAATGGGAGGCGAAGCTCGAAGCGAAAAAGGCGAACATCGCATCGCTCTACGCGCGCTGGGAGGGACTCGAAGCGGTGCGCGCGGCGTCGGTCTGATGGACGGAGCAATGACGGCACAGGCCGCCCGCCTGTAATTTGCGGCGGCTCGTCGCGAACATCGGGATCACGCGAACGATGTGTGTTTTGAAGACGTGCCTGCCCGTGTCACGAGTTTCCCGGTGGCTCGGGAGGGCCGATTTTTTCGATCTCGTAGCCGTGCGGATAACCGGATTGGGCGGCATCCGAAAGGGAGACGCCCCTGATGGAAACGGGGATGGAGCCTAGGACGCCAGGTGGCGCCCATTTTCCCCCGTGCAATCAGGTGCCGGCCAGTCCGTCCGGCGTGGCGTGGACGCCATCCATGTGGACAGCCCGGCGAGCATGTCCTGAAACTCCGCCTGTGAAAACGGCTTGTGCAACACACCCACCGCGCCCGCATTCACGGCGGTCATCCGCAACGCTTTCGTGTCGAGCATTCCGGACATCAGCACCACGCGGGCATCCGGGTCTTTGCTCAGGATTTGCCGGGTGGAGGTGACGCCATTGAGGTGCGGCATCATGATGTCCATCATCACGACATCGGGCCGGCACACGCTGTAGGCACGCATCACATTGAGTCCGCCAAGAGTGATCACGTCCGCCACCTCATGCCCGGCATCCTCGATGAGGATCGAGAGATAGGCGGCAAAGTCCTTTTCATCGTCGGCAATGAGAAATCGCATGGACGGGTTGAGAGCATCAGTCGTGCCGATGAAACGTGACAAAGCCGTAGGCTGAGAGATGGATTTTCCCGCCCGGACGCAAGCTGCCCGGCAGGCAGATTGGGAAAAGGCGGGCTGCATTCTCCGGGATCGTGAGCAGGGTATTCACCGTGGTGCGATGGAACCCCGGATTTGTGACGCAGAGCATGGAGTGCCGCGGGTCGCACCGGTTGCAAACCTGCGCTCCAGCGTGCCGCTACGGCAGGCGGCCTTCCTCGGTGTCCATGAGGTCGAAGAAGGTGACGAGATCCTCGCGGTGGCCGAGGCCGGCCTGCTCGCGCTGTTGCACGAGACCGGTGGAGGCGGCGTCGCGCCAGCCGCGCTTGGACATGAAGCCGTTGAATAGCTCGATCTGCTCGGCGTCGGGCTTGCGGCCATTTTGGAAGCACCAGTCGAGGATTTCCTCATCGGTGCCGCCTCGGAGCGTGCGCGCGGTGAGGGCGTCGAAGTCCACGCCGAGCAGCTTGCACACGCGGTCGTCGAAGGTGCGCTTGCCGGGGATGATGCCGAGGTTGTAGCCCGCGGGCAGCTCCCCCTGCGCTTGCAGGCGGATTTTGTCGAGGATGCGGCCGAAGACGAAGATGCCGCCGATGGGATCGCGCGGGGATCTGATGGGAAAGGACATGCGCTGGGTGATAGGCGCGCGTGTGGATGCGGTCAATCGCCGTAGCCGCCGACGGGAGGAGGCGGGCATCCTCGGATGCGGCGCCCGGACTGCGGAAAAAATGATCAGCCCGCCTCCTTCCGTCGGCGGCTACGATTTCAGATCGCCTCTGCGACTGCCTCACCCATTTCGGCGGTGCCGAGCTTCTTCGTTCCCTCGCTCCAGATGTCGCCGGTGCGCAGGCCCGCATCGATCACCTTGCGCACGGCGGCCTCGATTGCATCGGCGGCAGCGGACTGGCCGAGCGCGTAACGGAGCATCATCGAGACGCTGAGGATCTGCGCGAGCGGGTTTGCGATCCCCCTCCCTGCGATGTCGGGCGCGGAGCCGCCGCCGGGCTCGAAGAGGCCGAAGTAAAGTCCGCCTTCTTTCGCGGTGCCGAGGCTGGCGCTGGGCAACATGCCGATGCTGCCGGCGATGGCACCCATCTCGTCGCTGAGGATGTCGCCGAAAAGATTTTCCGCGAGCATCACGTCGAAGTCCTTCGGTGCCTTGATGAGCTGCATCGCGGCGTTGTCCACGTAGAGGTGGTTCAGCGCGACATCGGGATATTGCTTCGCGATTTCGATGACGGTCTTGCGCCACAGCACGGAATTTTCGAGGACGTTCGCCTTGTCAATCGAGGTGACCTTTTTCCGCCGCCCCTGCGCGGCGCGGAATGCCACATGCGCGATGCGCTCGATCTCGCTGCGCTTGTAAACCATCGTGTCCACGGCGACGGGCTCGCCGTTTTCCTCGCGCGTGTACTTCGGCTGGCCGAAGTAGAGGCCGCCGGTGAGTTCGCGGATGCACAGCATGTCGAAGCCACCCGCGACGAGGTCGGGCCGCACGGGCGAAGCGTGTGTGAGCTGCGGGTAGCAGATTCCGGGGCGGAGATTCGCGAAGAGGCCGAAATGCTTGCGCAGCGGGAGGAGCGCGCCGCGTTCGGGCTGCTCGTTTGGCGGGAGCGTTTCCCACTTCGGGCCGCCGACGCTGCCAAAGAGGATCGCATCGCTGTCGCGGCAGATCTGCACGGTCGTCTCGGGCAGCGCCTTGCCGTCCACATCAATCGCGATGCCGCCGACGCGGGCCTCGGTGCAGGAAAAGGTGAGGCTGAATTTTTTCCCGATGACGGCCATCACGCGGCGCGCTTCGAGCATGACTTCGGGACCGATTCCGTCTCCGGCAAGGACGGCGATTTTGTAGTTCGACATAGGGCGGGCGAAAGTAGGAGGCGGCCCGCATTTGCCAAGGCGGAATCAGGGGTGGCGCAACTTTCTGCCTCTGCGTCTGCCGCTCGCTCCCATCCATTCCGCCGGCAATCCGCCGGGGGTGGTTTTCAACGGCGGAAACACGGGAGAAAATCCGACGCTGAAAAATTGCAAACCGAATCGCGGGCCGCGCCGCGCCGTTGGATCAGTAATGCGTGATGTGATCCGCGACCGTCTTCGTCGCGACCTTGGTGACTTTCTTGCCGAGCGCCTTGAGGATTCCCAAGGGGAGGGCGAGGATGCTGCGGTTCACGCGATCCATCGGCGTCAGACGCGTGGCGGGATCGTTGTCCACCACCCTCGTCCGTTTCCTGAAAAGCGAACCCAGCACATTCTTGCTGACCGCGCGGGTCGCAGTGGTGGTGAGGGCATCCGCAGCACTCGCAGCGGGAGCCGACGCACCGAGCCAGAGAACGGGGAGCAGCAGCAGGGCCGCGATGCACGCCGGATTTTTCTTCCGCGAAAATGTTGCGAGGGAGTTCATGAGGTCAGGGGCGCTGATCTACCGGCGTGCGCGGTGGAACGCAAGCGGAGGATCGGGGAACATCCGGCATCCAACATTGAACATCCAACCAATGACGAATGACGACGCCTGCTTTCCATGCCTGCGAACCGTCCGATGACTGAGCGCTGAGCACTGCACATCGGTTGAATGTTCCCTGCTTATCCGGTTGCGTGACAAAATGAGGAAAGCGGGGGAAGGCGGCGAGGTGGAGCGTGACCTCCGGGCACGCTTTGGAGGACGGCTGGCGAGCGCGAGACCGGAAACGCGCCCGGAGGTCGCGTTCCACCGGGCGTTGCTCGCCTGCGAGCGTTTTTGTCACGCAACCGGATAAGCACAGAATGTCGGATGTCGGATGTTGCGCGGAGCGTCAGTGCTTCGGCGCACGGACGGTGTTGTCCTCCACGTCGCGCTGGCGGCGGGTGAGGATCTTGTCGGCGGTCTCGCTGACCATCTGCTCGATGAGCAGGCGGAGGTGGCTGCCGGGACGGTAGTCGGCGGGCGCAATGTGGCGAACGCGATCCGCATTGCCGACGAGCTGGAAGCATTTGCGGAAGCTCGTGCGCGATGCGTCGTCGGGATTGTACACCGCGATGGCGTGGCCGCCGTGCTGCCGCACGACAGTGAAGCACGGAACATCCGTCGGCCCGTCGCCGATGTAGATCATGTGCTCGAACGGCACGGGCCGCAGATCGGTCGGCATGTGGTCGTTCACATCCTGCGAGTGGTCGAGCATCCCCTTGTTGATGCGGAAGAGGAACTGCGTCTTCTGCGTGTGGCTGATCACCCGTTTTGGAAATGCGATGCGGCCCGACGAGTCCTCCGCAAATTCGCACGCAAAAATCGCGCGGCAGTGCGCCGCGAGACGCGAGCCCTCGAGCAGGGACTTGATGCCGCTGCTGATGATGTAGTGCTCGACGCGAATGCCGAGCATCTCGTGCTCCGGGCGCAGCAGGCCGGTCTTGAACTCCTCGAACATGTCGGGGAGGCCGGGGTAAAATTTCAGCCCTGCGCCGAGGTCGCGGAGCTGTTTGTTCGTCGGGCGATCCATGCCGAGGCAGTCGAGCAGCGCCTTGAGGTAGGCGAGTTCGTTGTCATAGCCCTCGTCGCGGACGAGCGCGTGGCAGCGCTGCCAGAATTTCGGAGGATCGATCCCGAACGAGGGAAAGAGCACCTCGTCCTGCATGTAGTTTGGCGAGAGCGTCTGGTCGTAGTCGAAGACGATCGCGATGGTGTTTTGGGGCACGGCCATCCGCGGAGAATCAGCGGAAGCACCGCGGAGTGCGAAGCATTTTCGCGCGTGCCGTTCTTTGATCCAAGAAGTGCGGTCGAACCGCAGATGAACGCGGATGAACGCAGATTCAAAGGGAGTTGGGGCTCCAAACCCTGTCACCCAATGCGTGAATGCCGCGGGTGCCTCGCCTGCTTTTCCCCATGCAGCTTATCTGCGTTCATCCGCGTTCATCTGCGGTTTCCAAATTGATCTCACGCCACGATGTCCGCGAGCGCCGGGGCGAGTTCGGGAAAGCGGTAGCCGAAGCCGTGCGCGGCCGCGGCGGCGGGCAGCACGCGCCTGCTGCCGAGGAGTTCGCGGGAGAATTCGCGCAGCAGCAGCCGGAGCGCAAACGGAGGCACGGCGAGAAACGCGGGGCGGCGCAGGCTGCGTGCGAGCGTGGCGGTGAATTCCGAATTGCGCACGGGCCACGGCGCGGTGGCGTTCAGCGCACCGCGCACGTCGAGATTTTCCACGGCGAAGATCAGCATGCTCGCGAGATCCTCGGCGTGAATCCACGGGAGCCACTGGCGCCCGCTGCCGAGGCGCGCGCCGAGGCCAAGCCGGAAAAATGGGAGCATCATGCGGAGCGCCCCGCCACCCTTTCCGAGCACGATGCCGGTGCGCGCGCAGACGGTGCGGCAGGTCGGTTCGGCGGCGAGGGCTTCCGCTTCCCATGCGCGGCATGTGTCGGCGAGGAAGCCGGTGCCGCACGGCGAGCCCTCGGTGATCTCGGTATCGCCGCTGTCGGCGTAGATTCCGGTCGCGCTTGCGGAGACGAGGACGTCCGGCGGATGCGACGATGCGCGGATCGCCTCGGCGATCCGCCGCGTGCCGAGGATGCGGCTGTCGCGGATGCGCTGCATTTTTCCGCGCGTCCAGAGGCCCGCGACATTCTCCCCGGCGAGATGGATCACTGCCGCGCACCCGCTGAGATCGGGCGGAGCGTCGGTGGAAAATATTCGCGTCTCGATGCAGTCATGCACCGGTCGCGAAGGATCTCGCGTGAAGGCGACCACCTCGTAGCCGCGGCGTACTGCGAGCCGGATGACATGCCGGCCCACGAATCCGGTCGCGCCGGTGAGTGCGAGTTGCATCCGTGCGTTGCCCGCTAAATTTCAAACCGCAGATGAACGCGGATGAACGCAGATTTCTCGCGACAGCATCTGCGTTCATCCGCGTTCATCTGCGGTTCACACCCGGTGTTTTCGGACGCTCTGCGCATGACGCTAGAATTTCCTGGCGAGCCAGTCGTACGGAAAAAGATTTCCGGGGCAGTCCGTGGGCCACTGCGGGGGATTGATGTTCTTGTGCGCGCGCACTTCCGCCTGCTGGCCCTGGATTTTTCCGACACGGTGCCGGAGGTAGGTGATGAGTTCGGTGAGCGCGGCCTTCTGGGTTTCGCCGACATGCTGCACATTGAAATCGCCGACGAGGCAGATGCCGATGGCGATGTTGTTCAGGTAGTCGCTGTGGACGTGGCCGCCCTGCATCTGCCGGTGCCAGCGGTTGCCGATTTCGATCGCGCCGTCCCGCGTCGAGGTGCCGTTGCCGATGACGAAGTGATACGCGAGGCCGTTCACCATGTGCCGCACATTGCGGTGGTAGTGCTCAAATGCGGCGGCGTTTCCCTGCCGCGTGCCACTGTTGTGGACGACAATGTAGCGCCAGCGCCCGCGCGAGACGGGCGCACGGTCTATTTCGCGGCGGATGGCATTCGTGACGTAGCGGTAGTTCGTGCCGCCACCGCCACCGCCGCCGAAAAGCCGCGACCACGCGCTCTGCGGCTTCGGCGTGGGCTCGCGCTCCACGTCAGCGGTGTGCACGGCGCTCTCGCGCACGACGATGTTCGGGCGCGGCGGTGGCGTGGCTTCCGGTGCGGGAATCGGCGTGGGGCGCGGCGTGGGCTCGGGCGTCGGACGCACGACCGGCAGCGGCGTCGCGCGCACCGGCGGCTTTTCGCCGATCGGCGTGGCGTGCGGCTTCGGCTTCGATCCGGGCGTGACCGGCGGTGTGTAGGGGATCGTGGTCATCTCCTCACGCGCCTTGAGAAATGCGCGGCGCTTTTCCTCCTCCGACACCGGCTGCTGGGCCGGCAGGCGGAAGACGACAATGCAGAGCAGGGCGAGGAAAAGGACAGAGCGGTGGCGCACGGGGGCGCATGTTGCCGGACGCGCGCGGAGGCGGCAAGGCATTGCGACGATTCTCCGCGGAAGTTTTTTGCCCGCGGACGGCGATGCCCTATGCTGGCGCCGTGAATCTCGAACTGCCCGCCGACCGCGTCGCCGTGAAAATCTGCGGCATCACGAATCGCGACGATGCACTCGCCGCCGTGGATGCCGGCGCGGATCTGCTCGGTTTCAACACATGGCATGGCACGAAGCGCTTCATGGACATCGCGCGGAATGCCGATTGGATCGCCGCGCTTCCGAGACTAATCGTGCGCGTGGCGCTGCTCGTGAATGCGACGCCGGAGGAGACGGAACGCATCGCGGCGCTCGAGTGCGTGGATGCGCTGCAATTCCACGGCGACGAGGACGCCGCGTTCTGCCGCTGGGCCGCGGGCATGGGGAAGCCGGTCATCAAGGCGCTGCGTGCGAAGGATCGCGCGGTGCTCGCGCACGCGGGGGATTTTTCCACGCGCCACATCCTGCTCGATGCCCATGTGCCCGGCGAATTCGGCGGCACCGGCGCGCGCGTGGATCTCGCGCTGGCGTGCGAATTCAAGCGCGCAAATCCCGCGCTGTCGCTGTGGCTTGCCGGCGGCCTCACGCCGGAAAATGCGGCCGAGGCGGTGCGCGCCGTGCGGCCCGCGGTCGTGGACGTTTCCAGCGGCGTGGAATTCGAGCCGGGACGGAAGGATGCGGCGAAGATGCGCGCCTTTGCGCAGGCTGCGAAGCGCGCCTGACGATCCTATTTTCTTCGTTATCTGGATCGCCGGAAAGCGGCGCGCGAAAGACTTGGCCCACGTTTTGCTTGGAAGTGGCTGCAACGACATATGAAACTCTCAGCCTTCGCCCTCGCAAAACTCCACCGGACCCTTGGCGCGCTCATCGTCTCAGTGAGCGCCTCGCTCGCGCAGAATCCAAGTTCGCCGCCCGCGCCGTTCGCACCGCCGACCGTCGCGCCGATCGAGGCTCCTGCGGTGCCAGCCGTGCCCACGCGTCCCGGCACCACGCCGCCTCCCACCTTTCTCGCACCGGCCCCGATCGAGCCGCCGATCCAGACGCCCGGCACCGTGCCCGGCGTGCCGCCCGTGCCCGGCGATCCGAACGCCACACCCGGCACGCCCGGCACCGTAACGGTCCCCGGAACGCTGGACATCGCCGGTTCGCATGTGAGCGAATTCCAGGGCGACGAGGTCTCGCTCGTCCTGCGCACCCTCGCGCGGCAGGCAAAGATGAATGTCGTCGTGAGCCCCGCGGTGACCGGCCAGATCACGCTGCGCGTCGAGAACAAGACGCCCGCCGAAGTCATCCGCATCATCTGCCAGGCAAACGGCCTGATCATGGATGAAATGGAGAGCGTCGTTTACATCAAGACCGTCGCGGAAAAGCAGAAGGAGCCGACGGAATCGCTGCAATATACCTTCAGCTACGCGAAGGCCGCCGATGTCGCGCCGCTGCTGAAATCACAACTCACGAGCCCGGACGCACCGCAGACCGACACCCGCACGAACACGATTTTTTTCCGCGAAGGAAAGACGAACGCGGCCAAGGTCATGAAATTTCTCCAGGGCATTGATTCGCCGACCAAGCAGGTGATGATCGAAGCCCGTCTTGTGGAAGTGACCGCGAATCCGAAGCAAAGCTACGGCATCAACTGGGGCGGCGTGGTCGGAAGTTCCGCGGCTCCAATGACGGTGAAATACGGCGCCAGCCTACCCGGCGCCGCCGCAGGCAACGTCACCGCTCAGAATGGCAAATTCCAACTGAACGACTTCCTCAAGCAGGGCACGAATGCGTCAAGCTTGGTGAATGGCATCGCGGGACAGGTCTCGATCCTCTCCATTCAGCAGATGGCGCTCACGCTGCGCCTCCTGAATGAGGACAGCGACGCGGAATTTCTCGCGAACCCGCGCATCGTGGCGGCGAACAACCAGAAGGCCACCATCAAGATCACGCGCAACCAGCCGGTACCGCAGTTGAACTTCAACGAGCAGACCGCGCAGGCGGTGTTCGGCGGATTCCAGGACAAGGAATTCGGCAATACGCTCACCGTCACGCCCTCGATCAACAAGGATAGCTACGTCTCGCTCTTGGTGCAGCCCGAGATCAGCAACAAGGTCGGCGACGCCACCTTCTCCTTCGGCGGCGCGACCGTCGCGAGCCCGATCATTGACAAGCGCACGTTCGACTCAAACGTGCTGATCCAGAGTGGCGACACGCTGGCCATCGGCGGCCTGCTCCAGGATGAAATCTCAAAGAGCCACACAAAGGTCCCGGTCTTGGGCGACATCCCGCTCTTCGGGAAACTTTTCCAGGAAAAGCTGAACGTCCGGACAAAGCGAAACCTGCTCGTGTTCGTGACCCCGAACATCATCCGGCAGGGCCTCGGCACGGGGCTGGAACCCCAGATCAACGGCCTGAAGAACACCGGCAACGAATACGCCGACCCGAACGGCTGGAGGAACAATGCGCGTGGCGTTTACAACTTCAAGAAGACGCCCGACAAACCGCTCGCGGCGGAATATGCCGCACCCAGGAGCCGCAGCATCTCCGGAAAATACAAGGTGAGCGCCGCCCGCGACTAGGCGCGCTGCACACGACTTCACACAGGACGCCGGCCAGCGATGGCCGGCGTTCCTTTTTTTCCGGCTACGCCTCCGCGAGACGGCGGAGGTAGGGAAATGAATACAGCCCAGTGGAGTGCCCGTCGCCCCAGGTGAGCTGGAGCGCGTAGCCGCCCACGGGCTGCCAGCCGCGCAGCTCAAAGCTCGCCGTCGTGTGCCGCACCTCTGGCGTCACCACGCGGCCGAGCGCGTCTGGCTCGCCGCAGCACGCGGCGCACGGGCACGATTCGCGCAGCTTTTGCAGCGGCAGGAAAGACTCGCGCCCATCGTTCCAGGCGATCGCGATCTCGGTGCCGATGGCGGCGATGTTCACAGGTTGGAGGCGTTCGTTCATATTTTCAGTCGTCGAAATTTCCCGCCCCGCGCTCCGGTCGCCACGTCTTCCCGCTGCGCTCACCGAAAATCGCCGTCCCCACGCGCACGAGCGTCGCCCCCTCCTCGATCGCCACGCCAAAATCGCCGCTCATCCCCATCGAAAGCTCCGGGAGCGAAATGCGAAACTCGCGCTCCAACTGATCGCGCATTTCGCGCAGCGCAACAAAATATCTGCGCGCCATCTCCGCCCGCGGCTGCGGCGGCGGGATGCACATGAGGCCCTCGATGGTCAGCCGCCTCAGCGACAGCAGCTCCTCGATTTGCGCGCGGACCTTCTCCGGTGAAAATCCAAACTTGCTCCCTTCGCCCGCCACATTCACCTCGATCAGCACCCGCGGCAGCGCGCCGTCCTCCTCCGCGATGCGCCCGATGTCGCGCGCGATCTCGATCGAGTCCACGCCGTGAAAAAGTTCAAACAGCGGCAGCGCGTGGCGGATCTTGTTCCGCTGGAGATGGCCGATGAAGTGCCAGCGCGCGCGCCCCGGCACGAGCGGGATTTTTGCGCGCGCCTCCTGCACGCGGCTCTCGCCGAAGACGCACTGCCCCGCGGCCAGCGCCTCGCTCACGGATTCCGGCGGATGCGTTTTTGACACCGAGACCAGCGTCACATCGCCAGCGCTCCGTCCTGCGCGCGCCGCAGCGGCCGCGATCTGCGCCTGCACGGCTGCCAGCCGCCCCGCGATGGATGGCCCGCCGGGAACTTGATCGCCGGTTTCAGGACTCGCATTCATGGTCGCCGCTTGTTGCACGACCGATTTTCAAAATGCACGTAGATTCGCTCCGGGGCTTCCGCGAGCGCACTGGGGGCGGCGAATTCCCGGCCGCCGGGCTTCCATGTGCGGCCGGCGCGCACTCTGCGAAAACGCAGAGTTGAGAGTTTCTTGTTGAGAGTTGAGAGGCGCGGAATCACCACTGGCACCTCTCAACACTCAACCCTCAACTCCCCAGCCACTCCGCGCATGTCAGCACCAGCACACATCGGCATCATCGGCGGCAGCGGGCTCTATCAGATTGATGGACTCACAGACATCTCCGAGCACCGCGTCGAGACGCCGTTCGGCCCGCCGTCGGACGTGATCTTCGGCGGCAAGCTCGCGGGACGGCAGATATTTTTCCTCCCACGCCATGCGCGCGGCCACCGCATCCTGCCGCATGAACTGCCGCACCGCGCAAACATCTGGGCGTTGCGTTCGCTCGGCGTGCGCTTCGTGATCTGCGTCACCGCGGTCGGCTCTTTGCAGGAAAAGTACGCGCCCGAGGATGTCGTGCTGCCTTCGCAATTTTTTGATCGCACGAGCCAGATCCACACGTTCTTCGGCGGCGGAATCGTCGCGCACGTCGCATTCGCCGATCCGATCTGCGAGCCACTGCGCGCGCTCCTCTCGCAGGAGGCGCGGGCCGCAGGATGCCGCGTCCATGACGGCGGCACGTATGTGAACATGGACGGCCCGCAGTTCAGCACGCGCGCCGAGAGCGAGACGAACCGCAAGCTCGGCTTCGACGTGATCGGCATGACGAATCTCGCCGAGGCAAAGCTCTGCCGCGAGGCCGAGATCGCGATGGCCACGCTCGCGATGATCACCGACTACGACTGCTGGAAGCTCGACGAGGAACCCGTGACCTCCGACGCCGTGATCGCGCACCTCCACGCGAATGCAGCCGCCGCAAAAAGCATCATCGCACGCGCCATCCCGCACATTCCCGCAGAGCCGTGCTGGCCCGAACACCGCGCGCTCGACAATGCGCTCGTGACCGACCGCAGCCTCTGGCCCGCCGAGACCGCCGCGAAGCTCCGCCCGATTCTGGGGCGGTTTGAATAGGCGCCGCTGCCGCCCGGAGGATTTCCAGTTCCAAGCTTCGCGGCCCCGCCATTTCCTACACGTCGCAAATCTTCACGCCCTGCGCGAGTGAGGCGACCCGGTCGCGCGTGGGGATGAATTCCTGGCCGACGAATCCCGCGTAGCCGATCTCCAGCAGCGCCTTCATGATCGGCGGGTAGTTGATCTCCTGCGTGTCATCAATCTCGTTGCGCCCCGGATTCCCCGCGGTGTGGACGTGCGCGATCCATTCCTTGTGCTGGCGGATGCGTGCGATCACGTCGCCGTGCATGATCTGCACATGGTAGATGTCGAAGAGGAGCTTCACATGCGGCGAGCCGATCTGTTTGCAAATCTCGATCGTCCTCTCGATCGAGTCGCAGAAATAATCCGGGTGCCCCTTCATGTTGATATCCACGCGGGAGTTCAGCATCTCGATGCACAGCGTCACCTTTTTCTCCTCGGCGAGCGGCGCGATCATCTTCAGCCCTGCGACCATGTTTTTGATTCCCTCGTCGTCGCTCAGCCCTCGGCGGAATCCGCTGAAAGTGATGATGCGCTCCACTCCGAAGTCCGCGCACTGCGCGATGCGCTCGCGGAGCTTCGCATGGCACTCGTCCCATTCCTCGCGGTGTGCGAAGCCTTTTGCAAAGCCGTGGCTGCCCGCGATGGCGCACGTCATGCCGAGTTCCTTGAGCAGTGGCCAGTGCTTCGGGTCGCAGAGTTCGACGGATTTCAGGCCCATCGCCGCGGCGTGCCGCGCGAGTTCCTCGACGGGCATCGGGTTGAAACACCAAGGCACGACGGATTGTTTGATGCGTCCATTGATGACGCGATACGGGGCATCGGCTGCGAGTGCGGAGGTCAGCCCGGCGGTGGCTGCGGTTGCGAGAGTCGTGAGGGCGGCGCGGCGGTTCATGCGGGATCAATGGCGTATGATGATCGAGGACGGAAGCCGGAAGTGAGATCGGACGACGCGGCAATTACCAGCAGCCGCCGACGGAAGGAGGCGGGCTGATCGAATGACGAATGGCTGTCGCGCGGCGAAGCGCGTCACACCCGCATCGTCCATTCGCGCGTCGCGTATTTTTCCGCAGCGAGGGATTCCGCGGCGGCGAGTTGCTGCGGCGTGATTTCCACGGCGATCACCTCGGAGGCAAATGCGGATGCGAGGTGCGGGCGAAGCGTCTCGACGTCGGCAATCTCCTGGATGCTCCCTTGCATCAGCAGGCCGCATTTTGTGCGGCGCAGCGCCGCGCCGGCGACCTTCCTGCCGCGGGCGATGAGATCGAATTCCGCAGGGCTCTCAAAACACACGCCCGTGCCCGCGTGCTCCGGCGGCATCGCAAGCGCCGCTGTCTCGCCATTTCTGGCAAGCAGTGCGCCGATCGTCTCATGCACGGCGCGGTACACATCTCGCGGATTGCGTGCGGCAAACGCGTGTCCCTCGGGCACGATGAGCGAATACGTAAGGTCGCGCCCGTGCGGCACGACTCCGCCGCCGGTCATCCGGCGCACGATTTCACGCCCCGGCCACGCCGCTTCGATTGGCGCGTATTTTCCGAAATACCCGAACGAAACCGAGGCGCGTTCCCATCGGTAAATCCGCAGCATCGGCGTGCTCGCGCCGGCGAGCAGCACCTCGTCCACGGCCATGTTCAGCGGCGCGGAGCGCGGTGTCTCGTCGCGGATTTCGGCGATGTTTCCGAAGAGCATCCGTCCCGCATACCCGGTCCGCACCGCGCCGTCATGCTGTTCTCTGCGGGACGCCACTGTTCCGACACAGAATTGTATCACGCCTGTCGCAGCGCGTGACAGGGTGCGCAGACGGTGCTAAATGGACGCAGATGTACACCCAGCCGAGGATGATCCGGTGCAAGAAGTGCAAGCGCGTTTTTTCCGACTACGCCGACCACTGCCCGGAGTGCCGTACCAAGTCGCCGCGCGGCTGGGTGGGATTCATTGTCCCGATCCTCAGCGTGGTGATCGCGATCATCGCGATCGCGTGGACGTACTACGCGTGGCGCTACCAGTCCGACACGCACTGACCGTCCGGCACGGCGGCGCGCGTCCTACTTTTTCCCGAAGAAGCGCTTCAAGTTCTTGAGCCCTTTCACCGCGATGTCATTGCGGTTCGGCTCGATCTTCCGCCAGATCGCAGCGGCGCGGGCGATGACCTTTACATCCGTCGTGAAGCTCTCGATGACCACGTCGCCCTTGTATTTGATCTTCCGCAGCGCGGCCACGATCGGCTTCCAGTCAATGTGATCGCCGCCGGGCGTGCCGCGGTCACTGCCGCATGCGTGGAAATGCGCGAGGTGCTTGCCGGCCTTGATGATCGCGGCGGCCTGGTTCTTTTCCTCGATGTTCATGTGGAACGTGTCGAGGTGCAGCTTCACCGCCTTGCTGCCGACGGCCTTGATGAGCTTGAGACCCTTGTCCGTCGTGTTGAGGAAGTCCGTCTCAAAGCGATTCAGCGGCTCGATGCAAAGTGTGATGCCTTTCTTCTCCGCATACTTCGCGAGGGGCTTGAGATTCTTCACCACGAGCGCGAACTCGCGCGCCTGCTCCTTTTCCTCGACCGCGTCCGCCTTTCCCACGACGGAATAAATCGGCCCGATGACGCTCGGGCATCCCATCGTCGCAGCCTGATCGATCAGCGTCTTCACATACGTGCTCGCCGTCTTCTGCTCCGCCGCCGTGCCGCGAAAATCACGCCCCGGCCCCATGCAGGCGCAGATGCTGCCGATGGCGAGGCCAGCCTTGTCCGCCGCCGCTTTCACCGCGACGGGATCGATGTGCTCCGGTGCCTCGACGGGAATCTCGACGGTGTCGAAGCCCCATTTTTTGAACTGCGAAAAAAGCTTCACGCTCGCGGTGGTGAAGGGGCTGACGTAGAGGAAGGAATTGATGCCGAAGCGCATGATGGGAGTGGGTTGATGGGTTTTCGTTTTCGTGAAAGGGGCTCGCATTTGTGCTGGCGCGAGCGGCGGAGTCAAGCCGGAGGCGGGTCGCAGCACAGAGTCCGGGTGGAGCACGCGACTCGCGTGCTGTCTGCGGCGACCCGCCGAAGACACTCGCAGGATCCGTGTTGGCCGTTTGCGTTTCGGAGCACTGGGTGCGTTCCAAATCTGCGCACGCAGCCTGCGAACGAACGCCCACGGGTGTTTCCGGCGGGTCGCCGGAAACAGCACGCGAGTCGCGTGCTCCACCCGGAATCCCGCGCCGACGCCACGCCGGAATGCGTTCAAGTCCTTTTGATGCCTCAGACCTGCAGTCGCACAGCAGCGGGATCCGCAGGCGGGCCGCCTGTGCTCCCCGCTGCAAAAAACGCGCGCACAATTCACCGGGCAATTTTTGCGGCGTTCGGCTATCCCATTTCCGCCATGAGAAAAACTTCCCTCGCACTTCTCGCGTTTCTTTTCACCGCCCTCCTCGGTTTCACACGAACCGCGACCGCCGCCGATGCGCAGCGGCCAAATATCCTCTTCATCATCTTCGACGACTGGAATGGCAGCACGCACGCGGGCGCGTACGGCTGCACATGGATCAAGACGCCGAACTTCGATCGCGTCGCGCGCGAGGGCGTGCTTTTCAAAAACGCGTTCACCTCGAACCCGAAGTGCAGCCCGTGCCGCGCGAGCATCCTCACCGGGCGCAACACCTGGCAGCTCAACGAGGCCGTCTCGCACGGCGGATATTTCCCCGCGACCTTTGAGACGTATCCCGATCTCCTGGAGAAAAGCGGCTACACCGTCGGGCTCACGGGCAAGGGCTGGGGGCCGGGCGATTTCAGGACGCTCGCGAAACGCACGCGCAATCCGGCGGGGCCGAGTTTCGACAAGCTCACGCAGGAAGTCATCGCATCGGGCATCAGCAAGCTCGATTACCCTGCGAACTTCGGCGAGTTCCTCGCGCAGCGCGACAAGGCGAAGCCGTTCTGTTTTTGGATGGGCTTCCACGAACCGCATCGTCCGTACGAATGGGACTCCGGCGCGCGCCTCGGCAAGAAACTCGAGGACGTGGTCGTGCCGAAATTTCTGCCCGACACGGAAATCGTCCGCCGCGATCTGCTCGACTACTCCGTCGAGGTCGAGTGGGGCGACGCGCAGATCGGCCGCGCGCTGAAGCTGCTCGAAGACGCGGGCGTGCTCGACGACACGCTCGTCGTCGTGACCTCCGATCACGGGATGCCGTTCCCGTTTGTGAAGGGGCAGATTCACGAGGACGCATTCCATCTCCCGCTCGCGATGCGCTGGGGCAGGGGCATCAAGCCGGGCCGCACCGTCGAGGATTTCGTGAATGTGCGCGACTTCGCGCCGACATGGATGGAACTCGCCGGTCTGAAGCCGCACGCGCAAATGACCGGCAGAAGCCTCGTCGCGATTTTGCGCTCCGACAAATCCGGCTGGATCGAGAACCGTGACACGATGCTCGCGGGCAAGGAACGCCACGACATTGGCCGGCCAAACGATCTCGGTTATCCCGTGCGCTGCCTGCGCACGAAGGACTTTCTCTTCGTCCACAATTTCCACCCCGAGCGCTGGCCCGTGGGAAATCCCGAGACGGATTTCGGCAACTGCGACCCCGGCCCCTCGAAGGAAGTCGTGAAAACCCTCGGCGGACATTTCTACGAGCTGTGCTTCGGCAAGCGTCCGCCGGATGAACTCTACGATCTGAAGCGCGATCCCGAGTGCGTGAACAACCTCGCCGCCGACCTCGCATTCGCGCCGACGCTCGACGAGATGCGCTACACGATGATGCGCCTGCTGAAGGAAGACGGCGACCCGCGCGCGCTCGGCAAGGGCGACGATTTCGAGTCGCTCAAATACGTCGGCGGTCGTGCGAAGGGCTACGAGACTTGGCTCAAGGAACAGGAATCCGGCGTGCTCGCGGATTTGAAAAAGAAGCTCGACGATGGCGCGGCAAATCCGGGCAGGAAGAAAAATAAGGGCAAGCCGGCTGCGGACTGAGAGTGTGTACCGAAAGTCTCTGTTGAACGCTGAGGCGCAGAGGATGGATGAAGAGGCTCGCAGAGGAAAAAGGGAAATCTCTCTGCGAAACTCTCTGTTCACTCTGCGCCTCTGCGTTGAAAATTCGGGCATTCATGACTGAGAAAGAAGGTTGGGTGCATGGTTTCAGAGATAAGTGGCGGAGGTGCGCGCCGCACTTATTCGCGTGCCATTCGGTGCTGTGCGACTATTCCTCCCGCGCAATTCATCCGACGACCACCATTGAAACCATTTCGCACACTCGCTGAAACCCACACTCCGGACGGTTCGCGATTTACTCTGCACGAGCACGACGGCGAATATTTCCTGAAGCTCAACGGCCGCCAGCTCATGAGCACGACGTCCACGTCGTCCGAATTGCAGCTCGCGGAATTGCCGTGTCGCCGGCTGCGCGGACACGCAAAACCCGCGGTGCTCATCGGTGGCCTCGGCCTCGGCTACAGCCTTCAGCGCGTGCTCGAAATCGTCGGCCCCGACGCGACTGTCCACGTCGCGGAACTGCTCCCCGAAGTCGCCGCGTGGAACCGCGAATTCCTCGGCAAAGTGAATGGCAAACTGCTCGACGATCCGCGGGTGAAAGTGATCGTCCAAGATGTCTTCGACGTGCTTCTCAACGCTCCGAAGCCGAGCTACGATGCCATCCTGCTCGACGTGGACAACGGCCCCACGTCGTTCGTGCAGAAAAAAAATTCGCGCATCTACGGCAGCCGCGGCTTCGGCCTCATCGCGCGCTCGCTGAGGCCGGAAGGCGAGGTCGCATTTTGGTCCGCGTGCCCCGAGCCGGGCTTCGTGCAGAGCCTCCAGCGGCACGGTTTCAAAGCCACGTCGTATCCCGCGAAGGCGCACGAGCGTGCGAAGCGCGCCGCGCACATGATCTACATCGCCGAGGTCGCGCCGATCGAGCCGCCGAGTGACGAGCCGCCCGCGCCGAAGATCCATGTGAAGCCCTGGCGCAACCTCCCGCGCCGCCGCTGACCACTGGGAGCGGCGACTTCCAAGTCACCGCCGACACCTGGTGCTTTCGTGACGTGCGGCAGCCTCAGGCCAGCACGCCCTTCACCACTTTTCCATGCACATCCGTGAGCCGGTATTGCCGGCCTTGGAAACGGAACGTGAGCCGCTCGTGATCGATCCCGAGCTGGTGCAGCACCGTCGCCTGAAAGTCATGCACATCCACGGGGTCCGTGACGGCATTGAACGCAAACTCATCGCTCGCCCCGTAGCTGATGCCCGGTTTGATTCCAGCGCCCGCCATCCAGATCGTAAAAGCATAAGGGTGATGGTCGCGCCCCCATTGCGCGCGGTTCGCGATGTCACCCTGGATGAATGGCGTGCGTCCGAATTCTCCGCCCCAGATCACCAGCGTGTCGTCGAGCATGCCGCGCATTTTCAAATCCTTCACGAGCGCGGCGGCGGGCTGATCGGTATCGCGGCACTGGATTTCAAATTGCGTCGAGAGATTGCGATGGTGATCCCATCCCGCGTGCAGGAGCTGCGTGAAACGGCACCCGCGCTCGGCGAGCCGACGCGCCATGAGGCAGTTGTAGGCGAACGATCCGGGGCGCTTCACATCGGGGCCATACATCTCCAGCACGCTCGCGGGTTCCTTGGAAAAATCCGTCAGCTCCGGCACGCTCGCCTGCATCTTGTAGGCCATCTCATATTGCGCGATGCGCGTGACGATCTCCGGATCGCCGTATTCGTCAAAGTGCCGCTGGTTGAGCTTCGCCAGATCGTCGAGCAACCCGCGCCGCACTTCGCGCGACACGCCGTCGGGATTCGACAGATAGAGCACCGGGTCGCCGCCGCCGCGGAATTTCACGCCTTGATATTTCGACGGCAGGAAACCGCTCGCCCAGTAGAAGTCGTAGAAAATCTGCCCGCACGACGCCTCCTTGTCGCGCGACGTCATCACCACGAAGCCGGGCAGATCGCTCCCCTCGGTACCGAGGCCGTAGGTCGCCCACGCGCCCATGCTCGGGCGGCCCGGCATCTCCGAGCCGGTGAGGAAAAAAGTGATCGCCGGCGCGTGGTTCACCGCGCCCGTGTGCATGGACTTGATGAAGCACAC
>JBBRYC010000095.1:0-20346 GCA_038238025.1 Chthoniobacterales bacterium
CGCGCCTGGCCGCTGGTCATGCCGGTGAGGCGCTGGCCCTGGCGAATTGAATCAGGGAGATCCTTGTCGAAGTGCTCCTTCAGCCCCGGCTTGTAGTCCCACAGGTCCAGCTGCGAAGGCGCGCCGTTCATGTGAAGGTAGATGATGGATTTCGCCCTCGGCGCAAAATTTGGAAAGCCCGGCAGCGGGGAATGCACGCGGCCAATCGCAGCGGCGGCGTTGGCGAGGTTCGCGCGATCACCCATCAGGCAGGCAAGCGCGAGGCCGCCGAAGCGGAGGCCGACACTGCCGAAGAACTGACGGCGGGTTTGCAGGAGCTGGGATTCAAAAAACGGGTCCATTGAGAAGAAGTTGGTGAGGGAGATTCGCACAGAATGACCCGGAGGGAATCGCAGACTGAGGAAAAATTGCAGCCACCGACAGCAGGACGAGAACGCTTTGCCACTTTGACGATCACCCGGTCTGGGCCCTCGACTGGTGCTCTGGAAAATTTCGACGTTTCAAAAAAAACTGTTGCTATCCCGAATGAATGCGCTCTTCTCCACGCCCCGAAATGCGCACACATAAATAGCGCTGTTGGTCCTCGGACTCCGGCCGTCAGGTCGCGAGTCACATGCGCCGAGGGAAACCCAGCGACAGTAAAAATAAAGGAAACAAACACTATGGCCGTCCGTCTTGGCCGCTTCGAACTACCCAAATTGCCCGTCAAGGACGAGGCAACCGCCACCTCCACCTACGCCAAATTTGTGGCCGAGCCCTTTGAGGCCGGCTATGGCGTGACCATCGGCAACGCGCTGCGTCGCGTGCTGCTCAGCTCCGTCGAAGGCGGCGCGATCACGAATGTGAAGATCACCGGCGCGAACCACGAATTCCAGACGCTGCCCGGCGTCGTCGAGGACGTGACCGACATCATCCTCAATTTGAAGCAGGTGAAAT
Source organism: Chthoniobacterales bacterium (assembly GCA_038238025.1). Lineage (GTDB taxonomy): Bacteria > Verrucomicrobiota > Verrucomicrobiia > Chthoniobacterales > Chthoniobacteraceae > SXWH01. The sequence continues at coordinate 937 of JBBRYC010000095.1, forward strand.
TCAAGTGCGCCGACCACGAGCCGCGCACCCTTTCCATCTCCGTGAACAAGGAAGGCAACGTGACCGCCGGAGACATCCAGGAAGTCACCGGCATCGAAGTCGTGAACCGCAAGCAGATCATCTGCACGCTCGACAAGAAGGTGAAATTCGAAGCCGAACTCACCGTCCGCGTCGGCCGCGGTTTCGCCACTGGCGACGAGAACAAGTACGCGGACATGCCCATCGGCGTGATCCCGATTGACTCGATCTTCTCGCCCGTGACCCGCGTGAAATACGCCGTGGAAAACACCCGCGTCGGCCAGCGCACCGACTATGACAAGCTCATCGTCGAAGTCTGGACCGATGGCCGCATCGAGCCCAAGCAGGCGCTCATCGAAGCGTCGAGCATCCTGCGCAAGCACATCGAGCCCTTCTATAATTACGACGAGGCGCTCGTCGCGTTCGACGAGACGGCTCCCGCGCAGAACCAGGAAAACCAGAAGATGAAGAAGCTTCTGAACATGTCCGTGAACGAGATCGAACTCTCCGTCCGCGCGGCAAACTGCCTGAACAATGCGAACATCACCACCGTCGGCCAGCTCGCGCAGAAGTCCGAGCAGGAGATGCTGAAGTATCGCAACTTTGGCAAAAAGTCGCTCAACGAAATCAAGGAAAAGCTCACCGGCCTCAGCCTCTCACTCGGCATGAAATTTGAGGCCGGACTCGTGGACACGACCGCCGAAGTGCGTCCCGCGACGGAAGCCTAAGCCAGCCAACGAAGGCTAAACTGAAAACAGGAAAACACTGAAATGCGTCATCAAAGAAAAACCGTCAAACTCGGCCGCACGCAGGGGCACCGCAACGCGCTGCTCTCGAACTTGGCCGTCAGTCTGATCGATCACGGGCAAATCAAGACGACCGTCGCGAAAGCGAAGGCCGTGCGCCCGTTCGTCGAGAAGCTCGTCACCAAGGCCAAGACCGGCACGCTGCACGCGCGCCGCATGGCCCTCGCCGACCTGCGCCACAACGAAATCGCCGTCCGCAAGCTCTTCACCGAGATCGGACCGCTGAATGCCGAACGCAAGGGCGGCTACACGCGCATCGTGAAGCTCGGCATGCGCCGCAGCGACGCCGCTGAAATGGCGATCATCGAGTGGGTGGACAAGCCCGCCGTCGCCGTGCCCGAAGCGAAGCCGACCGCCGCGAAAGCGAAGGCCGCAAAGCCTGCAAAAGCTGAAGCCGCACCCGAGGCGAAAGCCGAAGGCGAAGCGAAGCCCAAGCGCGCCCCGCGCAAGAAGAAGACCGAAGGCGAAGCGGAAGGCTAAGCCGAAGTCTCCAACAACTCACCAGAGGGCGGGTCTGCGAAAGCGGACCCGCCCTTTTTGTCGCCGCCGTTGATGAAAGGAGGTGTGTGGGCTAAAATCGCTGGCGACGAAGGCGCGCTCCGAAGCGTGGGCGCGCTCGGGAGAGCGCGCGAACGTGGGCTCCCGCCCACGCCTACGGGATTCGTCCGCACCCACCGTCGACGGTTGGCGGTGTCCTATTTTGAAGTTAGGAGTTAGGCGTTTGATGTTAAAAGTTAAACGCCTGCGGTCACGCTTTCAGGTATGGCCAAGGTTTCCGCCGAGTGGATTTCAACATCGAACATCTAACTTTTAACACCTAACTTCAAAACAGAACCATACCCGGCGACTGCGCGTTTTGCTTTTGCACGCGCAACGCGCCCGGTATGCACCACGCGAATGAACTCCGGCTTCCTCGACAAACTCCTCGAACGACTCGGCCGCGTCCGGCCCGAGGAAGTCCGCGACTACGTCGTGCGACTCGCCGATGAGAAGGGTTTCTTCGAGACGATTTTCGACGCGCTGCACGAAGGTGTTATCGTCACCGATCCCGCAGGTGCGATCACTTATCTGAATCGCACCGCGTGCGGCTTTTTCGGGATCGAGCGCGAGGCCGCGATGGGGCACCCGCTCTCGGAACAGCTTCGCGGGCTCGACTGGAATGCGATCGCCACGTCGGAAAAATCCGTCTCCCGCGACATGGAGGTTTTCTATCCGCAAAACCGCTACCTCAATTTCTACGTCGCCCCGCTGCGTGTGGAAAAATCGCCGGAAAAAAAGCCCGGCAAGGCAGGGCAGGAACTGATCGGCTATGCGGTGATCCTGCGCGACATCACCGAAAGCCGGAAGAGCACCGAGGAGACGATCCAGAGCGAGCGGCTCAACGCGCTCACGATGCTCGCCGCGGGCGTTGCTCACGAGATCGGGAACCCGCTCAATTCGCTCAACATCCAGCTCCAACTCCTCGCGCGCCGCCTCCGAAAACTGCCGGAGTCGCAGCGCAAGGATCTCGTGAAAAGCGTGGACGTGGCGAAGGAGGAAATCTCGCGGCTCGACACGATCATCCGGCAATTCCTCGGCGCGATTCGCCCTGCGCGGCTCGATCGACGGCTCGAAAATGTGAACCATCTCGTCGAGGAGAGTGTGCGCTTTTTGAACGCGGAGACGACGGATCGGAACATCATCGTCGAGACCGAGCTGCGCTCCGACCTTCCGCTGCTCGATCTCGACCGCACGCAGATCAAGCAGGCGTTCTTCAACGTCATCCGCAACGCATTCCAGGCAATGAAGAGCGGAGGCATCCTGCGCATCCGCACGGACATGGACGACCGCTTCGTGAGCATCACCTTTGCCGACACCGGCGGCGGAATCCCCGAGGCGGAGATGAGCAAAATCTTCGAGCCCTACTTCACCACGAAAGCCGCGGGCAGCGGCCTCGGCCTGCTCATCGTGCGACGCATCGTGCGCGAGCACGGCGGCGAGATCGAGCTGCTGAACGATGCGGGAAAAGGTCTCTCGCTTTCGATGAAACTCCCGCTCAGCGACCAGCGTGTGAGGATGCTCGCCGCGCCGTCGTCACCCGCACCCGCGGAGAATTTGCCTCCGCCGAAAGCTCAGTAGCCGAGCTTTTGCAGCTCGCGGTCGAGCATGATCTGGAATTCCTCCACGTCGCCTTCCGGCGGACGGTAGCCCTGCTCGCCCGGGGTCACGCCGAGGCGGCCCGTCTGATCGAGATACCACACTGCCGACTTGCCATCGCTGAAAGTCACGCCGCCGCTGACGATCGTGCCGGGCTGCGCGATCTGATCCACGGTGAGTGAAATCTTCGATGCAGGCTTCGCCGCGGAATCCGCGGGTTCTGAAACGAGCGACGGCACCTCTGCGGGTGCGGCCACCGCAGCTTCGGGTGCGGCCGGCTCCACTTTTTCCACCACAGGCGCGGGCGGATCTTTCACGACGAGCTTCAGATCATCCACGAGCATCCGGACATCCATGTAGGTCATGCGCAGTGCGCATTCGGCTGCGAGGCGGTCCTGAATGTCGGAAATTTTCACGCCGTCCGCGATCCATGCGGAGACTTTCTGTTTCTGCTCGTCGGTAATTTGCATTTCGGGATCGGGCGGTTTCGTGCGCGCGCTGGCAAGCGCATTCGTCATTCCGTCTCCGTCGTCACCGTCGCGCCCGGTTCGTGCAGCGCCTGCTCGAACGCCCTCCACGCGAGCATCGCGCACTTCACGCGCTGCGGAAATTTTCGAACGCCGCCCAGGAGGATCAGATCGCCGAGCCCCTTCAGAGTCGGCGCGTTGTCCGAGGTCACGAGCTGGTGAAAGGCGCGGAGGAATTCCTCGGCTTCTGTGCGCGGCTTGCCCTTGAGCTTCATCGTCATCAGCGATGCGGACGCCAGGCTGATCGCGCAGCCGGTCCCGGTGAATTTCACGTCCTCGACTCCACCGTCCGCGCGGAACTTCACGTGCAGATCGATCTCATCGCCGCACGACGGATTGTCGCCATGCACGCTCACCGCGCCGGGCAGCTCGCCGAAATTCCGCGGGCGCTTCGAGTGGTCGAGGATGACCTGCTGGTAGAGTTCTTCGAGTTCGGTGTTCATCGGTCAAAAAATTTGTGCGCGTCGCGGAGGATCGCCGCCATGCGATCCACTTCATCGAGTGTGTTGTAAAAGTAGAAGCTCGCGCGAGTCGTGCCGGGGAGCTTGAGCTTGCGCATGAGCGGCTGCGTGCAGTGGTGGCCGCCGCGCAGCGCGAGGCCGTGCTCGTTGGCAAATGTAGTGAGGTCGTGCGGATGCGCCCACTCGGCGTGGAATGCGGCGAGCGCGCCGCGGTGTTTCGGCCCGAGCACGCGGATGCCGGGGATTTCCTCGAGATGCTTCACCGCGCGCGCAGTCAGCTCGTCGTCGTGATCGAAAATATTCTGCCGCCCGATGGCCTCGATGTACTCAACCGCAGCGCCGAGTCCCACCGCGCCCGCGATGTTCGGCGTGCCGGCCTCGAATTTGTGCGGCGGCTGTTTGTACGTCGCGCGCTCGTACGTGACGCTCACGATCATCTCCCCTCCCCCGTGCCACGGCGGCATTTTCTCCAGCAGCTCACGACGGCCCCAGAGCGCGCCGATGCCCGTGGGCGCGCAGATCTTGTGGCCAGAAAATGCGTAAAAATCGCAGCCGATTTCACGGACATTCACCGGCATGTGGCCGGCGGATTGCGCGCCATCCACGACCGTCACTGCTCCGACGGCGCGCGCGGCGCGGCAGAGCTCGGCGGCGGGATTGATCGTGCCGAGCGAGTTCGAGACATGCACGAATGCAAACAGCTTCACCTCGGGCGTGAGCAGTTCGCCGAGCCTGTCGAGAGCGAGCGAGCCATCGTCGGCGACGGGAATGAAACGCAGTTTTGCGCCGACCTTTTCCGCGAGGAGCTGCCACGGAACGAGGTTGCTGTGGTGCTCCATCTCGGTGAGCAGGATCACGTCGCCCGCCTTCACATTCGCCACGCCCCAGGTGTTCCCGACGAGGTTGATCCCCTCGGTCGTGCCACGGGTGAAAATGATTTCCTCCGTGTGCTCCGCGTTGAGGTAGCGTGCGACTTTTGTGCGCGCGCCCTCGAAGGCATCCGTCGCGCGCGAGCTGAGCTCGTGCAGGCCGCGATGCACATTCGCATTGTCGCGCTCGTAGTATTTCACGAGCGCCTCGATCACGGCGCGCGGCTTCTGCGAACTGGCGGCGTTGTCGAGATAGAGCAACGGCCTGCCATTCACCTGCTGCGCGAGAATCGGAAAGTCGGCGCGGACTTTCGCCCAATCAATGCTGGTCATCACCGGCACCCTCTCATCCCCGAGCAGCGGTTTCAACTTCGCGAAGCAGTTACTTTTCCGCGGCGGCGCGAAAAAACCGCAGTCACCATCGCGCTGGCAATTTGACAGACGCAGGACTATACGGGAATTCGATTCATCCCCGCCATGAAACCTCTCACCCGCCGCAACGCCCTAAAAACCATCGTATTCACCACCGGCGCTCTCGCGACATCCGTCGTCTTTGCACAGCCAGCCGCGACACCGCCGGAGGTCTTCAAGCTCCCGCCTCTCGGCTTCGACTACGATGCGCTGGAGCCGCTCATTGATGCGGAGACGATGAAAATTCACCACGACAAGCACCATGCGGCCTACGTCGCGAAGCTGAACGCGGCCATCGCAAAGGCGCCGTCGCTCGCGAGCAAGAGCATCGAGGATCTTGTCGGGCATCCCGAAGCCGCGCCCGAGGGCGTCCGCAACGACATCCGCAATCACGGCGGCGGACATTTCAACCACACGCTCTTCTGGCAGCATCTGAAAAAGGGCGCAGGCGGGCCGCAGGGCGATCTGCTGAAGGCGATCGACGGCAGCTTCGGCTCGCTCGCAAAGTGGCAGGAACAATTTTCCGACGCCGCGATGAAGACCTTTGGAAGCGGCTGGGCGTGGCTCGTCCTGCGCAAGGGCAAGCTCGCGATCGAGAGCACGCCGAACCAGGACTCGCCGCTGAGCACCGGCGGGCAGCCGCTGCTCGGCATTGATGTGTGGGAGCACGCTTACTACCTGAAGTATCAGAACCGCCGCGCGGACTACGTGAAGGCATTCCAGGACGTGATCCACTGGGAGTTCGTCGGCGCGCGGTTCAAGAAGCTGCAAGGTTGATCGGCGCGCGCAAGTCCCGGCGGATGTTGTGACGCAAATGGGCACCCCAGCTATTTCCATCGAGAACCTGACGAAGGAGTTTACGAACCCTTCGGTCTTCAGCCGTGGAAAAGTCACCGCGGTGGAAAATCTTTCGCTCTCCGTGGAGCCTGGTCAAGTGTACGGCCTGCTCGGACCGAACGGCTCCGGCAAGAGCACCACGATGAAAGTCGTCCTCGGGCTTGTCGTGCCGACCTCGGGGCGCACATGCATCTTCGGCCGCGACAGCCGCGACGTGGAAAGCCGCGAGGCCGTCGGCTTCCTCCCCGAGAATCCGTACTTCTACAAATTTCTCACCGGCTCCGAGACGCTGGATTTCTACGGCAAGCTCTGCGGACTCGGCGGAAAAATGCTGCGTGACCGCTCGCGCGAACTGCTCGCGCTCGTCGGCCTCGAAGCCGCGGCGGACCGGCGCGTGGGCGGATACTCGAAAGGGATGCTCCAGCGCATCGGCCTCGCGCAGGCGCTCGTCCAGGATCCGCGGCTGCTCGTGCTCGACGAACCGACCGCGGGCGTGGACCCCGCTGGCTCGCACGAGATTCGCGACCTGATCCTGCGGCTGAAGCAACGCGGCATCACCGTCCTGCTCTGCTCGCACCTGCTCAGCCAGGTGCAGGAAATTTGCGACCGCATCGGCATCATGAACCACGGCAAACTTGTCCGCGAAGGTGCGCTCGACGATCTGATCTCCATCGAAAACCAGACACAATTCGTCCTCGAAAATGCATCTCCCGCACTCCTCGCAGAATTGCGCGAACGTGCCAGCGCTGCGGGAGCACGGGTCGTCGGCGAACAGAAACCGCAGCAAAATCTCGAACGCTATTTCCTCGACGTGACCGCCGGAAAGGGAGGCGAAAAGAAATGACGGCAGAAAAATCCAACGCCGCAGCGGCCGTCCACGCCTCCGCGCACAAGCTCTTCTCATTCCGGCGCACCGCCGCGATCGCGACGAACACATTCCGCGATCTCGTGAGGCAGAAGGTGTTCTACTTCATGCTGGTCTTCGGGCTGATCCTCATCGGCATCTCGCTCGCGCTGGCATCGTTTTCTTTCCAGGGCCAGCTCCAGACGGTGATGGATGTGTGCCTCGGCGCGATGTCCGTCTTCACGATGCTGCTCGCCGTGCTCGCGACCGCGATGATGCTGCCGAAGGACATGGAGGATCGCACGCTCTACACGATCCTCGCGAAACCCGTCTCGCGCTTCGAATACCTCCTGGGAAAGCTCGCCGGCGTGACGATGATCCTCGTCGTTGCGACGCTGCTGATGACGGCGGCATTCTTCGTCGTGCTGCATTTCTGGCAAGGCCGTGAGATCGAAAATCTCCAGCTCACCGAGACCGCGGATCGCGCGGCGGCGGCGATTGCAAAGATCAAGGCCGGCACGTTCACGCCGACGCTCTTCGGCGGAATCGGCGTGATTTTGCTCCGCTCGATCGTGTGCGCGGCGCTCACGCTCATGCTCTCGTGCTTCGCGACGTCGTGGCTCTTCACGGTGATCGTCTCGCTGATGGTGATCCTCGCCGGCCACCTCGTGCCCATCGCGCGCAGCGTGTGGCAGGGGCCGCTCGGCGCGGCAGACGCGCCATTCCACGTCGCGATCCTGACGCGGCTCATCACCGTATTTGTGCCGGACATGCAGCTCTTCAACATCGTGGACGACATCGCCGTCGGCATCTCGGTGGATGCGGGCGTGTTTCTCCACATCGCAGGGCTCGGCGCGGGCTACGTGCTCGTGTACTTGCTCGTGGGCTGGCTCTTTTTCGCATGGCGCGAGCTATGAAAGGCCGCATCCTCGGCATCCTCGTCCTGCTCGCGTGGGGCATCGCGAAGTTCTCCTTTGAGGCACGCCTCGAGCAACGGATGGAGAATACGCGGCTCGGAGGATTCAAGCTGACCGCGAGCCTCCGCCAGCAGGCGGGCCAGGCGGGATTCATCGCGGCGCTCGGCGGGTTGCGCGCGACGGTGGCGGACCTGCTGTGGATCAGCGCGGACAGCCCGTGGCGGAAAGCGCAGTACGGCCGCATGAAGCTAATTTTCGACACCTGCACGGCGATGCAGCCGCGGCGCGTGCTTTTCTGGGACATCAGCGCATGGCACATGGCGTGGAATGGCGCGGCGCACATCGCGAATCACGAGCGGGATCCCGTCGCGCGGGACGCGGAGATGCGGAAATTTTTCGAGCTCGGCGAGGACTTCCTGCTGCGCGGCATCCAGAGTAATCCCGACAGTTGGGAACTCCACGACCGGCTCGGTTCCCTCTATCGCTACAAATTCAACGACATGGCGAAGGCATCCGTCGCATATGACGAGGCGTCGAACCGGCCTGGGCACCTCGAATACACGCGCCGCTTCGCCGCGTACTGTCTCGCCGAGGTTCCCGGACGCGAGCGCGAGGCGTATGCGCGGCTCATGGCGCTTTTCAACGAGAGCGAACACGAGTGGCTGCTCACACTCTTCCGGCATATCCAGGAACTTGAGGCAAAGCTCGACATCCCGGACCAGCAGCGAATCTGGCACACCGTCGTGAAACTCGCGGACACTCCCGGCAAGGAAAACTCCGCGTATCCCGGCCTCGTGGACCTCATCAAGACCGGCTCGCGCGAGCCCGCGGTCATCGCGGCCGCACGCGCGCTTGAACAAAAGATGGACATCCCCGCCGCGCGCCGGGTTAAGTTGCCCCCCCACGAAAAGCGCCCCACAGACTGACCCGATGCGAATCGCCATCTTCGGAGACATCCACTCAAACCTCGAAGCCCTCCAGGCTGTGCTCGCGGATGCGAAGTCGCATCAATGCACGCAGTTCGTCTGCCTCGGCGACATCGTCGGCTACAATGCCAACCCGAAGGAATGCCTCGACATCATTCGCGATCTCGAGTGCCCGACGGTGAAGGGCAACCACGACGAACTCGCCTGCATGAGCAGCCACCCGAGCAATGTCTCCGGCCTCGCAAACGAGGGCATCGCCTACACCCGCACGCAGCTCACACCCGCCGACGTCGCGTGGCTGGACTCGCTGAAATTTGTCCGCCAGGTGCGCGACTTCACCGCCGTCCACGCCACCCTCGATACCCCGCACAAGTGGGGCTACGTGCTGAACCAGCTCGATGCCGGCGCGAGCTTCAGCTACCAGCACACGCAGGTGTGCTTCTTCGGCCACACGCACGTCCCGCGCGCATACATCCGCGACCACCAGGTCCACACCATCGAGCACTGGGCAAATATCGCGGTCGAGCCGGGCAAGAAATATTTCCTGAACGTCGGCAGCGTCGGCCAGCCGCGCGACGGCGACTGGCGCGCGTCGTACGCGATCTTCCACGTGAAGGAACATCGCATCGAACTCCGCCGGCTGGACTACGACGTCGCCGGCGCGCAGAGGAAAATCATCGAGGCCGGGCTCCCGCCGCGCCTCGCCATGCGCCTCGGCGAAGGGCGCTGAGGCATTTAGGATTTAGGATTTTCAGACGGCCCGCGCCAGCCGTTCGCAAGCGGCAAATCTTAAATCCTAAATCTTAAATGCCGCCGCCGCGCTCCATCCTCATCATCAAGCCGAGTTCGCTCGGCGATGTCGTCCACACGCTGCCCGCCGTGGCACGCGTGCGCAGGCGCTGGCCGGAGGCGAAGATCCACTGGCTCGTGAATCCCGAGTGGGCGCCGATCCTCGAAGGCAATCCGGACATTGACGAGGTGATCGAATTTCCCCGCGCACGCTTCCGCGGCATCGCCGGCTGGGCGCGGCTGCCGCGCTGGATCCGCGAATTGCGCGAACGCGTGCAGCCGGAGCTCACGGTCGATTTCCAGGGCTTGCTGCGCAGCGCGCTCGTCGCACGTTTCGTCGGCGGCGAGAGCTGGGGCGCGTCGGACTCGCGGGAATGCGCGCGTCTTTTCCACCGCCACATCGTCCGCGTGCCGCCGCGCTCCGAGCCGATCCACGCGGTGCGGCGCTACCTCGCGCTCGTGGCCGCGCTGGGCTGCGACACCATGGAGCCGCTCGAATGGCGGCTGCCCGCAGGCGCGCAGCCCGCAGGCTGCCCGGACGATTTCATCCTGCTGCATCCCTTTTCCCGCGGCGAAGGCAAGTCGCTGACCGCGGATGAAACCGCCGCGATCTGCCGCGAACTCCCGTCCGCAAAAATCGTGATCGCAGGCCGTGCAGATGTCGCACTTCCGCTTCTGCCAAACGTCGTGAACCTGCTGAACAAAACCACGCTGCCCGGGCTGTGCTGGATGCTGCGGCGCGCGGCTTTCGTGGTCAGCGTGGACAGCGGCCCGATGCACATCGCCGCCGCATTATCCGCAAACCTGCTCTCGATCCACACATGGAGCGACCCGCGAAAAGTCGGCCCATTCGCACCCGGTGCGTGGGTCTGGAAGGACGGAAAAATTGGCCTCATGGCCGATTTCCCGAGTGGCTCGGAATTGCAGCGGAACACACTCGGCCGCTGGCTCGCGGAAAAAATCGCGCGAGCCGCAGGCTAGGTTTTCCTGCTTTGTTCGATTAGCCACGAAGCCCGCCATCACCGCACGCGCCAGTCGCCCAGGCCGGCGGTGTAAAGGAATTGCGAGCCGGGCTTCAGGCCGCTCCCGGTCGAAAAATTCACGGGGTTCCCGGTGCCGTCGAGCAGCCACGCGTAGATCTGGCCGGTCGGATTTTGGAAGATGAAGTCTGGCACACCGTCGCTGTTGATGTCGGCACACCCCATGAGCTTCCAGTCCCCCACCCCGGCGCCGTAGAGGAATCCGGTGCCCGGCCGAAGTCCGCTCCCGTTTGCAAAATTGACGGTGGTCCCGGTGCCATCGAGAAGCCACGCGTAGATCTGGCCCGCACCGTTTTGGAAAATAAGATCGGCCTTGCCGTCTGTGTTGATGTCCACACAGGCGACCACCTTCCAGTCTCCCAGCCCGCTGCCGTAGAGGAATTGCGAACCGGGCTTCAGCCCGCTGCCGGTGGTAAAATTCAACGCATTCCCACTGCCGTCGAGGAACCACACATAGATCATCCCGGCAGTATTCTGAAAGACGAGATCGGGGAACCCGTCGCCGTTGATGTCGGCGCAGGCCACGACCTTCCAGTCCCCCAGCCCGCCGCCATAGAGGAATTTCGAGCCCGGCTTCAGACCGCTCCCGGTGGCGAGATTCACGGCCGTGCCGCTGCCATCGAGGAACCACACATAGATCTGCCCGGCACTGTTCTGAAAGACGAAGTCGGTGATGCCATCATTGTTCACGTCGGCCTTTCCCACCAGCTTCCAGTCGCCGAGGCCGCCGCTGTAAAGAATGCCATAAGTGAGGACGCTCCCGCTGCCATTCATCGTCCACAGCGCGAGCTGGCCTGCGGTATTCTGGAAGACCAGATCGTCCATCGCGTCGCCATTGATATCCATCGGCGAAGTGCGGCTGGAACGCGTGACGGTGACGGCATAAGTCTTCGTCGTCACGCGATTCGGCGCGGTGACCACGACGTTGAAGGCATTCGGCCCGTTCACCAGCGTCGCAAGTCCGCTGGCTGCGCCTGATGCGACAGGCGTGCCATTGACGGTCACGGTGGCTCCCGGCTGCGAAACAAAAGGCGTCAGGCGAAAACTCACGGCTGTCCTGGCGAGACTAATCGAATAGGCCGTCACATTGCTGGCAAACGCCGGCGAAAGCCCGCCGGTGCCCGGCACGATGGATGACAGGTTGGCGTTTGCTGCACTTAGGATGAAGTTCGCCACCAGCGTCCTATTTGCACTGGCTGTGAAGGTGTAGCTGGCAGTGCCGCTCACTTGGGTTCCGGCTTCGGTCCAGTTGACAAAAGAATAGCCGCCAGCCGGCGCGGAAGTCACCGTAACGGTCGCGCCAGCGATGACCCTGCCGCCTCCCGAAGTGCTCCCGCCGGACGAAGGCAGCGAGGACGTGGCGATCGTGTAGGACGTCCGCGTGTAGCCTATCACGTCCATCGCGATGATATCCGACACCGTCATGTCGTCCTGCTCGTTCGTCGGGCCAAATGCGTTGAACGCATCGGGCGCCGGGCCCGCCCAGTCCATCACGTCGCCGGAGGGATCGAAGTTAAAGAAATTGAGAGCCGTCGCGCCGCCGTCCACGGAAAAATACACATTCGCCGCATTGGGATCCATGCTCAGTGCGCCCCTCGCCGTGTAACGGAACAGATCGTAAGGCGCCGCACCAACCGGGAAAGTGTCCAAGTTGGAATTCCGGCCCATCACCTCGGATATCTCATGCAACGCGATCCCGATGAAGTCATACTTGCCGGCCACTTTCCGGTTTGCAGGATCATAGGCGTAAGGATTGCCTCCGCCGAAATAGATCGTCCCGTCCAGGCCGGGATCATTCGCTGCCAGCAGGCCCAGCGCCTTGGCCTCCGCCGAGGGCAGCGACCATCCGCCCGGCCCGCCCGGGTCGGATGCCGGGAGATTTGCGACGCTGCTGAAATCCGCGGGGCTCACCGCGCTGGCAGTGAGCGCTGACTTCACCTCCGCATAGGTCGTGGGCTGGAATGTCGTGACGCTCGCCCCGAGCGTTCCCGTGCCGCGGCGAACCGTGAACGTCAGGTTGATCGTGATCGCGTCGGTGAAGACATTCTGAAACTGCTGCTCCGCATAGATGACGGCGGCCTTGAACTTCGGCACGTCGGACGACGACAGATAGGTGTTGAGGCTCGGATCCCATGTGTTGTTGAAGGTGATCGCATTCCCCGGAACCGCCGCAGTCAGGAGGAAAATGAAGAGGAGCGCCGCGCGCTGGAGAAACGAATGCACGAGTGGGGATTGGTTCCCGGACCGTTGACATCATTTCACTCAGAAGCAAGTGACAGGACGTTGAGGACTCCGGCGCGCAGGCGCAGGCGCAGGCGAAACTGGCGGGTTTCAGCCCCCGTGTGATCCGTTACCAGTTATCCGTGCGGAATGGCTGCGCGGGGAGGCCGTCCTTGTTGAAAAAATTCGCCCATTGAAATGCGCCGCTCCACGCGTAGCGCACGGCGGCGGGCTTCGCGACCTCCGCGCTGGAGACGATGACGGTGTCGCCCGCAATCTTCGCGTCGGCCCACACGAATTTTTTGTCCTCACCGGCAATCATGAAGCCCTGGAGCACTTCGCCATTCTTGAATGCAAGGCCCTTCCCGGTGTGTGTGAATTTCAGCGTGACCTTGCCGCTGCTGATCGCGTGCGAGGCGAGCTGCGGCCCGAGGTATTCGTTCTTCCCGCCGTAGGCCACGGCGAGGGCGACGTGCGCGGCGCGCTCGCCGTAGCCGGACTTGTTTGGGGGGTGAATGCCGTTGCCCAGGTCGCTCGCGGTGACCAGATGGGTGTTCGGATATTTCATGAGTTGCGCGAAGGCCATGTGCGAATATTCGCGGTCGGGCGGAGGCGGGACCGTCTTCGGCAGCGGCGCAAATTTTTCCGCGAGGCGGTTCATCGGCTTCGAGTAGTCATACGCACAGCCGCCGCCGCTCGGCTTTTCCACGTAGAGAAATGGGAAGTCGCCCTGCGCCCAGTCCTTGCGCCAGCCGCGGATGAGCGCACCCATGAGCGTGACCTGATCCACGCCGACGATGTTCGTCCTGCTCTCGCCCTGATCCCACAGCACGCCCTTGATCGCGTAGCCGACGTACGGGCGCACGAATGCCTCGAAGAGCTGGCCGACTTTGCCGCCATTCGTCTCGCCGGCCTTGCCGGGCTGCTGCGGCGCGCGCGGTGCGGGCGGGAGCGGCTTGCCGTCCTTTTTCGCGACCTCGGCGAGCGGCTTCCATGCGGCAAAATCTTCGTCGTGTTTTTTCTTCACCACGTCGTATTTCGCCATCGCCTCATCGTGGTTGTAGGTCGCCGCGAATTTCTTCACCACCTCGGCGCACGCGGCGTCGCTGCGATACATCTCCTCGCTGAGCCAGAATCCCGAGGGCGTGCCGCCGACCGCGCCGACCATGAGGCCGATGGGGACATCCACCTCCTTTTGCAGCGCGTAGCCGAAGGAGAAAAGCAGCGCGCTGAATTTCTCGTTCGAAGCGGGCACCGCCTGCTCCCACACGTCGCCCGCGCCTTTTCTGAGCAGGCGCATTTTTGGGAAAGTTTGCTTCACGGCATCCGCGAGCACGGGATCATTTGCGATGTAGCTGGTGGCGAGCATGTCCATGTTCGACTGGCCGGAACCGACCCACACGTCGCCCACGAGCACATCCTCGATTTTTTTGTCACCGACGGTCAGCACCTTCGGCTCGGCGCTCGCGGTGAGCGGCGCGAGCTTCACGCGCCATGCGCCCTTGTCGTCGGCGGTCGCACTTTTGCTCTGGCCGGAAAATGTGACGGTGACTTTCTCGCCGGGAGCCGCGGTGCCCCACACCGGCACGTCCATCCCGCGCTGGAGGACCATGTGTGGGGTGAAGACCTTCGGGAGCTTCACCTCGGCCCGGAGCACGGGCGCGCTCCATGCGGTGACGAGGCAAAACAGGACGGCGGACGAGGCGGGGATGCGTTTCATGGGAGTTGCGGATGGGTGGGTCGCGGATTGACCCGGCGGGCGCTGGAAAATTAGTGCAGTGCGAGGCATGCGCATCGCTTTGGCTGCAAGTCTGCGTTTCGGAAAAGCGTGACCTGAATCGCGACAGGCGCACTCCACGCTGCCATTGCCGTCGTCACTTGACTCCCGCGCGGTGAATCGCAAGCCTCCCGGCGGATGAACAAGCGCGCCTTTCTCGCCACCCTCGTCGCCGGATGCAGCCTTCTCGCCAGCGCCCCGCTTGCACACGCGACATCGAACTATACTTACAAACGCGCCGAGTATGTTGTCATCAAACGCGGACTCTCCCCGGATGGCCTTTACTCGATAGCTGCGCACGGTGATGGCGAACTCGGCTATGACCATTTCAATCTCCACCTTCTCGACGCAAAGACCGGCAGGCGGCTCGGCCCGCTGACGGATATTACCAAAGGCTCGTGGTTCGACACCGCGGCGGGTGCCTATCACGCGAATTGGTCCTCGGGCTCGCGCTTTGTGACCATTTCCTACCGTTCCGACCGCCACACGATTTCCGCCGTGAAATATCGGATCGAAAAAGGCCGGGCGGTCCACGTCTCCGGCCCGAAGCCGCAATCTGACCGCGAATCCGCGGCCCTCGGCTGGCCTGATCCGAATAACTAAGGCGGCCGCTCGCATCCACCTAGCCAGAACTAATCCGCCGCCCGTCGGCGGCAGACCCGCACTCGCTCCGCTCGCGACGGAGAGGATGGACGGCGGAATATCCCGCGGGACGTGATGAGCGGCCTTGCAGCGGCACGCGCACTTTCGGCATAACGGCACGCATGTATTACCGCCGCTTCGGTCGCACGAATTTGCAGATGCCCGTCTTCTCCTGCGGGGGCATGCGCTACCAGCAGAGCTGGGATGATGTGAAGCCGGAGGCCGTGGACGAGGCGGGGCAGCGGAATCTGGAGGCGACGATTTTGCGTTCGCTGGAGCTGGGCATCAATCACATCGAGACCGCGCGCGGCTATGGGAGCAGCGAGATGCAGCTCGGGTGGATCCTGCCGCGGCTGCCGCGGGAGAAGATGATAGTGCAGACGAAAATCGCGCCCTTTGCAACTGCGCGGGAGTTTCGCGAGACGTTCGAAAAATCCATGGCGTATCTGAAGCTGGACCATGTGGACCTTCTCTCGATGCACGGCATCAATAATGCCGAGCTGCTCGAGTGGACGCTGCGCAAGGGCGGCTGCCTCGACGAGGCGCGCAAGCTCCAGCGCGAGGGGCGCTGCCGGTTCATCGGCTTCAGCACGCACGCGACGACGGATCTCATCGTGAAAGCGATCGAGAGCGACGGCTTCGATTACGTGAACCTGCACTGGTATTTCGTGAACGAGCTGAACTGGCCCGCCGTGCAGGCCGCGGCGGCGCGCGACATGGGCGTGTTCATCATCAGCCCGAACGACAAGGGCGGGAAGCTCTACGCACCCCCGCCTTCGCTCGTGGATCTCTGTGCGCCGCTCCCGCCGATGCAGTGGAACGACCTGTGGTGCCTCGCGCGCCCGGAAATCCACACACTGAGCCTCGGCGCAGCAAAGCCGTCCGACTTTGACGAGCACATCGCCGCGCTCGCGCACTACGATCATGCGGCAGAAATGACCGCGCCCGCAGAGCAGCGCCTGCGCGCCGCGATGCGGCAGGCGCTCGGCGCGGAATGGTGCGCGCGCTGGAGCGAGAATCTGCCGAACTACGTGGACGTCCCCGGCGAGGTGAACGTCCAGGAAATCATCCGCCTCTACACCTACGCGCGCGGCCTCGGCCTCACCGACTGGGGCAAGATGCGCTACAACCTCATGGGCAACGCCGGCCACTGGTTCCCCGGCGCAAATGCCGCGGGCTTCGATGCCGAAAAGGTGCGCGCCGCGTGCACACGGAACCCATTCGCAGACCGCATCCCGCAAGTCCTCGCCGAAGCGCACACGCTGCTGCACGACGCACCGAAGAAGCGCCTGAGCGAGGGCGGCGCGTAGGTGTCATCCACGACGCATTCAACTACGCAGACATGACCGGCCCTCTGCACTTTCCCGAAGCCGCTCGATACTCCCCATCCGCCATTGAAACTTTCTTCCCGCCTCGCGCTCATCGCGATTTTTCTCCTCGCCCGCTTCGTCCAGGCGGAAGCGCCGCCTGCTTCCTTCGCCTACATCCTGCAGGCCGATGCGTTCGCAAAAACAAAGCCGCAGGCCGTCGAGCAACTCGCGGCGTGTGGGCGCAATTGGATCGTGCTTGATGCGCAGTTCAGCAGCGACACGCCCTGGACGCACGCCGACCTCGATGCGATCCGGCGCGAACTGCCGGGCCGCAAAGTGATCGCCTACATTTCCATCGGCGAGGCTGAGGACTACCGCCCCTACTGGCGCAGGGAATGGGGCCGCAAAGGAAAGCTCACCGCCGCTGCGCCCGCGTGGCTCGGCGCGGAAAACCCGGAGTGGAGGGGGAACTACCGCGTGCGATACTGGAACGCCGAGTGGCAGAAGATCATGCTCTTCGCCGTGGATGCCGCGATGGAGCGCGGTTTCGACGGCGTGTATCTCGACATCGTGGACGGCTTCGAGACCTTCGAGCAGGACGGGAAGGAGTTCATTGACGACCGCATGAACCCGGAGACGAAGCAGAGCTACCGGCGCGACATGGTGGACTGGGTGAAATCCATCGCCGCACGCGCACGCGCGAGAAATCCCGCCGCGCTCGTCATCCCGCAAAACGGCACGCAGCTCGTCGCGCACGCGGATTTCCTCGAAGCGATCAGCGGCATCGGCATCGAGGATTTGTTCACGAATGGCAACAAGCTCCAGCCCAAGTCGCACACCGCCGAAGTGCTCGGCCACCTCGGAAAAATCACGAAGGCAGGAAAACCCGTGCTGCTCATCGAATATCCCAAAAGCGCAGAGCGACAGGCCGCGTCAAAAAAACTCGCGCACGAAAATGGAATGACGTGGCTGATCACCGATCGGCAACTCAAGACGCTCGGGGAATCGGGGCGCTGAGGGTCGCCGGCCACGCCACTGTTTCCGCATGGTGCGCGTGAGTCTGCCAGCCGCACGCCAGCAGCAGGTTCACCTCGATCAGCACTTTTCCTTTCACTCTTCTCTCCTACTCCGGGTCACGCTGAACACCCTGCTCACTGGCAAGGCTACTCACTTTGCAAGCAGGACGGGCGTAATATATTTCTCAGTGCGATATGAAAAACTCTCCCCTGCCTTGCACTCACGCGAATAGACCCACCACACATGGTGTCCCTTCTTTTCATCCGAATCTTTGAGTTCAAGAGCGCGATGCTTCTTCCAGCCTGCCTTCAGCAGTTCTTCTTCCGAGATGACCTCTTTTTCCCAATCGCCGCCGCTTAGCCCGGCGTTCCTAAAACGGGAGGTGCAGGCCATGTAAACTACGCCGTCGGCCAGAACTTTGAAGCGGAGCGGCAGAGTCATTTTCGCAGCCTTGGTGAACTGAAGACCCTGCAATGATGCAGGAATGGTCGTCCATGTAATTACCATCTCCGGAGCGCCAGTGATCTGTTCTTCTTTGCTCAAGGGTTTGAGTGTGGCGTCCTCCACTTCTAACTTCGCAAGGATCTGCCCAACATTGAACGCAGCAATCTCCGTCACCGCACCGGCCTTCACTGCGGGGGGTTCAGCGGGAACCTGCGCGCCGACGATCGCTGGGGTGAGCAGGAGGAACAAAAGGAAGCGTGGCGCGTTCATGGTTTGAGATTGCGCTTGTCATAGGGCAGTTCTTCCTTCGCAGCGAGCGAAAATCACCTGTTACACTGGACGCTAGCCACCACCGATGTTGGCCCGGATTTTGTTCATGGCCGCAGAAGTGCATTGATGAGTTGGTCCACCTTGTCCGCGATGGGCTGGACTTCCCATTGCTCATCCGTCGTCCTAAACGAAAAACCTACGGAGCCTTCAAGTCTGTGGGGGTGTCCCGTGCATTCGTCTGCGCCAGTTCCGCCGCCTTTGTCCGACGCTTATGGACAATATTCCATACCCAAATGCTGAGGACGAAAATCCCGACCGTTGCCCACTCGGCCCAACGCCAACCATGACGATGAAAATATTCCAACGCTTCGTAAAGGATGACGTAGATCGTGAGCGCCAGCCAAAGCTTGGGTCCTTCCCCCTGTTGTTTTGCCTTCGCCGACCGATCCGCGTTCATCTTCAGACATTGAGCCTCTCGCTCGTCTCCGCCTTCAGGATATCGTCAATCGTCTCGCGGCGGCTGATGATTTCCACGCTGCCGTCCGGCTCGGCCCAGACCTGCGGGGCTTTGCCGATCGAGTTGTAGTTGCTGCTCATCGCGTAACCGTACGCGCCGGCGTCGCGGAGTGCGAGGAGGTCGCCGGGCTCGGGGCGCGGGAGCAGGCGCGGGACGAGTTCCTCATCGGCGCCGCCGCGGGTGAAGACGTCGCCACTTTCGCACAGCGGGCCCGCGACGACGATCGGTTCGCGCTGCTGGTTCGGATCGTCGTGCTCTTTTCCGAGCACCTCGATCTGGTGGTAGCTGCCATACATCGCGGGGCGCACGAGGTCCACGAAGCCCGCGTCCACCATCGCGAAAGTTGCGCCGCTGCCCTTCGCGTTCGTCTGCGTGCGCTTGATGTCATGCACCTGCGTGATGAGCGTGCAGCACGGCGCGACGTAGTAGCGGCCCGGCTCGATTTCGAGGCGGATGTCGCGATGCGCGGCGGCTGCGATACGCTGGTGGCAGGAGGTGAAAAGTTCGCGCAGGGGCTCGATGGGCACCTGCGATTCGCGGTCGCGGTAATTGTGCGGGATGCCGCCGCCGAGGCTCACCGCGGTGAGCTGCGGGAAGTGCGGGATGAGATCGCGGAACTCCAGCGCAAGCCG
>JBBRYC010000096.1:0-19934 GCA_038238025.1 Chthoniobacterales bacterium
AGGGGGCGCACCGATGGGCACGGATGAAGCAGACGAGGCGGGCGTTCCTTCGCAGAGCATCCGTGTCATCCGTGAAATCCCTGGTTCCTCTTCCGGTCCGGCTTCACACGAGCACCGCATCATCGTGCTGAACAAGTGCGACCTCGGCCTCCACGCATCGTGGGCGGCGCATGGCAGCGTGGCTGTTTCCGCGCTCACTGGCGAGGGCTTTGAAAAACTCCACGATGCCATCGAGCGTGCGGCATTCGGCGGCGCGGCGAAGCGCGACTGGAGCGTGGCCATCAATGCGCGGCATCAAGCGTGCCTGGAGCAGGCGCGTGGCTTTCTGCAAGCGGCCCTCGGGACATTCGATCAAGGCCTGTCGCCGGAGTTTACCGCCGAGGAATTGCGCGCCGCAATGGACGCCATCGGCGACATCGTGGGCCGCGCGGATACCGAGGAATTGCTCGGCGTCATCTTCGGGCAGTTCTGCATCGGGAAGTAAGGGGGGCGACGCGCATCCAAGTTTGCAGAGCCGTCGGTCTTTCGATGCTGTGACTGGTGACTGGTGAATTGTGACTGGTCTTGCGGACCCTCGAATGCGGCGATTTGTGCGAGGAAAAAAATCGTCGCAGTGCAGACGCGTAAGACTGCGAGAAGGCTACGGCAGCGAAACACCAGTCACTATTCACTTGTCACCAGTCACAGCCCCGCATCGCACCGGTGCGTTCAGCCTGCATCCGCGCTCCCGCTATTTCACAGCATCCCGCCACAGCCAGCGCAGCACGTCGGGCAGAATCGCGCCGCCCTGCTTGCCGCTGTGCCCGCCGGTGCCAAGTTCGAACTTATGATCGTAGCCCGCGAATTTCAGCGCGGCGTCCATGTCCTTGTTCGAGAGCGGCCAGAGGCCGTGGAGATTGTCGAGGTCGGCGGCGCCGTCCTGCAGGAAGACGCGCAGCGGCTTCGGCTTGTCCTTCGTCTTGCGAATGAGCGCGGGGTAGTCGAAGCCGCCGCGGATATTTGTGAAGCTGCCGATGTAGCTGATGACCTTGTGAAAGTGCTCCGGCTTTTCCCACGCGAGCGTGAACGCCGCGATGCCGCCGCTGCTCGTGCCGCACGCGCCCCAGCCCTCGGGATCGTCGGTGAGCTTCACGACCTTGCGCACCTCGGGGATGATTTCCTCCATGACAAAGCGCGCGTTCGCATCGCCCATCGAGTCGTATTCGTAGCTGCGGCAACTGCGCGCACCCTTGCCCGGCTCGCTCGCGGGCACGGTGCCGGGATTGATGAAAATGGCGACGGTCACGGGCATGTCTTTCTTCGCGATCAGGTTGTCGAACACGACTGGCACGCGGAACCCGCTGTCGGTTTTTGCAAATCCGCCGCCGTCGAAAAACACCATCGCGCACGCGGGCTTTGCGGCGTCGTATTGCGTCGGGATGTAGAGCGACCACTCGTGCTTCGTGCCGGGAAAAATCTTGCTGGTCTCGTGCGTGAATTTTTTCACCTCGCCCTGCGGCACACCCGGCTGCGGCTTTGAGTCAGGCCCGAGCGGATAGTCTTCGGCGGCGAATGCGGTGGCGGTGATTGCGAGAGCGAGGAGGAAATGCGGGCGCATGGCGGAGGTTATGAGCGGTGCGCGTGCATTCGGCAAATGCGAAGGACGCGAAGGGTGCATCCGACAAGTCCGTTCCGAAGCTGTTTTGTTGCATGCCCTGTGCAAAGAATTGTCCGTTATTTTTGCAGCACTTTGTTGCCTCCGCGCGGTCCATGACGCCACGATGCGCGCGATGTCCAACGACCCATCTCCCTCGCAGGGGATCCCTGCTCCCGCCCCCGCGCCCGAAGGCGACCGGCGCGAGTTTTTGAAATCCGCCGCGTGCTTCGCGCTCGGCGGCGTGTGTGTGCTGGTTCCCGTCGTGGCGGGCGTCACCGTGCTCATCGGCCCGCTGCGTCGGCCCGCAGCCGATGGCTCGTGGGTGGAACTCACGAAGCTCGACGGACTCAAACTCGGCGGTGCGCCGCGGCTTTTCCAAGTCTTCGTCGAGCGCACCGACGCGTGGACGCGCCACGGGCGCAATGCGGTCGGCGCGGTGTTCCTTGAGCGGCTTGCGGAGAATCATGTGCGTGCATTCCAGGCCGCGTGCCCACACCTCGGCTGCGCGGTCGAGTGGCGCGGCGAGGAGAAACATTTCTTCTGCCCGTGCCACAACAGCGCCTTTTCGCACGACGGCGCGATCATCAATCCGAGCCCGTCCGCGCGCGGGCTCGACACGCTCGAAGTGGCGATTCACGGCGACGGCGGCGTGTGGGTGAAGTTCCAGGACTTCAAGGCCGGCGTGAAGCAGAAGCTCCCCGTGGCATGAAGGCGCTCCTCGACTGGTTCGACTCCCGCACCGGCTACCGCAAGCTCGTGAAGACCGCGCTTTTCGAGCACGTCCCCGGCGGCGCGCGCTGGCGCTACGTGTGGGGCAGCACGCTCACGTTCGCGATCGTCGTGCAGTTCATCACGGGATTTTTCCTGTGGATGAACTACAGCCCGAGCGCGCAGACCGCGTGGGAAAGCGTCCATTACATCAATGACGTGATGCCCGGCGGATGGCTGCTGCGCGGCATCCATCATTTCATGGCGCAGGTGATGGTGCCGCTGCTCGTGCTGCACTTCATGCAGGTGATCATTGACCGCGCATATCAGGCGCCGCGCGAGGTGAACTACTGGTTCGGCCTCGGCCTGCTCGTGCTCACGCTCGCGATCTCGCTCACGGGCTACCTGCTTCCGTGGGATCAGCGCGGATACTGGAGCACGAAAGTCGCGACCAATCTCATTTCGGGCGTCCCGCTCATCGGCGATCAGATGCAGCGCCTCGTCGTCGGCGACGCGAACTATGGCCATCACACGCTCACGCGATTTTTCGCGATGCACGCGGGTCTGCTGCCGGCGCTCATGGTGCTGCTCATCATCGGTCACGTCGCACTTTTCCGGAAGCACGGCCTCACGCCGAAGCTGCCGAAGAAAAAGAAGGACGCGATGTTCTTTCCCGATCAGGTTCTCGTGGATGCCGTCGCGTGCCTCGCCGTGACCGTCGCGGTGCTCTGCCTCGTGTGGTGGTTCAGGGGGGCGGAACTCGGCGCGCCCGCGAATCCGTCCGAGCCCTTCAGTGCCGCGCGGCCCGACTGGTATTTCATGTCGCTCTTCCAGCTCCTGAAATTCTTCCAGGGCGAAAACGTGATCTGGGGTTCGCTTATCATTCCGGGCTTCGTGTTTGCGCTGCTCATGCTCATGCCGCTGCTCGGGCGCTGGAAAATCGGGCACCGCTTCAATCTCTTCGTCCTGTTCGCCGCGCTCGCCGGGTTCGGTGTGCTCACCGCGATCGCATTCACGCACGACGCGCGCGACACGCACTACCGCACCGCAGTCGCGCAGGGCCACCGCGACGCCGAGCGCACGAAGCAGCTCGCGAAAGCCAATCAGGGAATCCCCACCGAAGGCGCCCTCGCGCTGCTGCGCGGCGACCCGCTCACGCAGGGTCCCCGACTTTTTGCGAGCCAGTGCGCGAGCTGCCACACCTACGACGGGCACGATGGACTTGGCGCACAGCTCCCCGAGCCGCCCACCGCACCCGACCTCGCCGGCTTCGGCTCGCGCGACTGGCTCCGTGGCTTCATGGACCCCGCGCAGATCGAGACGCCGAAATTTTTCGGGGGCACCGCCTTCGTGCATCCGAAGCCCGGCGAAAAGAAGAGCCGCATGGTGCGCCTCATCCTCGACGACGTGGCGAAATACAGCGCCGAGGAAAAAGCGCAGCTCGAAAAAATCATCGCCGCCATCAGCGCCGAGGCAAAGCTGCCCGCGCAGAAAGCGCACGACGTGCGCGACACCGTGCTCATCGAGGAAGGCCGCAAGCTTCTCGCCGATGTGACGCTCGACTGCACCGACTGCCACAAATTCCACGACACCGCCGGAGGCAAAGCCCCCGACTTCACTGGCTACGGCTCACGCGAATGGCTCGCCGAGTTTTTGAAAAACCCCGGCCACGAGCGCTTCTACGGCAAGCACAACGACCGCATGCCCGCCTTCGGCCAGACCAGCCGCCTCACCGCGCGCGAACTCGATCTCCTCATCCGCTGGCTGCGCGGCGAGTGATGCTTTTCATAGCGTAGCTCTCCAGAGCTGCGCCTTCGTGACAGGCTTCCGCGCAGGTCTGGAGACCCACGCTACTAACCCCGCCGTCTTTCGCCGACTGCGGCGTTTTTTCAACTGCCCTAAATCTCAAAGTCCGTCTCGAACTTCAGCCGCTCGCGCAGAAATTCGAGGATGTGCGCGATGCTTTCCTGCACGGTGAGCTTGCCGGTTTCGACGGCGATTTCAGGATCGGTCGGCGCTTCGTAGGGTGCGTCAATCCCGGTGAACTGCTTGATCTCACCGGCGCGTGCTTTTTTGTAGAGGCCCTTCGTGTCGCGCTGCTCGCAGACCTCGAGCGAGGCGTTCACATACACCTCGTAAAAGTCCACGCCGCTCTCGCACGCGATGGCGCGCGCACGGGCGCGGTCGGCCTGATACGGCGAGATGAATGCGGTGATGACGACCACGCCCGCGTCCGCCATGAGCCGCGCGACCTCCGCGACGCGGCGGATGTTTTCCACGCGGTCCTCGGGCGCGAAGCCGAGGTTCGAGTTCAGCCCGTGGCGGATGTTGTCACCGTCGAGGATGTAGGTCTGCATCCCGAGGTTGAAGAGCTCGCGGTCGAGTGCATTCGAGAGCGTGCTCTTGCCGCTGCCGCTGAGGCCCGTGAGCCAGATGATGGCGCCCTTGTGCCCGTTGCGCGCGAAGCGCCGGTTCGGAGTGACGGTGCCGTCGGTCCAGAAAATGTTCGAGGACTTCGCGTGCGTGCGGTCGGTGTAAACGCCGCCGAAGATGATGCCGCCGCCCGCGACGATCCGGTCGTCCACGATGACGAAGCGGCCGAGCAGCGCATTGCGATCCGCGTTGTCAAAGGCGAGCGCGCCGCGCGTCTGGATGGTGATTTCCGCGACGTCGTTCCTCGCGATGTAGCCGCGGTCGCCCGGAAGTGTGTCGAGCGTGGAGGCATCAATGATGCGCTCGATGCTCACGATCTCCGCGTCGAGTTCCTGCGTGGTGAGCTTGAGCTTCGTGCGCTCGCCGATGGCGAGATTGCGTTTGCCCATCCAGAAGAGCCGCGCCTTGAAACGGTTCGATTCGATCGGCGCGTCCTGCTCGTGCGAGGCGACGTGGCCGCGCTCGACGAAAATCTGCTCGGTGAGCGTGATGCCCACGCTCTCGCCCGCCGTTGCGGAGGTCTTCACCGGGCCGCTCCAGTTCTCAATGCTCTTCACCACGCCGGTCTTGTTGCCCGGTGAAAAGACGAGCGTGTCGCCGACCTTCAGCGACCCCGCCTCGATGCGGCCCGCGATGATGCGCCGGTCGTCAAAGCGATACACGTCCTGCACTGGCAGGCGCAGCGGAAGATCGTTGAGCGGCTTCGGCGGCTCGAAGGTATCAAGCATGTCCGTGATCGTCGGACCGCTGTACCATTTAAGATTTAAGAATTGGGATTTAAGATTTGCCTCCGCATCCGCCGGGATGCGTTGCGAAACATTGATGCCGCCGCGGGCGCTGATCGGAATGAACGCGCGCGCTTCGAGGCCGATCTCCTTCAGAAATGCGGTGTACTCCGCGACGACTTTGTCGAAGACGTCCTGCTTGAAATCCACGAGATCCATCTTGTTCACCGCGACGACTACCTGCCGGATTCCGAGCAGGGAAAGCAGGTAACCATGCCGCCTCGACTGCTCGCGCACACCTTCGTTTGCCGCGATGAGCAGCACCGCCGCATCCGCGCTCGCCGCGCCGGTGATCATGTTTTTCAGGAACTCCTTGTGCCCCGGCGCATCAATGATCACGTACGGCCGCTTCGCCGTCTTGAACTGAATCTGCGTCGTATCAATCGTGATATTTTGCGCCTGCTCCTCAAGCAGCGCATCGAGCAGGAACGCATATTCAAACTCCATGCCCTCCTCTTTGCACGCAGCCTGGATTTGCTCGACCTTGCCGTCGGGCAGCGACTTCGTGTCGTAAAAAATGCGGCCGATGAGCGTGGACTTGCCGTGGTCAACGTGGCCGACAAAAACGACGCGCAAACGGCGAACAGAAGAGTCGGTGCTTGAGGCCGTGGCTGTTGATGTGCTAGATGTGGACATGACTTTCAAAGTAATCGTTCACCGCGCCGACGAGGGCGGCTTCTGGGCCGAAGTCCCGGCGATTCCCGGCTGTGCCACGCAGGGCGAGACGCACGAGGAACTCATGGCAAACGTGCGCGAGGCCATCGAAGGCTGCCTCTCGGTGGATCTCACCGATTTCGAGCGCCACCCCGACGACGAAATCGTGCAACTCGCGGTGTGAAGGCGATCTCCGGCAAGGATTTCGTACGACTGCTTCAGCAGAAAGGCTGGCAGCTTGCGCGCATCAATGGCAGCCATCATATCTTCACGAAGCAAGGCAGGCGCGAGCGCATCGTTGTTCCCATTCACGGGAACCAGTCGCTGAAAATCGGTTTGCTGCGGCATCAGATGAAAATCGCTGGGATCGAAGAGAGCGAGTTATAGTCGGCTTACATGAAACCCTTCGCGCGCAGCTTCTGCATCGCGTTGCGCTCGTGGTGATCCTGCGCGCGGCCTGCGCGCTCGCTGGTCTTCGTATTCGCGAGTTCGTCCACGATTTTTTCGATGGTGTCGGCTTCGCTCTCGACAGGGCCGGAGATCGGCCAGCAGCCGAGCGAACGGAAGCGATACCGTTTCGCGTCCTTCGCCTTGCGGGCAAAATACATCTTCGGAATCGGGATGCCTTCGCGCTGGATGTACATCCAGATGTCGCGCTCGCTCCAGTCGAGCAGCGCCTGCACGCGCACGTGTTCGCCGGGCGCGCACGAGGTCGTGAACTGATTCCAAAACTCCGGCGGCTGATCCTTGTAGTCCCACTCGAAGTCCTTTGTGCGCGGCGAAAAGTAGCGCTCCTTCGCGCGCGTCGGATCCTCGTCGCGGCGTATGCCGGTGATGAGCGCGTCCCACTTGTGCTCGGCCATCACCTGCTGGAGCGCGACGGTCTTCAGCTCATGCGTCACCGTCACCGGGTCCGTCGTGTCGTAGCCGATCGGCCCGCGCGTCGCGTAGTCGCCGCGTCCCGCGCGCGCGTCCTCGTTGATTTTCACGATGAGATTCAGCCCGTGATATTTCACCGCCCAGTCGCGGTATTCGATCATCTCGGGGAATTCGTAGGTCGTATCAATGTGCAGCAGCGGGTAGGGGATGTGTCCGCCAAACGCCTTTTTCGAGAGCCAGATGAGGACGTTCGAGTCCTTGCCCATGCTCCACGGCATGCAGATGTTTTTGAAATGATGGAACGCCTCGCGGATGAGGAAGACGCTCTGCGCTTCGAGTTGGTCGAGGTGCTCCTGATCGGCGTGCGGGATTTTCTCCGGGAAAAATGCGGCCGGTTCATCGGCCCCCGGCGCTGCGTAGAGCCGGGAGTAGGCTGGGTGCTTGGAAAAGTCGGACATTAAAATTGGACGGACAGTATTTTGTGAAAAGGGGCGGAGAGAAAAGCAGCCCCGGCCCGCGTTGTCCACTGGGAGAAATGGAGTTTCTTACGTCTGCTTGGTGATCCGGTGCTTCGCTATCGGAAGGCGCCTCCGATGCTTTTTGGGGACTGGCCGCGGTCTAGTGAGGTGTGTTGCTGTTGCGCGGGAGGTCGGCCTCGAAATCTCGGATTTTCCGCAATGCATCTGCCAAGTCCCATTCATACAGGATTCCCTTATTCGTGGAGGCGATGAGGCGTTCGCCACCAGGCAGGATGGCGGCACCGCATGGCTTTCCTTCCATCCCGTCGAGTGTCCCACGATGTCGTCCCGTGGCGACGTCCCATATTTTGATCGTGGCCCGACTCCACAGCCGTCCACAGACCGGGACGACTACGTCGCGCCCGTCGGGAGACCACAGGATGCTGGTGATGTTTTCGCATTGGTCATTTGGGAAGGGATGCAGTTCGGTAATGAGCTTGCCGCTGCTGCAATCCCACAATCGCACGCGGCAAGGGGTCCAATATTTGCCGTCCAGGCGGTGTCGCGTGGCCACGGCCACCCGGGTTTGGTCTGGCGAGAAGGCGACGCGTTCAATGCGGGCGAAGTCGTCGAGCATGGCGACCTTCCGCGATTGCGCGGAATCCCAGAGGATGATCTGGCTGTCAGTATTCTGGATGATCGCCAGCGGACCCTTCGGCGCGGGAACCCACGCGACGGTGAGAGGTGGCACTCCCGGCATGGCCTTGCGGGGCTTCCAAGTCTGTGTGTCAAAGATGCGAACCGACATCGAGGTGCAGCGGAATACTGCGTATCGTCGATCTGCGGAGAATTGCGGAGAGGTGAGGCTGGGATAGAAACGCCCGATGTGATCCTCGTGCAGTGTCTCCAGATGTTGCCAATTCTGCGTGCTGAAGATTTGGCAATCAAAGCCATCATTGATGAAGGCAAGCGACCCGTCCGGACTGAACGCGATGTCCTCTGGGCTGCCACCGTAGGGCATGGCGACATCGCGTTCCGCGCGCAATGTAGTGCTGTCCCACAAATGCATCGGGCCGTTCAAGGAGGCGACGGCGATCTGTTTCCCATCCGGTGAGAGCGCGAACACGCCATGGCTTTCGTCGTCATGCACACGGGTCTTGCGCACGGCGGAAATGCGGGGCGCCCACGTGGCGATGGATGAACGGATGGCACGCAGGAGTGCGAGGAAAGGCTTGGGGGGATCGGCCATGTCGTAGAGAAATACGCGGACGCCTACTTTGTCCTCAATGCGGACAACGACGCAGCGTTCGACGGGCGGGACGGTCTTGGTGTCCGCAGGCAGTTTCCCGATCAATGGCGTCACGCGCTTGAGTAGAGTCGGCGATGGGGAATTGCTCCCGCCTTTCATTCCGAAGCGGCCGATGCGAAATGAGCGATGCGTGCCGTCAGTGGTGATTTCGGCGCCGTAGCAATGTTCGCGGTGCAAAAAATCCGCCTCGTCGGGATCTATTAATCCGTCCGTTTCTGCAAAGGCGATGATGGTCACCCAAGCCGGGTGATTTTCCCAGAAGAGACCCCGCCCGCGGTGATGGCCCAGAATGTCGTTCGTGGAAAAGTAACGAGCCCATTCTTCATAAGAGGGCTTCGGTTTGTGGGCAGCGTTGGGCGCTTGGGCATTTGCGGTAAGACAAAGCGCCAGCCATGCCGGCAATGTCAGCAGGAGTGTCCGGAGGGAAGACATCATGCCCTGCATGTAGCCGGGGTCAGCAAGGGCAACAACCCGAAGTAATGATAACGTGGGAAGCTTACGCCTTGCCCCAGTGCTTGAGCAGCGTGTCGGCCATCGCGCTCGGGGTGACGGCGACGGCGATGCCGGCGTCTTTGAGCGCGGCGATCTTTGCGGCGGCGGTTCCTTTTCCTCCGCTCACGATCGCACCGGCGTGGCCCATGCGGCGTCCGGGAGGTGCGCTCGCTCCGGCGATGAATGCGGCGACGGGCTTCTTGCAATTCGCCTTCACCCACGCGGCGGCCTGCTCCTCGGCTTCGCCGCCGATTTCGCCGATCATGATGATCGCCTCGGTCTCGGGGTCTTCGTTGAACATCTTTAGCACGTCGAGGTGCGAGGTGCCGTTCACCGGATCGCCGCCGATGCCGACGCACGTGGTCTGCCCGTAGCCGCGCGAAGTGAGCTGCCACACGGCCTCATACGTGAGCGTGCCGCTGCGCGAGACGACGCCGACATTTCCGCGCTTGTGAATGTATCCCGGCGCGATGCCGATGCGGCAGCCGCCGTGCGAATCCTTGCCCGTGCCGGGCGTGACGAGGCCGGGGCAATTCGGCCCGATGAGGCGCGTCTTGCTGCCCTGCATCGCGGCCTTCGCGCGCACCATGTCGTTCACGGGAATGCCCTCGGTGATCGCGACTGCGAGCGCGAGTCCGGCGTCCACGCTTTCCAAAATTGCGTCGGCTGCGAATGGCGGCGGGACGAAAATCACGCTCACGGTCGCGCCGGTCTGCTTCGCCGCTTCGGCGACGGTGTCGAACACGGGGACTTTGTGTGTTTTCCCATCTGCGCCGGTGTGCTCAAATGTCTGCCCGCCCTTGCCCGGCGTGACGCCGGCGACGAGCTGCGTGCCGTAGTCGAGCGAGAGCTTCGCGTGGCGCGAGCCGAAGTCGCCGGTGATGCCTTGGACGAGGATGCGAGTGGTGGAGTCAACGAGGATGGCCATGGGAGAAAAGGATGAAGTGCGAAGGATGAAGGAAGAAGGTCAGTGTGCGTGCCGCTTGTGGATGATGATCTTGTTGCCATCGGGATCGCAGATCATCCCGAAGCGGCAGACCGGCGAATCCATCGGCTCCATGGAAATCGTCACGCCATTCGATTTCAAATGCGTGAGCGACGCATCCACATCGTCCACTTCGAGCGCGACGCACGTCCCCTGCGGCGAAGGCTGCCACATCTCGCCGTAGCATCCGATTCCCAGCGTTGCCGTGCCGATGTCGTATTCGATCCACATGCCGCCAGCGGATTCCATTGTCGGTTTGAGTCCGAGCGCGCCTTCGTAAAAGGCGCGCGCGCGGACGATGTCGGTCACCGGGATTCCGGTGAAGGCGATTTCGTTGACGCGGATCATTCGTCAGGCGTTTTTGAGTGCGGCGACAATCTTCTGCGCCGCGTCGTCGAGCGTGTCGGCGCTGAGGATGGCGAGGCCGCTCGTGGAGAGTGTCTTCTTTCCGGCGGCGACGTTGTTGCCCTCAAGACGGACGACGAGTGGGATGCTGATGTGGACTTCGTTCGCGGCGGCGATAATGCCGTTCGCGATCACGTCGCAGTCCATGATGCCGCCGAAGATGTTCACGAGGATGCCTTTCACCGCGGCGTCGCTGAGGATGATTTTGAAGGCCGCGGTGACCTGCTCCTTCGATGCGCCGCCGCCGACGTCGAGGAAGTTCGCGGGCTTCCCACCGTAGTGCTGGATGATGTCCATCGTCGCCATCGCGAGGCCCGCGCCGTTCACGAGGCAGGCGATGTTTCCGTCGAGGCCGATGTAGTTGAGATTGAATTCACTTGCGGCGACTTCGCGCGAATCTTCCTCGGACTTGTCGCGCATTGCCACGATCTCCGGGTGACGGAAGAGCGCGTTGTCGTCGAAATTGAACTTCGCATCGAGCGCCATGAGCCGGCCGTCGGTCGTGATCACGAGCGGATTGATCTCCACCATCGAGCAATCGGCGCTGAGGAAGAGTTTGAAAAGATTCGTGAAAAGTTTCACCGCCTGATTCATGAGCGGCCCGCGCAGGCCGAGCGCAACGGCAAGCTTGCGGCCCTGATACGACTGAAATCCGAGCGTCGGGTGAATGTGCTCGTGTGTGATTTTCTCCGGCGTGTGCTCGGCGACTTCCTCGATGTTCACGCCGCCCTCGGTGCTCGCGATGATCGTGTAGCCGCTCGTCGCGCGGTCCTGGAGAATGGCGAAGTAGAGTTCTTTCGCGATGTCCACGGCCTCGCCGACGAAGACCTTGCCGACGAGTTTCCCCTCCGGCCCGGTCTGGTGCGTCACGAGCGTCTGGCCGATCATCTTGTCGGAAAATTCGCGGGCCTGCGCCGGCGAACTCGCGAGATGCACGCCGCCCTTGAAGCCATTCTTGAAAGTCCCCTTGCCGCGTCCGCCCGCGTGGATCTGCGCCTTCACGATGACCTGTTTCGTGCCGAGTTCGGTGGCGATTTTTTCCGCATCATCGGCAGTGCTGGCGACGCGCCCCGGCTGGGTGGCGACTCCAAATTTTCCAAACAGTTCGCGGGCCTGATATTCGTGGATGTTCATCGTGTGAAAAGCGGAGTGCGTTTGTAGATAGCCCGCGCGCATCCCGCAAGGGTTTCGCGGAGGCAATGTGGGATGGGCTTCCCGCCCGTCCTGGGTCTCGCGTTGCTCGTGGACAGGCAGGATGCCTGTCCCACATTGGGCTGCTGCGGTCCGAGCGCCCTCGGGAAAAAGAAAAGGGCGGGAAGCGCAATGCCTCCCGCCCTTTGTGAGATTGATGGTGGTTTCGGTTACTTGGCTTCGGGCTTCTTTCCGCCGCCTTCGCCGGGCTTGCGTTCGCCGCGCGCGCCGCCGGGGCCGCCACGCTTGGCCATTTCGGCCTTCTGCTTCTCCTGCTGCTCGGGGGTCAGCACTGCGTTGATCGCTTCCATCTGCGTTTTGAAGAGTTCTTTCATCTTCGTCTTGTCCTCTTCGGTGAGGTTCTCGCGGCCCTTGGCCATGAGTTCCTTCATCGCAGGCGCGTTCTTTTCCTGGATGGCCTTGATCTTGTCCTGCTGGTCCTGCGAGAGACCGAGCGTTTCGGTCATCTTCTTGAGGCGCTCTTCGGGGTTCGCGCGACCGCCGGGGCCGCCAGCGCCGCCGGGGCGTTTGCCTTCGGGCTTCTTTTCATCAGCCGCGAGGCTGACTGTGGGGAGGGTGAAAAGCGCCGCGGCTGCGACGCTAAGGGTAAGTGTGAAGTGTTTCATACGAGGCAGAGAAACACAGCCTGTGTCGCGGAGTTGCGCGGAGTTTTCAAAATCTTTGCCCGTCTCCATTCTTCATCCGCTGTCTCCCTCGCCTGCTTCGCGGAAAAAAGAAAACCCAGCCGCGAGGCTGGGTCTCCCTGGGATTGTTGGGAAAGGTTTTTGCGGATGCCTACTTCGCGGTCTTCTTCTCGATGTAGTCCACGACATTGCCGACGGTTTGGAGCTTCTCGGCGTCCTCGTCGGGCACTTCCACTCCGAATTCCTCCTCGAATGCCATGACGAGTTCGACGGTGTCGAGTGAGTCGGCACCGAGATCCTCGATGAATGAAGCGGTATCCGTGACCTGTTCAGGGTTCACGCCGAGTTGCTCGACGATGATGTCTTTGACTTTTTCTGAGATGGATTTTTCGGACATGGCTAGGTGGTTGTTTTTACGAAACGGGCGGTTGCTTTATGGCTCATGCCGTTTGTTGGCAACAACGAAAGTGCGAAAAAGTTTTTGCGTGAAGAATGCGCGACGGCGCGTCGTGACTGTTGCCATTTTCCGCGCGTGTGCATAAACCCTCGCGGACACATGAGCGACACGCCTTTGGACTTCGATCTGAAATTTTTGCCCGCCTGGCTCAAGGAGACGCCTGCGCCGAACCGCTATGCGGATTTCGCCGGCGAGGAGCCGCGCCGTGAGCGCGATAACCGCGGCGGGCCCGGCAGGGGCGGCCCGAGCCGCGGCCCGCGTCCGCCGGGCGGTGATCGGGATCGCGGCCCGCGCCGCGATGATCGCGACAAGCGCAGCGGCCCCGGTGGCCGCCCGGCCGGTCCGGGTGGACGCGGTCCAAAGCCCGGCGGATTTGGCGGCCCGCGCGGGCAGCGTGACGATCGCGGATTCCGCGACGAGCGTCCGCCGGAGCCGCAGGCGCCGCGCGTGCCCGTGGTGAAAGTGGAGATTTTTCCCGAGCCCGCAGCCGCCACTGGCATCGCAAAGCAGATCAAGCTGAGCGCGCGCGCGTGCGGAGTCTTCCGCGTGGCGAACATGTTCATGGATCGCTTCGACCGTTTCCGCGTGCGCGTGACTGCGCTCGATCCGGCGGCGATGATCTATCAGATCGGCGAAGGCGCGCTTTCATTCGACCGCGCCGCCGTCGAGCGTGGCGCGTTCAAGGCGAACTTTGATCAGCACTACGTCACCGAAATCGTGCAGGGCGAACCGCCGAAGGGCAACTATACGAGCGTCGCGCGCGAGCGGCTGAGCGGCAAGCTGCTCGGGCCGTCGAGCCACCACGGCTTCCAAGTCGCGCTGCGCAAACTTTACGAGGAGAGCTACGCGCGCCGCATGTCGTTCCCGGACTTCCAGCGGAACATTGACAACGTGACCGACCCCGCCGCCGTCGAGCAATGGAAGCAGCAGGCGAGCAGCGTGACGACGACCAAGACAAAAGTCGCCGAGGGCGGGGAGCCGATCGTTTTCAAGACTGAGCAGGAGGCCGAGGAGCACTTCCGCACGACGCATCTTCCGTCGCTCGTGCGAAGCGGAAACTCGCTGGATGTCGGCGGAGCCATCGCGGGATCGTTGCTCGACAAAAGCATCGGCTACACCGTGCGCGACGCCGTGGAGCGCGAGCGCGAGGTGCCCGTGCAGATGGTGAATGCGCTGCGCCCGTATTTCAACGAGGCCGGCCTGCAGCTCTTCAAGTGGAAGCGGAAAATCCTCTACGCCTCCGCGATTCGCCCGCAGCGGCATCCGGAAGGGCAGACTTTTTCCGACGGCATCAGCGCCATCCTCACCGCGGTCGGCGAGCATCCCGGCATGAAGCGCCCGCACCTCGCCGCGCGCCTGCTCAGCACGATGGCTGCCGACGCGACCGAGGAGCAGCAGCAGGAGCACGCAGCAAAGGTCACCGCGCTCGCCGCGGACCTGCACTACCTCGTGCAGCTCGGCCACGTCGTGGAATTCCAGAACGGCTGCCTCGAGCTCCCGCCCGCGCGCAACAAGGAAGGCGCGCACGCAGAGCACGCTGATGATCATCGCCATGACATCGCCGCCGAGGCTGCGGGATTGCACGAAGGAGCGCCCGCCGCGGAATCACGTCCGCAAGATCGTCCGCAGCAGCAGCGTCAGCAGCAACAACAGCCACGGGAACCGAAGGTGCCGAAGCCGCGCCGCGATTCCCGCTACGCGCTGCTCCCGCTGATCACATCCGCGTCGGTCGCATCTCTCGGTTAATCCGCTTTTCTGCGGACAGCAAAAAGCCCGGCCACTTTACAGTGGCCGGGCTTTTGATTTTGAATGGAAGCCGTTGCGTGGGTGCTTACTTCGCCGCTGCAAAATTCGCCTCGGCCTGCGCCCAGTCCACCACGTTCCACCACGCCTTCACGTAGTCGGGGCGGCGGTTCTGGTAGTTGAGATAGTATGCGTGCTCCCACACATCGAGGCCGAGCACCGGCGTGCCTCCGCATGCGCCGACGGCTTCGCCCATCAGCGGGTTGTCCTGGTTTGGCGTCGAGCAGATGGCGAGTTTGCCACCGCTCACGCAGAGCCACGCCCAGCCGCTGCCGAAACGTGTGGCCGCCGCCGCCGCGAATTTTTCCTGAAACGCCTCGAAGCTGCCAAACGTCGCGGTGATCGCCTCCGCGAGTTTGCCGACCGGCTTGCCCTCGGCGCCGGCCTTCATGAGCTTCCAGAAAAAGGAATGGTTCCAGTGACCGCCGCCGTTGTTGCGCACCGCGCCGCGGATCGCCTCGGGCACGGAGCCGATGCCCTTGCACAGCTCATCAATGCTCTTCGCCGCGAGGTCGGCGTTGTCCTTCAGCGCGTTGTTGAGGTTCGTCACGTAGGCATTGTGATGCTTGCCGTGGTGGATCTCCATCGTGCGCGCATCAATGTGCGGCTCGAGAGCGTTCGTTGCGTAGGGAAGTGCGGGTAGTTCGTGTGCCATGGTATTGTCGTTGGTTGGGTTTTGGAAAAAAGGGGGCTCGAACTATCTGTGACGCCTGCGATCTTGGCAAGCGCGCACGAAGCGGGAGCCGGAGACTGTATCGAATCCCAACGTGGTGCCGGATGCCTGCAATCCACAGCAGCCCCCGCGGACTTTCCACTTCCCAGCGAACGCATCGCATCGCATCGTCGCCCCATGAACGCCGCACAACAGGAAGTCCTCGACAAGGTGATCGAAATGCTCGGAGAGCACTTCGACCACGCGATCGTCGCAGTCGGCTGGTACGATGAGGAAAAGCAGTATGCCACCTCCGCCACGTACAGCGGCGGCGTCGCCCCCGCGCTCGGCCTCTGCAAACTCTACGAGACCAAGTGGCAGAAGGAGCACCTGTGGGGGCCGGACGAGGAATTCTAGAGTCTGTACGGCACTTTG
This sequence comes from Chthoniobacterales bacterium, assembly GCA_038238025.1. Classification (GTDB taxonomy): domain Bacteria; phylum Verrucomicrobiota; class Verrucomicrobiia; order Chthoniobacterales; family Chthoniobacteraceae; genus SXWH01. Next base: position 15,927 of record JBBRYC010000096.1, read on the forward strand.
GATTCAGTTTGGGAGGAGCACCAAAGGTGCGCAAACAAGCCAGCCCTGGGTTGCAGATGGTATTCGGACAAAGCCCTGAAGGGGCGCCACAACGTGTGACGCGTGACGCGGCACTAGTGCTGCGTCAGCGGTGAAATGATGGGTTGGTTTTCGAGTCCGGCTGCTGTGATTGGCGACTGGTGAACCGTGACTGGTCTTCCGGTTTTCACGAGGCGATCATGGATGGATACCAGTCACTTCTCACCAGTCACCAGTCACACCCTGTGCGCGTTTGGTGAACCCATCACATCACACTTGACCCGGCACTAGGCTTCTCCTGAGCAGGGCACGTTTCGGGTTTTTCCCTCGACGGCATCGCGTCGCGCCGCATTGTTCCGCGTCATGCTGACTTTCTTTTTCGACAAGGACGACGCCGGTTCCGGCATTCCCACGCGCGCCGAGGTGCACACCGGGGACACGTGGGATCTCTCGCCGCTCTACGCGACTTCCGAGGCGTGGAGCGCCGATTTTGCTCGGCTGCACGAGGAGTATCCGGCCATCGCGGAATTCCGCGGCAAGGTCGGCGAGTCTGCCGCTTCGCTGCTCGCGATGCTGAAGTGCGACGAGCGCATCAGCAAACTCATCGAGAGGGTTTGCCACTACGCGTCGCTGCGCAGCGCGGAGGATTCGTCGGACGGAGCAAATCTTGCTCGCGAATCGCAGCTCCAGAATTTGCTCACGAAGATCGGCGAGCTGTCGTCTTTCGTCACGCCGGAGATCCAGGCGATTGATGACGCGACGTTCGCAAAATTCCTCGCCGACCCCGCGCTCGCCGAGTGGCGCATCCGACTCGGAAAAATCCGCCGGCTGAAGCCGCACACGCTCAGCGCCGCCGAAGAGCGCCTGCTCGCGCTCGGCCACAGCGCGACCACCGGGCACGACGAGACATTCTCGCAGCTCACAAATGTGGACATGAAATTTGGCAGGCTCACCGACGAGAAGGGTGCCGAGCGCACGCTCTCGCAGAGCAGCTTTTCGTCGTTCCTGCAAAAGCGCGACCCGGAGATTCGCAAGCGCGCCTTCCACCAGTTTTACGCGGAATTTTCCGATCACAAATTCTCGCTCGCCTCGACGCTCTCAAACTCGATCAAGGCCGACGTCTTCCGCGCCCGCGCCCGCAATTACCCGAGCGCCCGCGAGGCCGCTCTCTTTTCGGACGACGTGCCCGTCTCCGTGTACGACAATCTCATCTCCACGGTGCGTGCGAATCTCGCGCCGCTCTTCCGCTACTACGCGCTGCGCAAGCGCGTGCTCGGCCTCGCGGAAATCCACCAGTACGACACGTACGTGCCCATCGTGCCGAGCGTTGAAAAGGTCACGTCGTTCGATGAGGCCATCGAGCTGTGTCTCGGCGCGCTGAAGCCGCTCGGCGAAGAATACTGCCGCGTACTCGGCGACGGCATGAGGACGCAGCGCTGGTGCGACCGTTACGAGAGCAAGGGCAAGCGCAGCGGCGCATTCAGCAGCGGCAGCTTCGGGGCGCCGCCGTACATTTTGATGAACTACAAGGACGACGTGTTCGCCGACGTCTTCACCCTCGCGCACGAGGCCGGCCACTCGATGCACACTTGGAATTCCAACCGCACGCAGCGCTGGCAGGACGCCGACTACCCGATCTTCCTCGCGGAGGTCGCGAGCACGTTCAACGAGGAGCTGCTCACGCATCACCTCCTCGATCAGACGAGCGACCGCACGATGCGCGCATACTTGATCAACCGGCAACTCGATGACATCCGCGGCACGGTCTATCGGCAGACGATGTTCGCGGAGTTTGAAAAGCTCACGCACGCGATGGAGGAAGCCGGCGAGCCGGTGACGCTCGACACGATCCGCCACGCGTATCGCGGGCTGCTCGACGCATACTTCGGCCCGGACTTCACGATTGATTCCGAGCTCGAACTCGAGTGCCTGCGCATCCCGCATTTCTACAATGCGTTTTACGTTTACAAGTACGCCACCGGCATCAGCGCCGCCGTCGCGCTGAGCGAGCAGGTGCTCGGGGAAAAGGAGTCAGGGGTCAGGGGGCAGGAGTCAGCAGTGGCGCGCTACCTCGGCTTCCTGCGCAGCGGCGGCACGCGCTTCCCGATTCCCACGCTGCGCGAAGCCGGCGTGGACATGTCATCGCCCGCGCCGGTCGAGGCGACGCTGCAACTTTTCGCGCGCCGCGTGGAGGAGCTGGAGCAGTTGCTCGCGTAAAAAAAGAGGGCTTGCCACCGCTGCGTTCGCGTCTCCTTTTCCCGCCGACAAAAACCGTGACCACCGAGATCGACATTTCCCACAAGCGACTGCTGCTCGCCGCCCAGGGCTACAGCGAGCTGGGGCTGCCCGAGCTGGCGCTCGACGAGCTCGAACTTCTCCCCGAGGAAGTGCGCAGCAGCCCTCTCGGCATGGAGGCGCGCCTTTCCGTGCTCATGCAGGCGAAGCGCTGGAAGCAGGCGCTGCCTGTGGGCCGCGAGCTGTGCCGCGTCGCACCGGACAAGACCGCGGGTTTCATCCACTCGGCATTTTGCCTGCACGAGTTGGGAAAAAGCCGCGAGGCGCTTGACCTTCTCAGCAGCGGTCCCGCGGCGCTGAGGGCCGAGCCGACCTACCACTACAATCTCGCGTGCTACTCGGCTGCGCTCGGCAACATCGAGGAAGCGCGCGCGCATCTGAATGTGAGCTTCGCGATGGACAAATCGCTGAAGGACTTCGCGCGCACCGACCCCGATCTGAAGCCACTCGCCATCGCGGACGGGAAGGGGAACTAGCCGCAGCCGCGTTTGCCACCGCGCCGCGCATTCCCATTCTCCGCGCCGATGGATGCAGCCCGAATCGGATTACTCTTCCGCGAAAACTTCACGCAGTTCGGCGATCTCGGCGCGTCGCTGAGCGTGTGGTGCGGCGGGCGCGAAGTGATCTCCCTCGCCGCAGGCTGGCGTGATCGTGACCGCACGAAGCCGTGGACCGCTGACACGCCCGTGCTCGTGTGGAGCGCGACGAAAGGCCCTGCCGTCGCGTGCGTGCTGCACGCGATGCAGGAGCGCGGGCTCACGCTCGACACGCGCGTCGCGGACGTGTGGCCGGAATTTGCCACGCATGGAAAGGGCGCGCTCACCATCGGCGGCGCGCTGTCGCACCAGTCGGGCGTGCCAGCGCTCGACCGCACCGCGTTCGTCCTCGATCACGATGAAGTCGCGCGCGCCATCGCGGAGCAGGTGCCGTATTGGGAGCCCGGCACGGCGCAGGGCTACGGCCCGCGGCTCTACGGATTTCTGCTCGATGAACTCGTGCGCCGCATCACCGGACGCACGCTCGGGGAATATTGGCGCGCAGTCTTCGCCGAGCCGCTCGCACTCGATTTCTGGATCGGCATGCCTGCGGATTTCGTGGAAAAAGTCGCACCCATTTTCCCGGCGAAGACCGCGCCGCCGAAGGATCGTTTCTACACCGCATTCGTCACGCCCGGCTCGCTCACGTTGCGCGCATTCGGCTCGCCCGCCGGGCTGAAGAGCGTCGCCGAAATGAACGCGCCGACGGGCCGCCGCGCGTCGCTGCCCGGCTTCGGCGGAATCGGCACCGCCGCCGCGCTCGCGAAATTCTACGCGATGCTCGCCGGCGGCGGCTCGCTCGATAACCGCACATTTTTCAAAGCCGAAACGCTCGCGTGGATGATCACGACGCTCGTGCAGGGCGACGACCGCGTGCTGCTCACGGACACCGCATTCTCCGCCGGCTTCATGCGCGATCCGCTTTCGCCCGATGGGAAAAAACTGCGCTCGATCTTCGGCCCGTCGTCCTCGGCATTCGGCCATCCCGGCGCGGGCGGCAGCCACGCCTTCGCCGACCCGGATACCGGCCTCGCCTTCGCCTACGTGATGAACCAGATGGAACCCGGCGTCCTCCCAGGTTCAAAAGCGCTGCGGCTCGTCGAGGCGGTTTACGAGTGAATACTTTGCAGTGCGCGAAACGTCACGCCGCCTGCCGCCA
>JBBRYC010000097.1:0-19864 GCA_038238025.1 Chthoniobacterales bacterium
GCTCGTTCTTGCGCTGGCGTGTCTTTGCTTTCACGAGCCGGCGGCGCTCCTTCAGGTCCGGGCAATAGACTTCGCCCGCCGCCTGCACGAGCCGCGTGCGTTCCTCCTCGGGCATCGCGGCGAGCAGCGCGCGATCACCGGCGACGCGCTCCAGCAATTCGACGGCGGCTTTCAATGCTTCCGCGCTCGGTGCGCTGTTCGTGATCGGTTTGGCAGACATGGAAAATGGCCGGTGAAACTACAGTCGCATCATTCGTGCGCGAGAGAAACGTCGGTAGCAGGTTGGCGTGCATTGGGGTAGCGCGGGCGTCCTCGCCTGCTGTGCCGGGCGTCCCGCCCGACACCCGGCGGACGTCCCTCGACGTGGTCACGCACAAAGACGTCCGATGTATTCCGCGAGACGCGGAATACGGCAGGCGAGACGCCCACCCTACCCGATGCGATGCTGACTTCCGTCTGTTTCTGCCGTCCCTTCAGATTCAGGCGGGCAATTTGCAGCGCAGTCTGCTTCCGTGCGCACATGAACCGCCGCACTTTCCTCCAGCGCACGACGGCTGCCGCCGCGGGCCTCGCCGCTTCCTCCCTCGAATCCGCCGCCGCGCCGGTCGCTTCGCGCATCGTGGATACGCACACGCATTTCTATGATCCGACGCGCAAGGAAGGCGTGCCGTGGCCGGAGAAGGGTTCGCGGCTTTTCCGCACGGTGCTGCCGAAGGATTGGCTCGCGGTCGCGGTGCCGCACGGCGTGCGCGAGACGGTCGTGGTCGAGGCGAGCAAGTGGATCGAGGACAATGCGTGGATCCTCGATCTCGCGGCGCAGGAAAAAAGCATCGTCGGCTTCGTCGGGCATCTGTCTCCGCAGGAGGTGGATTTTGCGAAGCACCTGAAACGCTTCGCGGCGAATCCGATCTTCCGAGGCATCCGCGTCTCGGGCGCGGACTTTCTCGACAATGCGGACAAGGCGGAATTCCGCAGCGGCATCGTGCTGATGGCGGACATGGGGCTCGAACTCGATCTGAACGGCCCCACGGCGCTGCACGCGCCCGCGGCGAAACTCGCGGCGGCGGTGCCTGCGCTGCGCATCGTGATCGATCACGTCGGCGGCGCGGGGGATGCGGCGCAAGTGACGGCGGAATGGCGCGCGGGAATGGCGGCGCTCGGAAAACAGAAGAACGTCTTTTGCAAAGTCTCCGCGCTGCAGGAGCAGACGGAGGCCTCGGCGAAGCAGCCGGGCACTGCGCCGCGCGACACCGCGTACTACGGGCCGATCCTCGACCACTGCTGGCAGAGCTTCGGCGAAGACCGGCTCGTGTACGGGAGCAACTGGCCGGTGTGCGAAAAGGGCGGCACGTACGCGGAGCAGTTCCGCGTGGTGAGCGAATACTTCGCCGCGAAGGGCCGCGATGCGTGCGAGAAATATTTCTGGAAGAACTCGCTCGCGGCGTACCGCTGGATCGAGCGCACAAAGTAGCCGCCGACGGAAGGAGGCGGGCAAACTTTCGAATGCGAAACTCGGATAGCGGAAGGCAGATTAGCCCGCCTCCTTCTGTCGGCGGCTCCGGTGATGTTCTCCCTTGAGTCCCGGACGCGCGCCGTGATGCTCCCGACATTTATCCCGATGAAACCCCCAGTGAAATTCCTCCTCGTCACCGCAGTCGCGCTCGCCGCGTGGATCGCGGGCTTTTTCATGGGCTCGGGACCGGCGGCGGAAAAATCGCCGGCGCGCGGAAGTGCGGAGACACAGTCACTTTCCTCCGCGCAGCGGGAGAAAATGCAAGGTGCGACTGGAACCGCCGGCTCAATCCAAAGCCAGGACGCGGGGACGCCGGAGGAACGGCGCGGGCGCGTGCTCTCGGGGCTGCTCGCGGCGATGCAGCAGCCGAATGACATGCGGAAGTTCCGCGGCGTTTTTTCCGCAGTGGAAAAGATCGGGCCGGAGGACATCCAGGCGGCGCTCGACCTCGTGAAAAAGCGGAGTGGCGACGAGAAGCGTTTCATCATCCCGACGATCGTGGCGCGCTGGGCGGAGTTCGATCCGCAGTCTGCGGCGGCGTATGCGCTCGGGATGAAGGGTGACAACCGGTGGGAGCGCGACTTTGCACTTTCCTCCGCGGCGACCGAGTGGGCGCACAAGGATGCCGCGGGCGCGAAGGCGTGGGCGCTCAGCTTGCAGGCAGGCAAGGAGCAGCAGACGGCGATCGCGGGAGTGGCGACGGGCATGGTGCAGGTGGATGCGAGCGCGGCGCTGGCGTGGGTGAAGGCGCTGCCGTCGGAGATGCGTTCGCCGGATGTGTATCAGAAGATTTTTGCGGACTGGGGCGGGCGCGATCCGCTGCTCGCCTCGCAACAGGCGCTCGCGCTTCCGATGGGCGAAGGCAGACAGCAGGCGCTGCTTGCGGTGGCGAGCCGCTGGGCGGAGAAGGATCCGCAGGAGGCGCTCGACTGGCTGCAGCAAGTGCCGGAAATCGGCACGCGCAACCGTGCCATCGCGACTGCGCTCGGCCGCTGGGCGGAGAGCGATCCGGAAGCCGCGATGACCGCCGCGAATGCGATGCCGGCGGGTGAATCGCGCACGCAGGCGTTTGCGAACATCATGACGCAGGCCGCGCAGCATGATCAGGAACGTGCGATGCGGCTGCTCGACAAAATCCCTGAGGGCCAGGGCCGCATCGAGGCGGTGCAGAATGTCGTGAACTCCCTCGCGTGGCAGAACCCGAAGGCCGCGGCGGAACTCGCGGCGACGCTGCCCGCGGGCGGCAACCGCGATGAGACGATCCGCAACGCGCTGCGCAACTGGTCGCGCGAGTCCCCGAACGAGGCGCTCGCCTTTATCGAAAAAAATCTGCCCGCCGGGGATGCGAAGCGGCAGGCGACGACGGACACGGTCTCTGCGTGGGTGCAGAGCGATCCGCGCGCGGCGCTCGACTGGATGATGAAATCGCCCGACGTGAAGACCGAGGACTTCGGCCGCGCAATTTCCGGATGGGCGGTGCAGGATCCGCAGGGTGCGCTCGCGTGGGCAAAGGCGCGGCCCGACGGAGCGCAGAAGCAGGCGTTCCTCGCCGGGGCGATCAGCGGACTCGCGAACAATGATCCTGTGCAGGCCGCGGAGCTTTTCGGAACGCTCACTGCCAGCGAGGCGCAGAAAGGTGCCGCCGGGCGCATCGCCGGTGTCTGGGCGCGGCAGGACCCGGTCGCCGCCGCGCAGTGGGCCGCGCAGATCGCCGATCCCGCGGCGCGCGAGACTGCGTTTCCGCAGGTCGTCACCGCGATGGCGCAGAGTGATGTCGCGCGCGCCGCGGCGTGGCTGGAAAAACTTCCCGCAAGCACCGAGCGCGACGCCGCGGTGACGGCGTACGCAAACACGGTGACGCAGCGCGATCCCGAGGGTGCGGCAAGCTGGGCTGCGACCGTGGGCGACGAGAACAAACGCGAGAACGCGGTGCGCGCCGTGTATCAGCAATGGAAGCGCACGGACGAGACGGCGGCAGGCCGCTGGCTCGCCGCGACGCCCGCACTTTCCGACGACGCGAAGAGGCGCATCGGTGCGAAGTAGGAATGCCGAATGTCTCGCGACCAGTCGGCATTCGGCATCCGCCGACCGAAGCGGCCGCGGGGGCTACGCGCCGGTCGCGGCGCGATACGCGGCGGCGTCCATGAGCGCGTCGCGCTCGGCAGGGGTCGCGGTTTCGAGCTTGAACATCCAGCCCTCGCCGTACGGATCGGTGTTCACGAGCGCGGGATTTGCGGAGAGGCCGGGATTCACCGCGCCGACTTTGCCGGAGACGGGTGCGTAGATGTCGCTCGCAGCCTTCACGCTCTCGACGACGCAGACGACTTCGCCAGCCTTCACGACTTTGCCCACGGCGGGCAGATCCACGAAGACCACATCGGTCAGCTCGTGCTGTGCGTGATCGGTGATGCCGACGGTGCCGTCTGCACGGAGCCATTCGTGGGACTTTGCGTAGCGGAGATCGTCGGGAACGTTCATGGAGTTGAGAGTTGAAGGTTGAGAGTTGGGAGGCGGCTGGCGCGAGTCGGAAAGTGTCCGGTGATGGAAAGGCTGCGGTGTGTGTTTGGAAAAGAAATGGCCGGTCGTCGAGCAGCGACTCTCAACTCTCAACCCTCACCTCTCAACTTGCCCGCCACAGCGGTTTCTTCTCCACCTGCGCGGGGAAGCGCCGCCCGCGGATGTCGATCTCGATCGCGGTGCCGGGCTTTGCAAATTCGACGGGCAGATACGCGAGGCCGATGCCGCAGCCGAGCGACGGTGAGAGGCCGCCGCTGCACGTCTCGCCGATCTGCGAGCCATCTTTCCACACGCCGTAGTGGCTCCGCGGCGGCGGCGTTGCACCGATCATTTTGAATGCCGCGAGCCGCTGCTTCACGCCGTCAGCCTTCTGCTCCGCGAGCACGGCGCGGCCGGTGAAGTCGCCCTTTTCGAGGTCCACGAAAAATCCGAGCGCTGCCTCGATCGGCGTGCGCTCCGGCGAGAGATCGTTTCCATTCAGCGGGTAGCACATCTCCATGCGCAGCGTGTCGCGCGCGCCGAGTCCGCAGGGCTTGATGCCAAATTCCGCGCCCGCCGCGAGCACCGCGCCGAGCACGCGCACCGCATCCGCCGCGGGTCCGAATACCTCGAAACCGTCCTCGCCCGTGTAGCCCGTGCGGCAGATGAAAAGTTGCGCGGCCGCAGCTTCGAGTTGCACGACGCCATTGCGTGGTGGCACGGCTTTTCCGCCGGTGAATTTCGCAAACCACTCCGCCGCGCGCGGCCCCTGCACGGCGAGGCCGAAAAATTCATCGCTGCGATTTTCCAGCGTCACGCCCGCGGGCACGTGTGGGCTCAGCCATGCAAAGTCCCCGCCAATTTTTGCCGCGTTCACCACGAGCAGCCACCCGGCGTCGGCGATGCGGTAGATGATCAGGTCGTCAATCACGCCGCCGCGCCCGTTGAGCATCAGCGTGTATTGCCCCTGGCCGACGGCGAGCTTGTTCACGTTGTTCGTGAGCATCGCATTCAGCCACGCTGCCGCGCCCGAGCCCTTCGCGAAAAACTGCCCCATGTGCGAGATGTCGAAAACACCGAGCGCCTTTCGCACCGCGTGGTGCTCGTCCATGATGCCCGTGTATTGCACCGGCATGTCCCACCCGCCGAAGCCGATCATTTTCCCCCCGAGCCGGACGTGCTCTGCGTGGAGTGGCGTGCGTTTCAAATCAGCGGCGTCGGACATGGCGCGCGACACTAAGTTCCGAGCCGGACGTGTCAACGCCCGCGGGAATGTGATCGCGTCACCGTGAGTTCCGCTCGAGCCACGGCACGAGCCGCGCCGACGAGAAGCCGAGCAGCGCGCCGACGAGCAGGCCGCCCACGTGCGCGCCGTTCGCGATCGGCCCGAGCAGGCCGGTGAAGCAAAGCACCATCCACATGAGCATGAGCTGCACGGTCTGCGGATTCAATTGCCAGCTTTGGTCGCGGCCGAATTTTCCCTTCATCCACACGAATCCGAACAGACCGTAGTTTACGCCCGACATGCCGCCGAACCACGGGCCTTTCCACAGGTATTCGGCGAGGTTCGACCCGATGCCGATCGCCATCACGAACGCGAGCAGCTTCGCCCCGCCGAGGCGCGACTCGATGAAACGGCCAAACTGCGCGAGCCACATCAGATTGAAAATGATGTGCATCCAGTCGCCGTGCAGAAATACCGGCGTGATGAGCCGCCACACCTCGCCCGCGCGAATTTCCGGCAGGAAAATCGTGGCGCCGGATTCCGCTGCACGGATGAATGGCAGCCCGGAAATGTGCAGCCGGGAGATTGCCTCATGATTCGCACCCGCATCGCGGAAAAATCCCGTGTAGCCCGTCACCGCGATCGTGATCACGACGAGCAGGATCGTGATCATCCCGCGCCCCGCGAAATTCCGCTCGTAGCCGACCCGCGCCTCGTCCGCCACCGTCGAGCGGCGGCGGCGCTCGGACTTCACCAGTTCCGCGCGGACCACCTTCGCCTTCGCCGTGGCCTCGCGGAATTCCGGCGCATCCGGCGACGCGCGGAAGAGCGCGAAAAGCCGTGCGGCCTCGCCGATCTGATCGTCGTCATGCACCCAGATCGAAAATGGGCCGCCGTCCTCCTGCTCGGCGGTGCTCTCGATTCCACGCGACACGAGCGCGTCGTGAAACGACCGCGCGTCCTGCTCGCCCTGCAATTCTCCGACTCTTCGCATCCGCACGCTGTAGCAGCGCATCGCACGCCGCACAAGTGGCAGGGAGTTCGGCTGGCAACGTAGCGCCGACGAGTCGTCGGCACAGGCGTGTGACACCGATCGATCGCTAGAATTCCCCCGCGGCTTGTCACTCCGAAGATCCTCCGTGCTTCACGCGCCGGTTGCCGACGACTCGTCGGCGCTACGCTTGGCGGCGCTACGCTCCGCACGATTGCACCCGCGACGCGTTTCGTCTTGGCTGCGCACGTGCTCGATGTGCTTTACCGGCGTTTGCTCCGGCCGATTCTTTTCCGCTTCGATGCCGAGCGGGTCCACCACCTCGCGATGGCGTTTCTTCACGGGCTTGGGCCGATCATGCAGTCTTGGGCGCGTGGTGGAAGTGCCCGCCGCCTCACGGCGTCGGCTACGATGGAGCGCGAAGTCTTCGGACTGAAATTTCCGAATCCCGTCGGCCTCGCCGCAGGCTTCGACAAAAATGCGCTCGTGCTCCCCGCGTGGGAGGGCCTCGGTTTTGGCTTCGCCGAAATCGGCACCATCACCGCGAAGGCGCAGCCGGGAAATCCGAAGCCGCGACTTTTCCGCGTCCCGGAAATCTCCGGCGTGATCAACCGCATGGGCTTCAACAACGACGGCGCGGAAGCCGTCGCCGCGCGGCTCGCAAAGCTGAAGGCAACACCGCGCTGGCCGCGTTTTCCCGTCGGCATCAATCTCGGCAAATCCAAAGTGACGCCGCTCGACGAAGCCGCAGCCGACTACCTCCATTCCTTCACGCGCCTGCGCGATCTCGGCGACTACTTCGTGCTGAATGTCTCGTCGCCGAACACGCCCGGCCTCCGCAGCCTCCAGGATCGTCCCGCGCTCGACGCACTCTTCGCCGCCGTGCAAGCCGCGAACACGACGCACAAACCGATGCTCGTGAAAATCGCGCCCGACCTCACGTGGGAGGCGATTGACGACGTCCTCGCGCTCGTCGAATCGCACCGCCTCGCGGGCATCATCGCGACCAACACCACGATCGATCACAGCACCGTCCCCGAGCACCGCCGCCAGACCGGCGGGCTCAGCGGCGTGCCCGTGCGTGCCCTCTCCACCGAGGTGATCCGCCACATCACGTCGCGGACGAAAGTGCCCGTCATCGGAGTCGGCGGCATCTTCAGCGCCGACGATGCGAAGGAGAAATTCGACGCCGGCGCCGCGCTCATTCAGCTCTACACGGGATACATTTACCGCGGCCCCGCGCTCATCGGGGAAATCCTGCGCGCTGTGAGCCGTATTTTTTGAAACGCGGAGACGCAGAGACGCGGAGGAAAAGCGGAGCGCCTTTTCATTCGTAGACGACGACGGAAGGAGCCGGGTAAATTTTGCTCACAAGAATTTCGTAAACTCCGAGGGAGCGTGGCCGCTGAATTTGCCTCGCTCCGCGTCTCTGCGCCTCTGCGTTTCAAAATTGCCCACCTCCTTCCGTCGGCGGCTGCTAATAGGTCTCCACCGGCGAACGCTTGCCGTCCTCGGGGCTGCGCTGCGCTGCGCGCTCTGCACCGAGCGTTGCGATTCGCAGATCCATGACTTCCGCATCGCGGCGGCGAAACTCCTCCTCGTCCCACAGGTCGGGTTTCACGAGCCCGCGCTTGAATGCGGCGACGCTCGCGAGGGCGCGGTCGAGATCGGCGCGCGGGACTTTTCCGAGGAAGGCGTGCGCCTTTTCCACCATCTCGACTCGGTGGCAGATCATCGCGATGTCGTTGCCGGCGGTGATGGCGAGTTCGATCACTTTCTCCATGCCCGAGTCGCCGGTGCCGTAGGGATTCAGGATCGCGCCCATGTCGAGGTCGTCGGTCATCACGAGGCCGCGGAAGGCGAATTCGCCGCGCAGCAGGTCGGTGATGATGCGGCGAGAGAGCGAAGTCGGCACGCCGCTGTCGTCGAGCGCGGGGTAGAATGCGTGGCCGATCATCATCGAGTCCACGGGGCTCGCGCTCGCGGAGAAATGGCGGAAGACGGCGAGTTCATGAGGATCCAGTTCGGCGCGAGCGAACGGGATGCTCGGCAGCTCGTGGTGCGCGTCGGCGGGGGCGCGCGAGTAGCCGGGGAAATGTTTGCCGCACGTCGCGATGCCCTCGGCGCGGAGGGCGTCGTTGAATGCGCCGGCATTGCGGATGACTTGCGCGGCGTCGTTGCCGTAGCAGCGGCCGCGGAGCGAATTGTCGGCCTCGTCGTCGAAGGAGATGTCGAGCACGGGGCAGAGATCCAGATTGAATCCGAACATGCGCAGCAGCCGTCCGGTGATACGCCCGTGGTCGCGGATCAAATTTACGTCATCGCGGTCGCGGAGGTCGTTCGCATTCGGCGGCTCGTTGCCGATGAGCTTCAGCCGCGAGACGCGACCGCCTTCCTGATCGATCGTGATGATCGGCTCGACATCCGAGAGGTCGCGCAGGTCGTCGCAGAGTTTGCGGAGCTGCGCGGGCGTCTGGATATTCCGCCCGAAGAGGATGAACGCGCCGGGCTGGATGCGGCGGAAGGTCGCGGCGGTCTGCGCGTCGAGCACGGGACCGGGGACGCCGGTCATGAGGAGCTGGCCGAGATTGGGCATGTGAGTGGTGACTGGTGATTGGTGAAAGACGAGCGAGCAAGCGTGCAGGTGGTCCGTCACCCAAAACCGTCACACACCACAGTATCCAAACCACGAAGGTCACGGTGAGATTTTGATACCACGAGCAGAAAACTCCCATCGCAGTTTTCCCTGCCGGCAGATTTCGTTGAGCAACTCCTCCGCTGTGGGATTCTTTGCGTGCCACGTAATCGTCCTTTCCAAGTTTTTGTCGCCGAAACTTGCGACCGTGTTAAGAGCTGTTCCCGCACCGCGCAGTCGGATCAAAAAGTATTCGATCGCTTCTCGGGCGTTCACCTTGTCGAGCGAAACCTGGTGAAGCCGTGTGCTGCGCAACGCCTCGCGAACCCGCTGCTCCACCGCAGGCGCAAGCCCTGGCCCTCTCGTCCCGTCATCCGCAAACGCCACGGTTCCAAAAAGCATGACACAGAGAATGCGAATCACGCCGCGAGTCTGAATCGCAGCGCGTCGGGTGCAACTTGCGAGTGCTTGCAAATTCATGGGTGCGGGCCGATACGTGCCGCCCATTTTTTCCATGTCGCTCCAGCCATCCGAAATCAATCGCGACGAGGTGAAGCGGCTCGCTTCGGAGTTTGAAGGCGCGCCGCTCACCGAGGTGCTGCGCTGGCTGTGGGAGAAATTCGGCGGGCGGGCGGCCATCGGCACGAGCTTCCAGGGCGCAGGGCTCGTGATGATTGATCACGCGCTGAACGCGGGGCTGAAATTCCCGGTGTTCACGCTCGATACAAACCTGCTTTTTCCCGAGACCTACGAACTGAAGGCGCGGCTGGAGAAGCACTGGGGCATTGAGATCGAGGGACTCCAGCCCGATCTGAATCTCGAGCAGCAGACGGCCGAGTATGGCGCGGAGCTTTGGAAAAAAGGCCCCGATGTGTGCTGCACGCTGCGCAAGGTGGTGCCGTTGCAAAAAAAACTCAGCACACTCGCGGTGTGGATCACCGGCCTTCGCCGGCAGCAGAGCGACACGCGCGAGGGCGCGCAGATTCTCGAGCTGTATCACTTCGACGTGCTGCGCGACCTTTACATCCTGAAGGCAAATCCGATGGCGACGTGGAGGCGCGAGGCGGTGTGGGACTACATCAAGGCGAAGGGCATCCCCTACAATGCGCTGCATGATCGCGGCTATCGCAGCATCGGCTGCTGGCCCTGCACGCGGGCAACGGATGCGGGCGAAAACGAGCGCGCGGGGCGGTGGACGGGCTTCGACAAGGCGGAGTGTGGGATTCACACGTTCCTCGGGGACAGCATCTGACCCCCAGCCTTAATCTTATTCTTACTCTTATTCTTATTCCTCTTCGCGCGCGCATCCGTCCGCGCGTCGGGATTAAGAATAAGAATAAGATTACGAATAAGAGGGAAGCGCTGATGCGCCTCACATCCGCGAGCGGAAGACCTCCTGCAACTCCGGTGCCTCGGAAAAATCCCGCGGGGTGATCATCTCGCGTTCGAGGGGAAGGCCGCCATTTTCGATGTGGCGGATCACTTTTTCGTACGGCTTCCAATTCAGGTCTCCGAGCCTGCGGATCGTGCCAAGTTTTTTTCCGGTCGCGTCGCGGACGGCTTTGTAGAGCAGCTCGCTGCAGTAGATTTTTTCGTCGTCCATGTCGTAGTGGATGTCGTACGGCCTGCCCTCGTATTTTTCCGCGGCGGCGATGATGGCGGGGACTTTTTTCGCGAGCGGATCGCGCAGGCGATACACGACATAGGCGCTGCCGCGGCCCTGCGCGATCCAGTGCGCGAGCTGCGTCTCCTTCACCGGGCCGATGGCCTCGATGACCATCCATGTGTCACCGTGTTTTTTTTCCACATCGCGTTTCTTCACGATTCCGCAGTGCGAAAATGGCGAGCCGCTCGATCCCTCGATCGCGTCCACGAGCGGATCGTGCGGGAGACTTTGAAAAACGAAGTCGCCGGGCTGCGGCTGGTATTCGGTCGCGGCGACCGCGTTCGTTTTCTGCGGACGGCAGCCGGAAAATATCGCGAAGCACGCGCAGAGCAGCAAGCGGAGGAACATGCCGCACCGTGCCAGCGCGGCGGTGCGGCGGCAAGTTCACGCGAATGCTGGCAAATGTTTCCCGGTTCCTGCTAAGAAGCGCGGAGATGAATGAGTTGAAACAGACAGCCACATGATGCGCGTTTTCCTCCTGCTGCTCGCCGCAGTTTTCACGATGGCTGGCGCGTCCGCGCTCGCCGCGCCGGCGAAGGCCCCGGCGAAAGGCCCCGGCAAGGACGAGAGGCTGCGGCTCGCAGGTGATGTCCTGAAAATTTTCGAGGCGAAGTGCGCGGACTGCCACGGCGCACATCTGCCGAAGCCGAAGGGGAAATTTGGCTACGTGCTGGATCTGAGGCGCATGGCCGAGAACCCCGAATATATCGTGCGCGGCGAGCCGGGAAAATCGGAACTTTACCAGATGGTGAAGAACAATGAGATGCCCGGCGAGGATGCGGACGTGCCGCCGCTCACGCCGGAAGAAAAGAGGACGCTTGAGGCTTGGGTGCTCGCGGGCGCGCCGCACGAGCTTCCCGCAGGGGCCTCCGCGACGGGCACGCCGCAGGAAAATATGCCGGAGCCGAAGGCGTCCTTCCTCCGCCGCGTGTCGAACTGGCTCGGGAAATTTCATCCGCTCTCGACGCATTTTCCCGTGGGGCTGCTGATGACCGCGGTCTTCGCCGAGGCCATCGCGTGGTGGCTGAAGCGCGAAGAATGGATGCTGCTCGTGCGGTTCCTCACCGTGCTCGGCGCGCTGAGCAGCGTGCCGACGACGGTGCTCGGGTGGTTTGTAAATTTCCCAATCGTGAGCGGCAGCGAGATCGCGACGATCTACCGCTTCCACCAAATTCTCGGCACGGCAACCTCCGCGTGGGCGATCGTGTGCGCGACGCTCGTGTGCATCGCGGAATGCGAGGAGGGCTCGCTCGCCCGGCGGCGTTTTCGCGGTGCGCTGCTGCTCGGCGCATTTCTCATCAGCATCGTGGGCTTCCTCGGCGGCGCGCTGAATGCAGGCGGGCTCGGGCACTACAAGTTCTGAGTGACCGGCATTGCCGCCCGATGATGCGCTCGACACGGGGCGCGCGGCTTTCCATTTTCCACGCCGCATGAAACGAATCCTCTCCGGCATCAAGCCGACCGGCGCGCCGCATCTCGGCAATTATTTCGGCATGATGAAGCCGGCCATCGAATGGCAGGACAAGGGCGAGGCTTTCTATTTCATCGCGGACTACCACGCGCTCACGAGCGTGCATGACCCGAAGGCGCTGCGCGAGCACACGCGCGCCGTCGCGCTCGACTTCCTCGCATGCGGCCTCGACCCGGCGAAGGCCGTGCTTTTCCGCCAGAGCGATGTGCCCGAGCACACCGAGCTCGCGTGGCTGCTGAGCTGCCACACGCCGATGCCGATGCTGGAGAATTGCCACGCGTTCAAAGATCACCTCGCACGCAACAAGACGCCGAACCACGGGCTCTTCGCCTACCCGGTGCTGATGGCCGCGGACATCCTGCTTTACGACTCGAATATCGTACCCGTGGGCCGGGATCAAAAGCAGCACGTCGAGGTCACGCGCGACATCGCGGGCTCGATGAACCGCACGTACGGCGAGGGGCTTTTCGCCATCCCCGAGGCGAGCATCATCCAGCAGGTCGCGACGGTGATCGGCCTCGACGGCCAGAAAATGTCGAAGAGCTACAACAACACGATCGGGCTCTTCGAGGAGGAGAAGGCGTTGCGGAAAAAAATCATGTCCATCGTGACGGACTCCACGCCCGTCGAGGCGCCGAAGGATCCCACGGACTCGAGCATCGTCGCACTTTACCGGCTCGTCGCGGGCGAGGCGGACGTGGCGCAAATGGAGGCGGACTTCCGCGCGGGCGGCACCGGATTCGGCGATTTCAAGAAGCGGCTTTTCGAGGCGCTGTGGGAATTTTTCCAACCCCTGCGCCAGCGCCGCGCGGAGCTCGCCGCCGATCCGGGCGCAGTGGATGCGGTGGTGAAAGCCGCCGGCGAACGCGCGCGGGCCGTCGCGCACCGCACGATGGAGCGTGTCCGCTCGGCGGTCGGGCTGCGCTGAAAAAGTTTTCTAAAGGGTTCCGTCTTCGAAGCTAATCTTCCAAGTGGAGGAATTCGATATGACACTCAGACATGACACCAAATTGGCTTGCGTCCATCGGGGCCGCTTACCAGATTCACTCCTCCCCATCACCTCGCATCCCACACTTCGTGGGGTGGATTTCGAGGCCTGAAAACCAAAGCAAAAAAAACATGCAAGAGAACGCCGGACCGAGGATGCCCTCCGAGCCGATCGCCTCTGAGAAGGTGACGATAGACCGCAAGGTCTTTTTCATTGACCTCAAGGAGAACCAGCGCGGGCGCTTCATGAAGATCACCGAAGACGTCGGTGGACGGCGTGACACGATCATGCTGCCCGCGGCCGCCTTCAAGGACTTCCTGGAAGCACTTGCGCGACTGGTCGAGTACGAGTCCAAGCTGTAGTCCGCCCCACGGATTGCAGGGCCTGTGAATCCCCGCAGGCCAAATTGAACGCCCCAGCCATTAACCCAGGCTGGGGTTTTCTTTTTTTCGGAAGAGTGCCGCGCGTTTCCTACGGGGACGCGGCCTTGCCCAGCACCGCGCGCAGGGCCTCCGCGACAGTCGCGGACCCGACCTCCTTCATGCAGCGGAAATCAATCGGGCACTCGCGCAGGAAGCACGGGCTGCATTCGGCGCGCTTGCGCACGACGGTGTGGCCGGCACTGAGCGGCCCGGTGAGCGCCGGCTCGGTGCTGCCGAAAATCGCCACGACCGGCACGCCGAGCAGGGCGGCGAGGTGCATGGTGCCGGTGTCATTCGTGAGCAGCGCGTCGCTCGCGCGCAGCACGGCGATGAGTTCCGCGAGCGTCGTCCTGCCGCAGAGGTTTTCGATCTCCGTGGATGCGGGACAAAGTGTGGCGATCTGCTCCGCGACCTCGCGATCCTTCGCAGTGCCGACGAGCTGCCAGCGCGATCCGACGGGATCATCCAGCGTCTGCACGACCTCGGCGAATCGCTCCGGCAGCCAGCGTTTCGCAGGGCCGTATTCCGCGCCGGCACAGATCGCGATGCGCGCGGGTTTTCCGGGCTCGCGCTTTTTCGCGGCGGCATTTGGAAATCCGAACGATGCATCCGGCTCCACGCTCGCACCGAGGAATTCCGCGAGGCGCAGGTAGTGATGCACCTGATGCTCCCCCGGCCCGCTCGACGGTGTGATTTTCTCCGGCGCAAAAATCTCCGTGAGCAGCCAGCGCCGCGAGTGGCCGGCGTATCCCACGCGACGCGGAATCCGCGCGAGCCACATCTCCAGCGCGGTGCGCAGGCTGTTGGGGAAAATCACGCCGGTGTCGAACTTTCCGCCGTGGATTAGCTTCGCGACGCCGAAAATTTTCGCCGCGGGAAATGCGATCACCTCGTCCACCTCCGCGACGAGCCGCCACACATCGGCGAGTTTCTCCGGCGTGAGCACGGCGATGTGCGCGGCGGGGTTCGCGCGTTTCAGCGCGCGCACGGCGGGCACGGTCATCACGGCGTCACCGAGCCAGTTTGAGGAACGGATGATGATGCGCTCCATCACTTCGTCTTCCAGTGCATCGTGCGGAACGGATGTTCGTCCATCAGGTTGCCCGCGACCCCGCCGAGGCGGTCGCTGTAAAACATGAGCACCACGTAGTTGAACAGCGGGCACACGGGCATCTCGTCGCGAATGAGGATCGTCTCCGCCTCGCGGAAAAGGTCGAAGCGCTTCGTGCTGTCGGGCTCCTTCGCCGCCAGCGCGATGAGTTCGTCGTATCGCTTGTTGCTCCAGCCGCAGTTGTTGTTGCCGCCACCGGTCAGGAACATGTCGAGGAAGGTATTCGGATCGTTGTAGTCGCCGACCCACGACGAGCGGCAGAAGTCAAAATCGAGCGCCGAGAGTGTATTCAAATACACGGCCCATTCCTGCTTCGCGAGCAGCACGGAAATTCCAAGCTCACGCTTGAACATCGCCTGCACCTCGACCGCGATTTTTTCATCCGTCTCGCTCTTGTTCGTGTAAAGGTAACGCACCACGGGGAAGCCCGCGCCGCCGGGGAAGCCGGCTTCGGCGAGCAGCTTTCTCGCGGCATCGGGATCGCGCTTCACGCCGGCGGGCGGCTGGTAGCCCGCGGTGCCGGGCGGCACGAATGCATCCGTCGGCGGCTCGCCAGCCTGCGTGACTTTTTCCGTGAGGAGCAGCTTGTCCACCACCATCGAGAACGCCTTGCGCACGCGCGCGTCCGTGAACGGCACGCTCTTCGTGTTGAAGCGGATGAAGTAAGTCGCGAGGATCGGCGTCGCGTGGTAGTCGGGCCGCTTTTTCAACTCCGGCACGAGCGAAGTCGGCACGAGCGACTTGTCGAGGATCAGATCGGCCACGCCGCTGTGGTAAAAATTGAACGCGGTGTTCGGCGAGGGCGCGGGCAGCACGTCCACGGTGTTCAGCTTCACGTTCGCCGCGTCCCAGTAGTTCGGATTCCGCGTGAGACGGATGCGATCATTCAGCCGCCACTCGGTGAGCAGGAACGGCCCGTTGTTCACGATCGCGCCGGGCCGCAGCCACGACTTGCCGGATTTTTCCGCTGCCTCCACCGTCGGCCGATGCACGGGCATCAGCGTGTAGAACATCGTGAGATCGATGAAAAACGGCGTCGGGTTTTTCAGTTCAACGGTGAGCGTGCGCGCATCCGGCGCGCGGACGGCGACCGTCTCGGGAGGCGGACGCGTGGCGGCATCCTTCGCTTCGCCAAAATACTTGGCGCCGCGGATGTAGTAGAGCTGATATTTGTATTCCGCCTCGGGTTCACTGAGAGTGCGCAGCCATGACCACAGGAAATCCTGCGAGGTGACCGGGTCGCCATTCGTCCATTTCACGCCCTCGCGGAGATGGAATGTGTAGCGCAATCCGTCGGGCGATATTTCCCAGCGCTCGGCCATGCCCGGCTCGGTCTCGCCCGCGGCGTTGTAACGCGTGAGACCCTCGAAAAGCGCATACGCGATGCGTCCCTCGGGCTGGCCGCGGATTTTTGAGGGGTCAATCGTGTCGGGTTCCCCGCCATTGATCACCACGAGGTCCGCGCGATCCGGCGGCCTTCCGCAGCCGGAGACCATCGTGCTCACGAAGAAAAAGAGGATCAGGGTGCGAAGGATGGGCATCACGGGACGCGCACGTTGCACGATCCGCGCGCGGCTTTCCAGTCCCGCCGTCGTAGCGCCGACGATTCGTCGGCACCGCGCGCCCGGGCAAGCGCGGTGCGCGGAATTTTGAAAAGGTTCCCTGGATGGTTGTTCGATGCCCGTGCTGTTTCGAGCGCAGCGCGACTTTGCACATACTTTCTGCTCGCGCGCCTTTCAGCCGACGACTCGTCGGCGCTACATTTCGCCACTCGAAATAACGCGAATTTTCAAAGCGTTTTGCAGGCTGGTCAGTTATTCATCTGCCCGCCGATGAATCCCCTCGAACAGCGACTGAAATACAAATTCCGCAATCCGCTCCTGCTTGCGGAGGCGCTCACACACCCGTCTCTCGGGCACGAGACACAACGGCATCACTTCGACAATCAGCGGCTGGAATTCCTCGGCGATGCAGTGCTTCAGCTCATTTTCACCGAATGGCTCTTTGATCATTTTCCGAAATTCAGCGAGGGGCAGCTCACAAAGATGCGCTCGGGTCTCGTCTCGCGCGACGGGCTGAAAATGCACGCCGAACGGCTCGGCCTCGGCGTTCACCTCATGATGGGCCGCGGCGAGGAGATCTCCGGCGGACGCGAGCGGAGTTCCGCACTCGCCGACGCTTACGAGGCGCTCATCGGCGCGATTTATCTCGATTCGGACTACGTGACCGCACGCCGCATCGTCCTCACCGAGGCGCGCGAAGACCTCGACACTCTCGAAGTGGATCCGCCCGATCAAAATCCGAAGGGCCAGCTCCAGGAAGTGCTCCAGGCGATCTCACCGGTCAGCCCCGTCTATCCGATTCTCTCCTCCGTGGGGCCGGAACATCAGAAGGATTTCGTGGCGCAGGTGACGTGGAACGGGGTGGAACTCGGCGAAGGAAAAGGTCGCAGCAAGAAGGACGCAGAGACCGCCGCCGCCCGCGATGCGCTGGGCAAACGGCTGTGGGAAGCCGCCGGATATGTCGCCGAACTGGCGAATAAAAAGGCTGCGAATAAGACACCAAGAATTGCGAAGAAGTGACGAACAACCTGGCACCAGCCGACTTTCCAAAGTTGTCTCGAACGGAATGTGGCAGTTCTTCACAGCCACCAAATCCTGCGGAACCCGCATCCCGCCTGCGTGGAACGCCCGCCGGCTGAGTTCTTCACACGGTTATTATGAAGAAGGATCTACGTTCGAAAATGAAACTTCTCCGATCAGCATGTGAACAACCTGCGTTTCCTCACGCATGAGCGCGCGAAATTGCATCGCTTTCCGAACGGGCCTCTCCGTTTTCAAGGCACGCTGTGCTGGGACGTGCCTCGGCTGTGGGAGGACGTGAAGGCGGGGCTGAGAAAAATCGCGCTGCGGAAATTGCAGGTTGCAAGCAGCAGCGTGGATTCGTGAGGCGTGGACTGCGTGTTCATGAGCCGGGGCGAGCCGATGTTCCTCCGCCCGGACAACATGCCTGCGGCAATCCGCGAATTCTGCCGCGCGACCGGGCAGCCGCAGCCCGGGACACCGGGACAGTTCACACGCTGCGCGCTCGAGAGCCTCGCGTGCATGTACGCGGGGCTGATGACGCAGATGGAAAGCGTGACGGGCCGCAGCCTGCAAACGCTGCATATCGTCGGCGGAGGCAGCCGGAATGCACTGCTGAACCAGATGACCGCGGACTCGAACAACCGCACCGTCATCGCGGCTCCTGTCGAGGCCACGGCGATCGGCAACGTGCTGCTCCAGGCGCTCACGCTCGGGCACATCGCGAGCCACACTGAATTGCGGAGCATCGTGAAAAGATCATTCCCGGAGGAGACATTCACGCCACGAACTGCCGGGCGTTGGCGCGAGGCACACGGGCGGTTTTCGAAATTCGATCAGCGCGACCGCTGATCACACACGTCTGAATTACGCGGGTTTCTTCCGGTTTGCGGCTTCGGAGCAGGCTTCCGCAACAGTGTCGAGATCGGCCAGGAAGCGCGCGCGACGGGATTCGGGAATCACAGAGAGCGTTTCGTCCTGGAGTCTGCGCGCCGCCTCATACGCCCCGGTGAAAACGCGGTGGCCCTTCGGTTCAAGCCGTACCCGGCGTGCTCGGCGATCGGTCTCGTGCGGGTGGCGCGAAAGGAGGCCCACCTTTTCCATGCGGCGGAGGATCGAGGTGATCGTGTTCGGATCGCTCGCCATGAGGTCGGTGAGCGTCTGCTGCGTGAGGCCGCGCGCGTCGCCCTCGTGCAGCCACCGCAGGATGCTGTATTGATCCGGCGTGATGCCGAGGTGCGCGATGCGGTGGCGGAAAGTCTGGTTCAGCGAATACCACGCACGCCGCAGCAGCGGCGGGAGCCGGCGAGGGGATTCCTTGCTCGTGGATTTTTCCGGCATGACGCGCTCAGGCGGGCACTGCGATGCGGAGTTTCGCGGCGATGCTGCCGAAGCTCTTTGCGATGGAACTCGTGGGCTCCACGATCACGATCGGTGCGCCTTTGTCGCCGGCCTCGCGCGTCGCGATGTCAATCGGCACCTGGCCGAGCAGCGGGACCTTGAGCCGATCCGCTTCGCGCTGGCCGCCGCCTTCGCCGAAAATGTCGTAGCGCTTCCCGTCGCTCGGGCACAAAAAGCAGCTCATGTTTTCGATGATGCCGAGCACGGGGACGTTCACCTTTTCAAACATCGTCGCGGCCTTGCGCGCATCAATGAGCGCGACTTCCTGCGGCGTGGTGACGATGATGACACCGGCGAGCGCGACGGTCTGCACGATGGTGAGCTGGATGTCGCCGGTGCCGGGCGGCAGATCGAGAATGAGGTAGTCGAGCCCGTCCCAGTTCACCTGCCGGAGAAATTGCTGCGTGTATTTTGTGACCATCGGCCCGCGCAAGATCGCGGGCGCGGCATCATCGAGCAGGAAGCCCATGCTCATGAGTTTCAGCCCGTGGCGCTCGATGGGGATGATGCGGTTTTCCTCGTCGGCCATGGGTCGCTCGCTCGTGCCGAACATCACGCCGATGCTCGGGCCGTAAAGGTCGCAGTCGCACAGTCCGACCTTCGCGCCCGCGGCAAGCAGCGCGCACGCGAGATTTGCGGCGATGGTGCTCTTGCCGACGCCGCCCTTTCCGCTCGCAACGGCGATGACGTGCTTCACGCCGGGGAGCGAGGTCTGTGGCATCGCGCCGCCCGCGACAGCCGCCTGCTGCGGCGCGTGAATATCCACGCGCACGGTGGCCTTTGTGACATCCGGCAGCGTGCGGATTGCAGCCTCCGCCTCGGCCTTGATCTGTGCGGGAATTTTCGCGTCCGCCGCGGTGATCGCGAGCTGCACGGTGACCTCGGTGCCCGTGACGACGATGTCCTTCACGAGGCCAAAGCTGATGATGTCGCGACTGAAGCCGGGGTACTTGACCGTGGTGAGTTGCTGGCGGATGGCGTCGGTTGTGGGCATTTTTTGGAAAGTGCGGAGTGCTCAGTGCTCAGTGTTCAGTGCGCAGTCAATCGCGTCGAGTGCAGGGCAGTGTCCTATTTTGAAGTTAGGAGTTAGGAGTTAGAAGTTAGAAGTTGAACTGTAGTGGTGGTCAGGCTTCCGGGAGTGCCGGAAGGTTTCCGCCGCCGCTGTTCCGCCGAAGGCATCAACATCGAACATCGAACTCCTAACTTCAAAACAGGACACTGCCGAGCGTAGCGCAGACTTCCAAGTCTGCTGTATCGCGGATTTCCTAATCTGCGAACGCGGCGGGATGCGGAAGCGCTGCCGGTTTGGAAACCGGCGATACAGCAGACTTGGAAGTCCGCGCTACGCCGCCGCCGCGCCTCC
>JBBRYC010000098.1:0-19708 GCA_038238025.1 Chthoniobacterales bacterium
CCTCGGCTGCCGAAGCAATGAGTTGCCCGGAGGCCGACGCGCTCAGGCTGGCGGGCATCAGCGGATTCCGCCAGCCGCCGAGCACGAGATACGGCGTGGGGGCGTCGGTGAGCGCAACGTCGTGAGGCTTGGCGTCTTCGTCGGATGGCGTGCCTTCGGGCCAGTCGGCAGGCATCGTGATGTAGGTATCGCGCCCATTCACAAAGCCGGGCCTGATGAATCCACGCCACTCGCCAGTGCCATTTTCCTTCCATTCCCAGCGCGGGTCGATGAACCACGGATGCCGCCAAAGAGTGCTCACGTCTCCCGAGACGACCACGCCATTCGGCTGATAGTTCGTGTCGACACGAACTCCGCGCATTGCACGCGCCCGTTTCACCTGCGCGACGAGTTTGTTCCAGGCATCGGCGGCGATCATTGCCAGAAGAAGTGGCGCGTGGCCGTCTTGCGGTCGGTGCCGAGAGCCGCGCGGTGTTGCAGGTCGAAGAAGGTGATCTGGTAAAGGTCGAGTTTTCCGTCGTCACGCTCGCGCAACATCGCCAGCGGGTAACGAGTGCGGCGGGCGGGCAACGCTACTGAGCCGGTGCTGCCGGCGTGGCCCTCACCAGCCTCGCCGTCGTCGGTGCTGGGATCGGCGACCTGCACCACCTCGACTTTCTCGACCGACCAATCTTTCTCGCGGCACGTCACCTCGATGCAGATGTAGCCACGGCCTTCGTCGTCGAGCATCGGCTGGCCGAACTTCAGCACTGGCGGCGCATCGCCGTCTTTGCCCGCGAGTGGCACGTCTTCGATTTTCGCATCCACGCGATTCACGGTGCCGGGCCGGATTGTCGCCGCCTCGTTGCCGACGAGCGAAACTTGGAACGGATGCACGAACTCCGCGCCGTCGCCGTCGAAAGTGATGATCGTCCCGTCCGGCATTTCGCGCAGCCGCACGCCATTGCCCGCGATGAGCCGGCACGCGCGCACCGCTGCGCAGAGCTGATTCCACAGCACCGCCGTGATCGGCTGCCCGCGTTTCACGAAGGGCAGGTCCATCATTCGCTGCCGCCCTCCAGTTGCGCCTGGCCATAGACGTCTTTGATCCAGCCGTTCGGCCCGGAGAGCATGTATTCCTCGGTGATTTCGACGGCGTTGCCCTTGCGTTTGATCTTCGGCGCCATCTTCAGCCATGTCCGCTTCTTCGCGGCCCCGGGAATCTTGAACTGCTCGATGCCTGGCGGCTTGTCCACGATCGTGCCGATGCCACGGAGGATCGAAGATGGAATCGTTTTCGCGGCGTAGGTCTTGCGAAACACCGCACCGACCACGAGCCAGTTATCGACGCCGAACAGCGGGTTCTTCTTCGGCTTTTTGCCGCTGCCGCTGAGCGCCGTTTGCTGGCCGCTCGACTCGGGCAACGTCTCTGCGAATTGCTCCTTCGCCGCGTCCCAGGCGTAGCGCGTTTTGAGCGTGTCGAAGAACGGGTGCGTCTGGATCGGATCTTCGGCCATCGAGGTATCCAGCTCGAACGTCACCTGGTCATCGCTCGGCGCTTCATTGGCGATACCCTCGAAATGCAGCGTGACCTTGAATCCGCCGTCGTCCTCCTGCGTGAACGAGCGCGAGCGATACGGGATGCCGATGCCAAGATTCGGCAGCACGGTGAGCGCCTCCGCGAGCGTTTCGACGTAGAGCGGCACTTCGATGGTGGCCACGCCCGTCTCGGAGATGCCGCCGCCGATGCCGGTCGTGGGAAGTGGGTTCGCGCTCATGCGAAGACGGGGCTGAGTGTGGCGTTGCTCGCGGTGGGTTTGTTCTCGATGGCGCGCTTCACGTCACGGAGCAGGCCGCTCTGCGTGGTCAGTTCGCGGGTCTGGCGCTGCTGCTCGCGGAGCATGGGATCGCCGTTGCTGTAAGCCGCACCACCGCCGCCGATGCGCTGGATCGCCGACACCGCGTTCTTCATGGGCTTCGACTTGTCCTCGCCGTCATCGAGATTGAGCTGCGGGCCAGTGGGCTTCTTCGGCTCCACGTCTTCGCGGGCTTTCTCGGAGACTTTCTGCACGCGATCCATCACGCCGCCGATGGTGTCGCTGAGGTTCGCCTCCCAATCGCTCGTGTCGATGAGACTGCTGCCTTTGGTGAAGCCTTCGAAGAGCGCCGCGCCGATATTGTCGAACGTCTCGCGCATCCGGTTTCCGGCTTTGTCGAAGGCGGGGGTGAGCAGGTCCGCACTGGCCTGCTTGTTCTCCTCGCCGGCCTTCCGAACGCCGTCGGCCCACGACTGCACTTCCTTCGCTCCCTGACCGATTTCGTCGCCGATGAGCGGAATGCCGGAGAGCCAGTCGAGCAGCTTGGCGATGCCATCGAGCAAGAACGCGATGAAGCTCTGCGCGATGCCGAGAATCGCTTTGCCCATGCCGATCCAGAAGTCGGCTGTGGTGACGATTTGGAAGAGTGTGATGGCGTTCTTCACCGCCTCGACGAGCGCCTGCCAGAGCGCCTGCGCCACGGCCATGAGCGCGCCCGCGAGGAAGTTCACCGCGTTGGCGAACGCGATCTTTGCCGAGGTGAAAAGGATGTCGCCGACCTTCCCATCCGCGAACGCCTGGACGATGAACGCGACGGCTTCACCGGCTTTCTGGCCCCAGCTCGCAAGGTCGAGCGACGCGAACTTATCGAGTAGTGGCTTGAGCACCGGAGCGACCTTTTCCGCCACGCCGACCCAGAACCCCCGCACCTTCATGCCGGTCAGCGCGAGCTTATCGCCGACGTCATCAAAGAGCGCCGCATCGCGTTGGAGAATTTGCGCCTGGGAGCCGACCTGAGTGGCCGCATCGCCAAAACCGTCCGACGAAAAGAGCGAGAGCAACTCCGCGCCGCTGCGTCCGAAAATCTCCATCGAGGCCGCCGCCTTTTGTGATGGGTCCTGGATCGTGTTGATGGCCGAGCCGAGCGCACGGAACTGCTCCGCGGGCGTCTTCTTCTTCAGCTCATCGAGATTGATTCCGAGCTTCTTTATCGTCTCGTCCGCCGAGCCGCCTTGCAGGGACTTTGCCATCTTGCCGAACACCGGCCCGATGTCCTCCGCCGATTTGCCGGCATTCGCGAACTCCTGCTGCAACACGACGAGATCGCCCACGGCCACGCCGGTATTGGCCGAGAGATCGTTGAGCTGTCCGCCGAAATCGAGCGCCTGCTTGAAATGGTCGAACCCCGCCGTCACCACGCCCGCCGCCGCACGGATCGCCAGGAACGCCCCGGCGAACTTCGCGATGCGCGATTGCAGCGCGAGCATCTTGCCGTTGATGCGCACCAGTGCGCTGCTCAAACGGCTGTCGTCGGCATCGAATACGGCGGTGGCTTTCGGCATGACCACCGCGCGGCGTCAACGCACAGGCGCATTTTGCCTTAGCGCGCCCCAGCGATAGATTCGCCGACTCGCGACAGTGCATCGACCAGTGCCCGCGTGGTGGTGGGGACTTTGCCGCGCTGCCAGAGCAGGATGAAATCCCAGCGCGCTTTGGCATCGGACACAGGCACGAAGACCACGCCGGGATGTTTGAAATCGCGGAAGTATTCCGGCAGCAGCGTCACGGCGGATTCGGAGACGACTTGCGAGAGCACGTGGGTGATGCCGTCGGTGATGACGACGAACCGCGGCTTGAAACCGGCGGCGCGGCAGAGCGAAGTCATCCAGCGATTGCGCCCGGGCATCTGGTCTTCATCGATACCGATGAAGTCGCGCGTCTTGAGTTCTCTGACGGCGATGTTGTTCCGCGCAGCGAGGGGGTCGGAGGCGGAGAGCGCGGCGCACACGCCGAGAGAGCAGAGCTTGTGGCTGTAGAATTCGCGCGCCGCCGCCGCGCCTTCCTGGCCGATGAGCGCGACATCGAGCTCGCCCGCGCGCAGTGCGTCGATTTGCTCCCTTGGCGACATGTCGTGGAGCTTCAGCTTCAATTCGGGATGTGTCTTGCGCAGCCGCGCCAGGGCCGGTGTGAGCACCGACTGTGCGGCGGAGATGAGATAGCCCACGCGCAATTCGGACCGGAGCCCGCGCGACTGGCGTCGCACTCCGGCAAGTGCGGTCTCATACGCTTCGAGCACGGGGCGCATCGCTTTCATCAGCGCGTAGCCAAGGTCGGTGGGCTTCACACCGCTGGTTTCGCGTTCGAGCAATTGGCCACCGACATCGTGCTCCAGCGACTTCATCTGCCGGCTCAAAGCGGGCTGGGTGATACGCAGCCGCACGGAGGCGCGGTTGACGCTGCCCTCCTCGACGACGGAGAAGAAGGCGCGAAGTCGGTCAATCATGCCGCGAGGGTATGCGCAAACGGCATACCGGCAATGACCAACCGTCATTACCCGTGCCGCCTTGGCGGCCGCATGATGCTCCATATGAACACCACGGACCTCACCCAACACCCTCCCCGCAGCCCACGCGTCCGCCTTGGCGGATATGCCATGCTGGGCCGCATCATCGACAAAGCCCGCGCCTCGCTGGTCGGGAACGCGGGCGATTACAAGTATGGCAATCCGATGGATCGGCAGTTCTTCGGCTTCACCGGGATCGCCCAGGATGCGCTGCTCGCCCAGGTGAAGACCGGCGCGGGCGACTGGGCGCTGCTGCTCTGGGTCAATGAGAACGCATCGCCGAAGCGCGCGCCCCACGAAGTCCGCGCGTGGTCTGCATGGCTCGAAACGATGCCCATTGGCGAAGCGGAGGACCTCGAATGGTTCGCCGCGCAGGCGAAGCGCATCAATCCCGCGCGCACCGACCTGCAGACGATCATGGATTATCTCGATGCCGACGATCACATCAGTTTCGGAGGCGCCGCGTAATTCTTCATGAACACTCCACGTCCACCGCTTCCGCCTTTCACTGAGGAAACAGCGCGCCAAAAAGTGCAGCTTGCCGAGGACGCTTGGAACTCGCGCGATCCTGAGCGCGTCTCGCTCGCCTACACGCCGGATACGGAATGGCGCAACCGCGATGTCTTCCTGAAGGGTCGCGCCGAGGTCGTCGAATTCCTCCGGCGAAAGTGGGCGAAAGAGCACGACTATCGGCTGCGCAAAACGCTCTGGGCCTTCACCGGCAATCGCATTGCCGTGCGCTTCGAATACGAGTGGCACGACGAGGCCGGCCAGTGGTGGCGCAGTCACGGGAATGAGAATTGGGAGTTCGACGCCGACGGCTATATGGCGAAGCGCTTCGCCAGCATCAACGACCAACCCATCACCGAGGCGGATCGCAAGTTTCACTGGGAGCGCAAAGCCTGACACCATGGCCGCGAAATTCATGCAACTCGTGCTCACGCCCGCGGTGCAGGCCGCGCAGGAGCACTACTTTGGCAAACGGCAGAGTGTCGCTGAAGCCCCCGAGCGCGATCCGTTCACCGCCGACGAAGCCGCCTTCATTGCCGCGCGCGACAGCTTCTACATGGCGACGACGAACGCCGACGGCTGGCCTTACGTGCAGCACCGCGGCGGCCCCACCGGCTTTCTGAAAGTGCTCGGCCCGCACCAGCTCGGCTTCGCGGATTTCAAAGGCAACCGCCAGATGCTCACCACCGGCAACCTCGGCGGCAACGAGCGCGTTGCGCTGTTCCTCATGGACTACCCGAATCGCGAACGCCTGAAAATTCTCGGCCACGCCCGCGTCCTCGACGCCCGTGAAAACGGCGCGCTAGCCGACCAGCTCACGCCCGCACCTGAACTGCGCAGCAAGATCGAGCGTCTCTTCCTCATCGAAGTCGTGAGCTTCGACTGGAACTGTCCGCAATATATCACCCCGCGCTACACCGCCGCGGAAGTCGATGTTCACACCGCCGGGCTCAGAGCGCAGATTGCGGAACTCCAACAGCAGCTTGAAAACGCGGCAGGTGGCTCAAGTTAGAGCGGGCAGGTTGGCTCCTTGCTCTCTGACGAAGCTGGTTGCGGGAGCCGGACTCGAACCGACGACCTCCAGCGCATGAAGCTGGCGAGCTGCCGCTGCTCTATCCCGCAGACTGCGCGGGCCGGTCACTTCCAGCCCGCTTGCCGGAGAGCGCGTGTCAAAAGGAACTCTGCCCGTCGTTGCATCTTCTTTCCCTGGATGTTGATGGCCGACTGGATGCGGCGGTCGTAGCTCTCCACGCTGGTGACGTATTTCACCGCGTTGGTCAGAATGATGCGGAAGACGCGAAAGGTGTTGAGCACCGCGGCTGAGCTGTTTTTTGAACCGTGCCGTGCGACCCATGCGGGCAGTTTCACTCCGAGTTTCTGGGAGCCTGCATTCCAGCCGGCAGCAAGTTCACCGACACGCGCGAGCAACTGACGCTTCAGTGCCCGCAGGGCTGCCGCGTCCACGAGATATGGGTGCTTGAGGCTGCGCGGATTGATGCGGCCGGTGCGTGGATCGCGCAGGCGTTTGTGGATCTCCGCCGGATCGTCGAGCGTCACGCCTTTGCGGCGTGCTGCTGCGATCATCACGCGAGCGAGGTCGGCGATGATGGCGCCTTCGCCCGCCTTCTTCGCGGCGCTGCCCCGCTTGCCTTTCGATGCGGGCGGCGTGATGGCGACGACCTCTTTCACGAATCCGCGCGCCGCTTCCTCCGCAAGCTCGCGCCGGGACTTCTTCACATGCGGCGCGAGCGCTTTGATGCCGCGCTGGATCGGCTTCAGATCAAAATGAATTCGTGTGTTCATTGGGTCGCCAGTTCGTGAGCAGCGTTTCGAGCTGCGTGGTCGCGGGCGGCGCGACCGGCACAGTCCACACGTCATGCGCCCGCAGCGCGCAGTGCTGGTATTGCAGGAGCCGCGCGAGGGGCAGCTCCCAGAAGATAAAGTGCTCAGACCACCCGGTTTCTCGCGCCAGTGTGAAGACGAAGCTCGCCGTCCACACCGGCTCGATCAGTTTGGGGGCGGAGTCGGCTCCTTTTTGCTGCCGCTGGGCCGCGTGATGACTTCGATCTGCGCGGCCTCGATGGCAGTGAGGTTGTTCTCGAGCTGCTGCATTGCCGTGAACATCGCGGTCACTGGCAGCTCCAGCTCAAAGGGCAGCAGGTATTCGTCCTCGAACGCCTGGCGATCCGCGCGCGCCAGCTTCACGGCTTTCTTCACCACGTCGAGCGGCTGGGATTGGATGAAGAGGAACGTCGTGAGCTGGCGCTGCTTGTCGTCGGCGGAGAGCGCTTCGACCTGCTCCTTGTCGCCACCCACGACCATCGTGAGGCCGAGCGCCCGGCAGATCGTGAGCGTGCCCGCCGAGAACGGCCGCAGCGTGATGCCGCCGGCTTCGGGCGCTGGCGCGATGAACGTGTCGATGTTGGTTTGCGTGCGGTCCGATGCCGTAATGGCGGAGTCAGTGTTCATTTTTCGAGAGCGGTGAGGAGTTCCTGGCGGCGTTCCGGCGTGGCATCGAATGGCACGAGCGCGAACCGTTTGCCTTTGCGGATCAGCGCCACGGGAGCGAGTCGCCCCATCTCCGCTGCGAGCAGGCCCGCGTTGCGGAAAGCCGTCGCGATGTAAGCGAACGGATGCTCGTTGTTCTGCGTGGCCCACACCGGGTCGTGCCACGCCTCAATGAGCTTCCGCGCATCGTGCTGGCCGCAGATGCTCTTGGCCTTGAGCGTCCACGTCACCAGCCGCCGCTCGGTGTTCTCGACCAGCTCGCGGGATTCAAGATACGGGCAATCGTCATCGAGCGGGATGCCGATGGCCGTGAGCGCGGCCACGAGCCGCAGGAGGTTGAGCGCGTCCGCGTCGGTTTTCACCTCGGCGCGCAGGATGCAGAGTTGGTCGCCTTTTTTCATAAATCAGGTCACGGCTTCCGCCGTCGGGTAGTGTTTGAAGCTGTATTCCCAGCCATCGAAATCCTCGTTGTTCTCGCTCTGCTTCACGTTGGTGATGACGGTCACGCCGCCGTTCGGAAGCCCGCTTACGCCGGGATCGCCGACGCCCGGCACGACGGCCAGCGCGCCGTGACCTTTGACCGAGCCTTCCGTCATTTTGCGATACGGCTTCACACGGGCGATTTCGCCGTTGCTGCCGGGGAGTTCTTTGACCTGCACGCTGTCGTCGGTTTCCACCGAATCAATGAGCGTGCCGGCGTGGCGGCTGATGCCGAATTTTACGTCGTTTGCGGGCATGACCTTGGATTCGTGTCAACGCTCACACCGGCCCAAAGCCGAACCGATACTTCAGCTTCGTAGCGAAACGAGCGTCGCCCGCCGTGGGCTCGGTGCCGAGCGGGGCGTAGCCGTAGATGTGCAGTCGGGCAGTCGCGTTGAGCGCGGCGATAACTTGCGCCCGATTCGCCAGCGCGGTTCGCACGGCCTCCACGCGATCCCCGTGGGCCGCGGCTGTCGTATCGTGGGCCTCGCTTTCCATGATGACGTCGACCTCGCCGCGAAATGCCGAATCCGACCCCGCGAGCGGTTGCGATGTCGTGCTGACCGTCAGCGCCGGCAGCTTGTGCTCCGCATTGTCCTGGCCGGTGTAGGCGTTGATGGCCGCGAGTGCCGGAATCGTTTTGAGATGTGCGAGAAGAATCTCGTCGAGGACGTGATCGAGCATGGCGTTATTCCTCCGGCTCGACGACGAGCACGATCATCGGGAACTGCGGATGATCGGTGACACGGGTGATGCGGTAATTCGCCGATTGAAATTCCACCCGCTCGCCGAGCTTTGGCCGATCCGCCCCAAGCTCCGAGCGCAGCACCTTCATCGTGCAATCGCCCTTTGCCTCGAATCCACCAAGACCGAGATCCTGGCTCAGCGGATTATCGGAAACGAGCGCGTGGAGCGTTCGTCCTTTCCACACAATTTCCTCGCCCGTGGCGGCGAGAACCTCGGCGAGCGCAGCGGCTTTTTCATCGTGCAGGGACATGCCCCGCAGCGCCTGTCAATTGCCGGGAAAAGTTGCCTTTGCCGCAAAGGCGCGGGACTATCCTTCCCGCCATGTCCCAGCACAGCACACCGCCCGGATACGAAGAAAAGTTCGCAGACTTCATCAAGATGTGCGCGGAAGCGAAATCGCAGGGAATCTCTGAGATCGTGGTGGCGCAGCCGTGGGCACTTGGGGACAATTACGAGGAGGTAATCGAGAGCCTTTCGCGACTGAAAGAAGCCGGCCTCACTTTGCATATCGCCGCTGAAAATGCAGGCTGATGCAGGGTGCAAAAACCCCACTGCCGTTTCCAGCAGTGGGGCTCGCAGCAACCACCGAAGTTTGTTCGCCGTGTCCTACGGCTTCACGATGCGCTTGATGCCGTCGGCGAGAGCCTGCTTGTAGCCGTAGAGGCACTCCACGGTGACGAAGATGCGGTTGCTCTGCGTTTCGGTGTAGCGCAGGTAGCCGAAGGTGAGGCCCGTCTCGGGGTCGGTGACCGCACCGGCCTCGTCGTATTCGGCGACGGGTTCGAGGTAACGCATGGCGACTGCGAGACCGCTGGGGTGGGCCGCGAAACCGACCAGCTTCTCGCCGTTCTCCGGCAGGATCGTGGTCTCGAAGATGTCGAAACCCGCCAGCCGGCGAATCTGCGCCTCGACGACGCCCGGTTGCGCGATGGGTGCCATGAAGCTTTTCGCCACGATCTCGTCGCCGAGCAGGTTCGTGAAGTAAGCGCCGTCGAGCACGAGGTTGCGGTCGCTCACGGGCATCTTCGCGAGGCTGCACGCTTCGCGGATCGCGAGCACCTTCTTGTAGTCGAAGGCGGACGCAGCGAGGGCCGGGATGCCGGGAGCACCGTAGGGATCGGCGGTGATGGCCGAGAAGATGTCCTGGAGAACATCCTGCGCGAGCTGCTTCACCGCGCTGCCGACCAGCGTTTCGAGCACATTGAGCGCCGTCTCGCTCGCCTCGCGGGCGGTGACGTGAACGGTCTTGAACTTGTGCTTGTTGAGCTGCACCGGAATGACGCTCACGGTTGAGTCGGCGTTCGCGGTGTAGCTGCCGGCGAACTCGCTGGAGGCCGACGGCGCACCGACGACGGGCACGCGCACGGTGTCGAGCTTGTCGGCAGGCTCTGGCGAAAAGTTGGTGGAAAAGGCGCGCAGCGGGAGCAATCCGGCCATCCAGGGCTGGAGCGCGTTCTGCGCGACTCTGATGTCTTTGACGTTGGTGATGGTGTTGGGCATTGGAGTGGTCGGTTACTGAGCGTTGAGGATGAGAGTTCGCTGTTCGGCGGTGAGGCCGCGCCAGAAGGCGGTTTGTTCTTTCGGGTCTGTGATGGCCTTGAATTTGGTGACGAGTTCGCTGGCCTTGGTGTCGCCGCGGGAAGTGACGGGAAGCGGCTGCGGGCTGCCGGCGCCGTAGCGTTCGGCGGCGATGCGCTCGGCGGTCTTCGCCTCGGCTTTGAGCTTCTCGACCTCCGCGGTCAGCGTAGTGAGCTGGTCCTTCGCCTTGGCGAATTCGTCGGCGACACCGGCGGCGGAAGTCAGCGATTGTTTCGCCTTGGCGAGATCATGCGCGAACTGGTCGCGCTGCTCGGTCAGTTCGCCGCTGGCGAGGGTGAGCGTTTCCTTCTCATTGGTAAGTGCGACGATCTGCGCCTTGAGATCGTCGGATTGTTTGGCCGCTTCGCTCAGGAGTGTGGAGCCGGCATGGGCGTCCATTTCAAGGTGCTTCACCCGAGCGAGGGCGTCTTCGAGTTGTTCGTCGATGGTTTTCATCTGTGCCGGTATTTGGGTGTCAACTAGGCGGGCTGCTTCACGTGCCGCTCGCGGAGTTTCATCAGCGCCGTGGCGCGGTCCTGCACGACGCCCGAGGTGAGCGAGTTGTAGGACGCCTTGCGCCCCGAGAAGCACTGACCTTCCATGGCGTCTGAATAGATGCGGCGGTTGCGGGCAAGCACGGCCGCTTTGAAGTCACCGTAGATTTCATCCACGTCGGCCTGGAGCCACGCGCGCTGCTCGTCGGTGAGCGAAAGACCGGGGACGCCAACGCTCTTGTATTTGCCGGCGGCGAAGAGCTCGACCTTGATGCCAGCCTGCTCGAACGCCTTCGATTCATCGAGCATCGGCAGCAGCACCCCGATGGAGCCGACGCGAGCGCTGGGCGTGGCGAACACCGCATCGGACTGTGATGCGATCCAGTAGGCCGCGCTGCACATCTGCCCGTCGGTAAAAGCGTAGGTGTATTTGGATTTGGAAACGTCGGCCACGAGCGCGGCCAGTTCCGGCGTTCCATTGACGGTGCCGCCCGGAGAATCCACATCGAGAAAGACGGCCTGCACGTCCGCACGATCACGAGCGGCCACTAAAGCCGCCTCCACGTCTTCCATGTCGGTCGCACCGAGCAGCAGTCGGGAGAAAAAGTCCGGGCGCTTCATCAGCGCGCCGTGAATGGAGACGATGCCGACGCCGTTCTCGACGGAAAGCAGTGACGGCTGCGCAACCGGCGGAGGCAGATCAGTAAACAGCCCGGCGTTGCCCGCCGCCCGGCACATGGCGGCGTGGGCTTCCGGCGTGATAAGCCAGGGCTGGTAATGGATGGCGTGAAGAAGTGGCGTCACGCCGGGCTGCGGCTGTCAACGCACGTAGTTCGTGTCGACACGAACTATCCGGGCTGGCGGATGCCGGTGAGAGACGGCGGATCTTCGATCTCGCCGACGACGGGCGTCGCCGCGATGCCGCCGCTCGGCTTCCAGAGCATCTCGATTGGCACGTTGTATTTTTCGGCGAGGTCGAGCAACGCGCGGGCATTGCGGGCGCGAATCTCCATTTCCTCGCCGAAGTCCATCCCCTGCTCGGCAAAGTGCTCGCTCAACGTCTTGAGGCCCATCTCCACGTCGGAGCGATTCTGCTGCGCCTCGCGTCCGGCATCGACGGTGATGCGGCGCGGCGTGGTGAAAGCGACCTTCGTCCAGTCCGGCACTGCATCGAGCCGGCCTTTTGCAATCGCGTCGCCAATAACGAAGAACCAGACGGGCTTAAGGAACCGCTCGATCAAGATGAGCTGGCGATACGAAAAGCGCCGGTCCGCTTTCGCGACAACGAGGCGCACGCCGGCCCCGCCGACCTTGCTCGAATCCGCCGCGAACTCGAACGGGATGTGACCAAGCGCGGAGTCGCGCCGCAGGTGTTCAAGGAAACCGGTGAACGTCGGGCTGGGCCGGTTCGGCTGGAAACTGTCGAGGGATTCGCCGGGCTTCAACGCGACGAGCTTGCCGCCGATGATCCTCTGCAACGCGCCGGGTTCGCTCACTTCGCCGTTGGCTGCGGGCTTTCCGATTGAGAAATCCCCGTCTTCGTCCAGCTCGCCGCGCTCCGTCTTGAGCACCCGCGACACGTCGCAGTTGTCCTTCACGGCGTGCTTCTCCAGAGCGAGCAGCTCGATCTCGTCGAGGATGTGATTGATCGAGTGTTGCAAGGCCGGCGCCTGGCGGACCGCGCTCGCGCTCTCGGGCTCGAACACATGAAGCATCAGGTGGGCGGGCAGGTCGCGCACGCCGCCTTCATCGAGCAGCACGCGATAGAACGCGGGAGCGCCGTAGGCATCGAAGCCGATGCCGTCCTCGGTGTCGTTCTGATCCGCGTCGCCGATCCGGTGGGATTCAATGAGCTGCAGCCGGGGCACGCCGTCCGCGTTGAAGGTCTTGTGGACGAAGTATTCGCCATCCACGTCCACGCCGCGGCAGACGAGCGCCTGGCATTCGGCAAAGCAGAAGCGCTGCGTGACCTCGCATCGTGCGGCCCACCGCGCGAAGTATTCCTCGGCGGCCTTGTTCCAGTCGGTGTTGCCCGAGAGCGCCTGTGGTTTGATGCCGTCGCCCGTGGCATAAATCGCCATGTTGCCGATCAGCTCGCGCACGAAGCCGGAGTTCTTGTGCAGGTAGCGCGAGCGGCGCACCAGCTCGCGGCGCACGCCGGGCAGGAGGTCGAGTTTGGCGTCGCGCGGAGCCGCGCCCGGCACGCGCCCGCGACGTGGCGAAGGATTCGCGGATTCGTAGGGGCTGAACCACGCAGTCGGCAGCAGCCGGGTGATGATCGAGCGGAGCGGATTCATTTTGGGAGATGACCGACAATTTCGCTGCCGCCGACACGGACTGGTCGGCCGTAGAATTCCGGCGCGAGTTTCCGCAGCGCGGTCTGACACGCGGCGATGATCGCGTGGATCTCGTCGATTCGGCGCTTCTGGATCGACGAGCCGGATTCCGACCACGCAGCAAGGGTGCGCTTCAGCTCCGCTTTCTGCGCGGCGAGGATTTCCTCCACCTCCTCACGGGTGAAGCCGATGCTATAGTCGGGAGCAGCCATGAGGGATTACGCGAACGCCGACTGGCCGAGCGCACGGCGGCCGCGCAGTTCGGCGAGCATGTCGCGCTCGCTCAGGTCGCGCGCCCACGCGGGACGGAGCTGGAAGTGCGGATCGTCCTGGATCGTCTTCCAGTTTCCGCCCCATTCGAGGCCGAGCTTCATGCCGATTGCGCCGACCGCTTTGTAGGCGGGCGATTCGTCGAGATAACGACCGCCCTCGAACACGCCGATGTCGAAGGCGATGCCGAAGTTGTGGTTCGAGTAGCCGCCGCGCGCGTTGGTCACGATGCGACCGGGTTTGCTCCGGCCCTGCTCGTAGAGGGCGTTCTGCTCGTCGTATGTGCGGGTGCCTGAAATGACCTTGATGGCGATGCCGAGGGCAGCGGCGCTCTCGATGAGCGCGCGGGCCAGCGGCTGAACCTGCGGGAGCAACGTGGCGATGTTTCGCTCACTGCGTTCATCGGCGAGTGTGCCGGTGCCCGAAGAAATCGGGGGCTCGCCGATGAGAGATCGGTGGATGGCGTTCCACGTCTGCGGCCCTGGATTGCCGTCCACGGTGACGCCGACTTTCGCCTGCACCGCACGAATGGTGGCATCGAGAGTCATTTCGCGTAGCCCCCTTTCTTCGGCAGCGCGAACTCGACGGCAGCGCCGCCGTATTCCGGGTTCTGATATTCGAGCCGAACCAGCGAACCGCAGCCGGAGAGCAGCAGCGCGATGACGACAACAGTAAGAAACCCGAGCGTGGGTTTGAGTGGATAGAAGAAACAGTCTTGCTTCATGCCGACTCCGGCGCGTCAACCGCCGCACCATCCGCCTCAGCCTCCGCGCTAATGATGGCCTCGCGTCCGATGAGCTTGAGCATCGTCGCTGCTGCAGCCTGCATGGCCTCGCAATCGAGGTAGTGGTTGGGCCGTTTTCCAATCTGCTTCCACAGCCATTTGCCGCCGTCCTTCACGCGCTGCTCGCTTTCCATTTGAGCGAGATACTCGTCGTCGATGTCGTCCGGCACTTCCCACGTCGCACCGCGCTCCGGGTCCTGGTTGCGCCGCAGCCGCGCGAGCGTGTCCTTGATGTTGAGATTGCTCCAGTAATGGACGTAGCAGTGCCGCGTGTGCCCGAGGACGACCTTGCGGCGCGGCGAGTAGAATCGCTGGATGCTTTTGCCGGTCTTGGTGCGGTGGACGAAGGTCGCGCGCCGGTCGCCCATCAGCGCAACCCAGCGGCGCTCGGCGCACTCGCGATACACGTCATAGGTCGCATGGCCGGCATCGAGGAAGACCAGGCTCGGGTGGATTCCGAATCGCGCCTGCATCGTCTCCACGTCATCGAAGGTCAGCAGCCGCTCGTTCCAGACGAGGCGCGAAGAACCCGTGGCACTCCACGAGCGCACGACGGCGAACAGATGATCCATCTGGCAGTCCACGGTCAGGATGCGGAGCGGAGCGGAGATGTCGCCCGGCTCGAAAGGCGCGGCGACAAGATTTCCTTTCGCACTCACGCCGGCCTCGTCTTCCCACAGCTCGCCCTTGTGGTAGCCGCTGCGCGTGATCTCGAGCTTGTAGTCCTCGGCATACTCGCGCCACGGAAGCGCGAGCCGCTTCTGGTAAAATTGCTTGAGCGCGCTGATGTCTCCGCGCCGGGCGACGGCCTTTGCCCGCAGATACAATTCCGCGAGCGCGCCCCAGCTCATCGTGCAAAGCGCGTTCCAGTGGAACCCGACGCTCTCCTTTGCGGCCCGCAGGTTCTGTGCGACGAAGCGGCCGGTGGCGTTCAGTTCGCGGCGCGTGCGGTCGCTGTCATCGAAGTAGTGATTGCACGACACGCACCGCATCGCCGCCGTGCGCCGGACCTCCGCGTAGTCCCACTCGCCCTGCTCATCGCGCGCCGATTTCGACCACTCGATCTGCTCCCAGGTCCACGGCTGCCGCGTCCCGCACTTCGGGCATTGGAACGTCCACTCCCGCATGTCGGTCGTCTCGAATTTACGGTGCGTGTCGTCGTTCTCCTCGCCGCCTTGTGACATGAAGAGGCACTTGCCCAGCCAGCCGAACGCCGTCACGCGCGCCTCGGCCTCGGCCATGTGACCGACCGGCCACCGCCACGTTTCATCCCCGATGAGCCAGCGGATCGAGCGGCGCTGGAGGTTCGTTTTGTTGTGCGCGCCGAGCACCCAGAGCGTCATGCCGTTGCGGAAATGGATCGTCGTGTTCCGCTTCTTGTGCCGGTCGCTGGGAAAGAGCGAGCGGACCGGCACGCAATCCTCGAAGAGCTTGTGCAGGCGCGATTCCGCCTGGTCCTTGGCGTCGTCGTCGGTTTGATCGAGCCACAGCGTCGGTCCTGGGAGGTTGGCGATGATGTGGCAGAGCCCGAGTTCGCCCACGCTCGTTTTGCCCGCCTGAATCGCGGCGATGATGGACACCAGGCGGACGCGCGGGTCGATTAGGGCTTCGAGCGGCTCGCGGATCTGCGGCGAGTTGTCCGAACGAAAGCGGCCGGGAATTGGCGAGTATGGAATCGAGCTGATGTGTTGTTCGGCCCATGCCCATGGTGGGCGGCGGTCCGGTGGACGCCACGCCTCGCGCCACACGCTGACGAGATTCGCGTTCATCCGGCGTGCAGCACCGAAAGCACCTCGTCGATGGCCTTGCGGCACTCTTCCTGAATGCCGGTCGCATCGAGGCCGGACAGAATCGGCGGCAATTCGTTTTCAAATTTCCGCCGGAGCAACGCTGTGGCCTGGCCGACAAGATTCGTCCACTCCACCCGGACCTGCTCCACCGGGATGAACTCGCCGCGTTTTACCGATAGCCGCAACTCGCGCTCCTCGACCTCGGCCAGAAGCTTGCGCGCCTTGAGCGCCTGCTGAATGTCCGGGGTTTCCTCTCCACCCTTGAGTCCACGCTGGCGCATGAACTCCCGCCACTTCGCCACGTCATGCAGCCCGTTCGATTCCGGCTTCGGTGCATCCTCGAATTTCTTCCAGCCATTGATCGTCTGGCGCGTGACCTTCAGCGCGACTGCCAGCTCGACGAAATTTCGGACGAAAGCCGGACCTTCTGCGCCAGCGCCCACCGCCATTGACTGCAACATCGAGCGTTCGGTGCGGCTGATCTTGCCGCCCGCCTGCACTCGTTTGACGAGATTGGCGAAATCGCGATTGAGAAGCTTCTTAGCTACGTCCGGTGGAATGGCGTCCATGCGCCCCGCCGGGCGTCAACAGCTCGAAGTTCGTGTCGACACGAACTACGCCCTTTTCCGCCGTGGCTTCACGGTCGCGGCCGCCTTCGGTCCGTCGATGATCTTCAGCATGGCAGCCAGGCCGAATCCCTGCGGCATCGCACGCTCCTGCTCCCAGTTTTCCAACGAGCGCCGCGATACGCCCAGCCGGTCCGCGGCCTCCTGCTGCGTGTAGTCGTTTTGCTCACGCCACGCGACGAGCGTCTTGGCGAACTTCTTGTGCTTCATGGCAAGCCACTGTCCGCAGGTTGCGGAGTGAGGTCAAGGAGGCGTGCTTTGACACGCGGCGAGCGGCGTGAAGATCCACTGCGCCCACAATGCCCTCGTCGATCCGGGAACGCTCAAGCCGAACCCGGTGAATCCGAACCGGCACAGCGCGCATCAGATTCAGCTTCTGGCCTCCATCATTCAGGAACAGGGCTGGCGCGGGCCGATCACCGTGAGCAAGCGCAGTGGGCTGATCGTCCGCGGGCACGGTCGCCTTGAGGCCGCGCTGCTCATGGGTGCTGAGAAGGTGCCTGTGGATTATCAGGACTACGCGAGCGAGGCGGAGGAACTCGCCGACCTTCTCGCCGATAACCGCCTCTCTGAACTCGCGGAGTTGGATGAGGATGACTTGAAGCGTGTGATTGAAAGCATCCGCGAGAGCGATCCGAGCTTCGACGTGGAATTGACCGGCTTCATGGAGGACGAAATTGCCCGTCTCTACGATGAGAAGCCGGAGGATGACGTGGAGACGGTGCCGCGCATGGAGATTCAGGCGTTCGAGCATCACGACTACCTCGTCTTCATGTTTCACGACCTTCGCGATTGGATGCTCGCGCTCCAGCTCCTCGGCGTCCGCGAAGTGGATTTTTCAATCACCCGCAAAACCAAAAAAATCGGCATTGGCCGTGTTCTCCATGGAAAACGAATCCTCGACCTCGCCCGCCGCGGTGGCAGCGCCACTGGCGAAACCGCCGGCGGAAATCAACCGTCTCTCCCCGAAGGACTGGCCGGAACTGGCCCCGCTGAGCCTGCGCCTGGTGATCATGTCGCGGAGCCGCCCGCGGTCGATCAGCAGCCACCGCCTGTTCCCAAGCGCGACGCTCCTCGTTCCCGAAAGCGAGCTGGCTGATTACGCGCACGTCCCGCTGGAGAAGGTCACGATTCCCGATGACGTGACTGGTGTTAGCGCGGTGCGGAATTGGATTCTGCGGCACTTCACCGACGACGCCATCGTGATGCTCGACGACGACATCACGGCCTGCGTCTGCATGGTGTCGCTACGCTGCCGCAAGCTCTCGACCGATGAGACGCTGGCCATGCTGGAAAACTCGACTTACGGCGCACGTGGCGCCGGGGCTCGATTGTTCGGCTGGCACCAACGCAGCGATCCCAGGCTGCTTCAACGCAATGATCCGTTCGGCGTGCATCACTGGGTCGGCGGTGCCGTGGGCGTCGTGCGCGATGCGAATGGCGGAGTCCCGAAGTGGGATGAGCTGCTCAAGTGCAAGTGCGACATCGACGCAACACTCGA
This sequence comes from Chthoniobacterales bacterium, assembly GCA_038238025.1. Lineage (GTDB taxonomy): Bacteria > Verrucomicrobiota > Verrucomicrobiia > Chthoniobacterales > Chthoniobacteraceae > SXWH01. Next base: position 17,984 of record JBBRYC010000098.1, read on the forward strand.
AGAGCTGATGGTGAACCGGCTGGTCTGGAATGAAGCCCGATTCTGTTTCGTGCAGGAGCGCGATAAGAACCTCGGCGGCAACTCGCTCTTCCGTTCCGCCGAGCGCATCGCCGCCGAGAAGCGTTACCTCAAGCGAAAGTGGAAAGCGCACATCCGGTTCGAGAGCTACCAAAGCCAGGACAAGACCGCGATTGATGCTCCGCGCAGGCAGTCCTTCAGCCTGGATTCCTAGAGCGATGCAAAAGGAGTCATTCAGCGATGGACACGACGCGGCCCGGATGAAGAGGAGGAAGGAATGTCCTCAACACCATCGAACGACCGCTCGCGGCACCCCTCAACACCCCCCTTTCTTTTTGGCCTCACGTTTCTGGCGAACGAAAATCAAGACATGCGATTTCTAACTAAACGAGGCTATGAGTTTGGCGAAGTTTCCTCGGCGATGCAGAAGGCCATCCGCCGTGGAGACACTCGCCTTGCGGGGTATTGGGCACTGGAGCTATGGGCCAGCGGCTACGGCAACTATGTCTGGAAGCGACTGCTCACCGTGAGCGCCGAAGACTGCTGGGGCATCCTGTCCCAAGAAGTGAAGGCCTTGCATGATGGCTACGCGCTCGTGAACGCCAATGTCCCAGCGAAGCAGGCCAAAGGCCGCATCTTCATCAGCAAGGCCGTGATCCTCCTGTGCGCGGCGAAGAAAAACCGCGACGCGGACCATCTGCAAAACTTCGTCTATGACCAATGTGCCGGTCTGGACGCTGACAAACTCGCCGCCGATCTGGAGAAGGCCGGGCGAGAGAAAGTCCCTGATTACGCGTTCGACTGCCACACGCAGAAGGGACGGCGGATGGGCAAGACCAAGGCCGAGTTCTTCCGCGACGAGCAGGCGGCGCTGGAGCCATTCCAGCCCGGATTGTTCGACGACCTCATCGACGACTGAGCCGCCCACGCGGAGTCGAAAGTCGAGAAAGTGGACTGAAACTGTCCACTTCCTTCACTCTCGTATCCGAGTGCAGCCCCCAAAACTCCGCGCCATATAGGAAGGCCGTTCGGCCCTCCGACCATATCACCATACCACTCGCGGCTGGTGACTCCTTTGCGGCTGCCAAAATCGAAGGGCAATTTCGCCTGATAAACGAGCGGGTGAGAGTCGCGCACATTTCTGGAAATGGTGCGGACAGTTAGCAGGCAAACCATCGCCCCACCTTCCGCGCCAAGCGAAGGCTGCCCCGTTCAATGGTGGAAAATATGGCGATGCAAACGGATGGATTCCACGCGGCTGCCCGGACGAGGCAAGGGCATGAAACAGCCACAAACTGAATACGTCGGAACCTTCATCAAAGCCACGGGCGCAGCGCGCACGATGCGCTTCGTCACCTCACCGGACAAGCTGCGCAGCGGCGGTCTTATCACCGTCTTCGACGTGGAGAAGCGCAGCCTGCGGAAGTTCAACCTCACCACGCTCGTTGGCCGGCTGACCGCGTTCGCGCCGGGCGCGCAGCCGTCTTTCTGCGCCTAACGCCTACGCACTCCACGTATGGACGCTCCACTCCAATTCATCCTCGCCGGGAACGCGCTCTTCACGGTCGAGAACACCGCCACCGGCAACCGCTTCACCTTCAAAGTGCGGAAGCCCGATGACGACAAGCCTCACTTCGTCAGCGTGCTCACCGGCCCGGACAACGAGCACGACTACGCCTTTCTGGGCACGGTGTTCGACCCGCGCTC
>JBBRYC010000099.1:0-19656 GCA_038238025.1 Chthoniobacterales bacterium
ACATCCGCAACTGGCAGAAGGCGGAGGGCGGCTACGTGGTGCAGTTGCACACGCCGGTGTCGGGCGCCTACACGCTGCTCGCGACGTATGAGCGGCCGTTCAAGGCGCAGGGCGACACGCTCGCATTCACCGGCGCGCGGCCGCTCGATGCGCAATCCGAGCAGGGCCACACGCTCGTGATCAGCGCGTATCAGTTTCAGGTGAAGCCGGTGGATGTCTCCGCCGGATTGCTGCCGCTGGAGACGGGCGAAGTGCCGCCGGAATACCGGCTCTTTTTCGACGCGCCGATCCTCGCCGCGTATCGCTACGCCGCGCGGCCATTCAATCTGAAGCTCGCACTCAGCCCGCTCGCGCAGGGCGATTCGCTGAGTCAGGTCGTGGATCGCGCGTCGCTCGTCACGCGCATCTCGAAGGCGGGGCAGGTGCTCACGGATGCGCACTACTTTGTGAAAAATCGCGGCAACGCGCATTTCCGGCTCACGCTCGCGGAGGGCACGCAGTTGTGGAGCGCGACGGTGAATGGCGCGTCTGTCGTGCCGGTGCAGGACGGCAGCGCGAATCTCATCCCGCTGCCGCACCAGGCTGACCCGAACGCAGTGCTCGCGATCGATCTGAAACTCGCCGAGCGATCGAAAAATCCCGCGCGCGTGAAGATCGCCACGCCCGTCGTCGGCGCGCCGGTGATGCTCGCGGAATGGAAGCTGGAACCGGACACGGCGCAGAAGCTCGTCTATCGCGAGGGCTCGCTTACGCCCGTGGGCGGAGTGCCGGATGTCTCGGGCTTTGCGGGACTCGCGCGGATGTTTGGCGGCGACGATACGGGTCGCGCGGTGCTGTCGTTGCTCGCAGCACTCGCCCTGCTCGCGCTCGCCACGATGGTCTGGCGCAGCGCGGCGCAGGATGGCGTTTTCAAATTCAGCCTCCGCCATTGGACGGGACTGCTGCTTGGCTGCGCGGCGTTTGCGATGGCGGGAATTGCGTTCATCGGGCTTGCCGACATTGCGCGGCAGCACACGTCCGAAGTTCCGCGCGGCATCACTTTCCTCGCGCCCGTGCAGCAGGCGGGCAACGCGCTCGCGGTCGAAGTCGGCAACGTCGAGGACGAGACCTCGGCGCTCGATTGGATCGGCTATTCGTGGCTCCCGCTGCTCGCGCTCGTCGCGTGGGCCTGCGCCTGGCTCTCGGGAAAATCGCGGTGGACGATCCTCGGCTGGACGCTGCTCGCATGGGCCGCGCTGCGCTGGCCGAATGGCGCGTGTGCATTCCTCGCGATCGTCGCGCTGTTCTTCGTGTGGAATCTCGCCGTGCCTGCGTTGCGCCGACTCTGGCGCTCGCCGCGCAAGCCGAAGCCGAGTCTGCCAAGCACGGGCGGCGGCGCTGTGGCTGCGACGGTATCATTGCTGATCGCGGGCTTCATCGTGTGGAGCGGCGTCGCATCCGCGCAGGACGCCGCCCCGCTGCTGCCGAAGGAAGCGCCGGTCGCGGAGACCGTCGCGCAGACGATTCGCGTCGAGGAAAAGTTCGCACTCGCGACGGCGAAAATCCGGTGGCAGGCGGTGAAGGGGCAGCGGTTGCCGCTGCTGTTCGAGCCGGCGGTGCTCACGAAGACGACGTTTCCGGCGGCGTCGCTGAAACTCGTGCAGGCGGGCACGCCGCGCGCGCAGCAGTTGCTCGCGCTTGAGAGCGGCGCGTTCGACATCGAGCTGCAATACCAAGTGCCCGTGGTGAAGAAGGACGCCGAGAGCGGATTCGTGCTGCCTGCGCAATTCGGACTCGTGAACCGCCTCACGCTCACGCTCGCAAATCTCGACGTGGATGTCGTCTCACCGCAGGCCGTTTCCATCGAGCGCAAGAGCGCGGGCAAGGATACGACCGCTGCGCTCGTGCTCGCGCCGGTGAATGAAATCTGGATCGGATGGAAACCGCGCAGTCGCGATGTCGCGCGGGAGAAAGCGGTCTTCTACGCGGAACTGACGCAACTTTACGCGCCGACTGTCGGCGTCATCGAGGGCCTGCATCACGCTGCCATCCGTCCCGCGCAGGGCGAACTCGCGGAGATTTCCTTCGACGTTCCGAAGGGCGCGACGATCACCGATGTGTTGGACGGGGCGGGGAGACCGCAGGGAGCCGGGGCGCCCTCGCCCCGTGCCGAGCAGCCTCGGGGCGAGAGCGCCCCGGCTCCTTGGGTCGTCTCGCAGTGGCGTTTCGATCCCGACACCGGCAAGCTGCGCGTGAATCTCGCGCCGCCGCAGTCGCGTCCATTCGCACTGATTATCCGCTCGCAGATCGCGACTGGACCGCTGCCGGTGGAACAGAAAGTCGGGCTCATTTCCGTCGAGAACGCCGCGGGACAAGTCGGTCTGCTCGGCGTGGCCACGGGCAATGAAGTGCAGCTCGACACGGTGGACGCGGCGACATTTTCGCCGATCAATCTGGAAGACTTCCCCGGCAACATCGCGACGTTGCTCCAGGGCCAGATTCCGGGACTCACCGCGCGGCGCGCGTTTCGATATTCGGATGTGAAAGCGTCTGCGGTGCTGAAGGCGTCAGCCGTCGAGCCGGATGTACGTGTCGAATCGCAGGACACACTTTCGCTTGGCGAAGATCGCGCGGTGCTCGCGGTGAACGCGACGGTGGACATCACGCGCGCCGGGATTTTCCGGCTGAGCTTCGCGCTGCCCGCGGGGATGGATGTCGAGTCCATCGCGGGGAAGGCGCTGAGTCACTGGACGGAATTGAAGACTGACGCCGAGCGCATCATCACGATGCATCTGCGCGCGCGCACCGAGGGGCGGCAGGAGTTTGCGATTTCGCTCACGGGCGCGGGCATGAAGGCGGCGAAGGCGTGGACTGCGCCGAAGCTGATTTTCCGCGAGGCGAGCAAACAGCGCGGGACGTTTCTCGTCGTGCCGGAGCAGGGGATGCGCTTGCAGGTCACGGCGCGCGACGGCGTCACGCAGCTCGATCCGCAGAAGTCGGGCATCAAGCAAAAGGGTGTGCTCGCATTCCGCGTTTTGCAGACGCCGTGGAGTCTCGCGCTTGATGTCGAGCAGGTGGACCCGTGGGTGCAGGTGACGAGCCTGCAGCACGCGACCGTCGGCGAGGCGCAGGTGAAAATCGCGGCGAACCTGCAATACCAGATCGAGAACACGGGGCTGAAAATTTTCCACGTCGCGCTGCCCGCGGAGGCGGAGAACGTGCGTTTCACCGGCGATCAAGTTGCGGATTTTCTCGCGGTGCCGAAGGCGGTGAATGCCGGATTGCAGACGTGGGAGGTGAAGCTGCACCGGCGCGTGATCGGGCAGTATTTTTTGCAGGCGACCTACCAGACACCGGTGCCCGCGCAGGCACCGGAAGTCACGCTACGCGGTGTGCAGGTCGCGGATGTGAATTTGCAACGCGGCTTCGTGACCGTGCGATCCGCAGGCCGGCTGCAACTCCGCGTGGAAGCGACGCCCGCCGCGCTCCAGCCGACAGAATGGCAGAGCATCCCGCGCGCGCTTCAGCAGGACATCAATGCGTCGTCTGCGAGCTTCGCCTACCGGCTCGTGGAGCCTGCGTTTTCGCTGCCGATGAAACTTGAACGGCACGAGGCGACGAAGCTTCTGCCTGCGCGGGTGAACAACATCACGTTCACCTCAGTGATCGCCGACAGCGGTGCGATGCTCACGCAGGTGCGACTCGAAATCCTGCCCGGCGACAAGCGCCTGCTCCACCTAACGCTGCCGAAAGGCGCGCGCTTCTGGTTTGCGTTCGTGAATCAGAACGGCGTGTGGCCGTGGCGCGAGAAGGACGAGATTTTGATTCCGCTCGAACAGCAATCGCGCGGCGGACAAGCCGTGCCGGTGGAGCTTTTCTACAGCAGCCAAATCGGTGAGTCCGGAACGCGCTCGCTCGATCTGCAATTGGTCGCGGCGAAATTCGATCTGCCGCTGGAGAATATCACATGGCGCATTTACCTGAATGAAAAATGGCAGCTCAAAAAATGGACGGGCTCGCTGCAACTCCAGCAGGACGAACTCGTCTCCCGCGCGACCGCGGTGGATCTCCAGAGCTATCTGCAAGGCGAGGCGAGCCAGCAGCGCGACAAGACGCGCGCCGCCGAGCAGATGCTCGCGCTCGGCAACAGCGCGCTCCAGCAGGGCAATCCGCACGAGGCGCGGCGTGCATTCGAGTCCGCGTTTGGCCTGAGCCAGCACGACAACGCATTCAACGAAGATGCCCGCGTGCAGCTCCACAACGTGAAGCTCCAGCAGGCGCTCATCGGCCTGAACGTCCGTCAGGCCGGTGCCGCGGGCGAGACCGACGCGCTCACCGGCAAGCTGCGTGCGGGCCGCGGCGGCAAGGACGCGAACTACACGCAGCAGGACGCGAAACAAATCCTCGACCGCAACAGCGCGGACGAAAACGCGGCGTTCACACGCCTCGCCGAGCGGCTCATCCAGCAGCAGGACGCCGCGGTGAGCAGCCCCGCCGTCATCCAGGCGAGCATCCCGGAGCAGGGCCGCCTGCTCACGTTCAGCCGCGCGGTCGCGGTGGACAATTGGGCCGACTTGCAGATCGGCCTGAAGGCGAAGGCCGTCACGCCCGCGTCGTGGCTCATGCGTCTGGCGATCCTCGTGGGCACGGGGCTGATTCTCGGATTGTCCATGCGTGGCGCGAAAATTTTCCGCCGCGTGCGGCAGGCTTAGAACGCACCGTGAGACAGGCCGGTGATGCATCCGATGGGGCGCATCACTGCACCATCCTCATCTGTCCAGGCAGCGCCGTACCGTTTCGAGCAGTTCCGGCAGCGGCGTCGGTTTTTGGAGGAAGAATTGGCCCGTTTCCAGCCGGAGTTCGCGGCCAGCCATCTCAGCGCTGTATCCGCTGGTGAAGATGACCGGGAGATCGGGGCTGTGTTTGCGCAGCCGTGCGGCGAGTTCCAGACCGCTCAGGCCTTCGGGCATGACGAGGTCGGTGAGGAGCAGATGGATCGGGCCGGTGTGCTGTTCCCAGACTTGCAGCGCCTCGACTCCGTGGGCCGCGTCGAGCACCTGGTAGCCTTGGCGTTCGAGGACGATCCGGTTCAGCACACGCAGGCTCGGCTCGTCTTCGACGACGAGGATGGTCTCCGTTCCGCGGGGCAGCCGGCTTGCCGCCACTTTTTCCTCGGCCACCTCGGCTGCCTCCACGGTGGGGAGGAAAATGTGGAGGGTCGTGCCGCGGCCGACTTCGCTCTCCACCTGGAGCGCGCCGCCATGTTGCTGGACGATGCCGAAGACGGTCGCGAGGCCGAGCCCCGTGCCTTTGCCGATTTCCTTGGTGGTGAAGAATGGCTCGAAGATGTGCGGCAGGGCTTCGGGGGCGATGCCGCTGCCGCTGTCGGTCACACTCAGGCAGGCGTAACGTCCCGGCGTGGCATTCGGAATCAAGGCTGCATCCGCTTCGGTGAGCACTTTTTCGGCAGTCTCGATGATGAGCCGTCCGCCGCCGGGCATGGCGTCGCGGGCGTTGACCACGAGATTCATCAGCACCTGGTCCAGCATTCCGGCGTCGCCGTAAACGGTCAGTGGACGCGGGTGGAGGTGGAGTTGCTGCTTCACGTCTTCGCCCACAATTCGCTGGAGCATCTTCACGAGGCTGGTGACGAGATCATTCAGGTTCAGCAGTCCGGGCTGCATCACCTGGCGGCGGCTGAAGAGGAGCAACTGGCGCGTGAGGTTCGCCGCGCGTTCCGAGGCCGCGACGATTTGCCGCACGGATTCCACCGTTTCGTCCGAGGGATCGCCGGTCAGCAGCAGCATGGAGCCGTAACCCTGGATGACGGTCAGAATGTTGTTGAAGTCGTGCGCCACTCCGCCTGCGAGCTGGCCGATGGCTTCCATTTTCTGCGACTGGCGGAGCTGCTCTTCGAGTCGCAGCCGCTCGGTGATCTCGCCCACGTAGCAATGCACCGTGCGGAGTTCCCCGATGGGATAAAACGACCACGAGAGCATCCGTGGCCCGAGGGCGGTCTCGATCCGCAGCCGCGGCTGGTTTGCAGCCAGACACGAGAGAACGATCTCGCGCGTATCAGCCGGCAGCAGTGCGCCGATATCGGGCACGCCGAGGGATCGAGACAGTTCCGACGCAGCGCGGTTATGGTAGATCAGCGCGCCGTCGGCGGAAAATTCCAGCACCGGATTCGGGTTCAGCTCCGGGAACGCCGCCAGTTGGCGAATCTTCTCCTCCGCGGCGCGGCGTGCGGTGATGTCGCGCACGAAGGCAAAATTGAACTCCTGCCCGCCGATGTGGACGTAGTTGGCACTGACCTCGACAGGAAAGGCCTGGCCATCCTTCGCACGGTGGCGGGTTTCAAGTGTGACGGTGCGGTGGAATTTCAGATGCTCGAAGTGCGCCGCCCAGACGCCGGGCTGGTAATCCGGATCGAGGTCAGAAATCCTCATGCCGAGCAGTTCTTCGCGTGAATAGCCGCGGCCCGTGCAGCCCGCGTCGTTCACGTAAAGGATGCCTCCCTCGCGGCTGATCCAAAACACGGAATCGCCCGCGCGATCCACGCAGACGCGCATCATCTCCAGCGATTCCTCCGCCTTCCTGCGCTCCGTGATGTCCTGCACCACGCCGATCATGCGGACAGGCTGGCCCGCGGCGTCGCGTTCCACATCCGCCTGCTCACGCACCCAGCGCGTCTGGCCGTCGCGGCGCACGATGCGGTGTTCCAAATCGTACGGACGTTCCCCGGCGAGCGCCGCCTGAGCCGCCTGGGCCACCGTCTCCCGGTCCTCGGGATGCAGCAGTGCGAAGAAGGTTTCCACGCGCCCGTCGAATTCGCCCGGCGTGAAACCGAAGATGCGCTCCGTCTCCGCCGACCAGACGAGCCGCCCCTCGCGACTGGGATCAGACTGCCAACTGCCGATTTGGCCAATCTGCTGCGCCTTCTCCAGCGACAGCCTGCTTTCCTGCAACGCCAGCACTGCATTCCTGCGCGCGGTGACGTCGCGCACATGCAGCAGCAGCGCCGGACGATTGCGATACGCGATCCGGCTGATCCGCACCTCCACGGACACGGCGCGGCCATCCTTGTGCTGGCTGACGCCCTCGATGACGCTGACCTCGTCCGCGACCATTCTGGCAAAATCACGCCTGACCGCCTCGCGCTGGCCGGGCGGAACCAGATCAAACACGCTCCTGCCGATCAGCTCCGCACGCTCCATCCCGTGCAGCCGGCAGGCCGCCGGGTTCACATCCAGCACCCAGCCATCGAGTTCTTCCACGAAGATCGCGTCGGGCGAACCCTCGAACAACTCCCGGAATCGCTGCTCGCTCTCGCGCACCGCCGCCTCGGCCTGCCTGCGCGCGGTGATGTCGCGGGTCACGCCGAGCAGCGCGGTGACGCGGCCGGTCGCATCGCGCATCGGGCTGGCATGCATGTCCAGCCAGCGCCGCGTGCCTTTGAGTCCGGTGATGGCATATTCAAGCGTGCCGGACTCGCCGCGCATCACGCGGCTGATCAGATCGCGGAAAGCCTCGCGGTCCTCCTCGGCGACGAGCGGATATACGCACTGGCTTCGCACCTGCGCGAGCGAGTCCGCCTCGATCATCCGCAGCCCTGCGGGATTCATTTCCAGCAGCGAACCGTCGGCAGCCAGCAGCTTCACGCACTCCGGCTCGGAATCAATGATCGTGCGCAGGCGCTCCTCGCTTTCCCGCAGCGCCGCCTCCGCCTTTTGCTGATCGCGCATGGTCGCCTCCAGGGAGCGTGCGTATTCGCGCCGCTCCGAGAACTGCTCGCGGATGAACACGTAGCTCAGCGTCACCCCGCCGATGAGGTAGAGCAGATACCGGATCTGTGTGAAAACCTGCTCGTGGATCTCTTTCATCGCCAGGTCCGGCAGCTTCAGCGCCGTGCTGAAAAAGAACGCCGCCAGCGCGCCGCAGACGCCGTTGCGCACCCAGCCCCGCGTGTGCCGCATCAAGTACACCAGCGCCACCAGCAGCCAAACCGAACCATTGATGTGAAAGGGCCAGTCGCACCACGTCTGGGCAAATTTCGAACCGGGGTGCGTCCCGAGGTAGCCGGCCCACCACCAGAATGTGGCCAGGTAGCAGGCCACCGTGCCGGCCATCCCCGCTCGCAGGAAGCGCCCCGCGCGCGGGACGTCCTTTGCCAGAAAACCCATGAACCCCGCGGCCACCGTGATGAGACCCGCGTCGTGCAAGGCGTGTTGCAACGGGGGATAGAACGAGTTCAACACCGTCGCATCGATCAGTTTGAGCGACCGCAATACCTCGATGAAAATCATGAACAGCTCGCGCCCGAGGACGACTGAGAATCCCCAGATGAGCAGCCGCTCACGCGGCCGGCGATCCTCGCGATAGCGCGCCACCGCCACCGCCAGGCAGAAGCTCCAGAAGATGGCCGCGATCGCGTTGTTCGTGATCTGATTGCCGGTCCTCCCGCCCGCGACTTGGGAGAGGAGTTCAAGCAGGGTTCTGATCCAGTCGGGCATTTACGGATTCAGTGTGGCTTCGGCGGTACGGTGTCCGAGCAGCGCGTCAATTTTCCGACGCACGGCTTCATCCATTTTGATCAGCGGCGGCCATGCGCGTTTGAAGCCCTCGCCCGGCAATTTCCTCGTCGCGTCAATGCCGAGCTTGCTGCCGCTCGCGATCTCGCTCGTCGCGTGATCGAGCACGTCAGACGGGCCTTTGGTGAAGAGGCTGTCGCGCTGCGGGTCGGTGTTCGCGCAGAGGTGAAAGAGCACCTCGCTTGTGTTGTGGACGTCCACGTCCGCATCCACGACGACGATGTATTTTGAAAACATCATCTGCCCCATGCCCCACAGCCCGTGCATGATTTTGTAGGCCTGCATCGGGTAGGTCTTCTTGATGCTCACAAAGACGAGATTGTGAAACACGCCCTCCGCTGGCAGCGCGATGTCCACGATCTCGGGGAAGTTCATTTTGAAAATCGGCAGGAAAATTTTCACCGATGCGCCGCCAATGTAAAAATCCTCCATCGGCGGAATGCCGACGATCGTCGCCGGATAGATCGCGTCCTTCCGATGCGTGATCGCCGTGATGTGAAAGACGGGATACGGCTCCGGCAGCGTGTAGTAGCCCGTGTGGTCGCCGAACGGCCCCTCGTCGCGCAGCGGCTCGGTCGGGTCCACGTAGCCCTCGATTACGAAGTCGGCATTCGCGGGCACTTCGAGATCATTCGTCTCGCACTTCACGAGTTCGATGGATTTTTTGCGAAGGTAGCCGGCGAGCAGAAACTCATCGAGCCCATCCGGCAGCGGCGCCGTCGCGGCGAAGGTGAACACGGGATCGCCGCCGAGGAAAATGGCGACAGGCATGCGCTCGCCCTTCTCGTAGTAGCGCCGCCCGTGGCGTGCGGCGACCTTCTGCAACTGCCAGTGCATGCCGGTGGTCTTGTCGTCGTAAATTTGGATGCGATACATGCCGACATTGCGCTCGCCAGTGTCCGGATCGCGCGTGACGACGCACGGCAGCGTGATGAAGCGTCCGCCGTCGAGCGGCCAGCATTTCAAAATCGGAATATCAGCGAGTGTCGGGCATTCGGAGTTTTGAGTTTTGAGTTTTGAATTTTGAATTTCCGGCGCAGCCGGCCACGGCTCTTTGCGCGACTGCGGCGCGTCGAACTTGTGAATCACGTCCTTGCACGGCCCGCCGCGCACGATCTTCGGCCGCGCGTGTCGGAGTTCGAGCGCCTGGCCGAGCAGCTTCAGCGTCTGGCGGAATGTCGTCGGCGGCTTCGCCTTCATCAGCGCGCCGAGTGCGGCGGCGACCTCGTCCACGGAATCCGCGCCCATGCTCATCGCCATGCGCTTGTGCGAGCCCATCGTGTTGATCGCCACGGGGAATGGCGACACCACGCCGTTGATCGTCGGCTTCTCGATCAGCAGCGCCTTTCCGCCGCCGGGCGATTTCATCTCGCGGTCGGCGAGTTCGGTGATTTCCAATTCGGTCGCGACGGGCTGCGTGATGCGCCGGAGTTCGCCCGCCTTGTCGAGTGCGTTTACAAAATCGCGGAAGGAACCGAATGCCATAGTGTGCCGACGCTAACAGGAAGCGCGCGCCGGGCAATGAAGCGCGCGCGCTTTTCCATGTGCTGCCAGATTTTGAAAACCACAGGTCATCCTGAGCGCAGCGAAGGATCTCGTTGAATGCACGTCGGACGTCCGAATTGAAACCCACGGGGTTCTTCGCTGCGCTCAGAATGACCCCGGTTTTGAAAAGGTAGCGCGGTGTATTTCCCCCGCGCTTGCCACGCACGCTCGGAGCCGTCAGCGTCCCGCCCGCATGAAAGCAACCCTCCTCGCCTCCCTCACATTCGTCGTCTCCGCCACCGCTGCGGACAAAATCAAAGTCCTCATCGTGGACGGGCAGAACAACCACCAGTGGAAGATGACCACGCCGGTGCTGAAGGAGATACTCGAGGAACCGGGCATCTTCAGCGTGGACGTGTCCACTTCGCCGGAAAAAGGGAAGGGGATCGACACCTGGCAGCCGAAATTTTCCGACTACGCGGTCGTCGTCTCGAACTACAACGGCGAGCCGTGGTCCGCGGTGACGAAGGACGCGTTTGAAAAATTTGTGAGCGGCGGCGGCGGCTTTGTGTCCGTCCACGCGGCGGACAATTCATTCCCCGAATGGCCGGCCTACAACGAGATGATCGGCGTCGGCGGCTGGGGCGGTCGCAATGAAAAGAGCGGCCCATATCTGCGCTTTCGGGATGGCAAATGGACGATGGACACGAGCGCGGGCCGCGGCGGCAGCCACGGCAAGCAGCACGAATTCGCACTGAACAACCGCGCGCCGCAGCACCCGATCATGCAGGGCCTGCCCGCGGCATTCATGCACCGGCAGGACGAACTCTACAACAGCCTGCGCGGCCCCGCGAAGGACGTGACGGTTCTGGCCAGCGCGATGTCACCAAAAGACAACGGCAGCGGCGAGGAGGAGCCGATGCTCATGGTGATCCCATTTGGAAAAGGCCGCGTCGTCCACGATGCGCTCGGCCACGGCGCGGAGGCGGTGCATTGCGTCGCATTCGCCGTCACGCTCCAGCGCGGCACCGAGTGGGCGGCTACTGGCAAGGTCACGCAAAAAGTCCCCGCGGATTTTCCGGACGAAAAGGCCAGCAAGTCGCGGCCGTAGGGCTCCGCTCGCAAGTGTCAGCCAAGCAACTTGCATGGCATTCGAGAGCAAAGAGAGGCCGCGCAAAAAGTAGCTTGGGCTTTAGCCCAATCCCACGGCGCTGTCGGGCTGAAGCCCGAGCCACTTTTCGATCCGGCCACGCCGCCATCCGCGGTCACGTCCCGCGCCGTGCGTGTGAGAAATGCAGGCTAGTCACCAATCACCATTCCACCGCCGCCCTGCCCGCGCGCGTGCCGGTCGCGAAGCACCCTTGCAGCAGGAAGCCGCCCGTTGGCGCCTCCCAGTCAATCATCTCTCCGGCGCAGAAAACGCCGGGGAGTTTTTTGAGCATCAGGTTGCCGTCGAGTTCGCTCCAGCACACGCCGCCTGCGGTGGAGATCGCCTCGGCGAGCGGGCGCGGTGCGAGCAGCGGGATGCGGCAGTCCTTCGCGGCGAGCGCGAGCTTTTCCGCGGAGTCGAACGGGCCGTGAAATTGCTCCAGCATCGCGCACGCGGCATCGGTGAGCTTCCATCGCACGCGGGACTCGCGGATGAAATCGCGCCGCACGGATTCCATCTTCCGCACGAGTTGCTCGACTGAAAACGTCGGCTTGAAATCAATGCGAATCTCCGGCGACCCCATCGCACGCAGTGTGCGGCCTAGCTGGTAGATCAGCGTGCCCTGGATGCCGTAGCGCACAGGCATCAGTTCGCCGATGACCGTCGTGTCGCCTGCGCGCACATGAAGATTGTGCAGCGGCTGTCCCTCGGCGCGCGCGCGCGTTTCCGGCATCCACGCGACTTCCCAGCCGCAGTTTGCCGACTGGAGTTCACGCACCGCGATGCCGAGCGATTTCAGGATGTGAACCCAGCCGCCATCCGATCCCGTCTCCGGCCACGAGCCGCCGCCGAGCGCGAGCACCACGGCATCGTGCGTGCGCGGCGTCGCATCGTTTTCAAAATGCAGCGTCAGCGGCGAACCGGGAATCAGTCCGCTCCAACGGTGGTTCACTGCAAACTGCACCCCGAGCGTGCGCAGCCGCGCGACCCAGCGGCGCAGCAGCGGCGCGGCCTTTTTCAGCACGGGAAAAACTTTGCCGCCCGTCGTGTCGAACGTCTCCACGCCCAGCCCCGCCGCCCAAGCGCGCGTCGCCGCGCTGTCGAATTCCGCGAGGCAGTCGCGCCAGAAATGCTCTGGCATTTCCGTGCCGGAATACGCACCCGCGAACGCCTCGCGCTCCGCAGTGTTCGTAAGATTCAGTCCGCTCTTTCCCGCGACGAGAAATTTCCTGCCGACCGAGCGCTTCGCATCGTAGAGCGTCACCGCCGCACCTGCTTCCGCCGCGACCTCCGCAGCGCGCAATCCCGCAGGCCCGCCGCCGATCACGGCGATGCTTTTTTGCGCGCTCATGATTCGGAGCGCGATGAGCTGGCGGGGCTTTCGGGAACATCCAACATCCAACATTCAACATTCAACATCCAACAACTCACGGCGCGCACTGGTTGGATGTTGAATGTCGGATGTTCAATGTTGGACGTTGCTACAGCAGGTGCCCCATCTTGAGCCGCTTCGTCTCGAGATACTTTGCGTTGTGCCGGTTCGGCGCGGACTTCAGCGGGACCAGTTCGGTGATTTTCAATCCGTAGCCCTCGAGGCCGATGACTTTCTTCGGGTTGTTCGTCATGAAGCGCATTTTCCGAACGCCGAGATCGAAGAGAATCTGCGCGCCAACGCCATAGTCTCGCAGCTCGGGCGCGAAGCCGAGCTTCACGTTTGCCTCGACGGTATCGAGCCCGTCTTCCTGCAGCTTGTAGGCGTGAATTTTCGCGGGCAGCCCGATGCCGCGGCCCTCGTGCTGGCGCATGTAAAGCAGCACGCCGTTGCCCGCCTTCTCGATGAGCTGCAGCGCTCGGTGAAGCTGCGTGCCGCAGTCGCACCGCAGCGAGCCGAGCACGTCGCCGGTGAGGCACTCGCTGTGGACGCGCACGAGCGCCGGGCGTTTCGCGGAGATGGTGCCCTTCACGAGTGCGAGGTGATGCGCGCCATCCACGAGCGAGCGGTAAAGATGCAGATCAAATTCGCCAAACTGCGTTGGCATCTTGATCACCTGCTCGCGCTCGATGAGCCGCTCGCTGCGCCGGCGGTACGCGATGAGATCGCTGATGCTGCACAGCTTCAGCCTGTGCTTTTTCTTGAATGCGAGCAGCTCCGGCAGCCGAGCCATCGAGCCGTCGGCATTCATGATTTCGCAAATCACCGCCGCAGGCTGCAGCCCCGCGAGCCGCGCGAGATCCACGCCCGCCTCCGTGTGCCCCGCGCGCCGCAGCACGCCGCCATCCTTTGCACGCAGCGGAAAAATGTGGCCGGGCTGCACAAGATCACGCGCAACCGATTTCGGGTCGGCGAGGACGCTGATCGTCTTTGCGCGATCCGCTGCGCTGATGCCGGTCGTGATTCCATGCGCGGCGTCCACCGCGACGGTGAAATCCGTCTTGTGCGTCTCGCGATTTTCGCGGGCCATGCGCTCGAGCCCGAGCGTCTCGGCGCGCGCCTCGGTGATCGGCACGCAGATGAGCCCGCGCCCGTGCGTCGCCATGAAATTCACGCTCACCGCGGTCGCCTTTTCCGCGGCCATCACAAGGTCGCCCTCGTTCTCGCGGTCGGCGTCGTCCGTCACGATCACCATGCGGCCTGCGCGGATGTCGCGGATGACGTCGTCTATCGAATCGAATTTTGGCGTGGCGGGCATTGGCGGAAGTTTGCTGGCTGAGCGCGGCAAATCAAAGGGCGAAAGTTTCAGCGCACCGAAATCGCGCGGCGGAATGCTGCGGTGCCGGCTCATTTTGATTCCTCATCGCAGGTCATCCTGAGCGAGTGAAACGAGTCGAAGGACCCCGTGGAATTGCAGGAGATATCCGTTGGTATTTTGATCGCTGCCCGTGAATTCCACGGGGTTCTTCGGTCGCTTAGGCTCCCTCAGAATGACCTCCGTTTTGAAAGTGAGATGGGAGCAGCGTGCGATCCGATTTTCAAAATGCGCGCAGGCCGACCGTCATTTCTTCGCGCGTCGGATCACGATCTCCGTGCGCCGGTGGCCCTGCAACTCGTCGTTGGTGCCTTCGAGCGGCACGCCTTCGGCGGGGCGTGTGGCGCCGTAGCCGACCGTCTTCACATTCTGCGGCGGCACATTCATGTTCACCACGAACCACGCGCGCACGGCCTCCGCCCGGCGCTCGCTGAGTTTCTGATTGTACTCGGGCGTGCCGGTCGGATCGCTGTGGCCTTCGATCGTGTAGGTCGCCGTCTCGGTGTCCTTGCCGAGGAATTTTTTCAGCGCTTCGGCGATCTTGTCCAGTTCGCTGCGCCCCTCGTTGCTCACGTCCGCACTGTCGTGGCCGAAGGTGAGATTTCCTGGCAGCGAGAGCCGGCGGCTCTGGCCCTTGCCGCTCGTCAGGCCGCTGAGGATGCCCTCGACATTTTGCCCCGCGACCTGGATCGCCTTCGCCGTGCCCTCGCCATCCGGGCCTCCCTCGCTCTGCGGGCGGGCGAAGACTTTCGGCCCCGTGCGGCTCTCGAACATGTTGTCGGGGAGTTTCGGCAATGACTCGCGTGGATCGATGCTCGGCGGCGCGTTGATCTTCGCCATCTCGATGACCGGCTTCTCGTCCGGCAGCAGCTTCGAGGTGTCAATTTCCTTGTGCTTCGTGGAGACGCTGATCTCGTCCGGCTTCGGCAGTTCCACCGGGAGCGTGAGTTCCTTTTTTTCCGGTGCCTTTTTTTCGGGCATCACCATCTTCACTTCCTCCTTCTTCGGCTTGTCCTCGATGACTTTCACCCGGTGCAGCGTGGACTCCGGCTTCGGCGGCGGCAGATCCTGCGGGCCGAAATTCTCCAGCGTCTTCGCGTTGAAATAAATCGCAAGCCCCGCGTGGACGACGAGCGATCCGGTGAGCGCGGTGATGAACCAGCCCCGCGTCAGAGAGGGCGGCTGCTGCTGTTCAGTGAAGGCGTCGTAGCGTGGCATCGGATCAATTCCTACCGCCTTCCGGGACGAAATGCAAACATGCTCGGCACGGGAGTTGAGGGTTGGGAGGGGAGGCAAATGTCGGGGCAGGCGCGCATCTGGAGTTCATCGCATCGCCCATGAGTTTTCGATTTTCGCCATTGCGAAAAGTCAGCCTGCCTCCTTCCGTCTTCGGCTACGGCGCGTCATTCGCCTTGCGCCATCTGCGCGCGCCTCGCATCTTCGCCGCCCTTTTCGCAATCCTATGAGCCAGACCAAAGAGATACCGCTGATGGAAAAAATCGTGAGCTTGTGCAAACGGCGCGGCTTCATTTTCCAAAGCTCGGAAATCTACGGCGGCATCAATGGCTTCTGGGATTACGGCCCGCTCGGCGCGGAGCTGAAGCGCAACCTGCGCGACACGTGGTGGCGCGCGATGACCCGCGACCGCGAGGACGTGGTCGGCCTCGATGCGACGATCATCATGCACCCGGCGATTTGGAAAGCATCGGGGCATGTGGAGACGTTTGCGGATCTGATGCGCGAGTGCTCGATCACGAACAAGCGCGTGCGCGCGGATCACGTCGAGCCGCAGAGCGGAACGGTGATGCGCTTCTCCGGAGTCGGGTCACCGTCGGGCTGGCGGCTGGATCGCCAGATGGCGGTGCTGATGAAAAAGGCCGAGCACATCGAGAGCTTCCGCAAACGCGTGCGCGCGATGATCGCACAGGCGGCGGGCGATGCGGCTGGCAAGCCGGAGGAACTCGTCCTGCACGGCGAGGAGAAGATTGATGTCGTCGAAAGCTCCGTGGATTTTCATCCCGAGACCGGCGGGATTCTCACCGAGGCGCGGCCGTTCAATCTCATGCTGAAGACCTACGTCGGCCCGACCGCGACCGAGGCCGACGTGGCGTATCTGCGTCCCGAGACGGCGCAGGCGATCTTCGCGCAATTCAAGAACGTCGTGGACAGCACGCGCGTGAAGGTGCCGTTCGGCATCGGCCAGATCGGCAAGGCGTTTCGCAACGAGGTCACGCCGCGCAATTTCACCTTCCGCTCGCGTGAGTTCGAGCAGATGGAGCTGGAGTTCTTCATCCCGCCGGACGAGGCGGTGCGGCTCGTCCACCTCAGCGTCGCGCCGTGGAGCGAGGGCGCGGACCTTTCTGTGCCGCTGCCAAACTGGGGTTGGGAAATGTGGCATCGGTACTGGGTCGCGCAGCGCACGGCGTACTATGCCAGCATCGGACTCGGCGCGGATGTGCTCGATTACCACTGGCAGAAAAAGGACGAGCTCGCGCACTACGCCCGCGCCTGCGTGGACATCCTGTTCAAGTTTCCGTTCGGCACCGAGGAACTCGAGGGCATCGCTGCGCGCGGCGACTTCGACCTCATGCAGCACCAGAAGCACAGCGGCAAACCGCTGGAGGTGTTTGACGACGAACTCCGCGCCGCCGCCGCGAAGCTCAGCGACTTGGAGCGGCATGACTTCATCGGACGGGTACAGATGGAATGGAGCGACCGCGGCAAGTCGCGCGAGGAGGCTGCGCTTTTTTGCGAACGCCTGCTGAAGGGCTTCTACGTGCCGCACGTCATCGAGCCATCCGCCGGTCTCGATCGCCTCGCGCTCGCCGTGCTCGCGCTCGCCTACAACGAAGTCGAGAAAACGGACGCGAAGGGCAACAAGGAGACGCTCACGATCATGCGCTTCCACCCGCGCATCGCGCCGAAGAAGGTCGCCGTCTTCCCGTTGCTGAAGAACAAGCCCGAACTCGTGGCAAAGGCGCGCGGGATTTATGAGTCGCTGAAGAAGCACCTCGCCGCCGACTACGACGAGGGCGGCAGCATCGGCAAACGCTACGCGCGACAGGACGAGGCGGGCACGCCGTTCTGCATCACCGTGGATTTCGACACGCTCGGCGAAAAAGGCCCGGAGCTGAAGGACACCGTCACGCTCCGCCACCGCGACGACGGCTCGCAGGAGCGCGTGCCGATCAGCGAACTGCTCGGCAGACTGCTGCCGCTCGTGTCGTAGCAGGCTGTAAAAATAGCCTCACGCAAAGGTCGCCACGGTCGCAAAGGATGATCCTTTCGGGAACCTTCGCGCCCTTTGCGTGAGGCATGTTCAGTTTTTTCAACAGGCTGGTGGCGAAAAAATGCCGCCTCGCACCCGCGCAAAATCCGTCGCCACAAACGTCCGCTTCCGCGCTCGCCACGTCGCGGCGCGTATGCTTTAAGCGAAGCGACATTGCATCGCGCCCCTCTCCGCGCTAGCCTATGCCCGATGAAACTCCGAACCGACTTGCTGAAACACCTCACCAAGGAGGACTTCATGGAGGAGGTGCTGGCGAACAATCCCCGCTACAAACCCGAGCCGAGTTTTTCGGAGAAGGGAGTTGGGAGCTTGTCGTCAGCCTCAACCGAGGAGCGTGCGCAAGAGGTGGCGCGCAACACGGCCCTAATCCAGAGGCTCATGAAGCGGTCGCAGGAAGCTGGCGAAAGCACTGCGGAGCAGAGTGCTCGCTGAGTGAGGCGCTTGATTTCCTGCGCGACTGCCATCGCAGGGCGCCGTTCCTCTTTTTCAACGGGAACACGTTTGCGGATTTCGGCCGGCGCATCGCGGCTGCGGTGTTTGCGGAGCTTTCGGCCAGCAGGCTTCGCGAAGTGACTTCCGCAGTTGCGCATTACATCGCGGGTGTGCTCGACCGCAGCGCGATGGCACAAATTGTCGAGGAACTCTGCCGCACCGCTGACTTGCTTCCCGGAACTCGTGTGAAATCTCTGCGCGGCTCGATGCGCGGAGTCATCACGCGCGTGCTGGACGATGGCCGCGTAACGGTGCGGCCCGACGGTTCGGCCAGTGAGATGATCTCGTTGCCGGAGAACCTGCTGGCGGAGGACTGACGCGGGGCGTCGTAAAACGCGCCTTACCGCCCCAGCTTGCGTTGGAATGCGGCGTCCAGCTTGTCGAGGACGGCCAGACCTTTCTTCACCGAGCCTCTTGCAGCCATCGTGCGGAAGCGGTTTTCCGCGTCGAACTCGGCGAGGCTGATCGTCGCGAGTTCCTCGATGAATTTGTTCACGCTCATGTCGCGGTGCTTCGCGAGTTCGCGGAGTCGGGCGTGTTTGTCTTCGGGCAGGCGGATGGTGAGGGTGCTCATGGCAGTGTTTTGAGGAATTGTGTCGGTGTCATGCTTTGAGATCCCAATGAGTCACAAATTGCCAAACGTCTTGCTCCTTCGTGCCCCAACGAACCAAGGGTGTGCCATCGTGAAGCCTTCCAACTATTGCATTCACGTCGCTCATCACACTTGCCCATAGGTGATAACAGGATGCGTAGATACTTTTCGCCGCCCAGTCGTGAGGGTTAAGTTTATCCAGATCGTGCTTCCACACAAAACGTGGTGTTTGTTGAATCACTTTCATTATCTCAATGTTTTCGCGCCAGAAACCGAACCCGAGAAAAATCAGTCTGCGTGCGTCGGCGATGGTAGCCTTTATTCTGCTCTGAATATCTGAGGCTGCCCTCATCCCTGCTAATCTGAGGCGGTCGCTGGCAACAAACATCTGGTTGCAGTCTCCGTATGGAACGGGGCTCTTTGCTTCGCCATCAGTCACTAATGGCCCAAGGTCGCCGTAGACGTGGATGAACTCGATCTTTTCCAGCATCAGTCGCGCATCGCGAGGAGTGACGTCGAACGCCCGCATGAAGGCCAACCAGAGATATTGCTCAAGCGAACGTTCGTAGTTGAACGTGATGACCGTGATGAGACCGGCGGGAAAGTCTTTACCTTTTCGGAGCAGGAATTCGAGGAGCCACTGATACCAATCACCATCGAGTCTGGCGTTTTTCTCGCACAGAAGCATGATGCCTGCAATCGCATCCCGTCCGATTTTTACTAGCTCCTTGTTATTCGGAGTGTCTGGGAGGTCACGGAAAAGCGAATCAATGCTTACGCGCTGAGACTCACCAAAGATCGTCCGAAATCGGGCCAGTTGATTACTGCCACCATACGCGCAGGTTTTGATGAGGTTCTCGACATCGGACGGCGCAATGCTGTTCTTGAAGTTCTTTCCTAGCTCTTGGATCGTGCGGGACGCATTGTCCCCGCCGAGGAGGAGATTTCGCAATTCTCCAGAAGTCGGGAATCCGTATGGGCGGCTCGCTCCGGCACCGAGAATGAGACATGTCTTATCTTCAAACATAAGTAAGGATAGTTTAGGCCGGACAGCAGACTACTCCGCAACCTCCTCCGCCTTCCACGGCACATATTCACTCACGAACTTTTTCCGAAACTCCGCGAATGTCCCGGCCTCGATGTGCGTGCGGATGCGGCGCATGAGGTTCAGGTAGAAGTGCAGGTTGTGCAGCGTCACGAGGCGCAGGCCGAGGATCTCGTTGGCCTTGAGGAGATGGCGCAGGTAGCCGCGCGCGAACTTGCGGCACGCGGGGCATTCGCAGCCGGATTCGATGGGGCCTTCGTCCATCGCGAACTCGGCGTTTTTCAGA
>JBBRYC010000100.1:0-19354 GCA_038238025.1 Chthoniobacterales bacterium
GGCAATCAGTTCGCCAGCGGCGACCGAGTGTATTCCGCGGGACGCGGAACACGGCAGGCGGGACGCCCACCCTACCCGATGCACGCCGCCGTGTTTTACGGCGCATCGGTCATCTTTTTTCCGCAACTCGGTACCAGCCAGTTGTCCGACTCACTTCGCGGCGATCATCTCCAGCTGCGCGGTCTTTTTTTCCACCGGCGCGCTCACGCGCTCCACGTCCACGGCGACGACTTTGTATTCCGGGCACATCGTGTCCTCGTCGCACTCGCTACTCGTTACGACGTTCACGAGGTTCTCCGGAAAATGGAACGTGGTGTAGAGGATGCCGGGCTTCACTTCGGTTGAGATTTTCGCGCGCATGCACACCTCGCCGCGGTTGGAGAAAATACGCACGGTGTCGCCGTCGGCGATGCCTTTGCGCTCGGCGTCGGCGGGGTGGATGGCGAGCAAATCCTCGGTGACGATCTGCGCGTTGCCGGTGCGGCGGGTCATGGTGCCGCAGTTGTAGTGCTCCAGCACGCGGCCCGTCGTGAGGATGAATGGGAACTCGCCGAGGTGCTGCACGATCTCGCGCGACTCCTGGAAGCGGAAGAAATGAAATTTTCCGAGGCCGCGCTTGAACGTCTCAGTGTGCAAAATCTCGGTGCTCGTGCAGCCGTCGCCGATGGGCCACTGCTTGCCGTTGTCGCCGAGACCCTCCCACGTCGCGCCTTTGAAAAACGGCACCACGCGCGCGATTTCGGCGAGCACGCCGTCGGCCGTGTAGTCGGGCTGCGGGATGCCCATGCGGTTCATGATGTCCACGACGATCTGGCCGTCGGTTTTCGTGCCGGCGAGCGGCGGGATGACTTCGTTCACGCGCTGCACGCGGCGCTCGCCATTCGTGAAGGTGCCGCTCTTTTCAAAGAACGATGCGCCGGGCAGCACGACGTTCGCGAACTTCGCGGTTTCGCTCATGAAAATTTCCTGCACGACGAGGAACTCCAGTGAGTTCAGCGCCTTCTTCACATGCTCGGTGTTCGGATCGGTCTGCACGAGGTCTTGGCCCATGACCCACAACGCCTTCAATTTTCCTGCGATGGCCGCGTCGTACATCTGCGGAATCTTGAGGCCGATCTGGTCGGACATTTTCGCGCCGTAGAATTGCTCATACATCGCGTGGCTCGCCGGATCGTTCACCTGCAAATAGCCCGCGCCCTGATGCGGCTGGCAGCCCATGTCGGCGGTGCCTTGCACGTTGTTCTGTCCGCGCAATGGATTCACGCCGACGCCGCGCCGGCCGATGTTGCCGGTCATCATTGCGATGTCGGCGATGAGCATGATGGTCTTCGAGCCGTGCGTGTGTTCGGTGACGCCGAGGCCGTGGAATGCCATCGCATTTTCCGCGTTCGCGTATTCGAGCGCGGCGGCCTTCACGAGGTTGCGCTCCACGCCGTGAATTTTTTCCAGCTCATCGAGGTCCAGCGAGCGCAGCCCGGCTTCAAACTCCGCCCAGTTCTCGCAGCGCTTCTCGATGAACTCCCGATCCACGAGCCCCGCTTCCCAGATGTAGTAGGCAAACATGTCGAGCAGCGCGACGTTCGTGCCGGGGCGGAGTTGGAGGTGATACTTCGCAAATTTCACGATCTCGATCTCGCGCGGGTCCACGATGATCAGCGGCACGCCCTTCATCGCGCGCTGCTTGATCTTCGCGCCCGTCACGGGATGGCCCTCGGTCGGGTTCGCGCCGATGACGAGCATGCAATTCGTGAATTCGATATCCACGACCGAGTTCGTCGCCGCGCCGGTGCCGAATGCCTTCTGCATCCCCCACGCCGTCGGCGAGTGGCAGACACGCGCGCAGGCATCAATGTTGTTCGTGCCGAACGCCACGCGGATGAATTTCTGCATGAGGTAGTTTTCCTCATTCGTGCAGCGCGCCGACGAAATGCCCGCGACCGCATCGCCGCCGTGCTCGGCTTTGATGCGCTTCAAATTTTCCGCGATGTGATCGTAAGCCTCGTCCCAAGTCGCCTCGGTGAAGTGCCCGTTAGTGCGGATGAGCGGCTTCCGCAGACGGTCGGGATGGTTGTAAAATTTGAACGCGTAGCGGCCCTTGAGACAGGTGTGCGCCTCATTCACCTCGGCGTCGAACGGCGCCTGGATGGACAAAATTTCGTTCCCTTTCGTGGCGACCTCCAAGTTGCAGCCGACGCCGCAATACGTGCAGATCGTGCGCGTCTTCTTCGTGGCTTCGATGGATTTCGATTTGAAGATATCCGAAATCGCCGAGGTCGGGCACGCCTGCGCGCACGCGCCGCACGAAACGCAGGTCGAGTCCGCGAAAGTGTCGTCCATCGTCTTGATGATGCGAGCTTCGAAGCCCCGCCCGTGCATCGAGAGCACAAACTGCCCCTGCACTTCGTCGCACGCGCGCACGCAGCGCGAGCAGTTGATGCACTTCGAGAGGTCCGAAGTCATGTACGGGTGCGAGAGATCCTTCGTGCGGTCGAGGTGGTTCCTGCCCGCCGGGTAGCGCACGCTGCGGATGCCGACTTTCGCCGCGACGGTCTGCAGTTCGCAGTTGCCGTTTACCTCGCAAGTGAGGCAGTCGAGCGGGTGATCGGTGAGCACGAGCTCGACGATGTTTTTTCGCAGCCCGCGGATTTTTTGCGACTCGGTGAATATGTGCATCCCCGCCGTGAGCGGCGTGTGGCACGACGCAACGACACGGCGCAGGCCATCGGCACTTTGCGCGATCTCGACGGAGCAGACGCGGCACGCACCATACGGCTTGAGCTGCGGCGCATCGCAAAGCGTCGGCACATGGCCGCGCCCGCGGTGGCGGTCTATGAAATTGAGCAGCGTGTCGCCGGACTCGAACTGCTGCGGGTCGCCGTCGATGTAGGCGGTGATGGTTGCTAGGTCTTGGACCATGGTCGTGAATGGTTAGCGCTTGGCTGGCGCGACTCTTAGGAAAGGCCGGAGTTCGTCCTCAAAATATTGCAGCGCATTCTTGATCGGCAAGGGCACTCCGCCGCCGAGTGCGCAGAGCGAGGTCAGCTCCATCGTTTCGAGCAGATCGTCGATCAGCGTGCGGTCGATCTTGTAGCTGCTGTCGCTGCGCGCCTTCGCGACGAGTTCCGCGCCGCGCGTGCTGCCGAGGCGGCAGGGGAAGCACTTTCCGCAGCTCTCGTCGGCGGTGAATTGGAAGAGGTGCTGGATGTATTCGATCATCGGGAACGACTCCGGGATGCTCACGACGCCCGCGTGGCCGAGGAGAAAGCCCGCTTTTTTGAACGACTCGAAATCCACGGTCAGCTCGCCGATTTTTCCCACCGGCACGATGCCGCCGAGCGGGCCGCCGACTTGGATCGCTTTGATCTTCGTCTTGAATCCACCTGCGAGCGCGACCACGTCGGCAAGCGGCGTGCCCATCGCGACTTCGTAGATGCCGGGCTTGGCAAAATGGCTGTCGAGCGAGAGCAGCTTCGGCCCCGTGCTCTGCGCGGTGCCGACCGTCGCGTAGCCTTTGCCGCCGAGCGTGAGGATCGCGTGGAGGTTCGAGAAGGTCTCGACGTTGTTCACGATCGTCGGCTTGCGATACAGTCCCTCGACAGTCGGGAAAGGCGGGCGCACGCGCACTTCCGGGCGCTGCCCCTCGATGCTCGCGAGCAGCGCCGTCTCCTCGCCGCAGATGTATGCGCCCGCGCCTTTGATCGTCTTCAGGCCAAAATTGAATCCGCTGCCGAGAATATTTTTCCCGAGCAAGCCTGCGGCGTGCAGTTCCGCGATGGCCGCGTTCACGATGCGGATCGAATCGGGATATTCCGCGCGGATGTAGAGCACGCCGACTTCCGCACCGGCGAACCACCCCGCGACCATCATGCCGAGAAGCACCGAGTGCGGGCGCTGCTCCATGAGATACTTGTCAATGTAAGCGCCGGGATCGCCCTCGTCCGCATTGCAGACGACATACTTCACCGCGCCCTCGCTCGCGCGGCAGGACGACCATTTGAAGTGCAGCGGAAATCCCGCGCCGCCGCGCCCGCGCAGGCCGGAGTCCTTCAGCTCGCTCGCAAGCCACTCGCGATCTTTTTTCAGCAGTGCGCGGAACGGCTCGTAGTATTTTTCGATGCCGGGAAACGGTGCAGTGAGTTGCGCAGGCTGGAGGTGCGAGACGACCTCGTAGCGATCTGACGAGTCACCTTTGCCGCTGGAAAAAAGCGAGCCGAGCGCGGCGTCGGACTGCCCGGAATAATTTTTCCCGTCGAATTGAAACGCGCCGCCCTGATGACAGCGCCCGAGGCAGCAGATGTGTCCGATTTCCTCCTCCTTGAAATTTTTGTGCAGCGCGTCGTGCAATTTCCCCTGCGTCCCCGCGCACAGGCACGCCGAGCCGTTGCAGACGAACACCTTCTTCCCGGCGTTCTCCTTTTTCAGAAAATCGTAAAACGATACCGCACCGAGCGTGAACGCATCGCCGAAAAGCGACTCTTCACCCAGCGAGCGCACAGTCTCCGGTGCTGCTGCGGTGCCCGATTTTTCCGCAGCCTCCACCATGCGCTCGAAAAGATTTTTGTCCGCGCTTTTGCGGAATGAGAGTGCGCTGAGGTTTTCGGACATGGGGGCGTGTGCGTGGGAGAGATGATTGAAAGCACGGACACGGGGACTTTGCCAGCGCAGTTGCATCTTGGAGCGCGGTGACATGCGGCAGGGGACGGCGCTCCCAAGGAGGAGCCCTGAATCACGCTCCACGGCAGGATGGCGAAGCCGATTCGCTTGACGGTCGGGAGGCGCTGCGGCATCCAATCCTCCCCCCGCAGGGTTCCGGATTCGAATGTGGCGTCTCATCCCCAGAGGCGGCTCGCGAGCCAGCCCGCGCAGCTTTCCACGAATTTCCATGTCACTTATTCTCGGCATCAACGCCTACCACCCCGACGCCTCCGCGTGCATCCTCCAGGATGGCAGGCTCATCGCGGCAGTCGCGGAGGAACGCCTTGGCGCGCGCTTCAAGCACATCGCGGGCTTTCCCACGGAGGCCATCCGCCGCGTGCTGAAGATCGCCGGCGCGACGGTGAAGGATATCGATCACGTCGCCATCGGCCACGACAGCAGCGCGAACAAGCGCGCGAAAATGATGCGCGTGCTTGCAAATCCCGTCCGTTCCGCGAAGGCCGTCGCGTCATTCCTGAAACGGCGCACGCGCTTCGAGAGCCTCGGCGACAGGGTGGCCGCGGCGTGCGATGCCGGCCGCGCGGACTGCCGCTTCGTGCAGACCGATGTCGAGCACCACATCGCGCATCTCGCCAGCTCGTTTTTTTCCAGCCCGTTCGACTCCGCGGCGGGGCTCTCGTATGACGGTTCGGGCGACTTTGTCTCCACGATGCTCGCGAAATGCGAGGGGAGCACGATCACGCCGCTGAAGCGCTTCTTCGTCCCGAATTCGCTCGGCTATCTTTACACGGCGCTCTGCCAGTTCATCGGCTTCGACCACTTCGGCGAGGAATACAAGGTCATGGGACTCGCGGCGTACGGCGAGCCGAAGTATGTGGATGTGCTGAGGAATTTCGTGCGCAGCGACGGCAGGGGCGGCTACGCGCTCGATGAGCGGTACATCCGCACGACCGGCGGCAGCTTCGAGGAGTGCATCAATGAGAAGGGCGAGATCGTGCTGCCGAGCCTGTTCACGCCAGAACTCGTGAAGAAACTCGGCGAGCCGCGCAAACGCGGCGATGAGCTGACGCAGCGCGACAAGGACATCGCCGCCTCGTGCCAGAAATACTTCGAAGAGATCGTCCTCAGCCTCCTCGCAAAGCTCCATTCGCAAATGCCCGTGGACTCGCTCGTGACTGCCGGCGGCTGCGCGCTGAACGGCGTCTGCAACGCACGCATCCGCCGCGAGACGCCATTTCAGAAATCCTACATCCAGTGCGCCGCGTCGGACGACGGCACTGCGATCGGCGCGGCGCTGCATGTGTGGAATTCCGTCCTGAAAAATCCGCGCTCGCCGATGATCGATCATGCCTCGTGGGGGCCGGAATATTCCGAGGCTGAGATCGAGTCTGCGCTGAAATCCGCGGGACTCGCGTACGAAAAATTCGAGGGGCCTGCGCTTTTCCAGCGTGTCGCGGCGCATCTGAATTCGGGCCACGTCACCGGCTGGTATCAGGGCCGCAGCGAGTGGGGGCCACGCGCTCTCGGCAACCGCTCGATCATCGCGCACCCCGGCTGGCCGGGCATGAAGGATCTCATCAACGCGAAGATCAAACGTCGCGAAGCCTTCCGGCCCTTCGCTCCGTCCATCGTCGCGGAAGCCGTCCCGGATTATTTCGAGCAGACCGTCGAGAGCCCCTTCATGATGCACGTCGTGAAGATCCGCGCGGAGAAGCGCGGCGAGATGGCCGCCGTGTGCCACGAGGATTTCACGGGCCGCCTGCACACGGTGAAGCGCTCGCAGAACCAGAAATATTACGACGTGATCCACGAATTCTCGAAGCTGTCGGGCACGCCCGTCGTGCTGAACACGAGCTTCAATGAAAACGAGCCGATCGTGGATACGCCCGCGCAGGCCATCAGTTGCTACCAGCGCACGGACATGGACGCGCTGTGCCTCGGGCCATTCGTCGCGGTGAAGCCCGGCAAGTCGCTCGCGAAAGCGGGCCGCTGAGCGGAAGCCATGGCCAGCAACTCAAGCATCAGGGGCCTCGGCATCGGCGGAAAAATTCGCGACTGGTCGAAGTTTTTCATGATGCGGCTCCGCGGCCTGGGGAAGCGCGAGGACTTCGGCTGGCTGTGGAAAAACATCGCGGAATACGAGGCGGGCACCGCCGAGTTCACCGGAAAAAAGCTCACGGACGCCGCGGTGCTTGAGATCGGCTACGGCGCGCGGCCATACCGCCTGCTCACGCTGCTGGGCATGGGCGTGAATGCGCGCGGCGTGGATCTCGATGCGCCGCTGCTGCGCGGACGCCCCTCGGAATTTGCCGCAATCTTCCGCAAGAACGGCGCGGAGCGGCTCCTGAAATCGTTCGTGCGATTTTTCTGCTTCGACTGGAAGCAGCGCGCCGATTTGCGCCGCGAACTTCGCAAAAAGGGCATCGAACTCCGTGTGCCAAAAAGCGCGGGAAAGGAATTCATCGTCGAGGACGCAGGCTCCGCGGCGATGAATGAGATTATCGCGCCCGCGTCGCTGGACTTTGTTTTTTCCGAGGATGTCTTCGAGCACATCCCCGCGGATTCGCTGCCGCGGCTCGTGGCTAATCTTGCGAAATGGCTGAAGCCCGGCGGCGTCGCATTCATCCGGCCCAATGTCTTCACGGGCATCACCGGCGGGCATCACGTCGAGTGGTATTCGAGCCAGGTGGACAGGCCGCTCGCGAGGAAGACCGAGCCGTGGGAGCACCTGCGCAGGAAGCGGCATCCCGCGGACACATTTCTCAACGGGCTGACGCGCGCGGACTACCGCACGCTCTTCGCGCAGCACTTCGACATCGTGCGCGAGAAGGCGACGAATCCTGATCTCGGCCGCCAGCACCTCACGGACGAGGTGCGCCGCGAACTCGCCGCATTTCCCGACGAGGAACTTTTTTCCAACCAGGTGCTCTTTGTCCTGCGGCCGCGCGATAGGGGGGCAATCCGTCCACAAGGCGTTATGCGCTGACGACAGCAATGAAAAAATTTCCCAAGTTGGAGATGCTACGGGGCTTCGCGGCAATTTATGTGTTCGCTGGCCACATGTTATTTGAACGCGGGCTTTCGAAATCAGGGGGAGTCGGATTCCTGTTTCGATTCGGCCAGGAAGCCGTGATGCTTTTCTTCATTATTTCTGGATTTGTGATTTTTCACTCAACCCATCATCACGCCAACAAATCCTTCCGAAGCTATTTCCTCCGCAGACTTAAGCGCATTTATCCTATTTTTCTCTTCGCTTTGCTGGTGTCTTATCTCTCCGTCAGACTGACTGGATCCATACCCGCTGATTGGCGAATAGGATCCGGCTTTCTTGGCAATGTGATGATGTTCCAGGATTTCGGCACCGGAAAGCCGGGGGTGGTCGTGGATCCATTTTGCGGGAATCTCCCTCTGTGGTCGCTTTCGTACGAATGGTGGTTCTACATGATGTTCTATCCGATCTACAGTTATGTGAGCCCCCGTTTCCAGCAAACACTGGTCTTCGTACTATCCCTGATTGGAGTAGTCAGCTATTGGTGTTTTCCAAACCAAGTCTCGTTATTCCTAATGTATTTTATTTTATGGTGGTCCGGGGTCGAAGTTGCGCGGACAATGGCACAGGGACACCCCGCCTCGATCAGGACGCAATCCAGAACGATTAGCGCGCTGCTGATTATTTCGACTTTGGTGGCTGGCATGGCAGTCAGCTACGTGCGCCACGGGGGTGCGCTTTCTTTCGGGATTCATCCTATTCTTGAATTGCGACATTTTTTGAGCTGTTTGCTGCTACTTTGCGGCGGTTTATGGTGGGCAGGCAAAAGTTGGAGGGGTTTTGAAACTGTGTTCCGTCATTTTGCCGTTTTTGCGCCTATTTCGTATGGAGTTTACGTTTTACATTATCCGCTTGCTGTGCGTGGCTCATATCTAAGCGGCTTGCTCAGCCGGCCATGGGATTTGCTCGGGTATATCGCGGTTACGTTTGCACTGGCTTACGTTGCCGAGGTGCCTTTCCAACGGTTGAATAACCGAATATTCAAAGGAGCATCGCTTCCGCGCCGTGGGGATTCCATTTTGAGGGCGGCTGAGGTTGATTCCAGAGTGGAGGTAGAGGGATCGAACCCCACAGCGACACCCCCAGCGCGAGAACCATGATCTCCATGGTGATCCTGACGATGAACGAGGAGGCGGATCTCCCCGCGTGCCTCGAATCGCTGCGCTGGTGCGATGATGTCCATGTCGTGGATTCCGGCAGCACGGACGCGACAGTGCGGATCGCGGAAGCCGCGGGCGCGCACGTCTGCTCAAACCGCTTCGAGTCCTTCGGCAAGCAACGCAACTGGGCGCTCGCGAACTGCGCGCTGAAGCACGAATGGATTCTTTTCCTCGACGCGGACGAATGCTCGACGCCGGAATTCCAGCGCGCGATTCAAGACGCGATCGCAGCGGCATCCGAGCAGGTCGCCGGCTTTTTCTGCTGTTGGAAAATGATGCTGCAAGGGCGCTGGCTGAAGCGCTGCGACTCGTTTCCGAAATGGCAGTTCCGCCTCATGCGCAAAGGGCGTGCGTCGTTTGCCGATTTCGGCCACGGGCAGAAGGAACACGAGGTGAAGGGCGACATCGGCTACATCCGGGAACCGTACCTGCACTTCGCATTCAGCAAGGGGTGGGCGCACTGGGTCGCGCGGCACAATCGGTATTCCGATCTCGAGGCGCGCGAACGGCTCGGTGCGGACGTGAAGTGGCGCGACATTTTTTCCACGCACGGCTCGGTCCGGAACAAGGCGCTGAAGCCGCTCGTGAGCCGGCTGCCGGGCTGGCCGCTCGCGCTGTTTTTCATCCGCTATGTGCTGAAGCTGGGCTTCATCGAGGGTCGTGCGGGATTCGTCTATTGCGCGAACATGTCGTGGTACGAATTTCTCATCCGCATCAAGATGGACGAACTGCGGCGCAGCGGCGGGACACCATCGCCGGGGGCAAGGTGAGGCCCTCCATTTCCGAACTCGTCTGCATCGCGCTGCTCGCGTGCGGCCTGGTGCTGGCATTGCGCTCAAATCCTCGCGGCGAGGTGCATCACATCCTGCCGGTCGCCGTGCGCAACTGGATGAACGACGGACACGACGAAGAGGCAAACCTGATCGCATTTTCCATCCTCAGCACCTTCGCGCTCGTTCCGCGCCGCGCCGTTGCGGGCACAGGCTCAGGGGTGCTCCGCGTGCTTGGCAGCCGCGCGTTCCGCATGGCGGCGCTGATGGCGCTGGTGTGCACGATCGAGCTGGTGCAGATATTTATCCCCGGCCGTGTGGCGGATTTGGACGATGTCTGTACGGGCTGGAGCGGGATTTTCGCCGCATGGCTGCTTGCCGTGCTGCTCGATGTGCGCGCGGAGAGAAGACGGGCTGCGGACTGACGCGCGCCGGCACTGTGGCGGGCCGCAAAGTATCATTGGCGTGATGTGGCATAGGGGATAACATTTCGTCTAATTCATTGAACGTGCAGCCTCTCGAAACGCTACTCGCCCCGGAGCTTCAGGAAGCGCGCAAACGCCGCCGTACCTGGCTGGCGGTTGTCGTTTTTCTGGCGCTGATGCTGTGCGTGGTGGCGTTGAAGTGGCGCACGATCCACGACTGGGTGCAGGGGATCCGTTCGCGCCGCCTGGCGGCTAAGGCGGAGGCGGAACTTTTCGCAGGGAACATCGAGGCCGCCGTGGGCCAGGCGCGCATCGCGTACCAGACGAAGCCCGACGAGCCTGCGGGGATTCGTGTCGCGGCAAAGGTGCAGAGGCTCATCGGCCAGCCGGCTGCGGCCGTCCCGCTCTGGCGGCAGCTCCGGGAGGCCGGCGCGATGCGGCCCGAGGATCGCCGTGCGTACGCGGAGGATCTCCTCGTCGCCGGCGCAGTGGCCGACGCGGGAAATGAGATCGAGGGACTGCTGAAGGAGAACATGTCCGAAGGGGCGCTCTTCCGGCTTGCGGCGCGATGGGCGGCGGTCGAGGGCAATGGCGAGCGTGCGCGGGAATTCGCGGCGAAGGCGGTGCGTGTGGAGCCGGACAGCCACGAAGGCCGGCTCCTCCAGGCGCTGCTGAAAGTCTCCGCGGGCACGGAGGCTCTCCGCGAGGAAGGCACGCGGGCGATGCTCGAACTTGGTGCGGAAAGTTCGCGCGAAGGGCTCGAGGCACTCCGGCAGCTCGGCTCGCTCCACGGCATTTCACCGGAGGTGGCCGGGAAAGTAATGCAGCTTTTGCAGCAGCATCCGCTCGCCACCGACCACCACCGGATCCTTGCGCTGAACCTCGACCTCGATCTCCATCCCGGCGAACGCAACGCGAAGCTCGACGACGCGGTGAAAAAATACCGGGACGCCGCACCCGCCGCACGGTGCGCCTTCGGCATGTGGCTGAACGTCCACCGCGAATACGAGCGGATGCTGGCGCTCATCCCTGTGGACGAGGCGTTCAAGCGCCAGGACATGCTCCTGCTGGTCCTCGATTCGCTCGCCTCGCTGAAGCGGTGGAACGAGATCGAGCGCGTCCTGGAGATGAAGAACGTGCCGCTCTACACGGCGATCAAGGAACTCTACCTCGCGCGAGCGGCGGAGGAATTGGGGAGCAAGTCCGTGGCGGATCTGCACTGGCAGCGCGCCCACATCGCCGCGACGCCGTCGCCGGAACAGATGCGGGAGATCGCGATCTATGCCGAGAAAATGGGCCGTCCGGCACAGGCTGAAATGGCGTACCGTTCGCTGACCGCGAATGCGAACACTGCCCGGCCCGCGATGGAGGGCCTGCTGAAAATTGCGGTAACCCGCGGCGACATGGACATGGTGCGCGATACGCTGAAGAAGATGCGCGAACGCTGGCCGCAGGATGATTCCGTGAAAAACGATCTCGCCTATTTCAATCTCCTCGCGGGCAAGTCGGTGGACGAATCGCTCGCACTCGCGAAGGAACTCGTCGCCCGTTCGCCGAGGACCCTTTCGCATCTCACCACGCTTTCGCTGGCGATGCTTCGCAAGAAGGATCCCGCCGCCGCGCTGTCCGTCTATCAGGGGCTTCAGATTCCTTGGGATCGGTTTGCGACTTCGCAGCGCGCCGTCCACGCGGCTGTGCTGGGTGCGAATGGGCTGACGAACGAGGCATCGGCGGAGGTGGCCGCTTTGCGCTGGGACGATCTGCGCCCGGAGGAAAAGGAACTCATCAAACAGTGGCGGAAGCAGTGAGCATATCGGAAGAAGTCCCCGTCGCGGGACGTGCGGAGCCTGCGCCTTGGTGGCCGGTCTTCGCCGTGCTTGGCATGCTGTGGCTGTTTGCCGTCCGACAGTTCCGCTTCGAGTGGACAATCAATCCGCAGTACACCTACGGCTGGACGGTTCCGTTCCTCGCCGCATACCTTTTCATGGAGCGGTGGAAGCGCCGCCCGCCCGCGCAGGGAACGCGTTCGCGGAAGGGGCTCGCGTTTGCCGTCATCGTGCTCGCACTCCTTCTGGCACCCGTCCGGCTCATCCAGGAATCCGCGCCGGACTGGCGGCTGCTCGGCTGGGCGCTGGGCGCTGTCTGTGTCGCGCTCACGCTGGCCGCCGTCTATTTTGCGGGAGGCAGGGGATGGCTGCGGCACTTCGCGTTTCCCATTGCATTTTTTCTCGTCGCCGTGCCGTGGCCCGTGCCGGTCGAGCAGTCGCTCGTGCAACTGCTCATGCGCTCGGTCACGGCGATTTGCGTCGAGGCGCTGAGTTGGGCGGGCATTCCCGCAAAGCAAATCGGCAACGTCATCCAGATCAGCGCCACCGGGAAAGTCGGCATCGAGGAAGCATGCAGCGGCGTCCGCTCGCTCCAGACCACGCTCATGATCGCGCTCTTCATGGGCGAACTTCTGCGGTTCGGCATCGTCCGCCGCATCGTCCTCCTCGCGGGCGGCCTTGGTGTCGCATTCGTCTGCAATGCGAGCCGCGCATATTTCCTCGTCTGGGTGAGCGCGAAATCCGGCACGGAGGCGGTCGCGAAATGGCACGACAATGTCGGCATGGCCGTGCTCTTCGGCAGCCTCGTCGGGGTGGGCATCCTCTGCGCGATCCTGAATCCGAAGCGCGGTGAGACCGAGGAAGCGTCGCTCGATCCCGGGCTGCTCCGCGCAGCCGCCCCGCCGGGCAGGGGCATCCTCATCGCGCTCGCGGCCTGGCTCGTGATCATCGAGGCCGGCACCGAGATGTGGTACCGCGCGGCCGAGGCGCGTTCGCCCAGAGCGAACGCATGGACCGTGAACTGGCCCGCCGGGCAGAAGGGATTCCGCGATGTCGAGTTCAGCGACGTCACGCGCAACATTCTCAAATACACCGACGCGCGCTCCGCAGTCTGGGCCGACGAACAGGGTGCGCGCTGGGCGATGGTCCTGCTGCACTGGGCACCGGGCCGCACATCCGTCCAGCTTGCGCGCGCACACGGCCCGGAAGTGTGTCTCCCCGCGGGCGGCGCGGTGATGACCGCCGACCTCGGTCCGCGCCCGATGCGCATCAAGGGAATAGACCTCCCCCTCCGCGCGTATGTCTTCCGCGCGCGCGAACAGGTGCTCTACGTCTTCTACTGCCTCTGGGAGCAGCGTCCCGACATCGCCGGCGCGCAGAGCGTCGCCGCGGAGCTGAATATTCCGCGCCGTCTCGAAGCCGTGCGCAAAGGCGTGCGCAACGCCGGTCAGCAGGCCATCGAGGTCGCCGTCTCCGATGTCGCCGGCCCTGAGCAGGCGGAGGCCGTGGTGAGGCGCTTCCTCGAAAAGACAATCCAGCCGTGAGTCACCGCGCCGCCCGCGGATCGGTGCGGCAGAGCTTTACTGCCAGCCGCACCGCGGAAAAAAGGCTGCCGGCGCTCGCGATGCCGCGCCACGCGATGTCGAACGCCGTGCCGTGATCCACGCTCGTGCGCGTCACCGGCAGGCCGAGTGTCGTGTTCACCGCGGAGTCGAACGCGATCATCTTCACCGGGATGTGCCCCTGATCGTGATACATGCAGATCACCGCGTCGAACTCGCGCCGCCGCGCCGGCGTGAACGCGGTGTCCGGCGGCACCGGGCCCGTCACATCGCAGCCTCGCGCGCGTGCGGCCTCGATCGCCGGAGCGATGATCCGCTCCTCCTCGCGTCCGCCAAAAAGCCCGCCCTCGCCCGCGTGCGGATTCAGCCCGCACACGAGCAGCCGCGGCTCGCGTCCGCGGATGCGGCACAGCGCGGCGGCGGTGAGATCGATCACGTCGAGGATGCGTTCCTGCGTGAGCAGCGCGGGCACCTCCGCATAGCCCACGTGTGTCGTCACAAAGCTGCAGGTGATCTCCTCCGAGTACTGCATCATGCACGAGCGCGCCGCGCCCATGCGCTCCGCGAAGATTTCCGTGTGGCCGGGAAACTTGTGCCCTGCCGCGTGCAGCGCCTCCTTGTTCACCGGCCCCGTCGAAACCGCGTCCACGTCGCCGCGCAGTCCCGCGTCGATCGCTGCGACGACGTAGCGGAAAGCCGCATCGCCGCACGCCGCGCTGACCTTTCCCGGCTGCACGGCATCCGCATCCACGTTTTGAAAATCGAGCACGCTCGGAACATTCACGCCGCGCGAAACCGCAGGCCATTCGTGCTGCGCGATGATCGGAGCCGCAAACTGACCGGCAATTTTTCCCGCCACGCGACGCAGCAGAGCCGCATCGCCGAAGACGACCGGCACGCACTCGCGCGCGATCTCCGGATCTGCGAGCAGCTTCAGGCAAAGCTCCGGCCCGACGCCGGCGGGATCGCCCATCGTCACCGCGATGCGCGGCAGCGTGCCGCTCTGTTTTTCGGAAGTCATGGATCGCTTGATACTCGCAGCGTCACGCCCTTGGCAAACCGGCGCGCGCAGTTGAGCGGTTCGTTTAGGTGTTAGGAGTTAAATGTTAGATGTTAGATGTTGAGGCCGCGAACAGCGGATTGATCGCAGGCAGAACACACTTTCGCGAACCGCAGGCGGCAGCGTTCGGTTAACATCTGACATCGAACATTTAACACTTAACTTCTAAATGAGAGGCCGCACGCCGCAGCGTGAGGTGGAGGATTTCCGCCGGTGCCTGAATGCGGACGGGGAACCAGTTCCCAACGCCATTCGACACGACGAGCGCGCCCGATGGCCGTGAGTACAGGCCACTCCAATAGCGGTAGAAAAGCGAGCCCGCGCCGAGACGCCCCGTGAGCATGAGCTGCCCGCCGTGCGTGTGGCCGGCGAGCGTGAGCGGAATCTCGCCCGCGAAATCCCACGCGTGCGGATGATGCGCCAGCAGCAGCGGCCACGCATTGGGATCGCGCTGTGCGAGCAAAGCCGCGGCGCTGTCGCGCATCCCGGCGATGCTGTGGTTCCACGGCAGCCCGAGAAGCTGCACGCGCTGTCCGCGGATTATCGTGGTCGCACTGTCACCGCGCAGCATCGGCATTCCGCCGCGCTCTGCCTCACGATGGAATGTGCGCGCATCCTCGATGAGATCGTGATTGCCCTCGCACGCCGCGACGATGTGCCGCGCGCGGAGCGCCCGCACGATCTCGAGTGCCGCGGGAAGATCGCGCAGCGAGTGGTTGATGAAATCGCCCGTGAGCGCGACCACATCCGCGTCGAGCCGGTTCGTCTCCTCCACGATGCGTTCGAGGACGCGCCCGCGCGTGAAGCGCCCGACGTGAAAATCCGTGACGTGCGCGATGCTCAGACCTTCGAGTGCCGGCGGAAGTCCCGGCACCGGCACCTCGATGCGCCGGATGCGGAAGCCATCGAGCTGCGCCTCGCCGACTCCCGCTGCGGCGATCGTGAGCATCGGCGGTGTGAGTGCCGCCGCCGCACCGAGGAACTCGCGCCGCGTGACGGCGGGCTCCGCATTCGGCTCCACTGACGGCGTGCGCCGGACGATGCGCGTGACTTTTCCGATCAGCGTGAAGGCAGCACGCACTATCCGCCACGCGAGCCACGGCAGGAGGATGACGACGTGCCACGCGAGGATCATCGAATGCAGCGGTCGCGGCAGCATTTCCTCGATCCCCACGCCTTTGCGGGAAAAGAAAAGCGTGAGGAGCCCTGCAAATTGCAGCACGCCGAAGATGCCGATCGTCCATCGCATCCAGCGCCTCCGCAGACGCAGCGCTGCGAAGCACCACAGAAGATCGCCGAGCGCCATGCAGGTGAGGAGAATGATGAACGTCATGCCTTGCCGGATTCTTCGCCTGAAAATGCGCGGACGGCAAATCGTCCGTTGCGTTGGCGATTCATCGGCTCCACACCGCGCGCCATGCCTCGAATGTCCCGGTGTGGATGCGGACGATCTTCGTGATGTCGCGCGTGTAGCCGCCTGCGAGCACCCACGCGATCGGCAGGCTGTGCGAACGCGCGAACGCGAACACGCGTTCGTCGCGTGCGCGCAGATCGTCCGCATCGAGCGCGAGCGGGGAATACGGATCCTCGAAATAGGGATCCGCGCCGGCCTGGTAGAGCAGCAGGTCCGGCCTCCACGCGGCGATTTGCGGCAGTGCGGTGTCCATCGCGCAGAGCATCGTCGCGCGATCACATCCCGCGGGCAGCGCGACTGAGCGGTGGTTGTCGCCGTCCTCATGCTGTCGCACGGACACGTCGCGATACGGCACGTTGTCCCGGTAGTCGTTGCCGTAAATCGAGACGGTGAAAATGTGCGGGCGTTTCCCGGCGAGTTGGGCGGTGCCGTTGCCGTAGTGCAGATCCATGTCGAGGATCGCGACGCGCTTCACCTCGCCCGCAGCGAGCAGCGCATCGGCGGCGACGACGAGGCCGTTGAACGTGCAGAAGCCCTCGCCGTGATCCGCGCACGCGTGGTGAAAGCCACTCGCGATCGCGGCACCCGCGCCGTCGCGAAGTGCCGCGCGTGCGGCTGCGATGCACGCGCCATTCGTGAGCCGCACGCTGGGAAAAAGGGCCGGGGACCACGGGAGTTTCTGCGACTCGGCAAGCGCGTGCGGCTCGCCGGTTCGGATCGCTTCCACGTATTCCCGCGTGTGGACGCGCAGCAAATCCGCCTCGGATGCAGGCTCCGGTTCCGCGAGCGTGACATCCGGCATCTTCGCAACCTCCGCGGCGACGAGCGCGAATTTCCGCATCGGCATGATGTGCTCGCCGATCGGCGCGGCGAAATCCGGATGATGGAATGCGGTGAGCATGGCAGTCGTAGCGTAGGTCTCCAGATCTGCGCCTGTTTGCGCGTTCGTCGGCAGGCAGGCGCAGATCTGGAGAGTTACGCTACGGCCGTCGGCGGGACGAGTGCGATCTCAGCGTGGTCATTTGGAAAGTGATCAAGACTCAGCGCAGGGTGCGCCATGTCCCGCGGGCGGAACTGCGCGCCGTACATCGCGTGAAGTGCGCGCACGATGCGCCGCACTTCGCGCCCGGTGATGATGCGCTCATGCTCGCGCCCGACGCGCCGGATGATGAGCTGGAACGGGAGCGGTCGCGCGCCGCCGCTTGCATCAATCACCTCCGGCAGACGGAAGTCGGGCTGATGATAGCGCACGGCTCGCGGATCGATCTTGAGGCAGCCCGCGCGTTCGTAAGCGAGGAGGCGCAGCGCGCGGCGGGGAACGGTGCCGTCGTCGTATTCCATTTCGCCCGCGAGCGTGACATCGCATCCGGATGTGACGTTCGCCGCGGCGAGATTGCGTGCAGTGAGGATCGGCGCGGCGCGCATCCAGCCCGCGAGACCGCTGCGCCGCCACTCCGGCGCGACGAGGAGGTGGGAGAGATGCACGATGATTTCGCCGTCGCACGCGATCGCCGTGTGATCGCGCACGGCTGCGATCTGATCGCCTGAACGCACGAGCAGGATTTCGCAGCGCAGCGGGCCGGCTTCGCGCAGGCGTGCCGCGAGCACGTCGCGCGTTTCCATTTCATGCGCGGTGCCGAACTCCTGCCACAGCGCGGCATACGCGGTTTCAAAAAGCGGATCGTGGAGTGAGCGAATCTGCGACCATGTGAATTGCGCGGGATCGAGGGCTGCGGATTTTCCGTCGCCGGGGGCGAGCAGGTCAGGCGTCAGCAGCGCGGGATCCATGAGGCGAATGTCGCACGGCTGCGGCTTGCACGCGAGCACTGGGAGGGGCGACTTCCAAGTCGCCGATGTGTTTTCGAAATCGGCGATTTGGAAATCGCCGCTCCCAGTGCGCGTCAGGGCGCGAAATGTTCCACTCGCAGCAGCACGGGCTCGCCGATCACCGGCGGCAGCGCGGCGATGCGCGCGATGGCCTTGCGCACCTGCGCGTGCGTCGCGTCGTGCAGCATGAGGATGAGCACGGCGCTCTGGCCGTCGCTCTCGGGCTGGATCATCGAGCTGATGCCGATGTTCAGTCCGCCGAGTACGCCGGCGACCTGTGCGAGCACGCCGGGTTTGTCGTCCACGGGGATGCGCAGGTAATACTGGCAGAGGATTTCGTCGAGCGGCTTGCAGTCACCGTAGAGGCCGTGCGGCATGAAGCCGAAGTCGCGGCGCTTCGAGTCGAGTGCGTGCGCGGCCTCGGCGAGATCGGCGACGACAGCGCTCGCGGTCGGGTCCTGCCCGGCGCCGCGTCCGTAGAAAAGTGTTTCACCGACGACATCGCCGTGGACGCAGAGCGCGTTGAAGACGCCGTTCACGCTGGCGAGCACATGCTTCTCCGGGATGAGCGTGGGATGCACGCGGACCTCGATGCTCCCGTTTGCGTCGGCCTTGATGATGCCGAGCAGTTTGATGCGGTAGCCGAGCATTTTCGCAAAACCAATGTCCCGCGCGGTGACTTTTTCGATGCCCTCGACGAAGACCTTCGACGGGCAAATCCATGTGCCGTACGCAAGCGAAGCGAGGATGATTGCCTTGTGCGCGGCATCCCAGCCGTTCACGTCGAGCGTGGGGTCCGACTCCGCGTAGCCCTGCGCCTGCGCCTCGGCGAGCGCGTCCGCGTAGTCGAGCCCGGCCTCGGTCATGCGCGTGAGGATGTAGTTCGTCGTGCCGTTGATGATGCCGTGGATGGACTTGATGTGATTCACGACAAACGACTCGTGCATCGCCTTGATGATCGGGATTCCGCCCGCGACCGCGGCCTCGAAAAAGATGGGCACTTTGCGCGCAGTCGCGAGGTCGAAGAGTTCCTTCCCATGCTCGGCGAGCAGCGCCTTGTTGCCGGTGACGACGGTCTTCCCCGCCTCGATGGCGCGCACGATGAGCTGCCGCGCCTCCTCGATGCCGCCCATGAGCTCCACGACGATCTGCACCTGCGGATCGTCCACGACATCCTGCCAGCGCGCCGTGAAAAGTTCCGCCGGCGCCTTCACCTCGCGCACCTTCTTCGGATCGCGCACGGCGATGCGGCGCACGGCGAGTTCGAGCCCGAGGCGCTGCGAGAGCAGTTCGCGGTTGTGTGCGAGATGCTTGAAAACACCCGCGCCGACGGTGCCGAATCCTGCGAGGCCGATGCCGATTTGTTTCATAAAAATGGGCGCGGACTATCGAAGCGCCGCACGCGTGGGGCAAGTGCGGAGTGTCCGTGCGCGGATGTGGCACCGCCTTTGGACTGCGGTGGCTCGACACCGCTTTTCCTTCGACTGCAAAGCGTGCTCTGAAAGTTATACGATTTACACGATGAGACTGCCGGAACGGCGGTGCGGTCAGGGAGGAGGGGCGCCCTCGCCCCGAGGATCTCCCCAGCCACGGGGCGAGGGCGCC
>JBBRYC010000101.1:0-19325 GCA_038238025.1 Chthoniobacterales bacterium
CGGCAAGGAGCTGGAGCTTTTCACGTTCGACGACGACGTGGGCCCCGGCCTCCCGCTCTGGCTGCCGCGCGGCACGGTGCTCATCGAGGAGTTGGAAAAGCTCGCGAAGGAAACGGAATTCGCCGGCGGTTATGATCGCGTCCGCACGCCGCACCTCGCGCGGGAGAACCTGTATCTCACGAGCGGGCATCTGCCATATTACGCGGAGAGCATGTTCCCGCCGATGGAAATGGACGAGCACCGCGAGCGGCGTGCGCAACTCGAAGCGCGCATCGCCGAACTGACTCGGCAGCTTTCCGCCTACGCGAAAAAGAACGCCGCGGAGTAGTTTTGCAGATCCGCGGTTCACCAACGCCCTCCGCATCTTTAGGGGCGAACGTATTCTCCCGACGCACATCCTGCCATGCGTCAGGCGTGTATGGAAAGTATCCCGGCGAATACCCTATTAAGGGTAACAAATCACTTGACTGTACTGCCAATAGTCAAATCACTGTCGGGAAGTTATTTACGTTGTCAGCGAGTGAGCTAAAACGCAGCATTTAAGCTGAGAAAAGCGCGGCCAATGGCGATCTGCGGCGTCGAAAATGGTCTGGAAACAGAGGCGGAAAGAGCGTCAGGAAAAATAAATCCTTTGTCACGCGACCCGCGAAGGGCGAGAAAAGCGCGTGCATCTGCACGCAATCCAGAGCGGCGACGAAATCGCTGAGACGCAAGCCAAGGCTGTCAACCGGCCTTGGCGTGTCTGTGTTGCCGTGATTTTCGGGTGGATCGCGCTTGCCTGCCACTGCTACGCAGGACGGATGCACACTCTCAATTTTCGTGACGTGTTGGAAATTCAACCTTGGGAGGATCTGACCAAGCGGGCGTATGCCTCAGACAAAATCGCTGAGGTTGCGAAAGCTTACGAGGTGAACATCCGCCGAGCGCATGGGATTGCCTTGGTGCCTGGTCACGCCTTCATGGACGGCGAGAATTTCAAAGTTGCGTGCAGTAGGGCTATGGTGGAACTGAACACAGACGACCCCCGCAATCCTACCATTCCTGATCTGGCCGTGAAGTATTACCAAGAGCGGGAGGAGTCCTTTTCAGTTCAGGATAAGTGCGATCATTTTCGTGAAGCAACGGGCAACGCTGACGCCATGTGGGAGCAGTTCGATACTATGCCTCAAGCTTTGCATGGACTGCTTCAGACAATGGTCATTCAAGCGTGGACGGCTTTCGAGGTGGTGGTTGAGGATTTATGGAAGGCTGCCGTAGGAGAGCACCCCTCTCTGGTAGCAGCCGTGCCTGCCGAAAAAAGGCATAACGTTTTCAAATTTCGCAGCCGCAAGGCTTTTCGCGCATCATACGAGAAAACATTCCAAACCGATGATTCCCATATCCGATCAATTCTCGGCGGCAGTGATATTGACGCGTTGGCGCTTGTTAGAAACGTGTTGGTGCATCTGGCGGGTAAAACCGATAACGAATTCAAAGATCAATCCAAGGGGATCGTTAAGCTGGCAGTTTGGCAGGTAGCGCCCGGAAACACAGAGATTGAATTTACCGGAGCCTTTACCCGCGAACTAATTGATCCTGTGACGCCTATTGGTTTTACTCTGATTCAGGAAGTGGACGCTTGGCTAAAGCGAAACGCATGAGTGCAGAACTTGTCGAACTAGAACAGGCTTGCCCTGAATGCAAAGGCAAGCTTGGCGAGCTTTACGGAGGGGAATGGCGCAACTGTGCAGAATGCGCAGGCAACGGCCTCGTTCCCACCGCAGCCGGAAAACGTGTCCTTTCTCTGATTCGTCACAACATCAACCTTTCGGTGACTCCCGAACTAGTGATCTCCGGCTAGCCTACTTCCCCGCCTTCTTCGATGCCCGATCCCGCTTCCACTCCTCCGCCCTGCGGTCAATCTCCTTCTTCGGCACGGACAGCACTTGCCTTGTCAGGTTGCACAGCTTCTCGTAGGGTGTCGGCTCTGGCTTGGCGGTGTCGCTCATGGCGGGACATTGGCAGAATTCGCGGGAGGGCGCAACGATGAACGGAGACAGCGATCTTGCCCCGTGGCTGACGCGCATTTTGTCCGCTCTCCGAAGGAGTCTCCCCTTAATCCCCAAAGAGGCGGCGGCGGATGTTGAATACGCTTTAGATGGCGTTGTCGCGGTTCTCGGCAAGGTCACGTCCGGCGACGGACGATTTGAGGCGGCTGACTCCCAACACTTTGGCCGCGTTCAAGGTCAAACGGCACGATCGCAGACGGTATCTGTTCGATTTGAAAACGATGACGGGCAAGGCCAATTAATCCTGCCTGTGAATCCGTCTCGGCCAAGTAAATTCCTTGATCAATTACTTCGCACTCATCCTCTAGCTGCTCGATCAGCGGCTTCAAGTCTGCCCGTAGATTGTCCAACTCCCATTTTGTGAAGTGGAGAGTGATCAATGTGAGCTTCATCCGCGGAGTGATCCCTCTGTTGCCCCGCGTGTCAACATCTGCCTTCGTCGCCCCGGATGTGCAACGGGCACAATAAAAAAAGGATTGAATGCTGAGGCAAGACCGGCAGCATCGCGGGTACGTCGCCTCGTTTGGATGGGGTGAATACCTGAAACACCACATGATTCAATTCGCCTGCCACCACTGCAAGGGGATGCTTGAAGCAAACGAGGCCGCGCAGGGAACACTTATGCAGTGCCCGCTTTGTTCAAAGCAGTTCACCGTGCCGGAAGACACTAAGCACGTGCCGCCGCAAAGCGTGACGACTGGCGGCTGGCTGGTTTTTTTCGGCATACTCACGGCAGCGACTCCTATTTTCACTATAGGAAGCATGTACTGGACATGGACAGGATCAAAGCGCGCTATTGAATGGTTCCCGGTTCTGCGGGATGCTACGATATGGGAGAATATGGGTGCTTCTGTATTGATGATTTACGGATTCTTCGTCGGTCTGGCAATCCTCCACGGCAGCCCGAAAGGTAAATCGGTCGCCACACATTACCTGAAATTCAGGCTTGTCGTATTCTTGTTTTTTGAAGGCATTCAAATGCTTTCGCTCCACGAAATTTGGGGCAAACTTCCTCCTAAATTCTGGTACCGAATCCTATTGCTTGTAATCAAAGAGATGATTTCTTTTACAGTCTGGTGGCTCTATTTCAAGGAGTCCAAGCGCGTCCGCAGAACTTACGATCCGCATTTCATTTCTGATCCGGTTCCGCCAGCGCACACGCCGATGTAAAGAGAAAACCGTCCATTAGATTATCGTAATAGATGCTGCTTGCTTCCATCCATCCTCGCACTTCAAGCGTAACGCTCTGGCGTCCCGCTCTAGTTCTTCGAGCAACAGCACCAAGCTGTCCGTGCGCTTCTTCTTACCTCGCTTGCCGCGTTCCTGCCGCCTACGACGCTGCCGGAAGGCCGTCGGCGTCGCCCGTCAGCTTCTTCCATGTCAGCCGCTTTCCGATGATGCCTGCAATGGCTTTCAAAAACCGCCCTTGATCGTTGTCCTTCCGCTCGTTGAACCGGAAAGCCTGTTCGTCGAGGTAGCGGAAAAGGTGGAAAGGTTCGACGCTGACATACGTGCCCTTGATCGTGCGCTTCAGCAGGCTCCAGAAGTTCTCCAGACCGTTCGTGTGGACATTCCCGCGCACGTAGGCTTTCGCGTGGTCAATGACTTCGTGCGCGTAGTCTTCGGCAAGGCCGTTGTACGACTTCAGGGCGTCCGTGTGAACCTCCGCACCCTTCACGACATACTTGCGCACGTTGCCCTGCAATTCGGGGCGCTTGGTGGTGTTCACGACGTTCATCACGACGCGGGATGCCCGGTCGCGTGTGCTGCGTTCCAGCAATCCCTGCACGGCGGTCATGGATGCGCCGCCGGTTGAGTGCCCGAACTGCTCCACCCTCCGCGCCTTCTGTTTGGCGTTCATCGTGCGCGCTTTTGCGCCGATGTATGATTCATCGGCTTCCACGATCCCTGCCATCTTTTCTATCGAGCCATTCTGCATCGCAAGACG
The DNA here is from genome assembly GCA_038238025.1 of Chthoniobacterales bacterium. Classification (GTDB taxonomy): domain Bacteria; phylum Verrucomicrobiota; class Verrucomicrobiia; order Chthoniobacterales; family Chthoniobacteraceae; genus SXWH01. The sequence continues at coordinate 3,997 of JBBRYC010000101.1, forward strand.
GATGCGCTGAAGCACAAACCAGCCCGTGCGCTGAGTGACGCCAAGGCCGCGCCCGATCTCGTAGCTGCTGATCCCGTTCTTCGCGTTGGCGATGAGCCAGAGCGCAGCGATCCACTTGCCGAGCTTGATGGGCGAGTCCTCGAAGATCGTTCCAAGGCGGACGCTGAAAACCTTTCGGCAGTCACGGCATTTCCAGAGCTTGCGTGAGGCGAGGAAATACGACTCTCGGCACTTGCAGAAGTGGCACGCTGCCACGCCGTCAGGCCAGCGCATCGCGCGCACAAATTCAAACGCGCGATCCTCGTCGGAGAAAGTGGCGATTGTCTCCTGCAATGTCTTAGGCAATTCCGTTTTCATGCACTCAGGCTTATCTGATTAGTGGTGTAGTCAAGTGATTTGTTACCCTATTAAGGGTGGTGGCCCCTTGCGCGAAGGAGTTGGTTAAAGTTCAGCAATGCATCTTTTGCCGTAAGACCAAGCGACAAGGCGTCGCAATCTGACAAAGCACTCCTGCTATTCAGGGTTTCGATCGCTGCTTTGAATTCTTGTAAATCTTCATACAGGGCAAGCCATCGCTCTCTAACTGCCTCGGCTTCTAATGCTGCCGACTTGAGCGCTTCAAGCCAAACCAATTCCGGAGCTTCACTCGTCTTTTTGACGTAACGAAACACGCCTTTCTCAAGCGCCAACGAAGCCGGTTTATCTCCGTGCATAACGGTCATTATTATCGACTCGAGAAATGGATCATTCCTCGCTTCATTGACCAAGAGTAATCCAGCGTTTTCCTTCTGCTCAAGAGTTGCCTTTCCGAGCCCGAGGTTCAAAAACTTCAGGTCGAAAATCGCAACCGCGAAGCGTTCACGGGGATTTTCCTTCTCAATGTCTTCTCGCAATTCCTTCCGGCCCTCCTCCACGGTTGTTCTAATGGTCGCGCTAAAGTCGTCGCGCAGAAGGTCGCGAACGGTTGTGCCTACTGCTTGTTGGTCATCAACTATCAGGATGCGGTTTTTGGGCTTCATGTTGTATGCGTGTGATTACTCTTTGATTGGAATGACTAGGTGGAATTCTACGGGACTGCCAATTTTTGCTGTTAAGTTCAACTCACCACGATGTCCCTTCGCGACTGAATGCAGAAAACGCATTCCGAATTCGTGGGAATGATTGAACTGTTCGCCGTAAACCCGTTCAAAAGCTGCCTGAAGCTTCTGTTGGGATACAGAACCTTCCACGCATCCATCCCCATTATCTTGGACAGAAACGACTATGCACTCTTGCTTAATGCGTCCCGCACTAGGCCGTAAACGACATTTAACGCGAATTGCGCCACGAAGAGTTGCTTCGTTCGGTGAAGAAAAGCCTTCGCCATAGCGCCTCTCCGTAGCTTTCAAAGCATTGCGAAGCATTTCGGTTACAGCGGCTTTCAAAAACACTTCATCTGCATGTGTTCTCGCCTCAATTGAACCCGGTTCGATCTCACAATCGGTGAATTTTGCGTATTCGACATTGATATCATCAAATTCCGAGATTTTTTTTCTGACAAGTTCCCCAATAGATATCTTTCGGCTGAGATCAAATTTCCCGCTGATAAATTTAAGATGATTGTTGACGTAAAAGTCCATACCGTGCTTTCCAAAGAGAAGTTTGTTGTGAACACTTTGAATGTCATCCCTAGAAATGTGGTGCCCAGAGTCAACCTGTTGTAAAAGTTTCTTCACTTCAAGAAGGGCTCCCAAAAGTGGCGCTGTCTCGTTTCCGATGGCGTGTATAGTATATCGATGCCATATCTCTAGGTTGCTCACAGCCTCCTTCAAACCAATCTTTGCGTCGGTATCATCGGCATACAATACATGAAGGACGGGTTCCCCGTTTATCCGATCAGGCCACTTAGTGGTTACAAGGTGGTGTGTAACAAGTCGCGTGCTTCCGTCAGGCATCATCTCTTCAACGCCGCAGAATTCCTCGTAGGAAGTATGTTGACTCAAAATATCACGCCGCCATTTCCGCTTTTCAGAATCTGAGAGAGTCGTGTCAATTTCTAATGCCTCAATCTCTGGGAGCAATTTGAGCACTTCACGATCTCGCTCTTGAAAGCGAATTGCTTGCCCTGGGTATTTATCTTCTGGCCAAAAATCGAAATCCGTTTTCCCGAAACACTCTTCAATCGGTCGGTTCCTGCGCTGTGCAAAATTCCAATTGCAATGGATAACTCTCAAATCCGAATCCTTGATACAGATGAATTGAGGGCTGTTTTTGATGATTTGTGTGTTGATTCTCTGGGGATCCAATTTGTGTCTAGCAACTCCAAGAACGTGAAACCCCTTCTCCTTAAAGCCAACTCTTCTCTTTTCTAATCGCCACACCTTTTTATCCGAATAAAAGGCAAGCTGCTCTTTATCTATCGATTCTCCACCTTCAAGAAGTAGCCGGTCATTTTGCTCTATTGTAGCAATAAGGTCTCTGAGTCCTGAAGGAAATGAGCCGATATATCGTTGTTCCTGAATTTCCTTGAAAGTCTTGCCTTCAACTATGAAGTGTTCATCCACTCCAATAAAAGCTCGGAACGTCTGATTGACGTAAACGTATCGATGTTCTGTATCTTTGATAAATATCGCATCATTGCAGGCATCTACAGCAGCCCGCAGCAGTTGCATCACACTTGACAAATCAATTGCCACTCCCAAGACACAGTTTGAGCGCGAACCATTATGGTCAAGAGTATCAAAGCGGACTTTTACTGTTGTTAGTGTCTTGGCATTTGGAATGACGGCTTGCGGGGTGAATTGCTCCTCGGCAATCGTGATTTGCTGGCCTCCCGCATGAAATGCCTTAAGATCGTTCCGACGGAAATTCTCGGCTTGTTCGTTTGGAAAGAAATCGAAGTCTGTTTTCCCCACGTAGAAATCCGTAGAACTCCGGGAGCCATCATCTTTGGTAGGGCATTTCTTAAGTTCTTCTGTGAGGCGTTCATTGCAATAGCTAAAGCGAAAAACTCCTCCGTTCGTCGCACTATCAAATTCCTTTAGGAAAACAAAGCCAGGAATTGTTGCGAGCACCTTTTCATAAAATGCCTCCCTTTCGCGAAGGTCGGTGATATCTGTATTCCAAGATGCCAAAAATGTTCTGCTGTTTTGTTGAAGTCGTGATGCCCGTGCAAGAATCCAACGAGATGAACTCCGGCCATCCTTCTCGGGATGGACTACTTGGAACGTGCATTCGTGGGGAAGCCCGGAAGGATCATGAATGGCTTTATAAATTTTCTTGGCCACAGAATGACGGTGACCGGGGGCGACAACGTCCATCCGATTTGCCGGCATGTGTGATTCAATGTCATAACCAACGAGACGATAATATTCAGGGCTTATGATTGGTTCCCCCTTTAGTTGCCAGTAAGCTTTCCCGGTGTTGTCTATCTCGCTTTCCAATTCTTGAAACCACACACCTATGGACGGTGGTGCTAATTTCTCGCGAATCGTCCGAAACATGTTTGACAATTCAGCCGCGTTCATAAGTCATTTGAGATTCGATTTACTGGTATCGACTTCGTTAGCGATAATTATGCGCTTTGACGCTCACCTTCCTCGGCACTGTGGCTGGAATCGCGATGCCCAGTTTCCGCAGGACGGACGGGAAGGACTGAAGGAAATAATCCAGCGGGAGGCTGTCGGCGAGGTAATCGATCAGAGTCTTCACCGGCACGCGCGTGCCCTTGAACACGGGTGTGCCGCCACGAATCTCCGGGTTCACGGTGATGAGGTTGTGCGGATTCACGGTCGTGAACTTAGCGGGGATGTTCTTTCGTGTAAAGCTCGCTGCGTTTTTCAGTGGAACAATTGTTCTCATTCCGTGGCACCTCCGAGTTTGATGTTTCCTTTGCGCAATGCATGCCGTTAATTTGTGGCGATGTCTGCCACCTTAAAAGCCGAAGAGTTCGACCTGATTGAACAGGCCGTGAAGGCCGATTCTGCGCCGTCGGAGATCGCGACCGCGTTCGATGAGCTGTCCGCATTGCGCGAGGAGCTGAGGAAATTCGGCGAGCCGGATCGCTACTACCTCAAGGCCATGAACTGCCCGCACCACCACAAGCTCTTCGGGGCGGTGCCGCGCAGCTACCGCGACCTGCCGCTGCGCCTCGCCGAATACGGCACCTGCTACCGCTACGAGCAGAGCGGCGAACTTTTCGGCCTCATGCGCGTGAGGGCCATGCAGATGAATGACGCGCACATCTACTGCACCGAGGAGCAGTTCGCGTCCGAGTTTCAGGCCGTGAACGAGATGTATCTGAAATACTTCAGCATCTTCGGAATCGAGCGCTACCAGTTCCGCTTCAGCACCCACGACCCGAAGGAACTCGGCAAGAAATTCGTGGACCAGTCCGACCTCTGGCTCAAGACCGAGAAGATGGTCCGCGATGTCCTCGTCGCGTCCGGCGCGCCCTTTGTGGAAGTGGCGAATGAAGCCGCCTTTTACGGCCCGAAGATTGACATCCAGATCTGGAACATCATCGGCAAGGAATTCACGCTCGCCACGAACCAGGTGGACTTCGCCGTGCCCGCGCGCTTCGGCCTCAAATACCGGACGCGCGACAACACCGACGCCACGCCGCTCTGCATCCACCGCGCGCCGCTCGGCACACACGAGCGCTTCATCGGCTTCCTGATCGAACACTACGCCGGGAATTTCCCGCTGTGGCTCGCGCCCGAGCAAGTGCGCGTGCTCACCTTCGGCACGGAGGAACCGCTCGTCGTCGCCGCCAAGGCGCTGGTCGCCGAACTCCGCGCGGAAGGCGTGCGCGCCGCGCTCGACATCACGTCCGATCCCATCAAGGCGAAGGTCGCGAACGCCGAGCAGATGAAAGTCCACCACATGCTCGTCATCGGCCCGCGCGATCTCGAAGCGGGGAACGTGAGCGTGCGCGTCCACGGCAAAGGCCACCTCGGCGCGAAGCCGCGCGGGGAAGTCGTCGCGGAGATCCTCGCGGCGATCAAAGAGCGGCGGGCGTAAGGTCGGATTGAAGAGATGCCGCCATGCAAAATCATGCTCGTGGCATGAAGGGCTGGCTTGCTACGATCATCGCTCTCGTTGCGTCCGTCGCCTTCGCTGCGGAGAAAACACTGCCGCTTTCCCCACTGCGGGCTGCGGCGGAGAAGCTCCGCCCGCTGATGCAGAAGAAAACTCCGCCCACGCCGGGAGACTGGCTGGCGGAACACCGTGAGGACGGGCAGACGTTTGAACAATACGTCGCCGCAAATCCCAATCGCCCGACCGCAGAACGCACCACACTTTACATCCTGCCCATCGGCGATTTTACGAGGGCTCAGGACGCACTGGTGAAGGACACGGCGGAGGCGATGGCTGTCTTCTTCGGTATGAAAGTGAAGACGCTCGAACCTCTGCCGGATTCCGCCGTTCCCGCGCGTGCGCGGCGCACGCATCCCTCGTGGGGCGTGAAGCAATTCCACACCGCCTACATTCTCGACGATCTGCTGCCGAAGCGCCGCCCACGCGATGCCGTTGCCTTGCTCGGTCTCACCGCGACGGATCTTTTTCCGGAGTCCTCGTGGAATTTCGTATTCGGACAGGCATCGCTGGGAGAACGTGTCGGTGTGTGGTCGCTCGCCCGCTATGGCGATGCGGAGAAAGACTACATCACCGTCCTGCGCCGCACGCTAAAGGTTGCCCTGCACGAGACGGGCCACATGTTTGGCATCGCGCACTGCACGCTCCATGAATGCGGCATGAATGGCTCGAACAACCTGCCCGAGACCGATCGCGGCCCCATGCCGTTCTGCGCCGAGTGCGATCTGAAAATCTGGTGGGCGTGCAACCTCGACCCGGTGACCCGCTATGCCGCGCTGGCCGACTTTGCAAAAAAGCGCGGCCTTGTCAGCGAGGAAGCGGAGTGGCGGAGGCGGGCGGAGGCGTTGGGGAAGAAGTAGCTTTTCGGAATCCTTTGCGCCGGTGGTGGGCGTATCCGACTTACGATTTGAACTTCGAGATTTGTCGAGTGATGGCGGACATGTCCATCGGCGAAATGTCGCCGAACTGCGCGGGCAGGGCGAGCGCGCCACGCCCGACCCGCTAAACGAACCAATCAATGGCAAGATCGCAAACGCGATAACCATGAAGGCGCTTCGACCCTCAGTTTCCGTTTGCGCGGCGACCTGGATATTCAGGTTCTGTTCCTAGCGCAGATGCCTACTTGGACGGCAGCTTCAAGAGCCGTGCGAGTTTTCCACGCGCCAGGAAGATAGGATCTATAATGCAGACGTGAATGTTCGTAACGATCCACGCGCCCATTGCGAGGCAGAATTTCATCAACCAGCTTTGCATTGCTTTTTGCGGGTTCAGCCACTTAAGCGCGGGACTCGCAAGTCCCGCTCCGAAGAGCAGGATTCCCACGACCAGACTGGCAACCGTCCATGACCCAAAGTCAATTTTTTCGCCCCAGTTTGTGATCACAAACCAGATCAGCGTCACCACTGTTATACAGGCCAGTGCGACGGCGAGATCGCGAAGCGCGGGTATCAGGTGCCAGACTTTGAAGACCACCATGGAGCCCACTTGGAGCTGTGTTCCGAGATCGTCACGGCGCATGTCCGAGCTGCCCGCCGGTTTGCCAATGATTCCTTCCAGTTCCAAGAACTGCCAGTCCTGCCGGCCCGCGTTCACGTCGAATCCACCCCATGTGCCGGTCCCTCCCTGTTTCACATGTTGCTTATCAAGTTTTTGGAATTGATGTTCAGTCATCAGATAGCCGCTCAGCATCAGTGAAAAGGCCTCGACTTCGGTGAATGAATCCAAATCCGTGCGAATTCCTGCCAGTTTGCGCTGGATATCGCGATCCACTCCATACGGAGTTGTGTTGGATACCGGCGGTTCGGAGCCCGGTTCCTGGCATCCGATCCAGTCAATGCCGGCAGGGACAAGATCCTGTTTCATATGAATGAAGAACAGTCCCTGCAGGGCGCGATTTTGCACCCGCGCCTCGAGATCCTGATATTCGGCCTCACGGACCCGATCCATCAGGATTGAGTTGGACCGCATTGGCACTCCGAGCGTCCCATTTGCGGGTGACGCCTCGTCGCCCATCTGCCCGCAGGCATCGCTGCACAGGATAAAAGTGCAGGATTCATCCAGCAATCCTGCCACGCCTTGGTTGTCATGCACGCCACCATCCACCAGTCGCACCGTCCGGCCCGGGTAGAGTCCCGCAATCTCCAGTGGCTCAAACATGCCCGGCACGCAGGCAGAAGCAGCCACGGCGTGGCCGAGGCGGAAATTCTGCTGCGCCTGCGTAGGCGCTTCCGAATAATACAGGCGCCGATAGCGCGCATTGAGGTTCACCTCTTTCCCCATCAACCCTGGCGGTTCGCCCATCCAGCTCCCTGTAAATTGCCAATTATGACCGGAGTTAAGCGACGTGGAATTTAGCAATAGCACCGGCACCTTCGCGCGGCGGCGCCAATTGGAGAATTTTGGCCTGAATGTTTCGCCATCCATTTCACCCTTCGGCTGGATGAGCAGACTAGGCATGGTCCGGGGATTGCCCGCCGTGTGCCTGTCCCGGACCGAGGCATAGAGAGCCTCCTCATAAAGTTCACCCAGACGGTGGCTCCGCGTGAAAGTTCCCGATCCCATCCAGGCGGGCCTCAGCATTTTCAGGGTGCAGCCCAGATTGGTCATCACGCGGGTGCGCAGATTCTGCTGCACACCCTTTAGGAATTGCTCCTGCACCGATCGCACGATGTCAATGTAGTCCTCACGGGTAATCTCACCGTCTTCGCGTGTCTTCAAAAGGTTCTGCACTTCCAGATAATAGTGCGCGCCGACGATGCTGCCGCCGGATACGGTTGACAGCACTTCGACACATCTCAGCACATCCATCTCGGCCAGACGCGCCAGCACGCCCAGGTGGAAAAATGAAGCACGGAACCCCCCACCCGACAACGCCAGCCCCACCTTGCCCCGCCAGCAGGAAAATGCCTCCTCCGCTCCCGTTTCAAGAAACTGCGCCAGCGTCTTCCAAGGCTCACGCCATTGAGTGGCCTTCATCGTTTCATCCGGCGGGGGAGGGCAGTGTTCCTGCACTCGTGCAAGGGTCAGCAACTGGCGGAAGGTGGTTTGTTTCTCCCATTCAACACTATCGATCTGTCTTGCTTTGGTCAGCCACTTGGCGGTGTTCGGGTAATCGCTCAGGCCCATGTGGATTTCCGCGAGCGTGACCGCATACCAATATTGATCTGCGAGTAACTGGACAGGCTTTCCTGCCCGTGCCTCCTCTTCTTCAATTTCCATGGCGAATACCGGAAGCGCTTCCGCCATTTCCTTGCGGAGCTTCCTGGCTTCCTCCCGCAGCCGTTTCGCTTCATCAGATGTCATGCCCGTACGCCTGGCCACCAACTCGAGCCGGGACGCAAGCAGATCCAGTACATAGGCGGCATTCACACCGCCATAACCCATGTCCTTCTTTGGGTCTTGTTTCCAAGCCGCGCGGTACAGGCTGAGGGAATTGTGCAGGTTTTCCAACTGCCCGTCGGATTCAAACATTCTCTTGTACACTGCACCGCCCAACGCCAGCGTTTCGGGCAAGGTGTCTGGTGGGTATATCGCAGGATTATCCTTATTTGGTGGAGGCAGTCCGACTCCTTTGAGGAGCTCAAGGGCCTGTGCGAAACGCTCTGATGGCAGAAGTTCTTCGTCTTTGTAGGTGCATAATGCCAGTTGCTGGGTCAGCCAGACAGACTCCCCCGCTTCTAAGTCTGCTGGCCTGACCTCGGCGATCAGCTTTCGGGTAAGGCCGAAGTCAAGGCCCCCTTTGAGATCCTTGACGAGTGACTTGAACTCCTTGAATGGGGTACAAGAGGACTTGTCTGCGAGAATCTTCGCTGCCTTTAGTTTGGCTGCCGAGTAGATACACAATGTCAATTGCTGGATAAGCCACACCGACTCCTCCGGTTTCAAGTCTGTTGGTTTGACCTCGGCGATCAGCTTCCGGGCGAGGCCGAAGTCAAGGCCACCCTTGAGATCCTTGACGAGTGATTCGACCTCCTTGAACGGAGGACAAGACGACTTGTCTGCGAGAATCTTTGCTGCCTTTAGTCGGGCTGCCGTTAGGTCGGCTCTCGAATCAGGTTGGTTTGACGAATTGTTCATAATTTTTCCTGCTGTTGTGTCGGAATCCGATTGATGCAGTTAATTACCGTTCCAACTGTTTCACTCCGGTCGCGTGGACCGAATCGGCCCATTTCTGAAGCTCGGCTGACAGTCTCTGCCGTCCATCGTCCAGTTGGTCGAGATCATACTCGTAATAATGCGCCCCTCCGAAATCTGCCGGCGTCCTGGCATCTTTCTGTTTGAGGATGAACACATCCTTCCCCAGGGCGTGGGCCAGCCCCAATTCATAAAAGACATTCGGATTAGGTACCGACACTTCCGCAATCACGACGCCGGCTCGCATGATGGAATCCCAGATGTTCCTATTGAGGTCGCCTACGCGCACCGCAGTGTCGCCGCGCACACAACTCATGCCGGTTGCTATCAGTGCCGGCTCGATCATCTCGCGATAAAGGCGATCAGACCAGGATTCGCTGAACGGCATGATCACGAATCCCTCCGGGTAATCCACGCGCATGTCATCGCCGCTCCATCTGCGATTGGCCACGATGCAGGTCTCTAGGATTGCCCTGGCCGCAGGGCTGAGCTGATAGGTGTCCGATGCCCCTCTCTCGACGGCCTGCTTGTCAATGAGATGCTGGATCGTGTCATTGTAGCAATCAATCCCAGCCTGTCGAAGCTCGCCGAGGCCGAGGTGCGGATGCCCGTAGCAATAGAGAAGGTGGAGCATTTTCCATTGCGATCGATCACTCATGGGCGTGTCCTATTCATTTTGAACAAAAGTACCGAGGGCTGGATCCGGCAGGGTTCGCGCGATCACAGATTCGATTGCCACCTGCGGATGCATCGCGAGCCCGCTCCGGACTCCTGCACGGAAACGAGGGACGGGACTAGGAAACGAGAGGAAACGAGGGACAGTCTGAATATTCGAAGCGTCACGCGTGATTGGAGGCGGCGGTGGCGGGGTGTGGTCTTCATGCCGGCATCTGTTTGAGGCTCTGTGGGTGATGGCGTGTTCATGGTCGGTTGAATCATCGGGCAGGCGATTTGCAGGCATTGCTGCTGCTGGAAAAACGGGGGTCACCGGACGAGTCCCCGCAAGGCGCTGCCACCTCGCGTGCGACGTGCCATCCACGATCCATTTCAGGTAAGGATTCATACCGGGGAACGCCTGCACCCGTGACCGGTCCGGGGATTCATTGCAAGAAGTATCCCGCGACTTTCCCGAGCCTGCCTTGGCGTGCAGCCGGGTTGAAGCCTCCTCCGGCCATCGTTTCATTTCTGACACGACGCCGGGCATGTGAAAGCAGGGCAATCGGCAATGGCCGACGAATTCGTTTTGACCGCATTTCGCCGCCTGTTAGAAACGCGGCTGTGTTGCCCTTTGCCCGAGAACTCTGCTGCGAGAGCAAATCGCAGTTCGCCTCCTCCGATTTGCAGGACACCGGCGTCGCACACACCGGCTATGGCATCCTTGGAGGTCTGCGCGCATGAGCAGCCGCGAGGTGCGTCCGGCGTATGAGGCGACGCTTGTCCCCGCACTCACGCGGATCCAGCGCGAGTTTGGATTCCTGAAGCGCGAGGCGCTGGAGGAATATGCGAAGGACTCCGGCACGCCGCTGAACCGCTTGCAGGCGGTGGCGAGTTTCTTCCCGCACTTCCGGCTGTCGCCGCCGAAAAAAATCACCCTGCGCGTGTGCCGCGACATGGCGTGCCATCTCGCGGGTTCGGCGGCGATCCTGCGCGACATCGGGGCGACGGCGGATGGCGATCTTGCTGTGGAAGGCGTGTCATGCCTCGGGCGCTGCGACCGCGCGCCGGCGGCGTGTGTGGAAGTCCGCGGTGCGGAGCATGAGTCGTATTTTCTCGGTCGCACGGCGGAGGATCTGAAGGCGATCCTCGGTGCGTGCCGGGACGGTTTGCCGCCTGCGTGCGACCTCGATGCGGATCAAAAATATTCCGCCGGCGACTGGATAATCGATGCGTACCGCGGCAATGCGCCGGAATATCTCGGAGTGCAAAAGGCGATCGCCGCGCGCAATGCGGCCATCGCATCCGCGGGCCGCATTTTTGCGGAGAAGCGCAAGTGGGGGAGCGACAGGCTGGAGCAGTTCCGCCGCGGTGCCATGGGCCAGCCGGGTGCCGGATTTTCAGCGGACGACGAGGTGTCCGATGCGGTGCTCGCATGGCAGGCGGCAGCCGACTGGGCGAATGATCCGTCGCTCGGCGGATGGTCCGATGCGCTGCTCGACGAACTCAAGGCCGCCGACCTCCGCGGCCTCGGCGGCGCGGGAATCCCCGCCGTGCAAAAATGGAAGGACGTGCGCGATGCCGTGCGCGGCGCGCGCCAGCGGGGGACGGACGATCGCGCGTTCATCGTGGTGAATGGCGACGAGAGCGAGCCTGCGACTTTCAAGGATCGCGAACTCCTGCTCCGCGCGCCGCACACGATCGTCGAGGGCGTGATCCTCGCGGGGCTGATCACGGAGGCGTCGCAGGGTTTCATCTACATCCGGCACGAATACGCCGAGCAGATCGCGGCGTGCGAGACGGAGATTCGCCGCGCGGAGGCGATGGGATTCTGCGGCGCGAATGCGACGGCGCTCGGCAGGCCGTTTCCGATTTCGGTCTTCGTGAGTCCCGGCGGCTACATCTGCGGCGAGCAGAGCGCGCTCATCGAGGCGATGTCCGACCGTCGCGGCGAGCCGCGCAACATGCCGCCGAAGCTGGAGACCAACGGCCTGATCGATCTGCCGACGCTTGTGAGCAATGTGGAGACCTTCGCGTGGGTGCCATACATTTTGATCCACGGTGGAAAAACTTACGCGGCGCAGGGCGTGAACACCTGGCAGGGCCGGCGATTTTTTTCCGTCTCCGGCGATGTGAAGAGGCCCGGCGTCTTCGAGGTGCCGATGGGCCTCACGCTGCGCGAACTCATCCACGGTGAGCAGTACTGCGGGGGCATGGCGGGAGATCAAAAATTGAAAGCCTTCGCGCCCTCGGGGCCGTCGGGTGGATTCCTGCCGGCGAAGCTCACCGCAGCGCGCGGACTGCCGCGCAATCACACGGAAAAAAAGGAATGGCAGGCGCTCGCGGCGCGGCGCGGATTCGATCCCGCGGCCACGGAACTCGACATCCTCGATCTCGAACTGGAGCTGAATCTTTTCCGCGCGCTGAGTCCCACGCAGGCGCTCGGCGCGGGGCTCGTCGTGTACGCCGAGGGTCGCGACATGGCCGGCGAAGCGGTGAAGTCCGCGGAATTTTTCCGCAACGAGTCCTGCGGCAAATGCGTGCCGTGCCGCACGGGATCGCAAAAGTTCGCATCGCTCGGCACTCACCTCCTCGGCGGCGGCATCGCGGCGGATCGCTGGAAGAACGACATCACGCCGCTCATCCTCGAACTCGGCAAGGCGATCGAGATGGCCTCGATCTGCGGGCTCGGCCGCTCGGTGCCGATGCCGTGGCGCACGCTGATCAATTTTTTCCCCGATGACATCGCGCGGCATCTCGCCGGTGCCGCGCAACCGAAAGGAGACGCAAGCTGATGCCTGGCCCCGATGACGGAACAATCATGCCCGTGGAGCGGGACGAGCCAGAGGGACTTTTCGTCCGCGATGATGACGAGGGACTTTTCAGCCGCGACATTGACGGGCAGCTTGTGCGGCTCGATTCGCCAACCGAGTCGGACTACCGCAAGACCGTCACGCTCCAGATTGACGGACAGTCGGTGACAGTCCCGCTCGCCGAGCCGCTGAAGGACGCGGACGGCAACATCGTGCAGGACATCGAGGGTCGCACGACGCCGCGCTACACGACGATCTACGACGCCGCGGCGCAGCTCTACGTGAAGGAGGTCGGCGACGAGGCGAAGATCCCGATCCCGACGCTTTGCCACCAGCCGCACATGACTCCGGTCGGCGTCTGCCGCCTGTGCGTCGTGCAGATCTACGGGCAAAAACGCGGCAAGCGCGCCGCCGAGCGGAAGCTGCTCCCGGCGTGCCAGCATCAGGTGAAGGAGGGCATGGAAGTCTTCACGATGAACGCCGAGGGCGCCGACGGTGATCGCGTCCGCGGGACGGTGAAAGTGCTCACGGAACTCCTCGCCGTGGATCATCTCAAGCCCGCCGAGCCGCCTTCGCTCGAAAAGGAACTCGCGCCTTTCAACGAACTCGGCCGCATGGTCGGCCGCTGCCACGCGGAGCCGTCGCGGATCGCGCTCGATGTCTTTTCCGATCCCGCGCCGCAGCCACCGCCGCATGTCGGCAGGCGCGGGCTCGATGCATCGTCGCCGGTCTTCCTCGTGGATCACAGCGCGTGCATCATGTGCGACCGCTGCATCCGAGGCTGCGGCGAAGTGCGCGCGAACAACATCGTCGGACGCACCGGCAAGGGGATCAATGCGGGCATCAGTTTTGATCTCAACGATCCGATGGGAAACTCCGACTGCGTGCAGTGCGGCGAGTGCATGGTGTCCTGCCCGACAAGCGCGATCACTTTCCAGCCCAGCGCGAGGATCCAAGTCTCGCCGAATGACAAGTCGAAGGAAGTCCTGTCCGCGGCGGAACTGGTATCCGATCCGCTCTTCGCCGGCATCCCGCCGAAGTTCCTCCTCTGGCAGCAGGGTCTCGTCATTCGCAGGAAGCTCGGGGCAGGCGACGTTCTTTTCCGCGAGGGCGATCCGGGCAACACGGCATTCCTCATCAAAGGCGGACGGCTCGCGGTGAAGGTCGGCGCGACTCAGGCGGGGAAAGGCGGGAAGGCGTCGAAGTCCGGCGTGTCATTCGAGCTTGGGCCGGCGGATCTTATATTCGGCGAGATGGCATGCCTGAGCGGTTCGCCGCGCAATGCCACCGTGAATGCCATCGAGCCCGGCGAGGTCTGGGAATTGCGCCGCAACGTCCTTGATCGGCTGATGAGACTCCCGAGCCTGCGGGATAAATTCGAGGCCAAGTATCGCGAGCGCACCCTCGATGTCGCGCTGCGGAATTCCGACCTGTTCGACGGCATCGGCGATGCCGAGTTCAAGCGCGTTGTGGAATTCCTCCGCCCGCGCATCAGCTTCGTCAGCGTGAGCCCTGGGCAGGACATTTTCCGGCAGGGTGATCTTGCGGATGCGATGTATGTCCTCCGTCTCGGGCATGTGCGCGTCGGCGTCCGCAGGCACGAGCGCGAGATGAAGGTGCTGTCCGCCGGCCCCGGCGCGATCCTCGGCGAGATCGGACTGCTCGCACTTTCGCCGGATGATCTGCGCCGGACGCCCGACGAAGTGGAGGCGTTACTCGGGGAAAAACTCGAAGCCGCCGGCGAGAGGCTGAAGGACGCGATTCCCGCCGGGCAGCGCATGGCCACGTGTTCGGCGCTGAACTTCGTCGAACTCGCGCGCGTGAACCGGATCACTTTCCTCGAAATGATCCGCGAATTTCCGGCGGTGCGGCAGAGGCTCGTCGGGATTTCGCTCGCGCGGCTGCGGGAAAATCTCGAGGCCGATCCGCTGCGTTCGGAATATGTGGCGCAGGGACTTTACGAGGGCAGGAGCATCCTCGCGCTCGATCTCGATCTCTGCACGCGGTGCGATGAATGCACGCGCGGCTGCGTCCAGCAGCACGGCACGGAATCGCACGGCGTGCCCGTCACGCGGCTGCTCCGCGACGGGCTGCAATTTGGAAACATGCTCATCGCCACGTCGTGCCGCTCCTGCGCCGATCCGCACTGCATGACGGGCTGCCCCGTGGACTCCATCCACCGCGGGAAGCACCTCCAAATCGTCATCGAGGATCACTGCATCGGCTGCGGCCTGTGCGCGCAAAACTGCCCTTACGGAAGCATCTTCATGGTGCCAAATCAGCACCGCATCTACGAGGCGCCGGACCACACACATCCGGGCCGGACAGTGAGGATCGCGCCACCCAAGGCTGTGAACTGCGACCTGTGCGATTCCGCAAACGCGCGCTCCACGCCCGCGCCCATGTGCGTCTCCTCCTGCCCGCACGACGCCGCACACCGGCTCACTGGCGATGAATTGCTGCAGCGGGTGTTGCACGGGGTGGTCCACAAACGCTGACGCGGTTGAAAAAAGCACGGCCTTATCCGGTGGCGTGAAAAACCGCATGACGCCGCGTGTGGCGCAACCCGGTGGAACGCGACCACCGGGCCCGGTTGCCACGCCCCCAAAGCGCCCCGGGGTGGCGGTACCCCCCCCGCCCCCCACGCACGGC